>PHFL01000050.1:7458-8598 GCA_002794105.1 Candidatus Thermochlorobacter aerophilus | reverse complement strand
AGTTCAGCGAGGCGATTCTTGTTGGGCTAATTTTAGGCGAACTGATTACAAATGCCTTGCAACATGCGTTCAGCGGTCGTGGAGGCAAACTGATTGTTTCGTTCTTCAAAGAGAAAGATGAAAGCATAAGTATGACGGTCAGCGACAGCGGCGTGGGAATTCCGTTCAGAGTGGAAACAAAGCCGCCCGATGCGATGGGATTGGTTGTTGTAGGCAGTCTCACAAAAAAATTAAACGGCAAAATGGAAGTCAAACGCCACACAGGCACAACCTTCCGCATTGTGTTTCCACAAAAGAACACAGCACTCAAAAAAGAACACGAAACATCAACGGTGTTGTGAGCACGTTCTGAACAGTTAACTCAAATCAAGCTAATGTCGAAAAAAAATGCAATCATAACAGGTGGCGCAGGAAATCTGGGGCGTGCCGTCGTGAAGAAGTTTTTAGAATCAGGCTATCGCGTCGCTGTTACACTTGAACCAAATGTGCAAGTTGATGAACAGTTCCGAAATCAGAGTCCTGATTTAGACCTCTACGAACTTGATGTTACAGATGAGAAGAAATCCGAAGTGTTTGTAAAGCAATGTGCGGAAAAATACGGTCGCATCGATGCTGTTGTGATGCTTGTAGGTGGGTTTGCATTAGGAACAATCAAGGAAATCTCGCAAGTCTCGGTTGAGAAAATGTTGCGACTCAACTTTTATTCAGCGTTGGCGATTGCAAAGCCATCTTTTGAAGTGATGAAAATACAAAAAGGTGGACGATTGATTTTCATTGGTGCAAGAGCAGGATTGGATTTGAAGAACGGCACTTACGCAGTGGAATATGGACTTTCAAAATCGCTGTTATTTCGACTCTCGGAACTTTTCAACGCCGAAGGGAATGCGGTGGGCGTGGTGTCTTCGGTTGTTGTACCAAGCGTGATTGATACGCCTGTCAATCGCGCCTCAATGCCGACTGCGAATTTTGATGATTGGGTGAAGCCCGAAGTGATTGCGGAAAGCATTATGTTCCTTTGCTCTGACGCAGGTGGCGCATTACGCGACACGGTTTTGAAAGTCTATCACAATGCATAAACACATGAGCATCATGCGCCTATTTCTACTCCTACTCACTATGTTCTTTTTTGCCGCCGAACTC
>PHFL01000050.1:0-1539 GCA_002794105.1 Candidatus Thermochlorobacter aerophilus | reverse complement strand
GCGCAAACTGGCTGTGCAAGTCTCAAACACGGCTTACCCGCTGAAACTTGCTCACGGTCAACATCCCAAACTGCTGAAAAAGACATCAAAGGCGTGATGATTACCGCACAAGGAAAATCAAAATGGGAAGAAGAAATGGTCGAGCGAAGCGATACCTACGGACAGCCTTACTACTGGCTTCGCGGTGTTATGACACTCTACGACCACAGTTTAGAAGCCGATGAATATGCCGTACGGCACGGCTATATTTCCATTACACCTATCTCCTACGACCTGACAAACTATCGCTTCATGGAAACCTTGCGCCAATGGAACGTGAAGAAGTGATTTACAACAACAATCTCTTCTTTGAGATTCATCAAAACGAAATCGCCACAGAGGCAGATGGGTAAAGGGTTTGTGTCATCGCATCTTGCTGAAATTGAAGAGAGGTGCGAATACGGTCGTTGTATTGATTGACGGCGATGAGCGCATCAAAAGCGGAAAGCGCGTGGTTCAGCACCACAAGCGAAAAAAAGTTCGAAGCCGTTTTCAGATTTTGATTTGCCATACCGCGCATGGAGGCATACTGCAAATAAACTGCCGAGTGAACCTCAAATCGATTGTCCATTCGCGACACATCATAATCATACCACCCAATCGCATACTCGCTGTATTTGCCGATGAGTTCGTAATACTGCTGGTCGCCGTAGGGCGGAAGCGTGTGCGAAAGCGTAGCATTGTTAGCGGCGGAAACGGCAATACGCTCAAACGCATTGAGAAAACGGTAATCACGATTGCGAATTTCGTTCAAGCGTTGCGGCGTGCCAAGTTCGGCGGCCATTTGTCGGATTTGATTGGCGTTTGGCACGAGCCCTGAATTGAGGAAGCGTTCCGTTGTGTAAATCTCTGACAAGCGTTCTGCGAAGCGAACTGCGTCCCATCTTGCTCTGCCGTCGTTAGCGAAGCCTTGTCCGTTTGGCGCAAGCCCATCAGCGAAGGCGACAAAATCGCGCTCACCTTGTCGACCGATATTTTGATAATGAAGTGCCGTTGCCCACAGGGCAACTTCGGCGACAAAGAAAAGCGCGGAACGCCAATAACTTTCGGCATAAAACTCCCCTGCGCCCGGCACAACGGCTGAAAATGCAACCGCAATCAACGGAGAGCGCAACGGCTTCAAGGGCATTGCCGCTGAAACCACGCCTGCATCATTGTAAGCCACATATTCGCCATCAATCACGAGCGGACGGTTCAGCGAAAGCACTGGCATCGCCAAGCGTTCATGCTTGTCAGTTGAATCGTTGGAGAAAAGCGAAATGAGCCGCTCGCGTCTCGGTAAATCGGTTTTCTTTGGTTCTTCGGCGAAGGATTTGCCGAGCGAAAGCGCGACAATCAATGCGAGAAAAGAGACTTTCATACTTGGTGAATTAAAAGACTTACTACACTGAAAATAGTTCAAAAAAGCACAAGGAGCGGGGAGTGTAACCTCACCCTGTCGCTGCGCGACGTCACTCTCCTTGCGAAAGGAGAGGGACGTTTCGGCAACGCCGAAACAGG
>PHFL01000049.1:38225-142866 GCA_002794105.1 Candidatus Thermochlorobacter aerophilus | reverse complement strand
AATGCGAGTCTTGACATGATTGCGTTTGGTTTGGGTTCTACTGATTTTCTTTTGTCTGGTGTTGGGTAATGTATCAGCGAGCGGTTCTTTTCAGTGAGATATTTTTTTGCCACACGCTGCACGTCTTGACGTGTTACCTTTAAGTACTCCTCCAACTCTGTATTGATGAGATTGGTATTGCCGTAGAAACGGTAATAATTAGCCAAATTGACAGCGCGGCTAAACATTGAGCCGAAGGCATTTGCCCATTCTGTCTCCTTCTGATTCTTAGCTTTTTCAAGTTCTTCTGCAGTGATGCCCTTCTCGACAATCTTTTTGATTTCTTCATCAATAATCTTGTCCAAAGTCTCAATCTCCACGCCACGATTGCCAATGGCAAGGACAGCTATCATACCCGCACTTTCCTGCAAGAACGGAAAGACCGATAGATTTACAGCAACCTGTTCATCTTCCACCATGCGCTTGTAGAGGCGTGCACTTTTGCCGTTTGCTAATACCGATGCCAGAATTTCAAGAGCGAAGGCATCTTTATCTCGCTGGTGTGTGGCTCGCCACACATGAATTGTGGCTGGCAGAGGCGTATTGTCCTTGACGACTTCTTTATACTTTGGCGCCGTTTGCAGCGCAAATTCAATTTTCGGTCGCTCAATGTCTTTGCCACGCGGAATCTCGCCAAAATAAGCCTCTATCAACTGCTTGGTTTCTTCAAGGTCAAAGTCGCCTGCAATCGCCAGTGTGGCATTGTTCGGCACATAGTATTTCTTGTAGAACTCTCGAAATTCTTCAATAGAGGCTTGGTCGATATACTGTGCTTCGCCGATTGGGGTCCATGCGTAGGGTGTTCCTTCAAACGCCAAGGCTGCCATGTTGAAGAACACGGTGCCATATGGACGGTTCTCGTAGCGTAGCCGCCGTTCTTCCTTGACGACTTGCCGCTGTGTTTCAACGCCAATGGAATCAATTTTGGCATGCAGCATGCGCTCCGACTCAATCCAAAGTGCCAGTTTGAGCTGATTCGAGGGTAAAATCAAGTAGTAGTCGGTGCGGTCGAAGGATGTGGAGGCATTGAGACTGCCGCCTGCACCAGAGACAAGTTTATCAATTTGTCCGCGTTTGATGTTCTCTGTGCCTTCAAACATCAGGTGCTCAAAGAAGTGTGCAAAGCCCGTGCGGTCTGGGCGCTCATTTTTGCTGCCGACATGATAGAGCATATATGTTGCCACAATCGGCAAAGAGCGGTCTTGATGCAAAATGACATGCAAACCATTTGGCAAATCATACTCGACAAATTCAATTTTCTTCCGTGGCGATTTCTCGCTTTTCCCAGCGCGCTGCGCCATGCCTAATTGCGCCCATGATAGGAGCAAGAGCAGGATAAGAATGAACTTCTGCATAGATGATAAGTGATTGGTTAGAGAGCCGAGCGAATATAAATGCTTTTCTTTATTTTCTTAAAACTTTTGACCTGATGCCTGAATACACCGAACGTACATCTGAAACGGTTTCTTCGCCTGCGTCGGAATCTCCGCTTGGTGAGGTTGGCGCACCTTCGTCGCCTTATGCGCACATCAAGCCGTCGCCTCTCGATAGCTTGATTGCAGGTCTTGGACTGCTGCGCTTAGGCAAAACCTTTTCAGGCGTGCTGCTCATGGGCGCGGCGATTATCTTTTTATCTGTCATTTTTTTCCGATTTGAACTATTTGTTGGTGGCTTAAAATCCTTCTTCTTATCGCTTCTGCTGCTTGGGGTGTCTTTGCCCGACTTTGTTGATGTGTTCACGGCAGATGTAATTGAGTTTTGGATTGGCTCCTTGTATCTCGTCTTCGGCGTGGTATTTGTTTATGTGTTTGCGCATCGGCGATACAAACAGATTCTGGCTGCAGGTCACACTGCTCGCCGCAGTTTGAGTCTGTGGCAACTGGCATGGCGTGCTTTTCGCAAACGAACGGTTGCCGTGGTTGCATTAGTCATTGTCGGCGTGCTTTACTCCACAGCATTACTGGCACCCTTCCTTGCGCCCTACGAACCCAACGACCAGCAAGATTTTATCGTAACGGCATTTCGTCCGCCACTCTCGACCTTGACGGCACTCAAACTCAAAGCCCAGAAGTCTTTTTCAATTCCTTTGCGTCAGGATAGCACTTTTACGGCAAAGTTGGTCAATGCACTTATTGAGCAAAATTGGTGGCTACGCCTGCGCGGCGAAACCGAACAAAAGGTGTTTGTAACATCCTTTGACATCGTGGGCGATACGGTTATTCTTAAGCAGGATTTTCGCACGCGTCAGCTTATGCGCCACGACTTAGCCGATGGCGACTTTGTGCTCAAAAAGTTTTATCTGCTCGGCACAGACCAATACGGGCGCGATATTTTTAGCCGTGTCATTTATGGCTCTCGCATTTCGCTTTCAATTGGTTTTTTGGTGGTGTTTATTTCCATCACGATTGGCACCGTGCTTGGCATTACGGCAGGCTATTTCGGCGGAGTGATTGATAACCTCATCATGCGCACAGTGGATGTGCTGATTGCCTTCCCACGCATTTTTTTGATTTTGATAGTCATTGCGCTCTTTGGCAACTCCATTTTTCTCGTGGTGCTGACCATTTCGCTGACGGGCTGGATGAATGTCTCTCGCATTGTGCGCAGTCAGGCACTTTCGCTCAAGGAGCAAGATTTTGTGCAAGCCTGCAAAGCATTAGGTTTTTCAGATTTGCGCATCATTTTTTTCCACCTCATTCCTAATGCGCTCACGCCAGTTATTGTTGCCGCCACACTTAGCATTGGCAACATCATCTTGGTTGAGGCGGCTTTATCGTTTCTTGGCTTAGGGGTGCAACCACCGACGCCCAGCTGGGGCAACATCATCAGCGAAGGGCGCGACAACCTGCTCAATCACTGGTGGATTTCAACTTTTCCCGGTCTTGCTATCGTGCTGACAGTCGTGTGTTTTAACCTCGTCGGCGATGGCGTGCGAGATGCTTTAGACCCGCGCCAGCGCGACTAATACCTTAAAAATTAAACCACCCATTTTATTACCAAGCGGTAATAAAGCTCTCTTCACGCATGTCCGATTTTGTCTCGGTCGAGACTGCATAAATATGCAAAAATCTGCGTTTTTATGCAGAAAAAGGGCATTTTTGAAATTTTCTTGACTATACCTCGCCTGTTTTAGCTTCGTGTGCATTTGAAAATCTCGCTTCATTTTCATAAGTTTGTCTTCGTGCAAGGCACAAAAATCTTAAATTTGCCTTAATTTCTAAGGAGGGCATCATGCATTGGATGGAATGGAATCCCGGCTTGAATAACGACACGCTGACCTTGCGCGAAGTCTATGACTCACTTCCCGGATACTCGCAGAGCGAAATCAATTGGTTAGTCAAGATGTTAGAAAATCCAAAAAGCCCAATTGCGCTTACTGGCGCGATTGACCTTTTTGGGCACGATTGCGTCCATGTCCTTTTGGGTAGAGGTTTGCTGGCTCAAGATGAAGCCTTCGTCATCGGCTTTACGATGGGCACTAGCAAGCGACTTTCTTCATGGCAGCGCAACTTCTTCAAGTTTGCTACACAGCATCTTTATCCCAAAGAATATCGCTTTGATGACAACGATTTGAAGGTTTTCGATTTAGGCGTCGAGTGCGGCATCAAATCGCCGTGCAAAGAAATCTACAAGATTGATTTTCGTCCCTTGCTTGACTTGCCTTTGGGCGAAGTGCGCGCCCGAGTCGGTATTGACAAGCAGCTCTTGCTTGAGGCATATGAAATTGAGCGCTGGTTTGTGCCGCAAAGCCCGGTCAGCCGCCGCTTACCTGTGCGGCATATTTCCAACAAACCTGCATCGAGCGAACCAGCCAGTCCCACGACCGTTCGTGATGGGCTTTCTGTTGGCATTGGCTAATTGCTGAAGGCTTGTGCGTGGCAGTTACTGTGATGCTTTGCACGAGCCTTTTTCATTTTGGATTCTTGCTTGTCTGACTTCCTTTGCATCAGGCACGATGCATCATGCAGTTGCCTACACTGTCTGCGGCTTGAATAGCCATGAGCTTACCTGCGCTACAAGTAGCGTTGTTGCCAGTCCAATGATGGTGTAGAGTGTCCATGCAATGGAGGTTTGCGTGATAATCAGTGTCATGACGGCGATGCTGGTGAGAAATCCTATCATTGCCGCGTGGCTTTCGATGCGCTCAAAGAAAAGGCAGAGGAAAAAGACGCCCAGCAATCCCCCGTAGGTGAAAGATGCCACGCTTAATGCAATTTCTACCACTGACCGACTTAGTCCAAGATAGGCGATAGCTGACAGCGTCAGCACGATTGACCAAATCAGGCTGATGAGCTTGGAGAGTTTGAGTTTTTCTTCAGGCGTGGCACGCTTGCCGCGTGCCGTGGCAGCGTAGAGGTCAAAGACGGTTGAACTTGCAATCGCATTGATAGAGCTTGAGAGCGTCGACATTGCCGCCGAGAGCATTGCCGCCACAACCAAACCAGCTATGCCACTTGGTAAGCCCGAGACGATAAATTTTGGGAACACTTCATCGCCTCGCATGGCTATACCGTTGTAGAACGCATGGAGCAATACACCAATGAGCAGAAACAGGGCAAATTGTCCAAGCACGATAATTCCGCTGGCGATAATTGCTTTTTGACTACTACGCAGTTCTTTCGTTGCAAATAGCCGCTGCACGATGATGTAATCTGCACCATGCGATGCCATAGAGAGTGCCGCCCCACCAATCAGCGCCCAGAAGAACTGGTATGGCGACGACCACAGATTTTGCCAACTGAAGTTAAAGACGGCGAACTTACCTTGCTTGTAGGCTTCTGAGAGCGCCTCCATTGGCGCTGGCAGTTTTTCGCTGATAAGCACCACGGCGACGATGCCGCCCAGAATGTAGATGCAAAGCTGTACCAAGTCGGTCCAGATGACGGCGCGCACGCCGCCAAACTGCACATAGATGAGGGTTGCTGCGGCAATGACTAAAATGGCACCAGCGTACAGCATTGGCTCCGACGCCTCTGAAAACAGTTGATAGCCACGAAAGATGGCGACCAGCGGGATAGCAGTGGCGTAGAGCCTCACTCCATCCGCAAAGATGCGCGTGATGATGAAGACCACTGATGCTGTGCGGCGTAGTTTCAAGCCGAAGCGGCTCTCGAGCAAGGCATAGACCGTTGTCAAACTTCCCTGATAGTAGCGTGGCAGCAGGAAGTAGGCAACGCCCACTCGCCCAACGATGTAGCCCAGCGCCAATTGCAAAAAATTAAAATTGCCGCTGTAGGCAATCCCCGGCACAGAAATAAAGGTCAGTGACGATGTTTCTGTGGCAACAATAGAGAGTGCTACAACCAACCAATGAATTTTTTTCTCGGATAGAAAATAATCCTGCGCAGAATTTTGCTTTCCACCCTTGAATAGTCCGAATATGACGATGCCGATGAGGTAGAGCCCCACGACCGTCCAATCCAGCGCTGAAAATAGGGTCATTTACGCTTTGGATTTTTTCTTGCTTTTTGCTTTTGCTGTCGCAGATTTGGTGGAGCCTGCCTTTTTCGTTTTGCTTTCCGTGTTTTTGCGTGATTTGGTCGTGCTTTTGGTCTTCGTTGTCGAGCGCTTTGTTTTCTTTTTCTTTTCCTTTTGCTTTGGCTCGTCTTCTGCCGAGAGCTCTAAATCCTCTATCTCTTCCAGGTCAAGGTTCAGTTCATCAAGGGTTTCTTCATCAAGTTCTGGAATTTCGTCCAAGAGGTTTTCGCTTTCGTCTAAGTCTACAGCGGGTGCAGGCTTGGAAGATTTTGATGTCTTTTCAGGTTCATCCTCGTCGGCATCCTCATCGTCTGTTTCGACTGTTTCGAGATTGTTCAGCACGTCTCGAATGGAGTCAAAGATGTAGAGTTGCTTATCCAGTTGGGTCATCTTTAGCAAGTCATAGACTTGCTCATTTACACCAACAATTGCGGCAAAACCGTCATGTGCCAAGGTGTTGCGGTGGGCAAGCAGTAAGGCTCCAATGCCACTGGAATCGATAGCTTGCACTTGGGATAGGTCAATTACGAGATATTTTTCGCCCTCGCCTTCAATCAATATCACTAGCTTAGATTTCAGATGAGGAGCAATGGCAGCATCCAGACGTTTTTCCTGCAACTTCAGAATAGTGAGCCCCTTTTTGTGTTCAATCGTCAGTTTCATTGATAGAGTCAGGTGTGTTCGCAAGATTCAGCGAGTGAATATAGAAATAACTCTTTGCAGCGCAAATGCAATATCTTGCTCGGTTTGGGGCGCTTCTATCCAAGTCAGTTTGAATTTGTTTCTGAAAAAGGTCAGTTGCCGTTTGGCATAATTTCGTGTATGTTGCTGAATGCGTGCCACGGTTTCGCTTAGTGTGTACTTGCCACGAAAATACTCGAAGAGTTCTCTGTAGCCTACGGTCTGCAGTGCATTAATCTTTTCATAGTCATGCTGTTCTCCGAATCGTTCATATAGCATCTTTGCTTCTTCCAAGAAACCTTCCTGCATCATTTTTTCTACGCGTCGGTTGATACGCTCATAGAGCTTTTCACGTGGCATTTCTAAGCCGACCATCACGACCTCAAATGGCGGCGGCAGCATTTCTTGTTTGAGTTCTGAAACCTTTTGTCCTGTAATTTCAATAATCTCCAGACTTCGGACCAGTCGTTGGGTTTTTGTCGGGTCTAGGGTTTGGGCTTGAGCCTCATCGAGCGCTTTCAGACGGGCATAGAGGGTTTCTTTGCCTAGCTCTGCCAGCTCCTGATATAGGCGCTTGCGAATGGCAGGGTCGCCCTTAGGCAGGGGAGAAAACCCTCTGACAAGACCTTGCACATAGAGCGTAGAGCCACCAACCACGAGTGGGATTTTGCCTCGCTCGAAAATTTTCGCAATGCGCTCTCGTGCTTCACTCATGAATATTCCGGCATCATATGGCGCTGGCAAAGACAGTTCATTGATGAAGTGATGTGGCACGCGTGCCAGCTCTTGCGGTGAGGGTTTTGCTGTGCCAATTGTCAGTTCGCGGTAAATTTGCCGTGAGTCTGCAGAGATAATTTCTGCATTCAGTTGTTCTGCTAAAGGTATAGCCAAAGCGGTCTTGCCAGATGCCGTCGGACCGACCAACACCAACACTTTCTTCGGAGGCGTTTGCACGGCACAACTTGACTATTTTGACAGCAATTGCTCCAAATCTTTTTCCCAACTTAGCATCGGGACTTCGACGATTCTGCCAATTTCTTTGCCGCCTTTGAGCACAATTAGTGTCGGCACTCGCTTGATTTGAAATTTTTCCGCCATGCCCGTCTGCTCGCGCTTTTTGCGATCGACGCCATAGAGCGTGGCACGCTGCGGCTCAATTTTAGCGGCACGAAATACCTTGTAAATTTTTGGAAGACCATCTCGGCTGTCTCCGCACCAGCTTGCTCCAAACACCAAGAAGGTGATTTCTGGATTTGCAGCCAGTGTGGTAAGGCGCTGTATGGCAGCACTATCGGGCACATAGTCACTTGCGCTGTAATCGTCCCATTTGGCTTCTTTTTGCCAGTCTTCCCATGAGCATTGTCCTAGCACCATATCGGGCGCAGGCTCGTTACGACTGGCACTTATGTTGGTCGTGGTACAGGCTTGTGTTTCCAGTAGCCCTATCAGTGCAAGTAGGATTGCAATGCACTTAGAGATACTCTTTTCCCCAAAGAAATTTTTGGCGCAGCACATCGTAGTAGTTGCGTTTTTCATTGGCAATAATGCTGATACCAATGTCAGACTTTCGAATTCGTACTCGTGCTTGCGTGGTCAGTTTCAATTGCTGACTACCGTCACAATTTAGTATGAAACCTTCATCGGGCGTTTCTACCGATAGCTCAATTTGCTTTTCTTCGCTGACGACAATTGGGCGCACAGTCAGCATGTGTGGGCAGATTGGTGTGATGACAAACACTCTGGATTTTGGCACAATAATAGGACCGCCCGCTGACATGGAATAGGCTGTTGAACCTGTTGAGGTCGAGACAATCAGTCCATCAGCACGATAATCACTGACAAGATGGTTATCAATACGCAGTGTGATGGTGGGAATGCGCGGATAGCCCCCTCGCTCGACAATGACATCGTTTAGGGCTCGCAACACCTTCTTTTTCTTGCCTATGCTGACGGTCGCTTCAAGCTGGGTACGTATCTCCAGCGTGTAATTTTTTTTCAAAATGCGCTCAATAGCAGGGTACATCTCTTCGACGGTAAACTCTGCCAGAAAGCCTAACCGTCCCAGATTGATACCCAGAATTGGCTTTGAGTTGGCATAATGCGCCAGACGCAAGAGCGTGCCATCGCCACCAAGTGAGAGCAACACGTCGCTTTCTTTGCCTAACGCTTCCAGACTGCACCGACGCTTCTCGCCCAAAATCTTGGCGGCTGTTTTTTCTACCACAAAGTCAATCTGGCGCTCCTTAAACCACTGAATGAGCGCCTCAGAGATACTCAGCGCATCGGGGCGCTGGATATTGATACTCAAGCCGAATATCATTCGTAAAGTTTTAGCCGCAAATATACAGGGATTTTTACAAGTCAGACTAACGGTTTTTAGCTTGCCGCATGCACGGCAAGTATGGATGCTCTTTCAAAGTTTACAACATCTGTTTAACTTGTCTCAACACTCTACTATGGTACTGCGCGCTGAAAATCTTCAAAAAAAGTACGACCGTCGTTGCATCTTTGAGCAGCTTTCGTTTGAACTTCGCCTAGGCGATAGCCTTGCTATTCAAGGTGCAAATGGCAGTGGAAAATCTACCTTGATGCGGTTGTTGGCTGGAGTTAGCACGCCGACGCAGGGTCGCATCACCTACTTGCGCCACGGTCAAGCACTTGAAAAAACCGAGCAAATCCGTTACATTGGTTTTGTTGCGCCATATTTGCAGTTCTATGATGATTTAACAGGGTTGGAAAACGTGCTCTTTTCACTTCGCGCTAAAGGCATCACACCTAATTTACATCAAGTTGAATCGCTTTTTGAGCATTTTGCTCTTGCAACCGCTTGCCGCAAATTTGTTCGTACCTACTCTTCTGGTATGACCCAGCGATTGCGATTTGTTCATGCTTTTGCCGCTGCCCCAATAGTTTACTTGCTCGATGAGCCTACGGTAACTTTAGACCGTCATGGCATTGCATTGCTTTGGGATTATGTTGCCCAGCAGCGCCCAAACATCATTTTAATTGTTGCAAGTAACGATGCCGACGATATTGCGCAGTGTCAGCATAGACTTTGCATTGAGGATTTCAAGCCGAAAGTAATCTATGCCTAAAAAGCGCAAACCCCGTAGCAACTCTAAGCGTACTGGTTCAAATCGTCCGCGCCCCGATGATATAGAGCGTGTCAAAGAGTTTCTGATTCGCCAGGGCGAAAAAACTATTGCCGCCGAAATTTTGAATTTTCTTTCTGTCCATGACGGCAAAGCCTTTCGCTCTCGCGAAATTGCCGCTGAACTGGGCTATCTTTCCGATGACGACCTGCCGGGCTTTTGGTATGTGTTACACAAACTCCATGAAGAAGGGGCATTAGACAAGGATGCGGAGCGGCGCTATAGCCTTGCCCGCAGTGCTGCTCCTTTGCCTGAAGTTATCCGTGTACGCGAAGAGCTCGCCCTACATGCCGACACCAAAGTTGCTCCCTTTGTGCCGCCGCCCAAACAGCGCTTCAAAGTCGGCGAAATCTATGAAGGCACACTGAAAACGCATCCCAATGGCTACGGACTGGTCAGCGTCGCAGACTATGACGATGAGATTTTCTTGCCTGCCACTGAGCTACGCAGAGTTTTGGATGGCGATATTGTGAAGGTTCGCGTAACAATGGCACCGCTTGACTTGCACGCCAACCGCGAATCTTTTTCTCGCCGCTTCGAAGGCAAACTTGTTGAAGTAGTTGAGCGTACCCGCACAGAACTTGTTGGCGTTCTCAAACGCCGCAACAAAGACTTTCAGCTCATTCCTGATAGCAATCGCATTTTGCCAGAAATTTTCATCTCGCTCAAAGATGCTAAAACGGCTAAAGCTGGAGATAAGGTCGTTGTCGGCAAACTGCAGTTTGTACGCGATGATGTTCTCAGTGGCAAAGTCATTGAGGTGTTAGGCAAATCTGGCGACTCCAAAGTCGAAGTTGCTGCCATTGCACGTGCGTGGGGTATTGATGAAACCTTCCCCAAAAGTGTACTTGCTGAAGCCAACAAATTGAGCGATACCATTACCGATGAAGACCTTGCCAATAGAATCGACTGCCGCGATAAAATTGTCTTTACCATTGACCCCTACGATGCCAAAGACTTCGACGATGCACTCTCGATTGAAATGCTCGATGGTGGGCTTTATCTGGTTGGTGTTCACATTGCTGATGTTTCACACTATGTTCGTGAAGGCACAAAGTTAGACGAAGAAGCTCGCCGTCGCTCCACATCAGTCTATCTTGTCGATCGTGTTATTCCGATGCTACCCTCAAATCTTTCAGAAAATATCTGCAGTCTCAATCCGCATGTCGACCGGCTGGCATACTCGGTCTTTTTTACCATGACACACTATGGTAAAGTTCTCGACTACCAGATTGCTAAAACAGTTATTCGCTCACGGCGACGCTTTACATACGAGCAAGTTCAAGCTATTCTCGACGCTGGCAAAGGCGAATTTTATGAGCAACTGCACGCACTGCACCGACTTAGCAAAATTCTTAGCAAAGAACGCTTTGCCAATGGCTCAATAGATTTTGACACTGAAGAGATAAAGTTCAAGCTCGATGAAAGTGGCAAGCCTATTGAGGTCATGCGTAAAGTTCGTCTGGATAGCCATCGTCTGATTGAAGAATTTATGCTACTGGCTAATCGCACGGTTGCTAAACATATTGCAACCTACTTCCAGAATGGCGAGCTGAACTACCCCAGCATCTACCGTGTGCATGATGCCCCAGACCCTGAAAAAATCAAGACCTTAGCGGCTTTCGTTAAACGCTTGGGCTATGAGCTCGAGCTCAAAAAAAATGCCTTCAACAATGAAACGGCAACATCGCAAGCACTGCGCAAACTGCTTGCAGATGTCAAAGGCACATCGGTTGAGTATTTAGTCTCTGAAATTGCCCTACGCTCCATGGCAAAAGCTGTCTATTCGCCAAATAATATCGGTCATTACGGTCTTGGCTTTGATTTCTACACGCACTTCACTTCGCCCATTCGCCGCTACCCTGACCTTGTTACGCATCGTCTGCTCTATGAGTATGAAACCTTGCGTCAGAGCCAGCGCAAGCTATCTAAGCCGCGGTTGCGCAAACTAAACGCTCTTATTCCTGCAATCTGCGAACATGCCAGCGAGCAAGAACGCAATGCCACCGAAGCCGAGCGCGATTCCATTAAACTCAAACAAGTCGAATATATCTCCGACCACATTGGCAATATCTACACTGGGATTATTTCAGGGGTAACAGACTTTGGCATCTATGTGCGGCTCAATGATATGGGCGTTGAAGGCTTGGTGCATATCAAAAACATGTCGGATGATTACTACGAGTTTGATGAGCGCACCTATTCGCTTGTTGGCAAACGCACTCACCGCCGCTATCAGCTTGGTCAAACTGTCAGAATTAAAGTCTACGCAGTGGATACCAAACGCCGCACAATTGATTTTCTTCTGGTCTAATGCCTTGCCGTGCTATTTTTGTCCGCATCTTGAGTCTTGTGCCAACTTGCTCAATCTTGCTTGCCTATGCCTATCTTGGAACGAATTTTTATCTACCCTATCAAATCGCTGGATGGTCTGGAACTCTCATCAGCTACTGTTGTGTATGGCGGTGCCCTTCAGTACGACCGTGAATTTGCATTAGTGGATGCCGAGCACCGCTTCGTCAATGCCAAACGCTTCCCTGCGATTCATCACATTCGGGCAACTTTCGAGCTTGAACATGAAGTCGTAACGCTCTCTGCTCCACGCGTCGGCACACATCGATTTCACCTGCGGCATGAGCCCGCGCGCTTGCAGGAATACTTCAGCGATTACTTCGGCTTCCGTGTTTTTCTTGCGCACAATGCTCAGCATGGGTTTCCAGACGACCAAGATGCTCCGGGCGCAACTGTTGTGGCACATGCTTCCTTGCAGCAAGTTGCACAGTGGTTTGCGGACTTGAGCACCGAGGAAGTGATGCGGCGGTTTCGTGTAAATTTGATTTTGGGCGAGGCGGATGCTTTCTGGGAAGACCGTCTCTACGGTGCAGACGAGGAAAGTGTGCAGTTCCAAATTGGTTCAGCCATTTATGAAGGCGTAAAGCCTTGTGCGCGATGCGTGGTGCCCACACGCAATTCGCTCAGCGGTGATGTCTATCGCAGTTTCCAGAAAATTTTTTCAGAACGCCGACGCCAAACACTACCGATGTGGGCAGAACCTTCACGCTTTAGTCACTTTTACCGCTTGGGTGTTAATACAAGGGCTGCCGCCAGCGAGGTTGGCAAAGTTCTTCGCCTTGGCGATGCAGTCAAAATTCTCTCTTGATGCAGCATGCCTGACCTGTTCTACTTCGCCTCAAGCTCTGCGGATGCTGCGCATGATGGTCTTGACTTCATCGAGATGATGCTCCAATCCAGCGTGTGAGCCCACGACCACCAAAATCAGCACCTTTTTCTTCGGCGTATAGATAAGCTCAATGCGCATTTCCACAGGCTGCCCATGGTATGTGCCCGTTCCGCCAAAGCCCCATGCAGGCATGCCGTTGATGCTGAAGTCATCGTGAGTTTTGTCAAACTTTGCATCCTCAACTACCCCTTTTAGCTGTTCCTCCAAACTCTCTAACGTAGCGTCCATTTCCTGCGCACTTGAGACGATATATCCGACATAGACTTCATCGTCGGGGCTTGTTGCTGCCAGATAGTCTGGTCTGGGCATCTCTATTCTCCAGTCGTCAGGTAACCACACTTGCACGCCCGCTGCTCTATGCGTATGCCAGCCCAGCAGCAGGCTAAAAGCGGTGGTCAAAGCAAACGCGATAGCAGCAGACAACACTCGGTTTAGAGTTTTCATCTTTCTGAGGCGTTCGAGATGGTTAGAAGTAAGCGCCACAAGCTAAGGAACTTTGCGCAGAAACTCAAAAGGTTGCGTGTCACTTTTTGCGTTTTATGGCATAACCGATGAGTTTCTGCAGAGCCGCCTTGCTGGGTGAATCCTTGAAGGGTTCTAACGCCGCCATAGCACGAGCGGCGTATTTTTGTGCCGCTTCCTCTGCATACTCAATACCTTTGTAGCGGCGCGTGAAGTCTACTACATCTTGGCTAAAGAGCGCACGTTTTCTATCGCTTTTCAAAATCGAGATAATCTCTTCCCGTTCCGTTTCTGGGGCTTGATGCATGGCGTAAATTAGCGGCAGGGTAATTTTCTTTTCTTTGATGTCTCCGCCAATTGGTTTGCCAAGTTCGTTGCTATCGCCCAAGTAGTCCAAAATATCGTCTCGAATTTGAAATGCAATGCCAACGGCTTCGCCGCACTCGCGCATTTTCCTTTGCACTTCCTTATCATTGCTCGCACTTGCTGCACCAATTTCACAGGCTGTTGCAATTAGCGATGCAGTTTTGTCGGAAATGATACGAAAGTAGGTCGTCTCATCAATATCGAGATAGCGCGTCTTTTCAATCTGTAACAGTTCTCCTTCGCTCATGCGTCTGACTGCATCAGAGACAATTGTCAAAAACAAGTAGTCATTGTGCTTGAGCGCCAACAGCAAACCGCGCGAGAGCAAGTAATCTCCCATGAGCACGGCGACTTTGTTTTTCCACAAGGCATTGATGGCAGGAATGCCACGGCGCATATCAGCAGTATCGACAACATCATCATGGATGAGCGTTGCTGTGTGCAAGAGCTCAACCAGCGTAGCACCTCGGTAGGTACAGTCGGTTACGCCACCTGCAATTTTAGCCGAAAGTAGTACCAGCGTCGGACGAATCTGCTTGCCCTTTTGCTTGAGAATGTAGTTTGCAACCTTATCCAGCAACCCTACTTCGGACTTCATGGCTTCTTTGAAGCGCTGCTGGAAAATCTGCAATTCCGATTCAATCGGCTGGAAGATGTCGTCGAGTTTCACATTTGCGAAGTTTGTTAGAATAAAATTAACACGCTTTCGCCAAATATGGTTTTGCGACGCTTTGCCACTGCCTTTTTGTGTCACTCATCATTTGCCGCTTCGCTCTTGGCAAAATCCTCATTTTTTTACCTTCTGAGCGATTTTTTATCTTTCTACTCCTTTTGCTCAACGCCTAAACTTTTCAAGCATGCTAAAAAAACCCACAACTTTCAGCTATTTCCTTGCCATACATTTGCTTTCGCTGAGCCTTTTTAGCGATGTGACACAAGCTGGCACGCCGCCACCCTTGCGAGTTGCTGCTGGCAGTAGAGAATGGCTCATTGCTGCCCAGCCCGGTATCGTCTTCAGTCCTTACACGGGGTTTATTTTCCACGGTCAACTCACTTATGGGGTTTTTGACTTTATCAACATCAACGGACGGATTGGCGCTGGCGCGCAGCCTTATCGGCTTTATGTCGGCGGCGATGTACGCTTTGGAATATACCGCTCATCTTCGATTCGCCTTGACCTCTATGCTGGTGGTCATGCTGGCGGGCTCGGTGCCGGTTTTGATGCCGGAGCGATGATTAGCGGACGTGCTGGCATTGTGGGGCTGATGGCGGCCCTTGATGTTGATTTCATCGTTGAAAACAACGCCAATGCCGTACCGGTTAATCTTGTGCTGGGCTTCGATTTTGCGGTGGCACGCAATCTCTATTTCAATGTTACTGGTGAAATCAACCTCAATCAGTCTATCAATGGTATCAGCGGCGGATTGGTTTTTGTTCTCTAGTTGTTCTCTAAAACCTGTGTAATTTCTGTAGATGGGTGTTGTGCTTATGTTACCTTACCTGTGCAGCTTACTTGCACTTGCCCTAAGCGGCTCGACTTGCGCACTAACCATTATGCTGCTGCCAGTTGTACCAGTTCTCTTGCACTCGAACTACCAGTCTGCTCGTTCTGCAGTCTGCCTCTCAACAATTATTGCGCTATGGATTATGCTGATCCTTACGGCTTTCTATGATGCGGTTGCGCAACGCAACCCCGCTTTGGAGCGTCTTCGTAATCATCAAGCAACGCTGGATTCGTTTTACTCCGACAAAGAGATGGGCTGCACGGTCTCTGGCGGCAAAACGACCTTTCGCATTTTTGCCCCGCGTGCCACGCAGGTTAATGTGGTCATCTATGAGCGCCACAATAGCCAAAAGGGCGAAGAATTTACCATGCAGTGCGATGAGCAAGGCGTCTGGGAATATGTGGCACAAGGCGAGCTCTACGGCAAGTTCTATGGCTATCGTGTCTTCGGTGTGGAAGGTCCGGGCGAGATGTTCAATCCTGAAATTGTCATTGCCGACCCTTACTCTAAGGCGGTCTGCACGCGCAATAACTTTCGGCGCTACCCTGCTCGCACCCTCATTGCCAATTTGCAATACGATTGGGAAGGTGATACATGGGTCATTTCGCCTGACCACACCTCGCTGATTATTTACGAAGCTCATGTGCGCGACCTGACGGCTCACCCTTCCTCTGGCGTGGTGGCTCGGGGCACCTACGCTGGCTTGGTTGAAAAAGGCAAGCGCGGCGGGCTCAGTCATCTCAAAGATTTAGGCATCAATGCAATTGAACTTTTGCCTATTCAAAGCTTTGGCACAATTGAAATCCCATACCAAGATAGTAGTGTCGTCAAACTTGGCTATCCTGTCAATACGTGGAATCCATATGCGCGCAACCATTGGGGCTACATGACGAGCTACTTTTTTGCCCCTGAAGCCTACTACTCACGCGGCGCCTCCATGATTGCTGACGCTTACAACGGCATGGACGCCCATGCTGTGCGAGAGTTCAAAGACATGGTCAAAGCCCTGCACAAAGAAGGTATCGCTGTCATTCTCGATGTGGTCTTTAATCACGTTTCGCAGTACGACTACAACCCCTTCAAATACATCGACAAGTTCTACTACTTTCACTTGGATTCGGAAGGGCGTTTTCTTTCCAACTCTGGATGCGGCAACGACTTTAGAACCGACCGTCCCATGGCTCGCAAAATGATTTTGGACTGCATCCGATACTGGATGACTGAATACCACATTGATGGCTTTCGCTTTGATTTAGCCGCTATGATTGATGAAGAAACTCGCCGGCAAATTACCGTTGAAGCCCGCAAAATCAACCCAAACGTGATTTTGATTGCAGAACCTTGGGGCGGCGGTCGATATGAACCACACCGTTTCAGCGATATCGGCTGGGCATCATGGAACGACCAAATCCGAAATGGCTTCAAGGGTCAAAATCCTGACAACGGACATGGCTTTATTTTCGGCAAATTCCAAGGGCAAAATACACCACACTCGCTGCGCAACTATGTCGTTGGCACACTTCGCCAATTTGGCGGCTTGTTTCACACCGCTGCACATAGCGTCAATTATCTCGAATCACATGATGACTACACACTGGGCGATTTCATCCGCCTTGCCATACGCGAAGTCGATCATGACACACGCATCACTGATGTCAATAAGCATGCTAAACTCTCACCTAAGGCACTTGCACTCAATAAACTTGCCGCCCTGCTACTTTTCACCGCACAAGGCATCACGATGATTCACGAAGGACAGGAATATGCCCGAAGCAAAGTGATAGCCCCCACTGACGCACCAGACCCAAATGTTGGCAAAATTGACCACAATAGCTACGAAAAGGATAACGAAACCAATTACATCAACTACAACCACCTTGACCTGAATGCTGAACTGTATCGCTACTACAAGAGCTTGATTTCACTACGCAAACGCTACCCTATTTTTCACTGCGCGCCAGCATCAGCTGTTGAATTCTTTGACACCAAAGATTCACTTGTTCTTGCCTTCCGCTTGCATCATCGCCAGTTTGCTCAGGCTATGTCGCAAGCCAATGCCGAGCCCTACCGCACCTACGGTCTACAAGCAGATGCTGATTTCATTGTCATCTGCAATGCCCATCCTCATCGTTTAGCCGAGTTTGTGCTCCCGAGTGGTAACTGGGTCATGCTTGGCAACGCCAATGAGATTTCCTTAGAGAAGGTTCATATCGCCGCAGGGAAATTGTATATTCCACCTACCGCAGGGGTTATTCTGATGGGTAAATAACCAAATGGTGCATGAAACATTCTCTATTGCAAAACTTTTTTTCTACCTTACTTTTTGCGCAACTGACTTTGGTCTCGCCTCTTGTTGCGCAGACTTCCTTTTCTTTATTGCATGCGCCCAGCGCGGTTCATGACGGCGAAGATTTCAATGTATTTTTCAGTCTTAATGCTTCTGCACACGATACCGCAAATGCGTTGATATTGGATTTGCCGCGCAGCATTCAGGTTTTGCGTCTCTATGCCATAGACTCGCCTGTAAAATTTTCCGCTAAAACACTCTCGTATCGCAATCGCACTTACGGCATTTTCTTTTCATCCGAACCGCTATCGGCTTCTTCGTCGCTTGTTCTGACGCTTCGCCCCAGTGAATCGTTTTCAGAGCGCAGAGAATACATTCAAGCTCATCTTGTTCATTTGCATTCACGCGAGGTGCGCCCTGCCTTGATGGATACCTTAGATGCCATAGCACTTGCGCGCCTGACACTAAACCTTACGCTGCAACCCAAATGGCGACACGACAACACTGCCGCCAGCTTCGACTCGCTGGCTCAAATCAGTGTGTTTTTGCCTAATCAACGCGCCGCAGCGCTTTCCTTGCAGCGCAATTTCACTGCAGAATTTTGGCTACGCTCTACGGCATTAGGTCGCACCGTGCTCTCGACATGGTCTGGCGCCACTTCCGACGCATATGCGCTGGAAGTCGAGCTGCTTGCCGATGGTCGGCTTGGTGCATTTTTTGGCACACCGTTTTCTTTTTCTCGCCTTGTCAGTCAGACTTTTGTCGGCGATGGGGCTTGGCATCACTGCGCCGTCACGCACGACAGTGCACAGTCGCTCATGCGCCTCTTCATTGATGGCGTGCTGCACGATAGCGCTCGCACGCAGATTCACCGCGCTGCCTTTACGCCTTCCGTGGAACGGCGCACGCTTCTCTATTTGGGCTCACGCGCCGGTCGCGAACGCTTCTTTCATGGCGAACTTGACGAGCTGAAAATTTACCGCCGCGCCAAACCCGCACAAGAATTAGCCAATCCTGAAATTTTAGAGCGAGAAACCGACGCCTCACTGCTTGTCTCGGAATCTTTTTCACCTTCTGCCCGCAGCGCCCTTGTTGGCGAACGCCCAGAGATTGTGCGCACTTCGCTTGCCGCCGCAACCCGCATCCGAGAGTTGCGCGCCGAGTTACAAAACGGCACCATCCAGCTTAGTTGGGAATTTACTGGACCGCCAAACACATCTGGCTTTACCATTGAGCGCAGCACCAACGGCACCACGTTTCAGAGCATTGGCACAGTTGCTTTTTCGCCCACCCAATCGTTTTACCGCTTCACCGACCAACCCAGTGATGCGGCACTAAAAGTGGTCTTCTACCGCATTCGTGCCAACCTACCTGCTCGTTCTGCGCTCTTTTCATCAACGCTGAAAGTTGGCTTAGGCACCACCAAACAGTTTAGCTTGCACCAAAATACGCCTAACCCCTTTAACCCGACCACCACCATCGTGTATGAACTCTTTTCGCCTTCTTCTGTCGAGCTTGTCATCTACAACATGCTTGGCAATGAAATCACACGCATCCGCCACGATTGGCAACCGGCAGGACTTTACAAGTATGTGTTCAACGCCGCTGACTTTGACCTCTCAAGTGGCATCTATCTCTACCGCCTGCGAACCGACACAGGCTCAGAAACCCGCAAAATGATTTTGATGAAGTAATGCCATCTTCTTTGGTCTTGAATTTATTTCAGCGCTTATGCTAACTTCGCCCCGGTGTCTTGGTTTTGTGCTCTACTTCTTAGCGATTGCATCAGATTCACGGCGTTGCACCTGAATTTTGCTCAACGGTCTTATCCTGCACCATACTTTTGGCTATTGTCTTGGCTTATCTTGTTTTTTCTGCATCCAAGCGCAGAGCTTTGTGCATGCGCCTTGCAAAGCGATTCTCTTTTGCACCATTTGCCTCGCCTTGAGCGCGCCGAACAGCACGGCAGCGAAAAAATCTTGATATGGCTCACGCCGCCCATTGATTCGCTCAAACTGCCCGATGAATTTATTTTTTGCGGCACGGAGAAAATCTTCTTCGATAATCTCCCCGTCGATTCCACACGCTATCGGCTCGATTGCACACGCGGCATTTTGTATCTGCGTTATCTTTTCCGTGACAGCAGCGCGCATCGCTTAGAAGTTCGCTATCAAGCCTTGCCATTTGCCCTGAAGCGAGAGTATGTGCGGCGCGAAATTCTTTTCCCAATTTCCTTGGATTCTACGCTTCAGAGCCAAACCCTTAGAGCGCCGATGTCTCAAAACTCATCGCTACAATTGGACGACATTTTCTCTGGCACCACGCTGCGCCGTTCAGGCAGTTTGGTGCGCGGCATCACCATCGGCTCCAATCAAGATTTGAACATTACATCTGGGCTACGCTTGCAGCTTGAAGGCACCATTGCGCCCGGCGTGGAAATTGCCGCCGCACTTACCGACGAAAACACTCCAATTCAGCCTGAAGGCAATACGCAAACCTTGCAGGAATTTGACCGTGTGTTTGTTGAAATTCGTGCAGAACAAGCCAAAGCCACCATTGGTGATTTTAATCTTTCGCTTGGCGGCACAGAGTTTGCCAATCTCGAGCGCCGATTGCAGGGCGGCAAAGTCGAGGGCTCTATGCCAATTGGCAACAGTAGCTCTGCGGCGGCACTGCTTGCTTTTGCCAATGCACGCGGGCGCTTCCATGTCAATCAATTCAATGGGCGCGATGGCGTGCAAGGTCCATACCGACTCACTGGACCAAATGGCGAGCCGTTTATCATTGTGCTGGCAGGCACCGAGCGGGTCTATGTCAATGGCGAACTGATGGTGCGCGGACAAAACAATGACTATGTAATTGAATATGCAACTGGTGAAATTTACTTTCAGCCGCGCCGTCTTATTACGCAGCAGTCGCGCATCACAGTTGATTTTCAGTTTACCGAGCGGCTCTATCCACGCAACTTCCTTTCTGGAAAAGCTCAAACCAGCTTGTTTGATGAGCGCATCAAGTTTCAAGCCTCATTTGTCTCTGAATCCGACGATGAAAATTCTCCGATTGATTTTCTTCTGACCGAGCGCGGTCGTGAAAGTCTGCGCAATGCTGGAGCAGACCGTTTTCGTGCAACCGACACCACGGCTTTTGTGGGCACTGATAGCCTCGGACGCCCGCGCGGCGCCTACATCAAACTCGATACGCTGATTGGCGGACGCCGCATCGAGATTTTCCGCTTCGCTGGTGAAGGCGCACCCGGCGCATTTTGGAACCCGCCCTTTAGCCCCGTGCCCGACGGACAAGGCTCATACCGACGACTGAACTTTGGCATCTACGACTATGTGGGCGAAGGTCAAGGCAACTATGTTCCCTTTGCGCTCTTGCCCATTCCAACCGCACAGCAAGTGTTTGACCTTTCGCTGCAACTTTCGCCATTCAAAGGCTTCTCACTCTCGCTCGAAGGCGCACTTTCCCAGAACGATTTCAACAAATTCTCTACCCTCGATGACACCTTGAGCCCCGGACGCGCTTACACACTTGGCGCAAAATTTTCGCCGCAGACACTCGAACTCTTCGGCATTTCTCTTGGTAAATTCGAAGCGCAACTTTCACAGCGCGAAACCTCGAAATTCTTTGCCTTCATTGACCGCACACTGCCTGTTGACCTCAACCGCAACTTTAACTTGATTGATTTTGACGGACGCCCACTTTTTACTGCGCAAACTGCCGAACGCATTCGCAATGCCGCCTTTACCTACACGCCTTGGACGCCCTTTTCGCTCTCCTACCGCATCGGTCAACTTGACCGTGAAACACTCTTCAACTCCACACGCCAAGAAGCTGAAGCTCGCTTGCAAGTGGATTCACTTTTGAGCTCAAGTTATAGCGTCGCCTACACCTCGAGCCGCAATGAGCTTTTGGCTGAACAAGCCACTTGGCTCCGACAAATCGGTCAGTTTCATGCACAATTTCGTTTGGCAAACAACGGCTTTTGGAATTTTGGCATTCGTCCATTCTTCCACTTGGAACTTAGTCAGAAAGCCACACGCTCGCTGCCTGCCGATACGCTTCGTTCCGATAGCCACTACATTCTTGATGCCACCGCTGGACTTGGGCTCACCGACTTTATCGGACAAAATTTGTCATTCAGCTTCGGATACCGTGCCGATGAGCTTTTTGATTCGCCGCAGCCGTTTGGCGCATCGCTTGTGCCTGCCTCCATTGCGCGCACCGTTTCAGCAGAGTGGCAATTCATTACCGCCAACGAATTTCTCGCATGGCTGAACTTTACCAACCGCATACGGCAGTTTAGCTCTCGCTTTCGTGAGCGTGGCGAGCGTGATATTGAAACCTTTCTTCTGCGTTTTCAGACGCGCTACACACCGTTTCGCTCTGCACTGGAAATAGAATGGCTCTATGATGTGTCGACCGAACAGACCTCTCGCTTGGAACGACAATTTTTTGCCGTACCACTCGGACGCGGCAACTTCATCTGGCGCGACCGCAACGGCAATGGGCTACGCGAGTTTGATGAATTCTTGCCAATTACCTTCATCGGTGAAGTGGGCGACGACAACCTGCAATACATCTTGCGCACCTTTCCCAGCGACCAACTCTTCCCCACCATTGACCTGAAAACCAGTTTGCGCTTCCGCCTGCGCCCCATACGATTTTTTGCCTCTCGCGAAACTTTGCTTGAAAAAATTCTTTCCGCCTTCTCGACCGAATCGCTCTTTCGCATCGAAGAGCGCAGTCTCGAGCGCGAGCTACGCCGCATCTACTTTCTGGATTTTTCATCCTTCCAAAACGACTCTACAACCGTTGTTGGCAACTTGACCCTGCAGCAAGACCTCTACCTCTTTGAAAATGAGCTTACCAACTTGCGTTTTCGCTTCCAGCAGCGCACTGGTATCAACCAGTTTAGTCTTGGCGTAGAGCGGCGGCTATTTGTGGAGCGTAGCGTGCGTGCGGTTACACGCTTTGGTTACGCCCTTGGCATTGAGCTGAATCTTTTTTCTGGTCTTAACACGGCACAAGCTGCCGCATTGCAAGCCCGTGACTTTGGTGCTACAGGTCGGCAGTTTTTTATCAATTCGCTTGGCTTTGCCGCTGATGTTCTTATCGCCCTGTTCAGATTTGGAAATCGGGTGCGCCTGTCTTTTGAGCAGCGTGAAGACACCTTTCCACTCTCGCGCGGGGGCAATGCCGCCCAGTCTCTACTTAACGCTCAGCAACTGCGTGCCATTTACTCTTTTCGCGGAAAAGGGCGACTCAATGCTCAACTCGAGCGCACCGAAGCCACTCTATCAGGCGTCAGCCCATTTGATGCCGTGTTTGAGCTTTCTAACGGCAATCCTTTCGGCACCACGCTCATCTGGCGTCTCGATGCTGATTACCGCATCAACAACTTCATTACTGCTTCTATAGGCTACGACGGTCGCGCCTTACCTATTGGGCGCGTGATTCATACAGGACGAGCAGAGGTTCGCGCTGTGTTTTAGCCGATTTGACACGCTTTGGCGTAGTTGTTATTGGTGCGCCACTTGAAGTTTTGCTGGCGCTTTAAAACGTCAAAGCGCCTCTCGGCGCCTTGCGTGCTATACGTCCCCCACACCGTATAGCCACCCGACGGGCGTCGGGTGTTTGAAGATTTGCAGTTAACACAAACTTAATACTGAAGAAACATTTTTGCAACACTTGCACCAAAAAATTTTCACTTTTTCGTCAAAAGGCATGAGCGCCCTATTTTTGAACCAAATTGCTCTTCAGGAGACATGCTTCAATTTCACAGCATCTACAACGACTTAGCGACCTTTGCCGAGCGGCTCATGGTGCGTGCCCAGCAAGAACAGCAGGCGTTGGCGCAGTTTTATGACGCCTTTCGCTCGCAGGTTGATTTGCGCTCACGCTACGACGACCAGCAAATTGCTCATACCGTTGCCGCAGTTCCCATAGAAGAACCCACCTTCAAGCAATCCGTGCCCGCTCGCCCATCTGCGCTTACTCTCTGCGCCACCGACGGCTCGCAAATCCTCCCTGACCGACATCTCAACGCCGATTTTTTCTTGCTCAACATTAGCCAAATCATCTTTCACATCGGCACGACGGAAAAACCCACTCTATGCAGTCAGGCTCAACTCTACGACATTCGCCCAACTTGCACAAGAGCTTCAACTCGAGGAGGATGAAGAGCCGCCTGTATCTTCCGAAGTCATTACGGCGCTACGCCAAGAAGAGGAATTCGCGCACCTTGCTACATGCTGCTCATCATGCCCACTGTGCTCGCCGACCGCTCCTTCGCCTTAGCTGATGGGACATTGATTTTGCTGGCATCTCAAGCGCATCAAAAATCTTTCTTTGCAGCGCTCGTTTGTTGTGCGTTATGGCGGATTTCTTACACAGTTTCGTGAACATCACTTTACGCTGGCAAGCTACATCAGTCGCCCAAGTAGCAAAGAAGTGGTCAATTTGCTTTCAAATTTTACTTCGCCCAGAACTGGATGCGGCGCAAATCCATTTGCCAAACACGCTCAACGATGCTGCCTTCTTTGCCACTTTTCTCTCCGTAGGTGAGCGCTCTGCAATTTTTGCCAGCCGCTCCGAAGTGCTTGCGCATTATAACCCTGCGGATAGGATTTATTTTTTCTATCTTCATACCGGTCAAGAAATTGCACGCATTGAATTTCCGAGTTGGTGCTATGAGCAAGGCAAAGTAGATTTTATTCATGCCGCTATCTTTGACGACCTAAAAAAGGGCGGCGGTTACCCTATGACACTCGTAGAAGCTCATGAACAAGCCACCATCAAGCCATCGGACCAAGAAGAATTCTATCGACTTTTGCAGCAAATCTGCTCGGCAAAAGGCTATGCGCTCAACTATTCTGCAAAAAGCCTCTCGAAGAGAATCTCAAAACTCTAAACACTGACCATGACGCTGTATCCAAAATCCACTCTATTCGTTCTTTTACCTTTTCTTTTTAGCACAGTGTGTGCAATGCTTTTTTCTGCATGCCTTACCTTAGACCCAGATGACACACCTATCATTGATGCGGAAACCCGCATCAAGCGCAGTTCTACGGTCATTGGCGACACCTTCAACGTGGTCTATCTTCCGCCTGAGCCGATTGATTCCAATCAGTCTCCGCCCACGGTAGTCTATACCTTCAAGTTCTGGCAGCCTGAATTTTTTGAGAGCGAGTCGCCGCAAATTCGGCGCGCCAAAATGGAAAACTATCGAAACCTTTACTGGTATTTGCCTATTGCCATACCTTCATCGGCACAGATACTTTCTTACTACATTGCCGACATTCCCAACCAAGATTCACTTGCCACAGAGGACTATCTCATCTACAATCGTGCGGGGAAACCTGTGCAGTGGTCGCACTATCGGCTGGCGCATGCCCTTTTGCGCCGCAAAGCCAATATCGATACCGTGCTATCGCTTCTGAAAACGGAACTTTCACTCTATCCCAATAGTGATGATGCCTATATTTCTTATTGGTCGTTATACTTTCAGCATGCGGGACGCACCGATGAGGCTTTAGCCACAATTGAGCGCGAAATTGCCGAGGTTCGCCGCCAACGCCGCGATGACCCACGCTTGCTTGAAGCCATCTCGCTCATGTATATCTACGGCATGAACAACCGCCGCCGCGCCTATGAAATTACACGCGATATTCCTGATACTTACCTGCATCCGCTTAATCTCTACAACCGCTTCCTGATAGAGCCTGACAACGACAAGCGCGAACTTGCTCTTGCCGCCATGACTGAAAAATATCCTACACACCCACTTACGCCTAAGATGAACCTTACACACCTGCTCTTTTACCTCAGCAACCAGACCTTTTCTAGTTACCGAGACCGCGGCGCCATTTTTGCTGAAAGCATCTTGAATCGTCGCTTGACTGCCTTACGCAATGCTCGGGTCAATACCTACGCCATTCGCTATCTTTTTGACTACTATGCCAGTCTTAACCCTTCCAAAGCCTTGCCATATGTGAGAGATGTTCTGCGCATGGATTATGACCGCGAGGTTTATGACCCTCTCACACTGCTTGGTTTTGCCGCTCGCTATGCCGATACAAAAGATTATGCTGGTCTTGCTATCGACCTTGCCAGCAAAGCCATTGAAGCTATTGAAGCGGATAAGCAAAAACCACTTGTTTTCCGCCCAGAACCTGAATTCGTGCAAACGGAAGCCGCTCGCCGTTTATTTCACCAAGATGTTATTGGCTGTGCTTACTACTACATCGGAAAAGCATATTTGAGCATCGGTGATGACAAAAGCGCCTTAGCCAACTTTCGTGAAGCAGAAAAAACTTGCCTTTCCCAACAAGCTGAGCTCTACTTTGAGATGGCAAAATTGCTACACAAACTTAAAGATGGTGCTGCGTTGGATTATGCCATCAAATCACTGGCAGTCAAAAACTCAGATGCAGTGCAGGCATGGCTCAACACGAGCTTGAAACCCAAATTCAAGAAGGGCGAATCTGTAAGTAGCCTGCTGAGCACCGCCCTGCGTTCCGCTCCACCTTTCTCGCTTACGCTGCTCAATGGCAAAACCGTCTCATCTGAAAGTTTGGCAAACCCACTTACTCTGCTTTACTTTTGGTCTCCTAACTCTACAATGTCCAAACTGCTACTTTCTGAATTGCAACTTCTTAGTGCAAAGTATCGCGCTCGTGGCGTAGGATTCTTTGCCATTGATACTGAAGACGATTTGCGGACGGTAAAATCCTCACCAGAAGAATTTGCTTTTAGTATTCCTTTTGCAACTGCCACGCCAGAGATGATTGTAGATTATCAGGTCTCGCTTTTGCCCAGCGTTGTGATTATCAAGTCAGGCAAAATTATCTATCGCCAACTTGGATACTGCAAGGATTTTGTCAGTCAGGTTGAAGTCGCTTTGCAAGATGCACTTCTGACAAGCGACGCTTCCACTGCTCTACCTAACGAAAAGAAAAGAAAGCGATGAAGAGCACACACATTGGAGAAGTTGTTCGTTCGAACACCGTGCAGTTTTCGGCCGTTGTGCCGCAAGCGTTGTTGCAAGAGACTTTATCGCCTGTCAAACTTGGTCAATTGGTGAAAGTGGCTACGGCACATGCGGCCGTGTTTGGCATTGTCTCGTTCATTGAGCAATCCCCTATTGCTGCACATCGCCAGATTGTTCCGCACGGCAAAACGAAGGAAGAGCTTCGCCGTGAAATGCCACAAGTCTTGGAACTTGTCCACACTGAATTTACGGCCCTGACTGTTGGGTTTTATCTCGGCAGCAAAATCTTGCAAGCTATGCCGCCAACTCCGCCTGACTTACATGACTTCGTCTATCACGCTTCTCACGACGATGTGGCGGCGTTTCTCAAACATCCTCTGACCTTCTTACGCCTTATTTTGCAAAGCAAAGATACCTCGCCCGACGAAGTGATTGTTGCCTTTTTCCGTAACTACCAAGCACAACTTTCTCGCCAAGATTTAATTGCACTCGGTAAAGAACTCTCGTATCTTTTAGCTGATGACCATCGACGATTGGAATCTATTTTGACTCGCATCTATGACTAACTTACCGACAGAGAGAACCTTTGCTCAAGCGGCTCATGCTGATATTTCGCATGACGCTACACGTCCTTGTGCAGTGTCGCTCGGGCGGGGTTTGAACCTGAAAAATCCTGTGCTACTGGCTTCTGGCACGGCTTCGTTTGGCGAGGAACTTTCTGCTCTCACCAATTTGAATGCCCTTGGTGGCTTGGTCACAAAAGCCATTTCGCTTGAGGTTCGTGAAGGTAATCCGCCACAGCGCATTGTTGAAACTCCAGCTGGCATGCTCAATGCGATTGGGCTGGCAAATGTTGGCGTGGATGCTTTTATTGCAGAAAAACTACCGTTTTTGCGCTCGCTCAATCTTGCCGTTATCGTCAATATCGTGGGCAAATCAATTGATGATTACTGCGAAGTGGTACGCCGCCTCGATGCCGAGCCCGGCATCAGTGGCTATGAAATCAATCTCTCATGCCCAAATGTAAAAGGCGAGTGTATCATTTTCGGTGTCGATGCTGGCGCCACGTTTGAAATCACGCAAGCCCTGCGCCAGATTACTCATCGACATTTGATGATTAAGCTGACTCCGAATGTTACCTCTATTGCGCAAATTGCTCTTGCTGCCGAGCGTGGCGGCGCTGACTCTCTTTCGCTCATCAATACCGTTGTGGGCATGGCTGTCGATTACCGCACCCGCACCCCAAAGCTCAAAAACATTACGGGCGGACTTTCTGGACCAGCAATTAAGCCAATTGCGCTAGCAAAAGTATGGGAAGTCTATCAGGCTGTGCATATCCCGATTGTTGGCATGGGCGGCATTACCTGTTTTGAGGACGCTATGGAGTTTTTCCTCGTTGGCGCTCGCGCTGTGCAGGTGGGCACGATGAATTTCGTCCAACCCCGTATCGGTGAAATCCTGGCTCACCAAATTGAGACGCATTTTGCCAACGCTGAATACACTTTCGCTGAATATGTAGGTAGCCTAAGAGTCCCATCTTAACATGTTGCGACTTTTCCCATCTGCTTTTCTAGTGCTCGTGATAGAGCGCACAGCTTATGATGATTAACAATAAATTTAAGCCTCTCTCATGTAACAACACTGCAAACGATAGCGTATAACTGCACCAGTTCAGGTACAACTTGTTCTTTCCACATCAAAGACTCTGCTTCCTACCGTCAAGCCTTCCTAAGCTTGTAGCAGAGCCTCCTTTGTTGTTTTGTTGTTTTGTTGATAGAGGGTCCCGGCCACTGTGTCGGGACTTTTTTTTTCTGTAACTTTTCTCACCTGCACTGAGTTCATTGCGTCTTCGTTCAAGTCAGGGAAATATGTTAACTTTGCACAACTTTCAAATTCGTGCAAAAAATGGACTTCCCTGAAACACTACGCTACACCAAAGAACACGAATGGATCTATCTTGAAAAAGACGATATTGCCGTTGTTGGTATCACCGACTTTGCTCAATCTGAGCTGGGCGATATTGTCTTTGTCGACCTTAAAGAGGTAGGAACCGTGCTCAAAGCTAACGATATTTTTGGCACGGTTGAAGCTGTTAAGACTGTCTCCGATTTATTCCTGCCTGTCGATGGCGAGATTGTAGCACACAATCCCGCTCTAAAAGATGCTTCGCTTGTCAACAAAAGCCCTTACGGCGATGGTTGGATGATTAAACTCAAAGTGGCAAACCCTGCAGATATTGAAAAACTCATGACTGCCTCAGAATACCGAGCTCATATTGGCAAGTGAAGTTTTGAACTTGCACTTCTTTTCTTTTGTTCTAATCGTCAGACAACTCCAGATTTTAAGTCAGTATGAAACTCAATGTTCAATACCAAGAGAAGTTCGAATCTCGCCACAATGCCTCCGCCCCAGATGTTCATGAGATGCTCAAGACTATTGGTGTCAGCAGCCTTGATGACCTGATTGCCCAAGCTCTTCCCGAAGCCATTCGTTTGCCCAAGCCACTTACCCTGCCTGCGGCACAATCTGAGCAGGAGTTACTTGAATCACTTAGAGCGATTGCGCAGAAAAATAGAATCTTCAAGTCCTACATCGGCATGGGCTATTACAATACTTTCACGCCGCCGGTGATTTTGCGCAACATTCTGGAGAATCCGGGCTGGTACACTGCCTACACACCCTATCAAGCCGAGATTGCACAAGGGCGACTGGAAATGTTACTCAACTTTCAGACCATGGTGGCAGACCTGACTGGGATGGAAATTGCTAATGCCTCGCTTTTGGATGAAGCTACAGCAGCCGCCGAAGCTGTGCATCTGCTCTATGCCGTACGCCCCGCAACCAAGCAAAACAGTCGCCTGTGCTTTGCATCGGAACTGCTGCATCCGCAAACACTCGATGTTTTACGCACCCGCACTGAATCGCTTGGACTTGAACTTATTGTTGGCAATCATCGCACACTTGAGCTTCATCAGCCTCAGCTTTTTGCTGCTGTTCTACAATACCCTGCCACAGATGGTCGTCTTGAAGATTACACGGATTTTATTGCTGCGGCGCATGCTCAAGGTGTCAGCGTTGCGGTTGGTTCAGATTTGCTTGCTCTGACTCTGCTTAAGCCACCTGGCGAAATGGGCGCCGATGTGGTCTTCGGCTCAGCACAACGCTTTGGCACCCCTATGGGCTACGGCGGACCGCATGCGGCATTTTTTGCTACACGCGAAAGTTTCAAGCGCCATTTGCCCGGACGGCTCATTGGCGTCTCAATTGATGCTAATGGCAAGCGTGCTCTTCGCATGGCACTTCAGACCCGAGAGCAACACATTCGCCGCGAAAAAGCCACATCAAATATCTGCACTGCACAAGTTCTGCTTGCCGTAGTTGCCGCTGCTTATGCCATCTATCACGGTCCGAAGGGCTTAAAGGCTATTGCTGAACGCACACATGGTTTGGCTCGCTTGCTTGCAGAAGGCTTGAACACACTTGGTCTTCATGTGCACCATGAACACTTCTTTGATACACTAACTTTTGATGTGCCGAATCCTTCAGCTGTGCGAAAAGCAGCGGAGAGAGCCAAAATGAACTTTCGCTACGATAACCAGCGCATTGGCATCTCTCTTGATGAGACCACGACACTTGCCGATGTAGAAAAAATTCTGCAAGTCATCAGTACTGCCGTCGGCAAAGAGTTTCGTGCCGATTTGAAAGCGATGGCAGAGTCTCTTGAGTTGAATTTGCCTGCATCACTTCTTCGCACTTCGCCTTTTCTTACGCATCCTGTCTTTAACTCTTACCACAGCGAGCATGAGATGCTCCGCTATCTGAAAAAGCTTGAAAATAAAGATGTCTCGCTTGTCCACTCCATGATTCCCCTAGGCAGTTGCACTATGAAGCTCAATGCTGCTGCCGAGATGATTCCGATTACATGGCCAGAATTCAATGCACTGCATCCGTTTGCACCTGCTCAGCAAGCAAAAGGCTATGAGTTGCTCCTCAAGCGTTTGCAAGAGTGGCTTTGCGAAATTACTGGTTTTTCTGCCGTATCGTTTCAGCCCAATTCTGGTGCACAGGGTGAATACACTGGTCTGATGGTGATTCGTGCTTATCATCGCTCTTGCGGTCAGGCTGCTCGCAATGTTGCTCTGATTCCGCAATCTGCACATGGCACAAATCCAGCCAGTGCGGCAATGGCAGGGATGCAAGTTGTTGTAGTGCAATGCGATGAGCATGGCAACATCGACATCAACGACTTGGTGGCAAAAGCCGAACGCTATGCGTCATCTTTAGCCTGCCTGATGGTCACTTATCCTTCCACACACGGTGTGTTTGAAGAGCACATCAAGGAAATTTGTGAGATTGTGCATCGCTTTGGCGGTCAGGTCTACATGGACGGCGCCAACATGAATGCACAAGTTGGCTTGACCAGTCCTGCCGCTATCGGCGCTGATGTCTGTCATCTTAATCTGCACAAAACCTTCTGCATTCCACATGGCGGTGGCGGACCGGGCATGGGACCGATTTGTGTAGCAAAGCATCTTGAACCGTTTCTACCAAAACACCGCTTTGCGAAGACTGGCGGCAAAAAAGGCATCACTGCTGTGTCAGCTGCACCATATGGCAGCGCATCGATTTTGCCTATTTCGTACGCTTATATTGCGATGATGGGCGCCGAGGGCTTAACTAATGCCACCAAGTTTGCTATCCTAAACGCCAATTACATCAAAGCTCGTCTGCAAGGCGAGTACAATATTCTCTACACCAATAAGAATGGACGCTGCGCCCATGAAATGATTGTGGATTTGAGACCGTTCAAAGCCGTAGGAATTGAAGCAGAAGATATTGCCAAGCGTTTGATAGACTACGGCTTCCATGCGCCGACTTTATCTTTCCCTGTTGCGGGCACCATTATGATTGAACCGACCGAATCCGAGTCTAAGGCAGAGCTTGACCGCTTCTGCGATGCGATGCTTAGCATTCGTGAAGAAATTCGTGAAATTCAAGACGGACGTGCCGACCCAGTCAACAACGTCTTGAAGAATGCACCCCACACTGCCGAGATGGTCATGTCAGACCACTGGGATAAGCCGTATTCTCGTGAAAAGGCCGCCTATCCTTTACCATTTGTGCGCGAAAATAAAATATGGCCCAGTGTGCGTCGCGTAGATGGTGCCTATGGCGACCGTCATCTCGTTTGCACATGCGAACCTGTGGCCTCTTACGCAGAAACTGCTGTGCACTCATAAGCCAATTAAGTTATTGGCGCGCCGTTTGTTTGCAATTTTTCTTGTGCGTAACGTTAGGCGTTGTTTTTAATCATCCTCAAAGGAGCGTAGTACGATGTCAACTCTCAAAGAGTCCATTCTCCAGCTTATCACCGAGACTTCGACCAATTTGCCAAGTGATGTGCGTCGTGCCATCGCCCGTGCCGCCGAGCAAGAAGCTACTGATTCACGGTCTGGTCTTGCTATGTCGACCATTCTGCTCAATGTAGATATGGCATGTGATAATGTCTCACCTATTTGTCAAGATACGGGCATGCCGACTTTTTTCGTCCGCACGCCTGTTGGCGTCAATCAGCTGGAAATCAAAGCGGCTATTCGAGAAGCTGTGGCTGAGGCTACCAAAGCAGGTAAATTGCGCCCCAATTCTGTGCATCCGATTACGGGAAAAAACAGTGGCACCAACGTTGGTGCAGGCGTGCCTATCATGCACTTTGAACAGTGGGAAAAAGATTACACCGAGATTAGGCTTATCCTGAAAGGCGGCGGATGCGAAAACAAAAACATTCAATACTCGCTCCCCACAGAACTTGAAGGCCTGGGTAAAGCTGATCGCGATTTGGATGGAATACGCAAGTGCATTTTGCACGCTGTTTGGCAGGCACAAGGACAAGGTTGCTCAGCAGGCTTTATTGGGGTCGGCATTGGCGGCGATAGAACTTCAGGCTATGAACTTGCCAAAGAGCAACTGTTGCGCTCACTTGATGATATTAATCCTGACCCTGTCTTACGCGAGCTTGAAGAATACATCATGGCACATGCTAATTCGCTTGAGATTGGCACTATGGGCTTTGGGGGCAAGGTTACGCTATTGGGTTGCAAAATCGGGGTTGCCGAGCGCTTGCCAGCAAGTTTTTTTGTCAGCGTGGCTTATAACTGCTGGGCATATCGACGCTTGGGCATCTGTCTCGATAGTCAAGGTCGCATCACCAAGTGGCTTTACCGTGAAGCCGACGAAATCAAGCGATTGGCAAAAGGCGATGGTATTCCATTGACAGGCAGAGAGATTGTCTTGCAAGCTCCGATTCGTGAAGAAGAGATTCGCAAAATTAAAGTTGGCGATATTGTCATCATCAATGGGGCGATGCATACTGGCAGAGATGCTTTTCATCACTATGTTGTTCATCATCGCCTTGAGGCCAAAGATATGCCCGTTGATACACGCGGCGGGGTGCTCTATCACTGCGGACCGGTGGTGCTGAAAGAAAATGGCAAGTATCGCATCACAGCGGCTGGACCAACGACTTCAATTCGCGAAGAGCCTTATCAGGCAGAGGTCATCAAGCGGCTCGGATTTCGCGTTATCATTGGCAAAGGAGGTATGGGCGAAAAGACACTAAAAGGCTTGCAAGAGTATGGTGCCATCTATCTCAATGCGATTGGCGGTGCGGCACAGTATTATGCCAAGTGCATCAAGGAAGTAACAGGCGTCGATTTCTTGGAAGAAATGGGCATCCCCGAAGCCATGTGGCACTTAGAGGTTGAGGGCTTTGCGGCAATCTGCACCATGGATTCACATGGTAATTCTTTGCACAAGGAAATTGAGGCACACTCACTTGCTCGTCTTGAAACACTTGCCGAGCCTGTATTCAAATGATGTGATTCCATCTGGGTTTTGCCTGCACCAATGCGCAGGTCGACTGTCAGCATTGACTTTTCGCCACTAACACGGCAAACATGCACTGCAGAAGACCGCGCCAAGTGTGAGCCTGCTTATTCAAAGTGTTGCTGCAGACATGCAGACCCTTGATTTTCTTATTCAATCACTCTTACGCCTTGAAGCGCGCATACATGCAGATGCCTATCGCGGATACGACCCATACGATGCTCTTACTTCCCCTCTCTTTAGACTCCCTATTCTCAACCAGCAAAAAATCTTGCGTTGGGGAGCACAGCAAGTTCTCAAGCGGCTCCCGCTTAATGTGCGTCCTCTTCTTTTCATTCCGAAAGGGTACAATCCGGTTACGCTGGGGCTATGTTTGCAAGCTTATACGGCACTCAGATGCGTCTTCCCAGATAGAGCGGCATTTTACGATGCACAGAGCGCTTTTTGTCTCTCAGAGCTAAACCGCTTGCAATCCAAAGGATACAGCGGTGCTTGCTGGGGCTACGATTTTGATTGGGAAGCACGTTATGCGCGCATACCAGCTTATACTCCAACGGTTGTTGCCACTGGCTTTATCACGCATGCATTGTTTGAGTACTACCGTGCTACCCAACATCCTCAAGCGCTGGCACTCTGCCAAAGTGCTACTGAGTTTGTGCTGCGCGATTTGCCGCGAACATGGTTCGACGGCACCTTTTGCTTTTCATATTCACCGCTCGATAAGCAAGTGGTGCTCAACGCTACTCTGAAAGGGGCACGACTGCTGGCACAGGTCTATTCTGTTACGAAAGTGCCGCATTTGCTTGAAGAAGCCAAAAAGACTGTTGCTTTTGTTGTCAGTCAACAGCAGCCTACTGGCGCTTGGTCTTACTCTTGGGGCGACACACGCACATGGGCAGATAATTTTCACACGGGCTATGTTTTAGATTGCCTCGATGAATTCATTAAGTGCTCAGGCGAACAGGCTTTTTCAGACTCGCTTCAGAAAGGCTTTGCTTACTACTACACTCATTTTTTCGTTGAAGATTCCGACGGACTTATACCGAAGTACTACGACCATGCGCTTTATCCGATAGACTCCACTGCAGGCGCTCAGTCTATTCTGACCTTACTGCGCTTTGGCAGACTCGACGAAGCACTTAAAGTTGCACATTGGATGTGCAAGCACATGCAGCGTTCTGATGGACATTTTGCATACCAGAAGCATCGCTATTACCTCAATTCCATTCCATACATGCGTTGGTCAAGTTCGTGGATGTATCTCGGTCTTGCTTACCTTCTGCGCGCTTCTTTTGCGAAATGAGCGTTTTTATGAGCTTTAATTTTTCGCACTTTGAGCACATTCCTTTTACTTTCCACTTTCGTATATTGCCACTGTGGTAGGCTTTACACGGCTGGAGTGAAACAGTGTTTTACTGATGAAGCGCTTGATTATTGATGGCTACAACTTGGCGCATTGCTTAGGTCACCCTCTTTCCATGCAGACATTAGAACGAACCAGAAAAAGTCTTGAGCAGCAGCTCTGTGCTTATGCCTCGGCGAAAAAAGTTGAGATTACAGTTGTCTACGATGGACGCGGGGTGATTGGCAACTGCGAGAAACATGGACCATTGCATATTATTTTCACCCCTGAGGGGGAAAGTGCTGATGAGCGCATCAAATTGCTCATCGACGCTTCACGTTCCAGAAATCTTACGGTTGTCAGTTCCGACCGCAGCATTCGCAATTATGCGCGTGTCTCTGGTGTAGCAAGTCTGTCGTGTCAAGACTTTTTATCCTCGTTTTTGAGGGATGCAGGCAAGTCATCCTCAACAAGTGCTCAACCGACTCGTCATGATGTGCACAAGAAGTCAGCACCGCTTTCTGAGCAAGAGCTACAAGAGTGGAAAAATTTGTTTGGTATGGATTCATAAGCCTCGACTGCTATCGCGCCAAGTTCCAAGAAGCAAAAGGTTGTAAGGTATGAAAAATTCACAAGCCATCTTGTTTAGCCTTGATGTGCTGACAAGGCAAAAAACCGAATGCGAAGAAACTCGCAAGCTCTACATGGATATTTCTGCTTTACAGTTTCCGCATCTCCATCAACATCTTGCGCTACATGAGATTCAGAAGATTGCCGAGTCGACACTGATTGTTTTTAACGCCTGCGTCGAGCAAACACTGATGCGCGGTCTTCAAGCCCCCAGCTTATCCATGATTGCTTCGCGTGCAATTTCACAAGTGCTCAATCGTGATGCAACCATAGACGAAATTTCGGAAATCATGATGGTAGCCAGCCGCATGATTAATCCCTCGATTTCTCGCCGATTTTCTGCTTGCCTGATTGCGTTGCAGCAAAGTGGATATATGCTGGGGATTATTGCCAACACCCCACTTTCCGCATTCATTTTGAGTGATATGCTTGAAGACATTGGTCTTGTGCGCCGCTTCGAGACAATTGTCACCTCCAGTGATGCTGGATACTTCAAACCTCATCCCAAGATTTTTGAGCTGGCAATTGAATCCATGCAATGCGAGCCATCGAATGTTATCGTTGTGGGCTCAAACTTAGAACGCGACCTCTTGCCTATATCTGAAACAGCATGCAAAAAAGTGTACATCAACAACCACCGCAAGCGGCAGAAATTGCCAAAAGGGTTCTACCGTGTCTCGTCTCTGGAGGAACTTCCTGCACTTGACCTCAAGAAAATCTTGCGTGGGGACTAAGCTCTGAAACACTTCTACCGACTACGCTATGCGCATCTTCTGGCGAGTCGCTTCAAAGTTGCTCTTTCTTCTTTTTATGCTTGGTACAGTTGCTCTTGGTTTTGCTTACATGTACCTCTTTAAGTCCTCTCTTAACTCTGTGCGTTATGAGCAACCAAAGCTGGTCAAGATTCATCGTAACATGACCTTTACACAAATTGTCAATGAGTTGCAAAAAGAAGGGGTTATTAAGCAGACTTGGCCGCTGCTGATTGTGGCACGCTTTATGCCAGAGCTTACTATCATCAAGCCAGGGCGCTACTACATTCCCAGTGGAATGACCAGTGTTGAGCTTCTTCGCTTTATGCATACACGCAAACAAGATGAGGCAAAAGTGCGCATTCCTGAAGCGTCGCGCGGACCACAAGTCGCCCAAATCATTGCACAAAATCTTGATGTTGATTCGGCTTCATTCATGAAAGCTTTTACAGATAAGGAGTTGCTCAGAGAACTTGATGTAGATGCTCCAAGCTTTGAAGGCTACTTTTTGGCTAATACTTACTCTTTGCCTTGGTCATGGACTGCCGAAGATGTAATTCGATTTTTTGTCAAAGAATTTCGTAAGGTTTTCAACGACACCTTGCGTGAACTTGCTCGCAAAAGGGGACTTACTGAAGTGGAGGTCATTACGCTGGCTTCTATTGTGGAGGCTGAAACGAGCCTAGCTTCAGAGCGCCCACTTATTGCTGGGGTTTATCTTAACCGCTTGGAGCGCGGTATGCTACTACAAGCTGACCCGACATTTATCTACGCCGCCATTCTTGAGAATGATTACGATGGCAATCCCAATAATCCTAAGCATCGCAAGCGAGATTCACCTTACAACACTTATCTTTATCGCGGTCTGCCACCCGGACCTATTGGTAATCCTACTAAAGAATCCATTTTAGCTGTGCTCTACCCTGCCAAAACGAAGTATCTTTTTTTTGTGGCTACAGGCTACGGCGGTCACCGTTTTGCTGAAACGGCAGAGCAGCATGCTGCCAATGTTGCGCTCTACTATGCCCGTCGGCAACAGGTGCGCGACAGTCTCAAATCTGCTGCACAACAGGCTCTTGAAGAATAACCAAAACTTACAATCTGTATGGCTCGCTCACTCTACGACGAAAATTGCATCTTTTGCAAAATTGCCGCAGAACGCATCCCATCGAAAAAGGTCTTGAGCACCGACAAAATTTTTGCCTTCCATGACATTAACCCCGTTGCACCGGTGCATATTCTCATCGTCCCCAAAATCCATATTGAGACGCTCAATGATTTGACCGCCGATGATGCCGAACTGGTCGGCAGTTTGTTTCTTGCCGCAAAAGATATTGCTCGCTCGCTCGGGCTTGCTGACTCTGGGTATCGCACCGTGATAAATTGCAACCGCGATGGCGGACAGACGGTCTTTCATTTGCACGTGCATTTTATTGCGGGCACGCCGATGGGCTGGCCACCTTTTCCGCCCAGATGATTTTTCTTGTAAATGATTGGGAATTATTATTTTTTGTATAAACTTGGTGGCACATTATGGAAAATCCTCGCATCGTGCAGCTGAAGCAGTTTTTGGAAAAAGATCCTCACGATGCTTTTTCCCGATATGCGCTGGCATTAGAATATGCCAACGCTGGCTTACTTAAAGAGGCGCAGGATGAATTTGAGACCCTTTTGCAAATTCATCCAACTTATACAGCAACCTATTATCACTTGGGGAAGCTATATGAAAGACAAGGTCAAAGCGCCAAAGCCAAAGCCATCTACGAGCGAGGTATTGAGCTTACCGCCCAGCTCGGCCAAACTCACGCAAATAAAGAGCTGCGTGAAGCCCTCTTCATGCTAACAGAAAGTGACGAGAACTAACCTAAAAACAAGGAGACTACCATGAAACTTATTCTACCCCTTTCTGTCTCCTTCATCACCCTACTGTTTTCATTTGCCAGTGCTTTTGCACAGGAGCGTGTCATCAATGTGACTACCTCGCCTGCCAAAGAAGGTGAGCCCTTTGAGGTACGCATTGAGTCACCACAGAATGTCTCAATCAACCGCGCTGTGGTACGCTTTCGCATCTATGGGACTTCTGACTATCGTATCGTGGAAGCACAGCCAGAAGGCAATCTCTTTGTTGCCAAAATTTCTGGCGAGGATGTCCTTCCACCCTCGATTGAGTTTTATGTCGTTGTTCAACTTTCCGACGGCACGCGTCTGACCTACCCTGTTGTGTCGCCTGAAAGCACACCTGCCAGCGTTACCGTAACGCCGAAGCCAGAAAATCAAGACTTGATACTAATTTCGCCCGAGCGAAATGCGACCGTTTCTGAAGATGATTTAGTGATTTCGTTTTCTTTTTATCGCATTAGTGATGCTGTAGACCGCAGTAAAATTCAGCTTTTCTATGATGGCGTAGATGTTGCCTCGCGTGCCATCATTTCTGAGAACATGATTACATATGTTCCAGACCGTCCGCGCCTCGGCAGAAGTAAAGTTGTGATTGCTGTGCGCGACAGCGCTGGAAATGTTCTCTCGACCAACAGTGTGGTATTTACGGTCATCAGTCGCCTTGATGTTGGTCAGCGCGTGCTTACAGAATCGCAGCAGAGAAGTGTGCTATTTACATCACAGAATGCCGCCGAGCTCCGTAGCGAGCGTATCAACGATTCGACCATCAATTACGCACGGGTGAATCTTAACCTTGATGCTACCATCAATTTTCTCAAGTTTGGCGCACGCCTATATGTGACAAACGAAAACCAAGCCTTCCGTCAGCCTGCCAATCGTTTTTTTGGGTATATCAGTATTCCATATGCACAGGTTGCGGCTGGCGATATTTTTCCTGAATACACCTACTACCTCAGCAATGGGGTGCGCGTGCGCGGCGTAGAAGTTACAGCCTCACCCGGTCCAGTGCGTACTACAGTTCTAGTAGGCAATGCCGCTGATGGATACGATGCACAGTTTGTAGGGAACCGCATCACTATTCCCGTTACACCATCTCCGAGTCGTTCGGATTCCATCAATGCACTGTTGCAGCGCGGTTTTGTGCGCATCGACTCCAGTGCCGCTGGCGAAACCTTCCAGCGACGCACGACGCTGGGCGCCTTTACGCGTAACATTTTTGCAGCCGTAGCTGGCGTAAGTTCCGACTTTATCAATTTTAACCTACAAGTGCTGCGTGGCAGTGATGACATCACGGGATTGAATCGTTTTCAAATTCAGCAGCGTGGCATAGCGCCACAGCAGAATGTTGCCATTGGCTCCAGCTTGAGAATCATTCCTGTCGCTGGCGTCGCCGAACTCTTTGCCGACGTTGGCTTTTCACTAACCAATCGCGACATTTCAGGCGGAAGCCTGACACCGCGCCAGCTCGATGAACTTACTGGCAACTCTGGTATTGCTGACCGGTTACAGAACATCCCGATTATTGGTAGCTACAACACTCTTACCAGTATCATCACCATCAACCAAAACCTTTCACCAATTTTGTTTCTTGACCTTTCATCGCTGGCATTTCGTGCTGGCACACAAATCAATGCCTTCAACAACAACCTGCGTTTAGAGTATCTGCGTCAGGGTCCCCAGTTCAATTCATTTGGACTGGCGTTCTACTTGCCTGATGTGCAAGGTTTCCGCATCAGCGACCGATTGCGCGTGCTCGACAATCGCCTTATTCTCTCTGCCGCCTTCGAATCCTTGAGCGATAATCTCTTGCGTCAGCGCAACCGTGTTTTGCGCACTGGCGGTACACTTGATGCCACTACCACACGCTCTCTCTTTCGATTCGGAGCATCTGTATTTCCAGGTAACGAGCTACCGAACGTCCGTGTAGATTTTCAATTTCAAAACAATAAAAACAATATCGGTCCCACTTTCCGCGATAGCGTTGGTGTAGGTCCTAGTGCACGTCTTGAGACCTTCAGCGGGTTAGCTCTGCAAAACGACAACTCGACTTTTTCCTTTACAGGTAACATTCAAAGAACCTTTGTGCTTCCCAACAACATCGTTATGACACTTGATTTGACGGGCATTTTCACAAACCGTAACGATAATCGTGACTTGAGCCTGCGACAAACGGGTGTCATCTATTCGCCTCTCGATAGCCAGCAGGTGTCACAGAATTTTTCCAGCCGCGCTATTACGCTCTCTGGCACATTTGACTTCGGAACCCCACTTCGTTTAACTGCCAATCTTACCAATCAGCAAAGTGAATTCTTCGTGCTGGATAGTGTGCAGGTTGGCACGCGCCGACAACTTGGCTCGCAATTGCGCTCGCAGACTTTTACGGCGATTGATGTCTCTGTCGGATATTGGCTATTGAACAACACGCTTCGCCCGACTTTGCGCGCCAATTTCAATTTTGGGGATTTTCCGCGCACACAGCTCGGCTTGAATGTGCTCTACGATATTACACAGTCTATTCAGCTCTCGGGCGATGTGGCGACTTTCTTTGTGCAGGCAGCTAATGTCAACGGTGTCGCTATCCGTGGCTCAACCGATATTATCGCTGCATTGCGCTTACAAGCTAATTTTGGCAATTAAGCGCACGGCAACAGCGCAACGGCTTGGAAGTTTTCAAACTTTCGATTTATGCTCTTCGTAGAGTTCTATGCCGCTGGCGCTTCGGAATATCGCCTGCTTTACAATAACTTTGACGAGTCAGTTTACTTTTGATTGAACGCTGCGGAGGAATAAACCATGAACTTCAATCCAAACAAATTTACGCTTCGTGCCCAAGAGGCTTTTCAAGACGCCGTGGATAAGGCAAGTAAGAATCAGCATCAGCAAGTTGAACCGGAACATATACTGTGGGCTCTATTGTCGCGGCGAGAAAATATCGTCTATCAGCTTTGTGAAAAAATGGGCGTGCAGACCGAAATGCTTCTTGCTGTGCTGGAGCGAGAAATTGACCGCTTTCCGAAAGTTACTGGCGCATCAGTTTCTGGGCAATACCTTTCACAGGCTTCAGCCAAAATTTTGGATAGTGCCGCCAGCATTGCCGACAGCATGAAAGATGAATTCATCGGGTCGGAGCATCTGTTCTTAGCAATGGTAGAATCGTCCCATAAAGTTGGACGCATTTTAGCCGATGCTGGTGCCACCAAAGACAAAACCTTGAAAGCCTTAGCTTCCCTTCGCGGCTCGCAGCGCATTACCGACCCCAACGCTGAAGACCGGTACAATGCCCTTAAGAAATACTCTCGCGACCTCAACGAATTGGCACGCCGGGGCAAACTCGACCCTGTCATTGGACGCGACGAAGAAATTCGCCGAGTTCTGCAAATTCTTTCGCGCCGAACCAAAAACAATCCTGTTCTGATTGGTGAGCCCGGCGTTGGGAAAACTGCCATCGCTGAAGGCATTGCCCAACGCATTGTCGCTGGCGATGTGCCCGAAAACCTCAAGTCGAAGCGTATCCATGCTCTTGATATTGCCGCCTTGGTCGCCGGCACAAAATTCAGAGGCGATTTTGAAGAACGGCTCAAAGCCATTGTCAATGAAGTGCAGCAATCCGACGGCGAAATCATCCTATTCATTGACGAAATTCACCTGCTTGTGGGCGCTGGTTCGGCTGAAGGCGGTTCTATGGATGCGGCAAATATCTTGAAACCTGCACTTGCACGCGGCGAACTGCGCGCTATTGGCGCTACGACTATGGACGAATATCGCAAGTATATCGAAAAGGATGCTGCTTTGGAGCGCCGCTTCCAAATCGTTCTGGTGCAAGAGCCCAGTGTAGAAGATACCATTTCAATTCTGCGTGGCTTGAAAGAACGATACGAGATTCATCACGGCGTGCGCATTACCGATGCAGCTATCGTGGCTGCTGCCGAGCTTTCGAACCGCTACATTTCAGACCGATTTTTGCCCGACAAAGCTATCGACCTTATTGACGAGGCTGCTTCAAAATTGCGCCTTGAAATCGATAGCATGCCCGAAGAACTAGATAGAATCAATCGTGAAATTCGTCGCCTTGAAATTGAGCGCGAAGCTCTGCGCCGAGAGTTAGAAGTGCGCCAGTCCTAAAGGCATGGCTGCCGCATCCTTTTCTGCCCTATGCAATGGCGGTGGTGTATCTTCATTGCTTGCAGTCTGCTTGTTTCTCCGCTTTACGCACAGTGGCTTGAAAAACCGCTTTCGCCGTGTGGCTGCCGCTATGCCCTTTCTTCTGCCACATCGCCATTGCGTCCTGCCGACATTCTGCATTACCGACTTTCGCTTTCGCTTAGCATGCGAGACAATTTCCTGCAAGGCTCCAACCAAATTCGTTTTCGGAGTATGGTGCCAGCGCTTCGTCGGCTTTCGCTTTCTGCGGCGCAAATGACCATTGACTCCATCACTCTGCAACCCAATCATGAACGAGTTCGCTTTTCACATCAAGGCGATTCGCTTCACATTGACTTGCCTTCTCCCCTTGCGCTGAACGACAGCGCTACACTGACCATCTACTACCATGCCACACCGAACCGACGTGGTTACTACTTTTACACTGCCGCCGAATCTGGTGCTGAGCCGATTGCTTACACGCTCTCGCAACCCTACGACGCCCGATACTGGATGCCTTGCTACGATGAACCTTACGACAAAGCCACAGCAGACATTTCAATTACCGTGCCCTCGGGCTTCATTGCTGCTTCGATTGGTCGGCTTGTGCATGTTGAGCACATTGGCAATTTTACACGCTACTACTGGTCGACACATTTCCCTGTTGCGACTTATCTGATGTGCGTGACAGTTTCTCGATATAGCATCTTGAGAGACTTTCTGCCACCTACTTCCGAGCGCGATACCCTGCCGATTGAGCACTATGTTTGGCGTCAAGATTCGCTTCAGGCAATTAGCTACTTTCGTGATGTCAAACGCATGATAGCGGTTTGTGAGTCGGTGTATGGCATTGCCTATCCTTTTGAGAAGTATGGGCAGGCGGCGGTGCGCCCGTTTTCAGTCGGTGGCATGGAGCATCAGACGCTTACCACACTCAATCAAGCACTATTGTTCAACGAAAATCTTATCATGCACGAGCTTGCGCATCAGTGGTGGGGCGATATGGTTACGTGCGAAACTTGGCGTGACCTTTGGCTCAATGAAGGCTTTGCAACTTACTCGGAAGCCCTGTGGCAAGAAGCACTTGGCGGCGCCACGGCACTGCGCCGATACATGCGCACCCGCATCCGCCCAAGAAATTGGACCACACCGATTTACAATGCTTCGCCGCTCTTTGGTGATGTTGTCTATGGCAAAGCCGCTTGGGTTCTGCACATGCTGCGCAAACAAATGGGCGACACCTTATTTAGAGAGTTACTCAAACGCTACGGCATGCGCTATCAGTTTGCCAATGTTCGCACCGCCGATTTTCAGCGCGTCGCTGAAGAAGTTTATGGCAGTTCGCTGGAGTGGTTTTTTCAGCAGTGGATTTTTCGCACCGGCATTCCGAAGCTCGAGTATGGCTGGAGCAAATCGCAGCGCTCCAGCAGTTGGGAACTGCGCATTGCCATCAGGCAAACACAACCTGAACCGCCATTTATTTTGCCTATGGATATTCAGGTCTATAGTGCCTCAAAAAAAGAAGTGTTCAGCCGCACAATACAATCGCGTGATAGCACATTCGTTTTTCTGCTCAGTGAAGAACCCACCAGCGTGTTTCTCGATGAAGATGAGTGGATACTCAAAGAGTCGCTCAATCTGACGGATATTGCCGAGCGTAGCAAACTTGGTCTCTCGTTTCGCTTGGAGCAGAATTATCCCAATCCTTTCAATCCGACCACCACCATTCGCTACGAATTGCCTGCAAGTGCATTTACGACGCTACAAATTTTTGATGTGCTCGGTAGAGAAGTTCAAACACTGGTTCGTGCTCGACAAGAGGCCGGGCGCTATACCATCAATTTCGACGCTCGACACCTGCCCAGTGGCATCTATTTCTATCGCCTGCAATCAGGCAAGTTTTCAGAGACAAAAAAGATGACGCTTTTGAAGTAAATCCGTTTCTGCATCTTGCAACTGCACAGCTTGCTCACACCTATCAGGCAAACCTTGCAATTTACTTTAGTTCGAACTTTACGGGGATAATCAATGCACTTGGCACTGGTTTGCCGTTCATGGTTGCCGGTTTGTAGCTCACTTCTTCGGTCAATGTTCGAAAGACTTCTTCGTTGAAGACCTCGTTTGCCGTCTTGAGCAGTTGAATTTTTGCGACATGACCATCTTTATCGATGTAGACCTTTGCGACGACTTGTCCTTGCAATTTTTGTTTGCGTGCAAAGTCAGGATATTTCAAGTTTTTATAGACGGCGGCAATTCCACCCACCACTTCGGCTGGCGACATAGATTCCAATGCAGCGACATCTGCATCCGAGAGCAATTGTGAAGCTGACTCAATAGCTTGTTCTGCGGCTCTTTCATCTTCTGTCTTTGCTGGTGCGGTGGGTTGAGTGGGTTTAGGTTCACTGGGTTTTTCTGTGGTGGTTCTTGTTTCAGTGCGTCGTTGTTCGGCAGGCTTTGCATCAGCCAATTTTGGTTCAGTTGGCTTTGGGGCTTCTTTCTTTGGCTGGGCAGCGGCGACTAACTTTTCATCTGAGCCGATACGGATATCGAGCCGATTGGTTGTGCCTGCACTGACGCTTACTTGCCCTTTCCAGTTTGGCAGTCCTTTCTTGCTTGCTTTGATGCTGTATTCTCCGGGCGGAATGTTCAGAAACACATAATACCCTTGCGCATTGGAGAATGCCGCTTCCGTTGCCGTTGCGCCAGATACTGCGACCAGCACAGCCGGAAGTGGATTGCCCTCGTCATCGGTTACGCGACCAATCAACTTGCTCTGCTGCGCAAATGCCGACACCGTGAGCAGCCAACAAAAGAGGCATACCGTCAGTCGAACCATACTTTTCATTGGTTTGGGTGGTTTGTGTGCAACCTTTCAAAGTCTTGTTTTGCAAAAATCGTTCTTTTTCAGATTTCTTCCACAATGACCTGCGGCGAAACTTTGCTCTTATGAATCAGTGCGGGAAAATACGCCACCACTTCTGAAGGTTTTGGGCGTCCGCCTGCAAAGCCTGTTACGCTCGGCGGTCCAGTCAGAATCAGTGGTGCAATTTCGTAGCCAAATCGCTCGACCGCTTTTTTATCATGGCTGCGCACGCCAATGCGCATTTGCACTTCATTGACATGCTCGAGCGACTCCAAATGCTGATGACACGCATTTGCACCGATAAACTCGGTATGAATTTCCTCGAAGGTCAGCCCCAAGTTTTTCAGTCGTGCGCGCAAAATTTCATCTGCGCGTTTGGCTTTCTTCAGTGCATCAGGGAAAGAGTAGGTCAAACTGCCAAAGGCAACCCAGCCATCTGAATATGATATTGAGACTTTGTAAAATTCCGTTGCAGGTTTGCCTTTCACACCAAAGACTTTGACACGGTCTTTGCCAGCATCTTCAAGCTGAATCGTGGTAAAATCGGCAATGCAGTCAGGCGTGATATACTCTGCAGGGTTGCCAATCTCATAGCACAGTTGCTCTTTAATCACGGCTTGGTTAATCAATCCGCCTGTGCCTTCGTGCTTCATGATAAAGCAGGTACCATCGGCATGCATTTCTGCAATTGGGAAACCGATACATTCCAGATTGGGCACGCTTTCCCAGTCGCCCAGAAAGTTTCCGCCGCTGGCTTGTCCGCCGCATTCCAAGATGTGCCCTGCCACGGTGCCAGCTGCGAGCAAATCCCAGTCATCGGGCTTCCAGCCAAATTCGTAAATCATGGGAGCAAGTGTCAGTCCTGTGTCGGTGCATCGACCTGTTACCACAATTTGCGCGCCTTCTGCCAACGCTTGAGCGATTGGGCGAGCGCCAAAATACACATTTGCACTAAGCACTCGGTCGCGAATTGTAGAGAGCGGCTCACCGGTTTCCATGTTGCGCAGTTCTTCGCCTTCCGCTATGAATGCATCGAGCCTTTCCATGATGTCATCGCCGAGCACAACGCCGACCTTTAAACCCTTTATGCCCAGTTTTTTTGCCACCTCGAAAATTTTATCACGGCACGCCAGCGGATTTACACCGCCAGCATTGGAGATAACCTTGATGTTTTTTTCCATCAGCTCGGGCAAAATTTGCGCTAACACTTCTGGGAAGTCGCGCGCATAGCCCATTGAAGGGTCTTTTTGACGCTGTTTTTGCATGATGCTCATCGTCACCTCTGCAAGGTAGTCGAGCATCATGTAGTCAATGGCTGTATCGCCTTTGGAAAGCCGCACTTGGTCAATTGGTGCGCGCTGCAAATCGCCCCAAAAGCCCTGACCGGATGCAATGCGTATGTATGACTTCACCTGACGAACTTTTTTGAGTTAAGCAGAAATTTACAAAACTGAATAGACGACTTCACCGCCCAAAATAGTCGCTAAAACCTGCACTTGCGCAAGGTTTTGAAGCGGTATTTGAAAGATATTTTCCGATAGCAAGATGATGTCTGCCTCACAGCCGACTTCAAGCGCGCCGCGTGGGGCATGGATTATCCGTCGTGGATTTACGGTATAAGCCAGCACAGCATCTTGCAACCTTAGTCGCTCGTGCCCATACCATACTTGACCTTGCTCATCGCATCGGACAATTGCATAGAACAAGCCTTCAAACACGTTTGGCGATTCGACGGGTGTATCGCTTCCAAATATCAGTGTGGCGCCAGAGCTCTGTAGCGAGTTGAAGCGGTATAGTCGTTCAGCACGTGCTCCCAACAGTCGGCGTGCCAAAGCTATATCGGCACGAATGTGCACAGGTTGCATAGATGCAATTATGCCATGTTTTGCAAATCGAGTTACATCACTATCGTGAATGGTCTGTGCATGTTCAATGCGATGCGGCAAGGCGGCGCCAGTTGCTTGCGGCGATGACTGAGCACGCAATTTTTCAAAGGCATTGAGTGCGCGACGCACGGCTCTGTCGCCAATAGCATGAACTGAAATGGCAAGCCCTTCGCGCTCCACAAGTTTGAAGAGTGCCACAAGGTCTGCATCGGAATAAAAGTCTATGCCTGAAGAGCGCTGACCTTCAAAGGGCTCGAGCATAGAGCATGTTTCAGAGCCAAGCGAACCGTCGAGAAATAATTTTGCTGCCTCAAGCGAAGTATTTGTGTTAGGGTGTGCCGCATAAAATTTCTTTGCCGCATCAAGCGATTCGAGATAGATAGCCACGCGCACACGTAGCTTCAGCGTCTCTCCCAAGGCGTGGTAATCAGGCAGTGCCGCAGATTCTTCCATCGTGAGAATTTCCGTAATACCGAGCTTAAAAAATTCTTCTTGCGCCAATTTTATTGCCGCTTGTCGCTCCTGTGCAGAGATGGTTACAAACGACATGGCTTTTTTGGCGGCTCTTTCAAATGCCACGCTCTTGAACCTGCCCTGCTCATCACAAGGCAACTCTGCTTCTGCAAACTCATGCGGATGAAGTTTCTGCAATACTCGAGAATTACACCATGCGGCATGCCAATCGGCACTGCGTAGCGCAATGAAGTGCTCTGTTGAGATTTCATCTAACATGGCGGCGGTGGGAAAGAGCCCAAATGCCTGACGTGTCCAGCCGCCTCCCGTAATCCACGTTTCCTTTGGGGCGGTTGCTACTCTTTTGCGAATGCGCTCTAATGCCGCTTGCAGCGAAAGTCCCGACAAATCCAGTTGTGTGAGGCGCAATCCATATTCTGAAAAATGGGTGTGGCTATCGCAAAATGCGGGCAGCGCCAGATGACCTTTTGCGTCAAGCCGTTGTGCGGCACTCACCTTAGGGTATGGCTCGCTAAAGAAGCGCGCAATTTTTCCCGCCTCAATTTGCACAGCGCAATACGGCGTGAGCTTGCCATTTGCGTCTGGGATGCGCACATTGCAGAGCAAAAGTGATGCCGCTGTCATGTCATCGCGCCTTACAGAGTAGTGGGCAATTTAATGCTGGCGCTAATTGCTGATGGCATAGAGCACGATGTTTGTTCCAAATTTCAGCGCTTCTTCACGTTTCTCGGGCGGGTCGTTATGCACATTAGGATCAGCCCAGCCATCGCTTGGGTTCGATTCGTAGGTGTAGAGCAAGACCATTCTTCCGTTGTAGAATAGTCCAAAGGCTTGCGGCGGTTTATTGTCGTGCTCGTGTATTTTGGGTAAGCCGTTTGGGAACTTGTAGTAGATGTGATAAATCGGATGCGAGTGTGGCAGTTCCACCAAATCTGTGCCCGGGAAAATGCGTTTTACTTCTCGCCGAAAACTCTTATCCATTCCATAGTCATCATCGACATAGAGAAATCCGCCAGATTTCAAATAGTTGCGCAGGTTTTCGAGTTCTGCATCGGTAAAACGCACATTGCCATGCCCAGTCATGAAAACGAAGGAGTATTGAAAAATCGCTGGGCTTGAGGCTTCTACGATTTCTTCCTTTAGCGGGGTCAGCACACCGACTCTTTCGCGAATAAATTTCATCAGGTTTGGCACAGCTGAAGGGTCGTTATACCAATCTCCGCCGCCTGAATACTTGAGCCGAGCGCACTTAAAAGCTGGCGGTAGCGCGGTGGTTTGCGCCTGTGCCCGTTCTATGCTGACCAGCATGCTCAAGCAAAAGAGCATCAGAAGATAGAGCAAAAACTTTGGTCTCATGGTGCAGAAATGTCTGTTTGCAAATTGTTGATGTGAACTTGCCGCACTAATGAACGAATTCGATACCTGCAATGTTCTTTAGCCCGACTGACGAGTCGGTCGATTTCAAATTACTCCTTTGGAGTCTAACAATCTTGGGGTCTAATATGCAAAATCAAAATCTTGCCGTTGAGTCAGCGGCTCTTTCGTATGCCAGTGCGCCAGAGCTGAAACTTTCTCCCGAGCGCGAAAAAGCGATTCGCGTCATCAAGGTGCTGCTGTTCAGTGCATCTATCGTTCCAGCTATGGTTAGCGGCGCAATCTCGTATCATCAGGGGTATTTTGATGGTGTTTCATTCGTCTTGCTCATGCTTGGTCTATTCATTGGTCAGGCTGGCGGCGACTATCTCTACTACTACGGGACTCACTTTCACACCGACCAGCGTGATGCGCACACCAAAATCTTTGCTGGTTGGCGACCATTTTTTGCCGACTCGCTTTTCAAGGATGAAAAAACTTTGCACGCTGGCATTCTATGCCTATTTCTCGATGCTTTGATTGGTGCATACTTTACCTACAAAGTCGGTTATGAAATTATCGTATTTGCGCTCCTAGGCGGACTTGTTGCCATTTTCTTTACGCCGCTCATGCTGCGTGGCTACAAGGAAGTGGTCATCTTCATCACCTTCGGTCCGCTTTCCATGATGGGTGTCTATTATGCACTCAATCCCAAGTTTGACCTTGTGCCCCTAGTGATGTCTTTGCCTATTGCATGTTTCGTTACCGTTGTTGCCTACCTAAAAGGGGCGCGCTACGAAGTTCGTGAGGAAGCGGGTCAGACTTTTGTCATTAAGCTCAACCGTATGGTCATCAAATCCCTTTTGGTTGCTGGTTACCTGACCTTGATTGTTGGAGTTTTGTTGCAACTTCTGCCCGCACTTACACTTTTGGGCTTGCTTTCTATTCCATTTGCACTCTCGGTTGTGAAAACACTCGATGGCAACCGTAGTGAGGTTCATGAATACCTTTGGGCTACGGTGCGCTCTATTGCTGTGCTTATCACATTTGGCGTGCTGTCAAGTCTTGGGTTTCTCTTTTCATAAATCGTTGTCGCATGTTCAACTAAAAAATTTTGAGGAGTCGGTATCATGAACACCACAACATCATCACTTTCGCTTGGAGCATGGATTGGTATTTGGATAAAAGCTGCCCGTGCTCCCTTCCTTGTTACCAGCGCATTGCCTGCCATTTTGGGTGGCATCATTGCATATTCGCACAATTCGTTTGATTGGACCACTTTCCTGTTGGCGTTCTTCGGCATTGTCATGGCGCATACTGCTGCTGATTTCATAGACGATTACTTTGATTACAAAAACGGCAACTTTGCCAACAAAGACCAACAATTTCATGATAGCCCGTTGGTGCGCGGCGTCATTACAGCCGAACAGGTGATGATTGCATTTCTGCTCTGCATGGCGCTTGCTTTAGCGGCTGGGGTCTATCTGTTGGTGCATATCGGCGCTCCTGTTTTGATTCTTACAGCGATTGGCGCATTCATTGTGCTCTTTTACACCTCGCCGCCGATTCGTCTAAATTTCCGTGGCTTAGGCGAAACTTCGCTCTTTTTAGCTTTCGGACCGATGACCGTCTTCAGCGTCTATTATGTGCTTACGCAATCTTTTGATTGGACGCCGATTCTTGCCGCCGTGCCCGTTGGCATTTTCGTGATGAATGTTGGCATTGTCAGCAACACTTTTGACCATGATGATGATGTGCGCAACCGCAAGTTCACAATGCCTGTGAAGTTAGGACAAGACACTGCGGTCAAGCTACTTACTGGCGTGACTATATTTGCGTATCTCTTTCTTGCTCTTTGCATTGCTTTTGGCTTATTGCCTGTGTGGTGCTTGCTTGCTTTTGTTACGCTGCCAATGTCGCTCAAAATGCTCAAGCTGGTTCGGCAATACAAAGACCTTTCACAATATCAGCCCGCAATGTCGCAAGCTATTGGCGTGGTCACGCTGGGCTGTTTGACCATGATTATTGGTTACGCTATTGCTATTATCATTCAATAACCTAAACTAAAATGAATATGTCTACACTTGAAGCAACGAAGTCTGTTCCTCTTCGCACGTGGTGGATTGCCCTGCGCCCATTTTCTTTTACCGCATCCGTTGTTCCAGCAGTGATGGGCGGTGTGATTGCGCTGTGGATGCGCTCTCGCGGCATGGTTGAGTTCGAGTTCAGCGTGGTTAATTTTTTGCTGTGCATCGTCGGATGCGTCGCCATCCACAGTGTTACCAATCTGGTCAATGACTACTTTGACCACAAGACCGGGTTGGACAATAGCGAAAATTTTGGGGCGAAGAACATCCTTGTTCAAGGGGTGCTGACACCAGCGCAGGTGCGCAATGCGGCTATTGTTGCATTCGTGATTTCAGCGGCAATTGGTGCATACTTCATTGTTGAAGCTGGTGCCAAAGCTGATGTGCTCATCTATCTCATCATTTTCGGCGCACTTTCCGCTTACTTTTACACTGCGCCGCCCCTTTCCTTGAAGTATCGCGGTCTTGGCGACCTGCAAGTCGTTCTTTCTTTTGCCACCTTCATGGTTTTTGGCGCTTACTATGTGCAGACCAAGTCGTTTTCTTGGCTACCCATCCTTTACTCCATTCCAATTGGGCTTCTTGTAGATGACATTTTGCACATCAACAATCTTCGTGATATTCCTGCCGATAAGAAAGCAAACATTGCTACGCTGGCAATTTGGCTGGGAGAACGCGGCGCCAAGACCTTCCACTATGTGCTCTGCTTTGGGGCTTTTGTAAGCATTGGTTTGCTCATTGCATTTGCGCAATTGACATGGTTTTCGCTTCTAACTCTCTTAGCCTTGCCTGCGGCAATCAAATTCTCGAAGGAAGTCTCTTCCATGACGCAGCCGAATGTTGACCCGATGATTGTGGCGCGTGCTGCGCAGCTTCATGCCCAGTTTGGTATGCTCATGATTCTTGGCTTCATTCTCGGAACGTTTTTGCATTACTGAACTGTTAAGTAAAGCGAAATGGCGAGGTAAAAACTGTTCCTTGTGAAGTATGGCGGGGCGAGCCGCTCAATGGGGTAGCGGTTCGCCCTATTTCGTTTTCCATGCAACCACAAGCACAGTATGATTCTCCAAACGCTTACTGCGGCGCTGCACCTCTTTTACCCAAAGGTATGCTTGGTCTGCGAAAGCCATCTGCTTAGCGCTCACGACGGTTATGTTTGTCCTCTATGCGAGCGCGATTTTGATGAATTTTCTCTCCCTAACGAATCTTCCGAAGAAATGCAGCGGCGCTTGCAGAAGCACTTTCCGGGTCAAGACAGTATTCATGATGCACTGGCACTATACCGTTTCTACAAGGGTGGCAAAATTCAAGCAGTCATTCATGCCTTCAAATACGAGGGTTTGCCGCAAGTTGCCGTAGAATTTGGCAGAAAACTCGGTCGCAAAATTTTGGTAGAGCGTCCGCATGCGCAGTTCGATGCAGTGGTATTCATGCCGATGCACAAGCTCAAATACATTGAGCGTGGATACAATCAAGCGCAGCGACTTGCCGCTGGTGTAGCAGACATTCTCCGCCTTCCGCTCGTGCCCTGCGTAGAGAAAACTCGATACACGGACACCCAAACTGGCTTAGATGCTCATGAGCGCAAGCAGAATGTCAGAGGCTCTTTTCGCGCCACGAAGGATTTGACGGGCAAGCGCCTGCTTTTGGTTGATGATGTCTTTACGACGGGCGCAACCCTGCTTTCTTGCGCGCAGGCGCTTCGCGCTGCTCATGCAGCCCATATTACTGTTGCAACGCTTGCTGTAACAGAGAGCTAAATTTTTAGAGAAGTTTTGTAACATTAGCGCCAAAAAACTACCTGCGCATTCATGGATTTGTTTTACGCACCCTCGGAGCATATTTCTTCCGACCTGCTTACGCTTACGGCTGATGAGTATCATCACGCTGTGCATGTTCTTCGGAAAAAGGTTGGCGATTTGCTCTACTGCATTGATGGAAAAGGTCACTGCTATACCACACGCATTACGGCAGTCACGAAGACTTCGCTTACGGCGAAGATTGAGCATGTAGAAACTCAGCCACCGCCAAAGTCACACATCACTGTTGCCATTTCACTGACCAAAACGAGCGATAGGTTCGAGAATTTTTTGGAGAAAGCTACCGAGTTAGGGGTTAGTGAGATTATTCCGATGCTTACGGCACGCACGGTTTCTCGTCCAAGGGTGGAGCAATACGCGCACAAACTGGCGCGGTGGCAAAAAATTGTGCTTGCTGCTACGAAACAATCGCAGCGCTATTACCTTCCGAAAGTTCATCCGATTACGGCGTTTGGTGATGTGCTAAAGCGCACAGATGAACTTCGTGTGATTCCCTACGAATTTTCTCGTCAGCGTCTTACTATTAGTTTTGCTGGAAAACAGGTGCTTTTTGTTATTGGCAGCGAAGGTGGTTTTACGCCTGAAGAAGTGGAGGCAGCACATCAGGCTGGGTTTGTTGAGATATCTTTGGGTGAGACCATCTTGCGTGTCGATACCGCTGGGATATTTGTCATTGCCATGGTTCGTGCCGAAGAGTTACGGCAGTCTTCTGCCTGACTTTTCAGTCTATAACAAGTGAGCACACGATTTAGTTAGAAATCTGTATTTTTTTTCATGATTTAACGGTAGACGCATATGCAGAACACCTTAGCCTCTTATGCCAGTCGGCTTAATGAGCGGTTGAAGAATTTCTTTCTTACGATGCAGGAGTTTTTCGAGTTCTCAATGCGGACTTTTGGAGCCCTTGGCGCAACGCGTCGCTATTGGAAAGATGTGCTCTACTACATGTATGTAAGTGGCACGCAGTCGTTACTAATTGTGCTGGTCAGTGCGGTCTCTATCGGTGGCTTGCTGACATTTGAGATTGGCAACATTCTTACAGAGTTTGGAGCAAAAGGGTTAATTGGGCGCACGACGGCTTTCTCTGTCATTCGTGAGTTGGGTCCTTTGCTGACTGGTATTATGCTTTCAGCTCGGGTGGGGGCACGCAATGGGTCAGAGCTTGGCGCCATGAAAATTTCCGAACAAATTGATGCTTTGCGTGCTTTTGGCACTGACCCGATTGCCAAGCTCGTTGTACCGCGTCTTGTTGCCGCCCTGATTATGTTTCCGCCTCTGACAGCGCTATGCGATGCCGCTGCACTGCTGGCTGGCGCCTTCATGGCGATTGGCTACCACAGTTTAGATCCTGCCTTCTACTGGAATCCCGTACTGAACTACCTTATCCCAAAAGATTTTTATGTAGGATTTCTTAAGCCACCTGTCTTTGCCATTCTCATGACGCTGGTTACCTGTTTCAACGGTTTTTCAGCCACGGGTGGCACAGTCGGTGTTGGTAATTCAACGATTAAAGGGATTGTGGTGTCGTGTGGACTGGTTATGGTCTTTAACTTCTATATCTCAAAACTTGTCTTCGAGCTTCTATGATTGAATTTCGCAATGTCTATCTCAGGTATGGCTCTCGGGAAATCCTGAAGAACATCTCCCTCACGTTTGAAGACCGCATGATTCACATGATTTTAGGACCTTCTGGTGTCGGGAAAAGCACAATCATCAAGTTAATGTTGGGCTTAATCAAACCGACATCTGGAGAGATTTATGTTGATGGCGTTGAAATCAGCCGCTTTACAGAAAAGCAACTTTTTCCCATTCGTCAGAAAATGGGGGTTGTCTTCCAAGGCAATGCACTTTTTGACTCTATGACGGTCAGTGAAAACTTGGGCTTTTTTTTGCGCGAAAATCTCAACCTTCCCGAAGAAGAAGTGCAACGCCGTATCAAAGAGCAGATAAAATTTGCTGGATTGGAAGGCTACGAGAACGCATTGCCTGAACATTTATCGGGCGGTATGAAAAAGCGCGTAGCAATTGGACGTGCCCTTATTTTTCATCCTGAATTCATCTTGCTTGATGAACCCACTGCTGGACTTGACCCGATTAGCTCAAAAAAAATTCTTGATTTCATTAAGCGCCTTAAAGATGAGATTGGTCTTGGCGCTGTGATGGTTACGCACATCATCACGGATGTGTTTGGTGTAGCAGATAAGGTAGCGGTCTTATATGGCGGAGAAATTATCTACTGCGGTGCGCCTGAGAAAATGAGTGAGATTCAGCATCCGTTCATTACCTCATTTCTTGCAAACGCTGAAGTGTAGCAAGCATTTGTCAATCATCATCTTTGCCTACCAATGACTGAAATTGCAACTGGCACCTTCACATCCAATACGGTTCAGTGGCGGAATCTGCGCACAGGCATTTTGTTTGTTATCGGTGTTGCCGTCATGGCGTTCTTAGCACTGGTTATTGGCAGAAATACCAGCGCGCTATCAAAGAAGGTTACCTACAAAATTTTTGTTCCTGACATTGGCGGTCTTGCCGAAAACAATTTGGTATCCGTGGCTGGCAAAAAAGTCGGCACTGTGCTGTCATTAGATTTTGCTTCACTGAACGATACGACCATTGGGGTTGAGGTTACTCTGCTTATCAACCAAGAGTATGCCTATCTTTTTCGTGAGGGCTCGAAAGCCACCATTACTGGACGCGGGGTTTTGGGTGATAAGCTTGTCGCCGTTGTGCCCGGACATGGCAAGCCATTGGCACCTGGCAGCTACTTGGAGTATGAAGCCACAACCGGGCTGGAGACTGTGCTCGGCTCTGTTGCGCACACGATTGATAGCGTAAATGCGTTGCTTTCCAAAATCAATCGCGGTGAAGGTACACTGGGCAAACTGCTTACATCTGAAGAACTTTTGCAGCAACTTCAGCACACGCTCTCCAATTTGGAACGCGCCACTGCCGCACTAACGCAGGGTAATGGGCTGGTGCCCTACTTGCTCAACGAGCGCTCACTTGCCCGCAACCTTGAAAGCACCATGCGCAACTTCGAGGAGATTTCTCAGGCACTGAAAAAGGGTGAAGGCACTCTCGGCAAACTCCTCGTTGATGATTCCTTCTACAAAAATCTTAACACGATTGCCCAGCGATTGGATACACTTATCACACGGTTAGAAAACCCTAACGGCACATTAAGCAAGCTCACAACAGACGGAGCGCTCTACAAAAATCTCAACAGCACTGCCATCGCATTAGATTCCTTACTTAACGACCTGCGCAAAAATCCCAGTCGTTATGTTACCATTCGCGTGTTTTAAGGAAAGCAGGAACGAGCTTATGCGAGCCATGCTGTTGCTGGCAGGTAGAGCAATTATTTTCGGGCTTTTTCATACTCTCTTTCTTTTTCGCGCTCTCGACGCTGCAGTAGCAATTCCTCATAGATGTTGATAAGTTCGTTATAGATACCAATACCAATAATCGTTGGCGCCCACAGCCCAATGAAAATACCTACCGCTTCATGGTTTGGACTTGTGCCGAACACAAACATATAGATGGAGAGCCCGATGGAAAGACCACAGGCAATAAAGTAATAAATTGGCTTCATAGCTTTCGGTCATGAAACACAGCAAAAGCACTTTGAACCTGCCAGCTTTTGCTGAACAGTCTTGAGCAATTTACAATTTGCAACACTATCTTGAAATGCTGAAAATCGGCTTGGCTATATGATTCTCGGCAAAAAAATCGTCGTCGTTTTGCCAGCCTACAACGCCGCTCGTACTTTGGAGCGCACTTACCAAGAAATTCCAAAGGATGTGGTCGACGAAGTGGTTCTGGTCGATGATGCCAGCAAAGATGAGACACTTGAAATTGCTCATCGTTTGGGGATTCGCCACATCATTGAGCATGAGCGCAATCGCGGATACGGCGGCAATCAAAAAACTTGTTACGACAAAGCCCTGTCGTTAGGCGCGGATGTGGTCATTATGCTTCACCCCGATTACCAATACACACCAAAGCTCATTGTGCCTATGGCATACATCATTGCCAGCGGGCTTTACCCTGTGGTGTTCGGCTCGCGTATTTTGGGCAAGGGCGCTCGTCAAGGTGGCATGCCGCTCTACAAGTATATCGCCAACCGTTTTCTTACCTTTGTCCAAAATCTTTTGATGAACCAAAAACTTTCGGAATACCACACGGGCTACCGTGCCTTTTCACGCGAGGTGTTGCTCAAGGTAAACTATCACGCCAACTCTGACGATTTTATCTTCGATAATCAAATGGTGGCGCAGATTTTTTGGGCTGGTTTTCAGATTGCCGAAGTTACTTGCCCGACCAAGTATTTTGCCGAGGCATCTTCTATCAATTTTCGCCGCAGCGTCAAATATGGCTTTGGCGTGCTTGGCGTCTCGGTGCAATATGCTTTGCAAAAACTTGGTTTGGCGCACTTCAAAATCTTTGAACCGCCCACTTGCGATTAACCTCTACGGCACAACTGGCGATGCCCAATAGGCTACACACTGCTGACCGACTCTTTGGCAAAATCGTAGTGCGGATTCAGCTCGCGTACCATCAAGCGCGTAACGGGCTTGCCGCCCAAAATATGCTGTTGCAAAATCTCTTCCGCTTCCTCTATGGAGCTGATGCGATACCAAATTCCTTCGGGATAAATGACGGTTACAGGACTAAATGAGCATGCATCTAAGCAGCCTGACTTGTTTGCCCGAATTTCTCGGTGCAGTTTTAACTCTCTCAGTCGAGCTTTGAGATACTGCTGAATTTCTTCGCTATGATGCTGCGCGCAGGTCGCAGTGTTGGTGCAGGTAAAAAGATGGCGGCGAAATCTCATAGTTTTACTGCCTTGAGGTTCAAGATTTTTCCGAAGCAAACTTACACTTTTTTCTTGCGACAAGAAATACTTCATGAACAATCATTTTTTTTCAACATGTCGGCAGCGGTAGAGCTAAAGCGCATTTCCAAAAAGTTCGGTGATTTTTATGCCAACAAACAGGTTTCGCTGACCGTCGAGCGCGGCACGGTGCATGCGATTGTCGGCGAAAATGGGGCAGGCAAATCCACATTGATGAAAATTCTTTACGGCTTGTATCAGCCCGATGAGGGTGAGATTTACATCAACGGCGTGCGTGCATTCTTCAGCTCACCTGCTGACGCAATTCGTTTGGGGATTGGCATGGTGCATCAGCACTTTATGCTGGTGCGCTCACTTAGCGTGCTTGAAAATGTCATTCTTGGCAGCGAGCCTGTGCGCCACTTGCAAATTGACTTCGATGCCGCTCGCCGTACGTTGGAAGCACTTTCCAGCCAGTTTGGCTTGCATGTCAATCCTGATGCGCCCGTCTCGTCACTTTCAGTCGGTGAAGAGCAGCGCGTTGAAATTCTCAAACTGCTTTATCGCAACGCACAGATTCTCATTTTGGATGAACCTACTGCCGTTCTCACGCCGCTTGAAGTCGAGCAACTTTTCTCGACCCTCAAATCGCTTTCTGCACAAGGCAAAACCGTGCTGGTTATCACGCACAAGCTCGATGAAGTTTTAGCGTTTTCGGATTATGTCAGTGTCATGCGTCAAGGCGAGCTGGTTGACACGCTGCCTACAGCGGCAACAAACAAGACGATGCTGGCACGCCTGATGGTCGGCAAAGATGTGCTACTGAGTCTGCCGCATGTAGATACGCCGCCGAAAGATGAGGTTTTGCAGGTGCGTTCGCTGACCTACCTTGATGCCAAAGGTGTGCCGCATTTGCAGTCGCTTTCATTTAGCATCTGCGCTGGCGAGATATACGGCATTGCGGGCGTGGAGGGGAACGGACAATCCGAACTGCTCAAGACACTTTGGGGCATGATTGATGAAGGGGCGCAGGTTTCAGGCACAGTGTTGCTTTCAGGCACAAGTCTTTTGGGCAAATCGCCGCGTGCCATTGCCCAGCTTGGGGTTTCGCATGTGCCAGAAGATAGGCTACGCTATGCAGTGGTGCCTTCTTACTCGATTGCACAAAATCTCATCTTCGGGCGTCATTATGAGCCAGATTTTTCAGCGCGCTTTGCGCTGAAGTTTGATGCCCTCTACACCTTTTGCCGCAACATGATTCAAGCCTTTGATGTGCGCTCTGCCAAAGGCATCTCGCCTGACGAGCGCATTGAAAATCTCTCGGGCGGCAATCAGCAAAAAGTGGTATCGGCGCGAGAGCTATCTCGCCCTCGACTGAAACTTTTGATTTTGGCTCAACCCACACGCGGCGTCGACATTGGCGCAATTGAATTTATTCATCGCAAAATTTTGGATGCGCGCGCGCAAGGCGTTGCCATTCTGCTCATTTCGGCAGAGTTAGATGAAATTATCTCGCTCTCGGATAGAATCGGCTGTCTTTACAAAGGTCAAATTCGCTATGAATTCTCTCGCGAGGAGACAAAACGCCTGCGCCAAAATCCCACCGAATTTGAGAAAAAAATCGGCGAGTATATCACTTAGCTTTGTGCGCGCTCTTCGAGCACGAAGCCTGTTCGTGTGCGCTGCGGTTTAGCTTTGTATTCAGCAGTTACTTTCTCAGTAATGCCGCCACGTGCCCGCCACTCTGTAATAACCGTAATTTCTCGCGGCTTGAGCACCTGCTGCAAATGGTCAAGAATGGTGTTGGTCACATTTTCATAGAAGATGCCGGCATTGCGGTATTCAAGAAAGTAGTATTTGAGCGACTTGAGCTCAACACAGACTTTATCTGGCACATAGCGAATGGTTACCGTGCCAAAGTCTGGCAAGCCCGTTCTCGGACACACCGAGGTAAACTCCGGATTGACAATCTCTATGACGTAATCGCGGTCTGGGAATTTGTTTTCAAAGGTTTCAAGAAGTTCTGGCTTCATGGCTCATGCAAGTTGATGTTTAGATGCACAAAAATACAACATGTGCGGTCATCTTTAGCACCTGTCCTCACGCGCCTTGAACCTTATGCAAAAAGGCTCAAGGTGAAAAGAAGATATTTTGCGGTGTATCGCGCCGCTCGATGCGAATGTCGCGCAACTGCGGGGCTTTGACATTGATTTGCAAAAAGATGCTTGAGAACTGTCCCACAGGCACCCAATTTGCACTCAATTCCCAGCAATGAAAATCGCGATTGATTTGAATTTGTGGCGCTAAGAAGCGGCGGTCGCGCACTGAATAGGCGGCTGTAGCACTGACTTTCCAATTCGGCGTCGGTGTAATCGCAAGTTGTCCGCTGATGTTTGCATCCAGCACAAACGGCTGAATCGGATTGGTTTGTGTCGCACTGAGATTCACATTCAAGGCAAGGTTCCATGGAACATCAAAGTCAACATTTTGCCCCAAAGCTACTCCGCCTAAATCGGTTGGTAAAACGGTTGCACTGGCATTTTGCAATTGTGGCTGTGTGGTATCGGCACCGAATGTCTGCCGCTCTGGATTGCGCTGACGCTCTCCAGCCAGAGTGGTTGAAAACTGCAATGTGGCTTGTGTCAGGCGCAGCACGCCTTTGCCATCGTTCCATAGAAAGCGATTGATGCGCTGCCCTGTGGAATCATTGAAGCTGTAAAAGTCGAATGTTGCCGAGCCATTGAGTGAGAGTGCCGGTGCCAGCGTGTTGCTCTGTGCATTGATGGAAAGCGGTGCCAAATTGAACTCATTGGCTGCAAAGTTGTAGCTGGTGCTTAGTCCCAAGTTGAGCACCTGTAAGACTTTTTCATTGCGCGCTGGGTCGTCAATGGCTTTTGTGGTGTCGAGCGTTGCAACCTTGATTTCAAAGATATTTTGCATACTGACATTGATGGCTTGGCTGGCGCCGGGCACGCTGCTAAAGAGCGCACGTTCATAGCGATTAAATCGCTGTTCTCGTCCTTGCGCATCAATGAAGGTGCCAAAATTGCCAAACTCTGGACGCTGAAAATCGGGACTGAACACAAAGGCGATGTTTGGCTGCACCGTGTGCCGCACGGCTTTTAACCCAATCACATCTTCGAGAAAAGGCGTAAAGAGCGTGCCAAATAGGCGCGAGCTTACTCCTGCCGAGAGCGAATAGGTTGTAAATCCTGACAGCCCTCGTGTCTCCACAGTGGTATCTCGGCGTGTGAAAGGGCTCACAAATTTGGTGATGGTGCGGTCGACAAGGTTTGTGTTTAGCGCCAGCCCAAAGTTGAAACTTGTGGTGTAGCGCGGCAAGACCAGCGAAAAGTTAATCGGGTATTGAATTTGGATGCCAGATTTTTCTTGTTCGGGGTTAAATGTTCCAAAGCGCTGTGCATTCTGATACTGACCTACCGCTGACACATTTGCCGCCAGTGTGTATTGCAAGCCTTGCGTAATTTCTTGCTGGATATTGAACCCAAATTGGGTGTTGCCGTTGAGGCTCGAGGTAAAGGTGCTGTCGGTGTTGTTGTAGGTACCGCTAAGCGTCAAATTTGGGGCAAGTCCAATTTGCTCTAAGAAGCCTTTGCCTGTGCTTTTTCTTGGGCGAAACGGGAAGAATTGAATTTGACTGAACCCAAATGTTACGCTATTGGTTAGGTTTGTTTCGCGCAAATTTTGTGTGCGTTGATAGCCAATGTTGATGGTGCGTTCATTTTCACCGAAGGTTTTTTGAAAGCTGGCGTTTGAGGTCGCTTGCTGGCTAAGAATGTTCTGCGGGTTAAATGTTTGCAGACTAAATTGATTGCCGCTCACGAAGTTGAGATTGACCGAGAGCGACATGGTTGGGTCAAATGTATGTGAATGTTGAATTGCCATGTTCCATACATCATTTTGTCGGAAGTCTGGGTCGCCGGCTTCGTTGAAGAGTTGGCGCTCGAACTCTGTGGTGAAAATGCCCTGAAATTCATAGCGTTTGATGTAGCGCAAGGCGCCGCCCAAGCGCCAGCTGCCACGAAAGCCAATATCGCCGACGATGCGCGCATCCATGTAGTCGTTAATTGCAAAGTAATAGCCGCCTTGCGCAAAGTTCCAGCCCTTGAAATTGTCTCGCCCATAGCGTGGCACAATAATGCCTGACGAGCGCCCAGCCCGTGAAGGGAAAAATGCAAAAGGCAAAACAAATACAGGCACATCTTCAATGTAGAGCACTACTGGACGCGCAATGACTCGGTCTCCGGGAATGATTTTCATCTCTCGGCAATAGAAGAAAAAGTGCGGATTGGGATGGTCGCACGTGGTGTAAAACGCATCTTGCACATTGAGTTCGCCAGTTGGTTGGCGCTTGATGGTTGCCCCGCGATAGATGCCGTTGTCGATGACCGTCTCCACATACTTGACCTTGCCACGCTTGGTTTTGAAGTTGTATGACATGGTTTCCGCATCGTATTCTCCAGTGGCATCTCGGAACTTCGGGTTCTTGATGGGCTCGCCTTGCTCATCATACAAACTTTTTGCCGTGATGGTGTAGCTTTCGGGCTTGAGCACCACTTCAGGCGCCAGTAGCCGAAAATCTTGGTAATCAATTTTTACTTCGCCGTATAGCTCAATTTCTTTTGTTTCCAAATCAAACACGACCGAGTCTTTAGCCGTGTAAAAGACAATGGTATCCAACTCGCCTTCACGCAGTTTGGCGATTTCAATCGACTCCAGCGAATCCAAAATTGCCAGCGTAGGTCTTCCAAAAATTTCCCTGCCAATGGGCTTGATGCCCAAGCGAATGCTATCGGCAATGAATTCTAACTTCGGTGGCGGCAGTGGCAGTATTGCAAAGCGCTTGGCTCTGTCAATGCGCCGTCGCTCGGCTGGCGGAAGCGGTTTTTCTCGCACCACTTCCGCTGGTTTTTGAATCTTGAGCGGACGCACACTATCGCTTTGTAATTCTTTTGTTTTAGCTCCTTTTTTGGGTAGCCTTACTGCGGCACTGCTATCGCTAAGCTGTTTTTGTGCCTGACTTTTCTCCGGGCTTGGTGATGCGGGCTGACGCGGCACAGCACTCTCATCATTAGCTGAAGGACTCCGTTGCACGGATTGCTTTTGAACCTCGCTTGATGTATCTGCCTTCACGCGCCCAACATCTGCTCCCTTCAATGAATCTGCCGGAAGTGCGCGCCCAAGTGAGTCGGCTGATGGCGCCGCTATCTTGGAGCCTTGTACATTTGTCGTGCCACAAGCGGCTATCCACAGGCTAAGGCACAGCAGAATGGTGCGTGTGAGCAAAACGTGCAAAGAGGCTCTCATTTGCTTCTCTACAGACTCTCTCAGCAAAGTTTAGTTTTCTTTTGAAATTCTCACTTGAATTTGCATCTCGTTTGCAAATTCTTTTTCTGCCCTCAGTCGTAGGCTCCGCTCCAATACACCATAGCGTGGCGCAATTTCACATGGCTCAAGTACAAGGCGGTCTGCCCCTTGAAGACACAGCGTGAGACAAGTTTGGGTTTCACTATGTTCGAGCATGTACTTTCCGTTTGTTTGTTCCGTGATGCGAACATCTGGTGCAACATGCAAGTAAAGCTCTGCTACATGTTGACCTTTTCCGAACAGCGCATCGGTTATGATGCATTCGTCCGTTGTTTTCTCCAGCACAATGCTTCGGCGGTGTGTTATGGGATTTTTCAAGACAGTGTAAGCATAATGCTCCACGACAAGTTCATCTCGCTCGGGCGAAGACTCCCACTTGATGATTTTTGGCTGTGTGTTGTCTTTCTTGATTTTGAAATCTCCGGCAAATTCTGCGAGTTCAATGCCATCAATCATCACGGTGTTGTGTGCGCGTGTAGAGCGGAAGCGGTTGCGCAGTGTTCTATCGGCTGTGTAGCAGTATGTGCCAGAGTCGGTGATAAATGTAGCTCCATTGAAAAACAGCTCGAAGGAAAATGTGTCGTTGTGTCCGTGTCCGCCCCAGCCGCGTTTGCCCAGTTCGCCTGCGTCAATTACCAAGTGCATGTTTTTTGTTCGCAGCACGGCAAGTTGACTCTGTTCAAATAATTTTGATTCAAGTGGCGGTGCGTTAGAGGGCAGGCGCTGAAAGTTTTCCCAGCCTTCGATGCCCAAGTGCCAGAGTGCATGTTCAGAAAATTGCTGTGCGGCTGCCTTAAAATCGCTGCGGTTGAAGACTATGCTGGCAGTGGCAAGCAAATCAGACCGAGTGTTGTAATCGCTTTCGCTATTGAACCAGAACAGCTTTCCGTCGTCACTATCGCCAATGAGCGGCAGTTTGCCGTCTGGCTTCAGGCAGTAGAGCACAAGTTCAAACATTTTTTCAAGCCGTGCCTTAAATGCTTCCGAGAATGGCGATTTGTTGATGTGTGCCAGAATTAGCGCCGATAGCAACATTTCGCTTACAAAGCAGTGATACGCCAAGCTCATTTCGTAATCCATGCCATCGCTGTAGGTTTGCCTTAAGATTTCTTCTTCCAAAATTTTTTTAGCGAGTGCTATCCACTTTTGCGCTGGCACACTTTGTTTGAAGAAAAATCCCAGCATCAACAAGCCCACGGCATCTGCAATGAGATGATTGCCACTGCGGCGCGTGTATTCAAGATTGTGCTCGATGTAGGTGCCATGCTGAAAGAGCAACTTGAGAAATTCAATCCAAAATGTAGGGTCGTCTTGCTCATCGCTGAAAAAGTAAAAGCCTGCTATCCAGTTTGCTGTGCGCAGCGCCACTTCCATCGCATTTGCCCAGTTGATGCCGTAACAAAACGGATTGTTGCTCTGCCAATCTTTGACAAGTTCTATGAATCTTTCCTTGTAGGCCGTGCGATTTGTTGTCCAGTATGCTTTGCCCAGTGTCCAGACCAAGTTGAATCGTGAAAGTTCCCAAGGCAGTTTCACATCGGCTTGATGCACTGCTTTGGGGAGGCGGGTGTAGAATTGCTTTGCATCGAAGCGGTGCATGCTTTTCCAATCCAAGTGCCAATCCCAGCCATCTGTGAAGTGGTGTTCGGTGCCCAGTAGTGAAATTTTGCCTCGCATGATTTTTTCAGCCTGCATGACAAGTTCAGTTTGTGGATGCAGGCGCCAGAGCAATTGCAAAAAGAATTCTTTGCGGTTAGCGGAACTGAAAAAGAAGCTGTAGCGCGTGCTGCGCATGAAGTAGGCAAGGAATGCTTCGGGCGTATCGGGCGCATTGGCAAAGAGCTTGAAGAAGTCTTTATCGGCATAGCGTTGCGGCGCAAGTCGCTCTTTGAGTGCAAACCAATTTCGTCGGAGAATGTAGTGTATGAAGATGTTGCGATAGACGCTAAACATTTTTAGGTGATGCTGAAAACGGCGTGCAAGTAACACAAAATGCTTGGGAAAGAAAAATCAAAACTTCGCCAGCTGAAGTTTGCATTTCATTGCAGAACGGCATGGCGCATTTGATTGACAAACTCTTGCGCTTTTTTTGCGACGGCTTGCTCGAAAGCGGATATGCTTTCAAACTCGCCGTCAGGATAAATGAGCGTGCGCCCGATGTTGATGACTGCTGACGCTTGCTTGGTATCTACGCTGTAACGCACGGCTTCACGGAGCGCACCGCCCTGTGCGCCTACGCCCGGCACCAACAGACACATCTCTGGCACTCTTTGACGAATCGCTTGCAAGGCTTCAGGGCGAGTTGCGCCAGCCACAACTCCGACATTGCCCAACCGATTCCACTCTTTTGCTTTGCTCAGCACCATTTCATAGAGTCGCTCGCCACTTTGCATCAGCTGTTCTTCAAAATCTTCTGCCCCACGGTTGGAAGTCAAGCACAGGATAAATGTCAGTTTGTTTGCGTATGCCAGAAATGGTTCAATGGAGTCGTAACCCATATACGGCGGCACGGTTACGGCATCGAAGCCCCAAGTCTCAAAAAAGGCTTTTGCATACAGGCGTGAAGTATTGCCAATATCGGCACGCTTTGCATCAGCAATCGTGATAGCATCTTTAGGCAGTTCGTGCATCAAGGTTTCCAGTGCAGACAATCCTTGCCGACCCAAGACTTCATAGAACGCCAAGTTAGGCTTATAGGCAACCGCCCATTCTGCAGTGGCTCTGACCACTGCGCGTGTAAATTCCAACACAGGATTTTGGCAACTCAAAAATAGTGAAGGAATTTTTTCCATATCTGGGTCTAAGCCTACACATAGCCAAGAACGCTTTTGTGCAATGTGCTGGTTGAGCTGCGCTTGTATCATTTCGTGCATTTGAACTGTTTTGAAGAGTGCTAAGATTGATTTGCACTTTGTAGATTTGTTTAGTGAGTTTTTAGCTAATGTAACTTGTTTTTCTGCGATGCCACAATTGCTTTCTTATCATGCGCCTGATGCGCGTGGGCATTTCGGCATTTACGGTGGTAAGTTTGTTCCCGAAACGCTCATCAAGAATGCCGAAGATTTAGAGCGCGAATATGCTTGTGCCAAAAGCGACCCTACATTTTGGGCAGAGTTTAACGACATGCTCAAACACTTTGTTGGGCGTCCTACGCCGCTTTACTTTGCCAAACGTCTGACTGAAACGCTTGGTGGTGCCAAAATTTATCTGAAGCGAGAAGACCTCTGTCATACTGGTGCGCACAAAATCAACAATGCGCTGGGACAAGTGCTTCTGGCGCGGCGCATGGGCAAACGCCGCATCATTGCAGAAACTGGTGCAGGTCAGCATGGTGTTGCAACGGCTACGGTCTGTGCGCGTTTTGGCTTACCATGTGTGGTGTATATGGGCGAAGAAGACATCGTGCGTCAGGCGCCAAATGTGGCACGCATGAAACTTCTGGGCGCAACCGTCGTCCCCGTCTCGTCAGGCAGTAAGACGCTCAAAGATGCAACCAGCGAAGCTATCCGCGATTGGGTAACAAATCCTGACGATACGTTCTACATCATTGGCTCAGTGGTGGGCATGCATCCCTATCCGATGATGGTGCGCGATTTCCAAAGCATCATTGGCACCGAGACGCGCCAGCAGATTTTAGAACTTGAGGGCAGATTGCCGAATCTCATTGTAGCTTGCGTAGGTGGCGGCTCCAATGCTATTGGCATGTTTTATCCCTTCTTGGATGATACCGACACGGTCAAACTCGTTGGTGTAGAAGCGGCAGGCGAAGGTTTAGACAAACGCCATGCAGCAACGCTCACCAAAGGCAAGCCCGGCGTCTTGCATGGCGCCATGATGTATCTTTTGCAAACTGAAGATGGGCAGGTTGAGTTGGCTCACTCCATTTCTGCTGGGCTCGATTACCCCGGCGTCGGTCCAGAGCATAGTTATCTGAAAGATTTGGGTCTTGTTCGCTATGTCTGCGCCACCGACGATGAAGCTATGCAGGCGCTTAAAGTGTTGGCTCACACTGAAGGCATTATTTGCGCGCTTGAAACTGCACATGCCGTTCATTACGCTATTCAAGTTGCACCGCAGATGAAGCGTGATGAGATAGTTGTCGTTTGCCTTTCAGGGCGTGGGGATAAAGACCTTAACACCATCATGAAATACTTCAACATGATGTGATGGCATTGCATGCTCATTGCGTTCCACAAACCATATGGCACGCTTTCGCAGTTCACCCCCAATGGCTCGCGTCATCGCACGCTTGCAGAGTTTGGTTTTCCTAAAAATGTCTATCCGCTTGGTCGTTTGGATGCTGATTCAGAAGGGTTGCTTTTGCTCACTGATGAAGGGCATTTGAACAAAAAGCTTTTGGACCCTTCGGCGGCGCATCGCCGGGTGTATTATGCGCAAGTGGAGCGCATTCCTACGCCAGAGGCTTTGGCAGAATTAGAGCGCGGTGTGGTGATTGGTGGGTATAAGACGCTTCCCTGTCGTGCGTTCTTGCTCACTGAAGAGCCTCCTTTTCCGCCGCGTGTGCCGCCTATTCGTTACCGGCGAACGGTGCCAACAGCGTGGATTGCTCTCGAGCTCATTGAGGGCAAAAATCGTCAAGTGCGTCGGATGACGGCGGCAATTGGGCATCCGACTTTGCGCCTGATTCGTATCCAGATTGGCAACTTTTCTCTTGGCAATCTGCCTGTCGGAAAATGGAAGGTGCTAAGCCAGCATGAACGCCAGCTGGTCTTTTCTTAGGCTCTGCAGAGTCCACACAGCGCCCCTTGCTTCTGCTTGTTAATACAGCATTCGTCCGCCGTCGACTGTTACAACTTGTCCTGTCACATAGTCACTTTCTGCAAGGAAGAGCATTGCTTTTACCACATCTTCAGGCTTGCCCAAGCGTTTGAGTGGAATTTTTTGAAGAATTTCCCGCTCATACTGTTTATCGCGCTCAGGGTGTAGGAGTATAGTGCCCGGCGCAATGGCATTGACGAGAATTTTTGGGGCAAATTCTTTTGCGAAGATTCTGGTTAGATGCACTACACCTGCCTTTGATACGGTGTAGGGGGCGTAGCGTCGCCAGACCAATTCGGCGGCGACATCTGCCATGGTGATGATGCGCGCGCAAAACGGCTGCTTTATCATCACTTGTGCTGCATATTGCATCGTGAAAAAAGTTCCTTTGAGATTAGTATCGACCAGGCTGTCCCAGTCTTTTTCGCTGACGTTTGGCAAAGGTGTTGGGAAAAAGTTTGAGGCGTTGGTAATGCAGAGGTCTAAGCGAGAAAAGCGGCGTTCAAAGAACTTGAATGCTCTCTCAATTGAGCGCACTTTTGCAATATCGCAGCGCACCATCTGAGACCGCGGGGAATACTGACGCAACTCTTTGAGTGTCTGACGCGCTTCCAGAAGCGAAGTGCGGTAGGTGAAGCAGACCGCATAGCCACGCTGTGCCAGTGCCAATGCCATGGCTTTTCCGAGACGACCTGATGCGCCTGTAATAAAACAAACTTTTTCCTCGGCAGTCTCCGGCATTTAGAAAAAGATGATTTGCACAATCACGAAAATCGGTAGCAGTACAACCAAAGAAAATTTATAGATGTAGGCAAAAAAATCTGGCATTTTTACACCGTTTTCTTCGGCTACAGCTTTTATCATAAAGTTCGGACCATTGCCAATGTAGGTGAGGCTGCCGAAGAACACGGCTGCCACGGAGATAGATTTCAGAATATCCTCAGGTACACTTGCCACCATGTTTGGCGCATTCATTGCCAACCCTACTGCTAGTGAGTAGAAAGTGAGTGCTGTAGGGGTATTATCCAGCACAGCACTAAGGGCTCCTGTGGTGTAGTAGAACTGCGGTGTTGTGCTGACGCCGAGCGATTGGGCATTGGTTTCAAGATACATCACACATGGCACCATTGTGATAAAGATGCCAAGAAAAAGATAGGCAACTTCTTGAATTGGTGCCCATGTAAAGTTATTGCCTTCGCGAATCTCTCGTGGTGTGGTGTAGAACGAAAGTGCTGCCAACCCTGCAATGATGATTTCTCGCACAAACTTTGCTGCAGGCACTTCCTTGAAGGTTGGAATATACTGCTCATTTAAGTAGGCCACCGATAGCACGACGCCCAGCAGCCACACAAAATTCAATCCGCCACGAATGCGAATTGGCGTAATCTCTGTAATATCGCGCCGAATAGCTTCAATTGGCTCTTTGTCATAGAAGTAGGTATCTACACCAAAATAAATCACCAGCAGGAGTAGATTGACCATTGCCCATTGTGGCAAGAGTTGCAGAAACCAATCAAACGGCACGCCGCGCAGATAAAGAATGAAAAGTGGTGGGTCACCCAGCGGGGTTAGCAATCCACCACAATTTGCCACCGCCCCAATGAAAAATAGCACTGTATGGGCTTTGAAGATGCGCTCTTTGTTGGTTTGCAAAATCGGACGAATCAGCAGTGTTGCCGCTCCCGTTGTGCCAATCAACGATGCCAGCACTGTACCTATTCCAATGAAAGCCGTATTGATAATTGGCTTTGCCTCAATATCACCCGTTACTCGAATACCGCCTGTGATAACAAACAGCGCACCCAATAGCACCACAAACGGCACATAGTCAAAAATCAGGGCATGTTCTAATTCGTGCCAATGCCCTGCAGCAATGAGGTAAATTGCAGCTGGGACCGACAGCACAACGGCCACAATCAGTTTATTGCGATTGTGTTCCCACCAGTGATTGAATGTTAAAGGAAATACGGCAATTGCACTAAGCATTAGCACAAATGGTGTAAGTGACCAGACAGGAATGCTGTGAGCCATAATTGCTGTAGATTTGTTTCTGCAGAACTCGGGTTTGTGCGAGATACATAATGTCCTGCATTATCTCAATACCACTTTCAAGATTTATCTATCTCGTAACATTGCAGTGCTTGCCGTTACAAGGTCCGGCCTGTGTATAGCTTTGCCAGCATCGCTATCGTGCAATTTGTTACTCTGGTAGGGGGAAGACTTCATGCATTTAGGCAATTCTTTAATCCAGTTTAGCTGATGAACTCTTTTTCCTTTTCCTTGACAACAAGAATTGGAAGCTTTGCTCGCCGCATCACCGCCTCTGTTACGCTGCCCAGCAACAGGCGTGTCAGCCCTGTCCTGCCATGCGACCCCATGACTAAAAAGTCCACATTTTCTTGCTCTGCCACTTTGATAATTGTATCGGGCGCCACACCCACTTTCACCAATTGCTTAACGGTCAGCGTTTGGGGACACTCTTTTTGAGCCAGCACTGCCAATTCATCCTTGGCATTGCGCTCTAACTCGGCTTCTGACACATATGGTACGGTCTCTGCCGTCATGGTAATTGGTTCTACAACATGCAACAGTATCAACTCGGCTCCCATTGCGCAAGCAAATTCTTTCGCATACCGTATGGCATTGTGAGATACCTCTGAGAAATCTATAGGACAGAGAATCTTTTTTATGGTAATCATAAGATTCGGCTTTTACAGATTTCAGTGGCGATAAAAAATTGCAATAATTTTTGTCCTCTCCAAAGGTTTTACTTGCTGTATGGTTGATTTCGTCTCACGGTCAATTCTGCACGCGCTTGCATGGCTTTGCGGTTTTCTCGAACGCTTCCTGCTCGAAGTAATTGTCGTAGTAGGGATGCCTTGAGCGTAGCCAAGCAACTAAGGAAGAGAGAAAATAAGCGGGAATAAAGAAAGCGCCCCATGCTTCATATTGCTTGATGTGCACATGCTCATGTGCTCGCGTAAGTTGCAGTGCGGCTTTATCACGCCCTAAAATTACATGTCCAATCGTCATGGCGTTCGCACGGCATAGCCTCAGCCACAGTGTCGGCACGCCGCCGTAGATTTCCAGCGCGCCCTCTATTACCTCTACCTTTCCGCCCGAACACCATGCCAGAGGCACAAACATCGCACCCAATAGCGTTGCTGGTATTGCCCAAAGGTATTTGAATCCTCTTCTCATGATGCCGCTAGTGCTTTGCGTCTCAGAACAGACTTTGCTTTCTTGACAATATGTTCAGCGGTTAGACCATATTTTTGCAGCAGTTGCATCGGAGTTCCCGACTCACCAAACTTATCCATGACAGCGACCATCTCCATAGGCACTGGAGCATGACGGACGACAACATTTGCCACCGCATCGCCTAACCCACCGTTAATTTGATGCTCTTCCGCCGTCACAATTGCACCTGTCTCTTGCGCAGCTTTGAGAATCGCGTTTTCATCGAGTGGCTTAATCGTGTGCATGTTGATAACGCGTGCTGATATGCCCTCGCTTTCGAGCTGACTTGCCGCCTCCAAGGCTTGCCAGACCATCACACCGCAGGCGATGATGGCTACATCGCTTCCATCGCATAGTTCAATTGCTTTACCCAGCTCAAAAGGCACCTCATCGGTTGAAAAATCAGGCAAAGCTGGGCGACTAAATCGGAGATAGACAGCACCTTTATGTCGGGCAATGGCATGCACAGCTCGCTTTGTTTCGCTAAAATCGCATGGTACGACCACTGTCATATTTGGCAGTGAGCGCATCAGGGCAAGGTCTTCAAGAATCTGATGGGTTGCTCCATCTTCACCTAGTGTCAGTCCTGCATGAGACGCACAAATTTTGACATTCATATCGGAGTAACATACCGATTGGCGGATTTGGTCGAAGCACCGACCAGCCGCAAAGTTGGCAAATGTTCCCACGAACGGAATCTTGCCACAGAGCGCTAGTCCTGCACCAATGGAAATCATGTTGGCTTCTGCAACCCCTACATTAAAAAATCGGTGCGGGAAGGTTCTCTCAAACTTCTTCATCTGCAGCGATTCAGTCAGGTCAGCACATAGTGCCACCACGCGTTCATCTTGCATGCCAACTTCCACAAGGGCTTCACCAAACCCAGCGCGCGTAGCTTTGTCGCCTCGCGATGGATATCGTTTCATGATGAGCGTAGCTGGTTTGAGTAAAAATACAAAAAATGATTTTCTTGCTTATTTACGCGCATCTTTTGATTGGTATAGCTGTGCTGATGTGTTAGATTAACTGCTGTTTCAACGGCAATTTACTTCAACCATGCTAATTGAAAAGCACGAAATTGAGCTTGCAGCCAAACGCATCTCATCTTATCTCTTGCCTACTCCTGTTATTTTCTCACGTCACTTTAGTGACAAACTCAAAACCAATCTCTATCTCAAACTTGAGACTTTGCAGCCGACCAATTCCTTCAAGGTGCGCGGTGCTACAAATGCCATTCTCTCGCTTTCGGATTCACAGCGCCAAAAGGGCGTTATCTCTGCTTCAGCAGGCAATCACGGCATGGCAGTTGCACTTGCTGCCCTGAAATTGCAAATTCCAGCTACTATTTACTTGCCAGAAAAGACTCCTAAAGTCAAACTCGAGCGCATTGCTCGCTTAGGCGCTAAAATCGTCTTGCATGGCGAGTCGTGGGATGAAGCCGATGCATTAGCCATGGAGATTGCTAAGCGTGAAGGCAAAGCCTATATCCCAGCCTTCGATCATGTTCAAGTCATGGCAGGACAAGGTACGATTGTGCTGGAACTTCTCCAGCAGCTGCCGCACATTGATGCGATGGTTGTCTCCATTGGCGGCGGCGGATTGATTTCAGGTATTATTTCAGCAGTCAAACATTTTTCACCGCATACGAAAGTCTATGGTGTGGAAACAGAGGGCGCCAATCGTTTGTATTTGAGCCGCGCAGCAAACAAAATCATTGAGTTGCCTGCCATCACTTCTGTTGCTGAAAGTTTAGGGGCAAGAAAAACTGGCCCAATGCAATTTGAGATTATTACCAAGCATGTCGATGACCTCGTAGTCGTCTCAGATGACGATGCTATTCAATCGCTCCTAGAACTTTTGCAAGAAGAAAAGTTGTTGGTTGAACCGGCTGCCTCATGTTGTATTGCCGCTCTTTTAGGTGGCAAAATTCCTGTGTCAAAAAGTGATGTGGTCGTGGCTATCATGTGTGGTGCGAACATTGCACTGGAGCGTGTGGTTGAGTGGTATGAATCTGAAAAATGTAAAGTCTCGTAATTTTCAAGCTCTACTTGTATATGTCGTCCTGCTCTGTTCAAGCCTCTGGGCAAGTTGCAGCTTCGCAGCTTGAGCGCAAGTGCCCAACTTGTGGCTTTAAAGTCACAAACCCGTTTATTACAAAGTGCCCGCGTTGCACCACACAGTTGTCAATGGCAGAGCTATGTACAGGGTGCTTTCAGAGCAGTTCTTGTCATGCTAATAGTACTCCAAGCCCTATAAAGACGCTACCAACTGTCCAGCCTACCCTGCCCAAGTCAACTTGAAAAAGAGAAATTTTAGTTATATTTGCGCCACTACTACCCCTACTGGAGGAATCGCCTAATTGGTATGGCAGCAGTCTTGAAAACTGCCGGGCGCAAGCCTGTGGGGGTTCGAGTCCCCCTTCCTCCGCCACACTTCCTTCAGCACGAGCCGCAATCAAAAATTTTGTGGAGCCTAACCCTGATGGTGCGTAAAATTTTACTTCCTACCTTGCACTCTCATTGGTTTAATCTTACCCTGTTTCTCAACAGCTGGTGCTGTTTTAGACACACGCAGCGAATCTTGCACCTGACCCTGAACCGTCAGGAATGGCGAACGAATGTTTGATTGCTTGATACGCACTAATACATAAAAGAGCTCATCCTTGACCGAATTCCAGCGCTCCAAAACTTCAATGTTTTTTAGTTGAAACTTTAGCTTGAGTGCAGAGGCTGTCTCATAGAGCTTTTGATGAGCAATGTTACTTTCTGTAGCCAGTCGTATCGAGTAGAATTTGCTCACCATATTGGTCATTATCGCAAAAAAGGCTTTTTCTTCGGCAGTCTTCCATGCATCGTTCTTATTGCCCTGTGAAGTGTATAGCCCTACTCCATAGACATATCCACCTTCTATCCAAAATCGCTTTTTTATCCATTCAGGTTCAGGGAGCTGAGAAATATCTATGAATTTTCTTGGTATGCTAACTGCCGAGTCCAGCGAAAATAGACAAGCCATATCACGCCGAGCCACACTTGTTATGAAGCAATCGACTTGATGCAATCTATCTTGAACCGTTTGCAGAAGACTGTCTGGAAAGTAGTAGTAGTAGTCACTTTCAATCAAAAATCGGTCATCTTTTTCATTAGTGTAGACAATATACTTGCCATCAGCAATGCATTCCTGATAGACGCAGTACATTCTTGCGCCATCAATTTCAGCTGGCGTCTGGTTGTAAGTAAACCCAACTACCAGATTAGGATAGCGAGAAGGATAGAGAAACCATTCTGGGTAGACTTGCGCTTGGAGTGCAACAGGCATGCACCAAGCAAGAAATAGCAGCAGGGCTTTCATAGCGGCATTGCATTTTGTCTCTCAAAGATAAACAAAAAAGGCGAAGTCATGCTTCGCCTTTGGCAGTGGTGCTTGGAACTTTTACTTACTGTCGTATTCCGCCATTTCTCTCTCTAGTTCCTTATAGGCTTGTGAGGCACGAAATCTCTCGTAAAGCTTGGGATTCGTCTTAGTTTGGTCAATAATAGACTGATTGAGCATGTCTGGATCCATGCCATAGACGACATAGACACGATACTGCCCATCTTTCTTTTTGTAGACTTTCGGAGCAGCTAGTTTTGTTGCACCCTGCAATACACTCTTGCTTGAGACTTTCATTACATTCGTAAAAGCCTCGTTGATTTCAGGTCCTCCTGCAGAAGTATTGCCTTGAATTTCTTCAGCAAATTTTTTGGTCAGCGCCTGCACCTTTGCTTCATAACGCTCGGAGATTTTGCGCTGGCATTCCATTACCGCTTTTTGCTCAGCAAAATCTTGTCGGGGTGATTCAGAGTATGCTACTTCGGCAATGCCGCCCTTCTTATTGATTGTTTCTGCTAGAGCATACAATTCTGGCGCCATTTGCTTGACTTCCGTGAATTCTTCTTCGACCTGCCGAACTGCACCACCGCCACCGCAACCGATTACTGCTACAGCAGAAATAGACACTATAGCAAGAAGAATGCAAAACTTTTTCATTGGATAACCCTCCTTGAGTTCATTTTAGGTTAGATTAATTAGCTTACCCAGTTTGCTGGTAAGTTTGCTTTTGAATATACGACTTACTCCCATTTCAGGAAATGATTTATTTATGCAACTATTGCGAAGTTGCATCGCATAAGTGCTGTTATGACACATGTGTAGGCTTGAAGAAAGCTTAGAAATTTACTACTTTTAGAGTCTAAGGGTAGGGGGTAACGAAGAAAATTCAAGGGGCAAGTAATATGCGCATCATACTCGCGCTAGGGATTTTGTACTTGTGCATCAATTGCAATGCTCTTTTTGCTCAAACTACGCAGAAGATTGGTTTTATTGATTCACAAGTCATCATTGATGCTTTGCCAGAAGCACAAGATGCAAAGCGCAAGCTAGAATTGCTTTCAAACGAGTGGCAAGCTGAGATTAAAAGAAAGCGTGAGCATCTTGAGAGACTATTTCAAGACTATCGAGCGCGAGAAATTCTCTACACCGAAGAAATCAAGAAACAAAAACAGAATGAATTGCTTGCTGCCGAGCGAGAAATTTCGGAGTATCAAAACCAAAAATTTGGTGTAAATGGTGAGTACTTTCGCAGACAGTCAGAATTGATGCGACCAATTCAAGACCGAATTTTTGCGTCGCTCAAGGAAGTGGCTACTGCAGAAGGATATGACTTTGTCTTTGATAGAGCTTCAGACACACTTCTGCTTTATGCTAACGAAGAACACAATCTTACCCAGAAAGTTTTAGAGAAAGTTTCAGGTACTTTGCGTCGTGGTTCAAGTAACCTGCAATTTGGTCGGTAAGATTTTAACATGTCTAAACACCTAAAAATTCAAGGAGGGAAACATACTGCAATGGCAAGCATCAAAGAACTTGCAAGTAAATTTCCTGCCGCTAAGGGGGCTTTGCTCGGTTTTGGTTTAGCATTTGGCTTCATTGTTGGCTCTGCGGCTGTACCGCCTCCTGGCGAACGGGTTGGATTTGTTGAGGTCGAAAAGGTCTTGGCAGAAATGCCTGAAGCAAAGTCTATTCGAGAAAAGTTGGAAAAGGAGCAACAGCAAGCTCTAAAAGAACTGGAGAAGAAGCAGAAAGACCTCAAAGAAGCCTTCGATGAGTATGAACGGAAAAAAACCCTTATGAAACCTGACGAGCAAAAGAAAAAAGAAGAAGAGCTTCAGGCACAACTTGCACAGTACCGCCAGCTTGAACAGAGCAAGAGCGCTGCACTGCAACAAAAGCAAGCCGAGTTGCTCAAACCACTTGAAGAAAAGATTGCAAAAACCATTGAAAAAATTGCACAGCAGCAAGGATACTCCCTTGTCATCAGCAAGGGTGGCATTGCTAACACTGTACTATATGGCGACAAAAATGTCAATCTGACCTACAAAGTCATTGATGCTATCAGATAGTCTTGTTGCCAAGGGTTTGTCCCTTCTGTTCTGTTAGTGCTTTATGCAGCACTTGCCTAGACTTGGCTTAGGTGCAATACTTTTCCTTCTTGCTGCATGGGTTTTGGCTTGCAGCAGTAAATCTGCACCGCCTCGCCGTAGCTTACTGATTATCCACAAGGACTTTCCTGTTCAGGAAACATGGAATGCGCGCATTACCTATACAGATTCAGGAAGAATGAAAGCTACAATCTACGCGCCCCATGTTTCACAGTATGCCCGAGGCGGTCCAAACACTGAAAAACACTTAGATGGTGGCGTCGAGGTGCACTTCTATAATTCAGCTGGTCAACATACCTCTTCCCTGAATGCCCTGCGTGGTATTATTTACCCTAACAATGACATTGAAGTTTTCGGTCGCGTTGTTATGGTGACAGATGACTGCACGACTGTGCGCACTGAATATGCCAAGTGGACAAGCAATGACCAAAAAATTCGTTCCGATAAGTTTGTTACCATTCAGCGCCCTAATGAAACCTTAAGTGGATACGGGTTTGAAAGTGACCAGCATCTTAGGAACTATCGCATCTTCAATGCTACTGCAGTCATGAAGGTGCGCCAAGAACTCGAGGAGTGAGAGCAAGCATTCAACGGCTGAACTCACAAAAACCCAAATGAAAATCCGTCTTGCCCTGATTTTTGGCGGTCGCTCTGGTGAGCACGAAATTTCCATTATTTCTGCACGCTCTATTGTTCAAGCAATCGATCACTCCCGGTATCATATCACGCCTATCTACATTACCAAAGATGGCAAATGGCTTGGTAAAACTCTTTCACAACGCGTTCTTTCGTTGGAATATGAGCACTTGATTAAAGACCGCGCTGCACTTCGTGCTGTAGAAGCTGAACTTGCACAAGTGGCTCTGCAAAATTTATTCAAGTTTGATTTCAGCAAGTTTGATGTTGCCTTTCCAGTCTTGCATGGTCCGTTTGGCGAAGATGGGACAATTCAGGGCTTGCTAGAGATGCATAATGTGCCTTATGTCGGTTGTGGGGTTTTGGCTTGTGCTCTGACGATGGATAAAGCTTTTGCCAAAATCTGCTTCAAAGCTGCTGGTCTTCGCGTGCCAAAATACATGGTTGTCTTTCGCGATGAACTTCCAGCACGCCGCCACGACATTTTCGCTGAAGCCGAAAAGAAGTTAGGCTATCCGATGTTCGTCAAACCTGCACGCTTGGGCTCATCAGTGGGCATTTCAAAAGCCAAGAATCGCCGGCAACTGCATCAAGCCATAGCACTTGCCGCAGAGTATGACGCCAAACTTCTTATCGAGCAAGCCATCAATGCACGCGAGCTAGAAGTTGCGGTCTTAGGCAATACCAACCTATCGGTTTCAGTTGTAGGTGAAATTGTTCCTGTCAATGAGTTCTACGACTACGAAGCCAAGTATATCAAATCTGGCTCTCAGCTTTTTATTCCAGCTGCTTTACCTAAAACACTTGCCAGAAAAGTTCAAGAGGCTGCCAAAGTGGCTTATCGCGCCACTGGATGCGAAGGCATGGCACGCGCCGATTTCTTTCTGGAACGTGAGACCAACCGCCTTTTTATCAATGAACTTAATGCTATTCCCGGCTTTACATCCATCAGCATGTATCCCAAGCTTTTTGAGGCTTCTGGCATTGCCTATCCTACACTCATTGAGCAGCTCATTAGCCTTGCCTTCGAGCGACACGAACAGCAGAAAAAAAATAAAGTGGCTTTTCTCTAAAATTTCATAGGTAGCTCTGTCCGACGCGGCTTGAACAAGGGGTCAGCCTTTTGGAAGCGAGCTTCTACTTCTTGCTTCATTTTTTTCATGTCTTGCACAACGCTCACTGGCAAGAGCTTAGCTTTTTCACCTTCGCACCATTCTGCCAAAGGCAATATCTGCCTTTTGGTACGCACACTGACTTTGGGTTTCTTTCCTACTATCTGCTTGCTTAGATGCACATACGTAAGCACATACTCTGTACTTAGCAGTTTGACCTGATTGAGCGTATCTTTTTCCAGTGTCAGATACACCACAATTCCCATCGGGCGCGGCAATGTGCGCTGCCCTGAAAGAAAATTTCCCATTGAGTAGATGACAAAACACTCATGCGCTACACCTTCTCGCACAACCGTTAGCCGCTCGGTTGGCTGAACTACATGCGGATGCGACCCCAAGATGTAATCAATTCCAGCTTGACAGAGCCACTTAGCACGCTCTCGCTGCTCGTTACGTGGCTCTAACTCATACTCATATCCCCAGTGTAAGGAAAGCAAAATTTTGTCAGGTCGTAGGCTATCGGGCAAGCTGCGTAGCCAAGCAATATCCTCCTTGATGTGTGTGGTGTCGTATAAGTTGAGCATCTTGCGGTGCGCCGGCGGTATGCTATCGTTGCAAAATGTCGTGTATGCCAGCCATCCTAATTTGATACCTCTGATGTTGAAGAGTTTGGGTTTTGCTCGCTCATCATTGACGGGACTTGTTCCTGTGTGAGCCAATCCTAAGCTATCTAATACATGCAGTGTGCGAATAATGCCAATGTCGGCACGGTCGTATGCATGATTGTTTGCTGTGGTTAGAAAATTAAATCCTGCTCGCCTAGCAGCCAGAGAGTATTCATCAGGCGTATTGAAGCGAGGATACCCAGTAAAAATTTGGGCTTTACCAGCATGAACAGTTTCCAAATTGCCTGTTACAATATCGGCGTCAGACAAGAGGGGAGCAATCACGCTGTAGCATGAATCAAACACATAGAGACTATCGTGCCATGCTTCTTTGATTTGCGATTCGTGGCACATCAGGTCGCCAACGGCGGCAATGACAATGCGCGTCTGCGCCATTAAGTCTGTTCCCAGACTTGCCACACAGAGACAAAGTGCAACTGTAGCTGTGCCACAGTTGCGGATAAAGCCAGCTACCATGGCTTGGATTACGGCGTTAGTTTAATCTTTCAAGCGAAATTCGCCGAAGACTGGGTAGTGGTCAGAAAATGTAAAAGTTTTGACCACTTCGTAGCGCTCCACTTCCCAATGGTGAGAGAAAAGAATGTAGTCGAGTGTGCGGTTAGGCAGACCTGTAGGATATGTATAGAAGTTTTCGTTGTCTTCATGCTTCAGCATATACAACCCTGCTTCGGCTAAGATTTCAAATGTGCGGTCGCCTTTGTAGCTATTGACATCGTTGTCGCCAGCTGGGAAACCGCTTTTTTTGCAATTTGGCGGCACTGTATTGAAGTCGCCCATGAACAGTATGGGCACATCACCATGCTTTTTGACCTCTGCCGCAATGCTACGAGCTTGGTTCTGACGGTCATTTGGGTTAAAGGGATGTAGATGCGTGTTGCCAATCCAAATGACCTGACCATTGAAGATGAACGGCGCAAGTGTAAAACCACAGGCTGCTAAAAATGCCACTCGTCCGGGCAGAAGGTAGTTGATTTGTGTTTGCCCAATTTTTTGCAGTTGGGATAGCAGCAAGTTTTCGTAGCGAAATGCTGCAAATCCAACCCCATGTGCAATTACAGAGCGGTAGCCTGCAATCAGGCGATAGTGATCGCGCTGACGATATTTTCGAAACAGCTTATCGCCAAAGCCGAGTATGCCGCTGAAGACTTCCTGCAAACCTACTACATCGTATTTGTCACGATTTTGATTGAGCCATTCAGCAATGTAGTAGGTGTATGCCCGCATGTCGTGTAGCAGTTCGATTCGCTCGGCTTCTTCAAGTGAAGCTTGAGCCAGCAGATAAGATAGCTTCGGACCTCTGCCGCGATGCGTATTAATTGTGATACAGCGAATCGTTTGGCGCTCACTCATAAAAGCGTCAAAGACTTTGTAACATGTGGTTTTTCGCTCAAGAAGCCTTGCGAATATACGCACACAAATCCAGTGCAATGCACTAAAGATTGCCTGTATCGTGTTAAATTTTTGTTATGTTTTCGCTAAGGTTTTCGCTTTCGATGAGCGCCAATTTCTTCTACTGTATGATTGGGGCTTTGAAATCAATGCCGTGCAGTGCCGCAATTTTAGACACAATTTCTTCAATACTGGCTACACGGTCGACACTATCGGCTTTGAGTTTGTTGTAATTATCCAGATAAGCACGACGCCGCTCTTCTTCAAACTCTGCCAAACGTGCTTCATACTCAGCAATCGCTTCATCAATCGTCTTATTTGCAGGCTTTGTAAACTTTGGTCGGTCGCGATCCCATATCTTATCCCCTTCCTTGGCGACCATTTGTGCATAGCGCAAAGTAATATCAAAGAGCTCGTTGATTTGCATGCGTAGCTCCTGCCAATCTTTTGCAGTGACAGTCACAGCAGTTGTCTTCTCAGGCGTTTGCATTGTCACTTGTATCGTTGAGTTTTGGATTAACATTTCTTGCGAAGATAATACAAAACAAGTTACTTTAAGATTAAAGTTTGCGTAGACTGCATGCGACTTTTGAGCATAGTACAGACAGAGGCTAAAGTAAATTTTTTTTCAAAAATCCGAGGTTGCTGTCACAGTTTGGATAAACCTGTCTTAATTGTGCCTTTTGTATTTTTGCTCTTTAGGTACGCTAATTTTCAACCAAAAATCGGTTGTGATTTATGGGACGCATTTTTGAAAAGCGCAAGTATAGGATGTTTGCACGCTGGGCGCGCATGTCCAAAGCTTTTACCAAGCTTGGGCGTGAAATTGCAATTGCTGTTCGGCTTGGCGGTCCAGACCCGAGTGCAAATCCTCGCCTTCGGCGCGCCATACAAAATGCACGTAGCATCAACATGCCTAAAGACCGTATTGATGCTGCCATCAAGCGTGCTTCATCACGGGAAGAAGCTGATTTCCAGGAGGTTGTCTATGAAGGCTATGCCCCGCATGGTGTAGCTTTGATTGTAGAGACTGCTACCGACAATCCTACACGCACTGTCGCCAACTTGCGAATGTACTTTAATCGCAGCGGAGGTTCACTGGCTGAAAATGGTGCAGTCAGTTTTATGTTTGAGCGCAAGGGAGTCTTCAAACTTGCAAAGCCGACGCATCTCAATCTTGAAGAACTTGAGCTTGAGCTCATTGACTATGGTGCAGAAGATTTTGCCGTCGAAGATGACGAGCTATTGATTTACACCAGCTTTAACGACTTTGCTCAGATGCAGAGAAAGCTTGAGGAGAAAGGATTAGAAATACAAATGTCTGCCCTGCAATACATTCCTACTGTCACTACCGAACTTTCTGAAGAGCAAGAGAAGGATGTGATGCAGCTTATCGAGAAGTTGGAAGATGATGACGATGTGCAAGCTGTGTATCACAATATGAGGTGAAAAGTACCGTCGTCTATGCTCACTTTTGCCTTAGAGTTTTACGGCTTTGACATCGCCACGTGCAATTCTTTCCATAGCCTCAGCAAAGCGGTCAATTTCGGAGGGACGGGTATAGACATTTGGCGTGACGCGAATGCCTCTGAAATCATCTGAAAACCCCTTTGCTGGCGCTTGTGCTATGTCGGGTGTAGGTAGAATTGCCACAGTGTAGATACGATGTTTTTCGAAGAGATAGCTTTGCACTTTATTTGGGTCAGTGCCCTCGATGTGGACGTTGATAAGCCCACACCACTGTGAGTCGTCATCAATGTTGGTTCGGAATTTTACATTATCGTATTTCCTTAGGCGCTCTATCCAGCGCCTGTGCTGGTAGCGCAATCGTGCTGCTTTACGCTCTACGCCTAGATTTTCGTGAAACCCAATTGCGTCCGCAATTGCATTGTGTATGGCAGCTGGGTGTGTGCCGATTTCCTCAAACTTGCGAATATCCTCTTGCATGGATTCTGGTGCGGCAAAGAGCGGCCAAATTGATTTGATTTTCTCTTTTTTCACATATAGCATTCCTGTTCCAATTGGTGCATAGAGCCACTTGTGCAAGCTAGTGCCGAAATAGTCGCAGTGCAAATCTGCTTGCTTGAAGGGCAGGTGAGCAAAGGAATGTGCGCCATCGACAATGACTTCAATGCCGCGCGCCTTGCCGAGACGACAAATTTCATGCACAGGCAAAATTTGCCCTGTGTAGACCACAACATGCGAGACATGAATAACGCGCGTTCGTGGTGTGATGGCTTCTTCAATGGCGCTGACAAAATCTTTCGGATTCATAAGGGGCACTGGGTAGCGAACTTTTTTGAGTACAATTCCATCGCGCCGCACACGCTGTTCCCATGCCGTAATCATGCGAGGATAGTCCTGCACGGTTGTAATGACTTCGTCACCAGCCCTGAGCGAGAGACCAAACTGCAGCGTTTCCAAGGCTTCACTGGCGTTTCGCGTGATGGCAATTTCTTCGGGCGAGCATCCGAAGTGGCGCGCCAAGCCTTCACGCACAGTTTCGATATTTGGCTGCAAATGGCGCCACATGGTATAGGACGGCGCAAGGTTTGAGTAATCTAAGTACGTTTTCAGCGCTTCCATGACAACTTTCGGGCTTGGGCAAACACCACCATTGTTGAAATTGATAATGCTTCGGTCTACAGCGAAGGCTTGCTGCACAGTTGCCCAAAAATCCTCATCGCTGGCAACACGCTCTGGTGGCACATCAGCTGGGTAGCGCAACATGGCTTCAGCAAACTTGGCTAATCTCTCTCCAGAAAGAAACACGAGGCCTGTGCCCGCTAAGAGCGTATCTTTCAGAAATTTCCGGCGCAAAAGCATTTTGAAAAATTTTGATTGTGTTACTATGCCGTCCCAGTTCTTGTTGGTGATGTGGCGTTGAAACCTGCAGATTTTTACTTCGTCGAGATGTTAGCGTTTCCGAAACTTTTTTCAAAAAGCCTATGCGACTTGCAAGTCTTGTCATCCTCTTTCACTTCATTGCAGTTGCTTCTGCACTGGCACAATCTGAACTTGATGCCGCCCTTCAAGCCGTGCGAAAACAACCCAAGAATCCTGTAGCACACTACAACTTAGGCGTAGCCTATGCTAATGATGACCAGTATGAAAAAGCAGTTGAAGCCTTCCAACAGGCGATTCGTCTCAATCCGAAGTTTGCTGAAGCCTACTACAGTCTGGGCATGTCATATGAGGCGCTTGAGTATTATGCAGATGCCGTGCGGGCGCTGAAAGAGGCGTTACGCCTTAATCCTAAGTTGCCTGACCTTCAACTGAACTTAGGTCTTTTGCTTAGCAAGGCTGGTCAGCACCAAGAAGCCATAAAGATGCTACGTGCTATTAGGGTAGATAAAGATTCTTTGAACTATTTTTGCACGATTGGTACAGTTGCCCTTAAATCTGACAGCACCATACACGATGCTATTGAAGCTTTCGAGCATGCTCTGCGGTTGAAACCCGATAGTCTCTTGCTTTATCAACTTTTGGGGGATGCCTACCGCAAAGCCAAGCGCTACGCCGACGCTGTGCATGCCTACGAGCAAATTTTAGCCAAAGACCCGACCAACGATAGCATCATCTACGCTCTTGGTGTAACCTATGTACTCGCCCGTCAGCGTGCCGCCGCCTTCAAACAGCACGAAAAGTTGGAGAAGCTCAACAGTCCATTTGCCACCACGCTCATCAACTACATCTTTGAGGAGATGCCAACGCGCCAAGATAGTTCGCAGAAGCGTTAGACTTTCCCAACTGAAATTAAACGTTTTACTTTCACTATCAGTTCGTGCATCTGCTGTCGCAGTCCAGTGTAGTTCCAATTCCCAGATAACTTTTCAGTTCCACATAAACTTGAGACGAAGGATGCTCAAACGCACGTTCATGTTTATTGGCATCATGCTCTTGATTGCCCTTTTTGCTATTCCAGCTGGGATTTTGCTTGCCCTGACTATCCCACTTTTTTTGGTCAGTATCTCCCCCTTGGTTGCAATTGGTTTTCTTCACCTCAATGCACGCACTGGTGGCATATCTTCTTTTTTCGATGACGAACCTGAGACTAAATCAAGTGTAGCGCATGCACCACATGAGCCTTCTTTCAATCAAGTGGTGTTTCAACGTCATACGTTTGTGATTCGCCGCTACGAACTTAATTGAACATCCATATCAGAAGATGTAATAGCGGCAATAAGGTCAGATTTGGTGATAATCTCAAAGTCGTCGTTGCCTTTGCTGATGAGCACTGCGTTGTCGCGCATGAGCTCCTCCGATAGCTTTGAAATGGGTGTGTCAAGTGGCAGAATAGGGAAAGGTTTTTCCATGTAGCCGATGACCTTGTTATTTTTCGCATCGGCTTCTGTCAGCAAGATGCTCAGAATCTTGTTGTCGCTGATGCTACCAATCTCAGCTCCGTCGGAGATGATTGGGGCTTGTGAAATCTCATATTTCTTCATCAGCTCGAAGGCTTCATACAGCGGTGTTTCAGGCGTGGCAAAGATGAGCGTGTGACTTTTCTTAGTCGCCAAGACATCAGCTGCTGTCATTTTGGATTTATCACTTAACGATGGCATGAAGTTGTTTTCTTTCATCCACAGGTCGTTATACATTTTGCTTAGGTATCGAGCGCCAGTATCTGTTATCATGACCACAACCACATCGGTTTCGCTCAACTGCTTAGCATAGTTGAGTGCAGCATGCAGTGCAGCACCAGATGAACCTCCTGCAAAAATTGCCTCATGCTTTGAGAGCATGCGCCCTGCTATGAATGCATCTTTATCGCTGACTGCCACCACATCATCGAGCACATCGAAGTCTGCTGTTTTGGGAATTCGCGAGCCGCCCATGCCTTCGAGCTTCCATAGTCCAATCTCTGCAGGCATCTGCCGCGTCTTGAAATATGTTGTGTAAGCTGAACCGACCGCATCGACTGCAATGACCTTCACTTTGGGGTTATACTCTTTCAATCGTTTTGCAATGCCAGATACTGTGCCGCCTGTGCCCATTGCCGCAAATACATGCGTAACTTTGCCATCTGTTTGTTCCCAAATTTCCTGCGCTGTCACACGATAGTGCACCTCTGGATTTGCTTCATTGGTGAATTGATTCGGGTAGTAAGAATTTGGAATGGTCTTTGCCAAATGTTCCGCCACGCTGTAGCAGCTCCTTGGGTCTTCTGGCTTGACGGCGGTAGGCGTAATTACGACTTCAGAGCCTAAAGCGCGCAGCAAATCTATTTTTTCTTGCGATACTTTGTCAGGCATGACCATGATGCATTTGTACCCTTTCACGTTGGCAACAAGCGCCAGCCCAATGCCAGTATTGCCAGCGGTCCACTCGATAATTGTGCCACCCGGTTTAATCAGTCCGTTTTTCTCGGCATGTTCAATCATGCTCAGTGCAATGCGGTCTTTAATGCTCCCGCCCGGATTCATAAACTCCAGTTTTGCCAAGATTGTCGGCTTCAGAGATTTGGCAAGGCGATTGAGCTTGACCATTGGCGTGTGTCCAATGGTATCGAGAATACTTTCGTACCACATGGTGCTCTTTGAAAAACTTTTTTGAAAAAAGCCCTCTTTGCTTTAGGATTTGGAAGTTACACATTGTTAATACGTCTGCAAACATTTGCGCTGGCTGTTGCATGCAGTTGGTTTCTGTATGACTTGGCGCAACTTTCCGAAAAATACTGCACAAGGCTCATCAGGAACGGTACAGTGTGGAAGCAGGCGATATGCAATGATGCAAATGTGGTATGGAAGGCTGTTGTGTTTAGCCCATTAGCCTTCTTTTGTTTTGACCCATTTCTTCCAGCCAAAGATATATGCTCTGAACAAATCCCAACGTCGGTTGATAGACAGTGCGCCCTCGACCAAAATCTCTGCATGCTTAAAATCTCGCTCTACAATTAGGCGTTTGAGTTCATCAAGATGCGCTTCTGTCTGGCACTGCATTGCTGCTGTTAGTGCCTTTGCACTCACGAAGTTTTCTTTTGTCAGGCACATTGGTGGCTTGAAGGATAGGAAGAGTTCTGGTTTTTGCTCTTCGATGTAGTCAATGCGTGAGACCATAGAGCACATATAGATGGCTGGCAATTTTTCCAAGACGCGCTCGGCAATTTTTGCAGCACCGTTGAAAAACACAATTGGTCGCTTATCGACATGTTCAATCATGCCCTGTGGGAAAATCCACAGTGCGTTTTGTTTTTCTGAAGGTTCAGTGAGTTTTTCAACGGCGTAATTGATGGTTTCTAAGGCTTCGCGGGGATTTTCTCGTACGATTGAAAAAGCACCTAATCGCGTAAAGAATTGATAGCGCACCAGTTGCTTGTATTCGATGATGATGTAGAGGTTTTGTTTGAAGTAGGCTTCTGTGCAGAGTTGCGTCCAGAATCCATCCCACCAGTAGGCATGATTGCAGTAAAAGATGATGGGGATGTCGAGACGCATGGTTTGCAGTGCTCTGGCGCCAATGACACGTACTTTGTCGAAGTGCTTTCGCAGTTGTGCGCGTGAGTAGTGACGAAACCAGAATGTGTAGAGTGCACTTCGGCGAACTTTCAGCATTGAATTTTTTTGATGCTGTTTTAGTTAGCGAGTTCAAATGCTTAAAACACACTGCTATGGTTATTCATCTCTCACCTGAAGAGGTTGCTGCAAAGCTACGCTGCTCTTGCGAGCTTATTCTTTTAGATGTGCGTACACCGGCTGAATTTTTGGCGCGTCGCATTCCACAATCCATCAACATCCCACTGGATGAGCTCTATGCTCGCCATACTGAATTGGATGCCAGTCGTGAAATTATTGTGCTGTGTGAACATGGTATTCGGAGCATTGCAGCAAGTGGGTTGCTTTCGCAGTTGGGCTTTAAGCGTGTCTTCAACATGGTTGGAGGTCTGTCGCGCTGGCGTCATGAGACCATTTCGGGATAAATTGCCCTTAACCATAGTTTAATTTGCTTTGTTTGCGAAAATAGCTATATTCAAGAAGTTTCTCATAAAGCCTTGGCTCTGCTTGGAGCAACAAGCGCTGTAAGTCAGTAATCACAACTCTGAAGAAAGGAGAGATAACTATGGCAGAGATTCTCACCAACGGTAACCCCGCCAAAGATTCGGATGTAAAAATCGCAGAAGGTTCGCAGAAAATTATCCCACAAAAAGCTGGTCTTGAAGATGTTGTTGCAGCAACTTCGGAGATTTGCTTCATTGATGGCAAAAAAGGTCGTCTAGTTTATCGTGGTTATGATGTACATGACCTTGTCAACGGTGGAGCTTCTTTTGAGGAGGTCATTTACCTTTTGTGGTATGGGAAGTTACCGAATTTGCACGCACTCAATGAGTTCAAGAAGCGCCTAGCGCAGTATCGCCGTTTGCCACGCGAAGTGGTGGCACATCTTTACACCATTCCGACTTCGGCACCGCCTATGGAAGCGCTTCGCAGCGCTGTCTCTGAACTGGCACTCTATGACGATGACGAGCGAATGACCACTGAAGCTAACTTTGAGCGTGCTTTCAAGCTCATGTCACAGGTTGCTACCATTGTTGCCTTTGATGAGCGCATCCGCAATGAGAAAGATTTGATTCAACCTGACCCCAGTTTGTCATACTCAGCCAATTTTCTCTACATGCTCACTGGCAAGCTACCTGATGCTGAGCTGACACGACTTTTCGAAATTTGCTTGATTTTGCACGCCGACCACGAGCTGAACGCTTCTACATTTACAGCGCGTGTGATTGCAGCTACGCTTTCAGATATGTATTCGGCAATTGCTGGTGCTATTGGGGCTCTAAAAGGACCGTTACATGGCGGCGCCAATGAGCAAGTCATGCGCATGTTGATGGAGATTGGAGACCCCAGTCGCGCTGAAGGATATGTCAAGAAACTTCTTTCTGAAAAGAAGAAAATCATGGGCTTTGGGCATCGAGTCTATAAGACGGAGGATCCACGCGCCACGCATCTGCGGAAAATGTCAGAACTTATGGGTCAGCGTACTGGCAACTTGAAGTGGTATGAAATTTCGCGTCGCATTGAGGCTGTAGTCATGCAAGAAAAGGGACTTTACCCGAATGTAGATTTCTATTCTGCTTCGGTCTATCATCTGATGGGCATTTCGGTCGATCTTTTCACGCCAATTTTTGCGATTGCTCGCACCGCAGGATGGATTGCTCACATTTTAGAGCAATATGCTAATAATCGTCTTATCCGCCCAACAGCCGAGTATATCGGTCCACTCGACTTGAAGTTTGTTCCGCTCGAAGAGCGCTAAGCTCGTAAGGGTTGCGATTTTATAGTAAAGCCTCGGATGGATTTTCCGAGGCTTTTTGTTTGGTCAGGATTTACGACTCTTCAGGACGGCTTGTGCAGCGGCTAATCGCGCCACAGGGATACGGAAGGGACTGCATGAGACATAGTCAAATCCCAGATTGTGGCAGAACTCTACTGAGCTTGGCTCGCCGCCATGCTCGCCACAAATTCCCACTTTGAGCTTAGGCTTGACACGTCGTCCGCTCTCGGTGCCTATTTGCATTAGGCGTCCTACGCCTACTTGGTCAATAGCTTCGAACGGATCGCGCGGATAAATTTCTTTTTCCACATATATCGGTAGGAACCGTCCTGCATCGTCGCGGCTTAGTCCGAGCGTCATTTGTGTAAGGTCGTTTGTGCCGTAGCTAAAGAAGTCTGCCACTTCAGCGATTTGGTCGGCGGTCAGTGCGGCGCGAGGCACTTCAATCATGGTGCCGATAAGGTAGTCGATGCGTGTATTTTTTTCTGCAAATACTTTTTCTGCCACCTCACGAATGGTTTCGGCTTGCAACTTGAGCTCTTTGACTTCGCCGACAAGTGGAATCATGATTTCTGGAAACACCTTAATGCCATCTTTGTGCGCATCGCATGCGGCTTCAAGAATTGCTCTGGCTTGCATTTGTGTAATTTCTGGATAGACAATGCCCAAGCGGCATCCTCTGAAGCCAAGCATGGGGTTCATCTCGGATAGGGCTTTCACACGATAGTGAATTTCTTCGTAGGGCTTATGTAATTTTTCGGCAAGTTCGCGCTGCTCTTTTTCAGTGTGTGGCAAAAATTCATGCAGTGGCGGGTCTAGTAAGCGAATGGTGACAGGGCGCCCATCCATGACCTTGAAGATGCCATAGAAGTCGGCGCGCTGATAGGGCAAAATTTGCTGAAGCGCGGCACGCCGTTCTTCGGGGGTATTTGCCAAAATCATGCGGCGCACTTCATCGATGCGTTCTCCACCGAAGAACATGTGTTCGGTGCGGCACAGTCCAACGCCTTCTGCACCAAGCACGATAGCATTGTAGGCTTGGTCAGGTTGGTCGGCGTTAGCACGAATGCGCAGTTTGCGATATTTGTCCGCCCACTGCATCAGCCGCTCATACATCTGGTAGGTTTCTGACTCTTCTGGCTTTATGGTTTTGTTAAACAGAACTTGTAAGACTTCTGACGGTTTGGTTTGCACTTCGCCCTCAATGACTTCACCTGTTGAGCCATCAATAGAGAGAAAATCTCCTTCTTTGAAGACCAATTCTTTTCCTTTGATTCTCATGCGAGCTTCTTCGTAGCTGATTTCCAAGTCTTCACAGCCAGCTACACAGACTTTGCCCATTTGGCGGGCTACTAAAGCGGCGTGGGAAGTCATGCCACCGCGTGCAGTAAGAATGCCTTCTGCTGCGACCATGCCGCGAATGTCTTCAGGCGAAGTTTCTATGCGCACCAAAATGACGCGTTCACCTCGTTTAGCCGCCGCTTCAGCATCAGCAGCGTTGAAGTAAATTTTTCCTGCGGCAGCTCCGGGTCCAGCATTTAGGCCTCTTGCAACCAAGCGACCTTTGTCAATTGCTTCTCTTTTTTGTTTGGCGTCAAAGATAGGTCGGAGCAATTGGTTGAGCTGTTCAGGCTCGATGCGCAGAAGTGCTTCTTTTTCGCTGATAAGCCGCTCATCTTTCATGTCTAAGGCGATTTTGATGGCGGCTAATCCTGTACGTTTGCCGACACGACACTGTAGTATGTAGAGCTTGCCCTGCTCAATGGTAAATTCAATATCCATCATATCCTTGTAATGCTTTTCAAGGATTTTGCGGATTTTTTCGAGCTGGGCATAGACGGCAGGATTTTGCTTTTGCAAATCGGCAATTTTGAGCGGCGTGCGGATGCCTGCAACAACGTCTTCACCTTGAGCATTCATCAAGAATTCACCATAGAGCACATTTTCGCCGGTTGCAGGGTCGCGTGTAAAGGCAACACCAGTGCCTGAATTTTCGCCAAGGTTGCCAAAGACCATCGCTTGCACATTGCACGCTGTGCCCCATGAAGAGGGAATGTTGTGCAACTTGCGATAGACCTGCGCGCGCTCATTGTTCCAGCTTTCAAACACGGCACCAATTGCCCCGCGCAGTTGCTCAAAGGGGTCGTCAGGGAAAGTTTTTCCCGTTCGCGCTTTGATAGTTTGCTTGAAACTGGCGACAAGGTCCTTGAGGTCATCCGTATCCAGTTCCACATCGAGCTTAATGCCACGCTCGAGCTTTTTCTTTTCAATGATGGCTTCAAACGGATCGATTTCTTTTTTGTCTTTGGGCTTTAAGCCCATGACGACATCGCCATACATCTGCACGAAGCGGCGATAGCAGTCGTAGGCAAAGCGCGGGTTGCCTGTCAGTTTTGCTAGTCCTTCTACAGTTTGGTCATTTAAGCCCAAGTTGAGAATGGTATCCATCATGCCCGGCATGGAGGCTCTGGCACCAGAGCGCACGGAGACCAGCAAGGGGTTTTTGGCATCGCCAAATTTTTTGCCCACAAGTTTTTCCACCTTTGCCAGCGCCTCGGGGAGCTCTTTCTCAAAAAGCCCTTTCGGATAGGTGCGGTTATTTTCGTAGAAGTAGGTGCACACCTCAGTGGTGATAGTAAAGCCGGGCGGGACAGGCAAGCCGATGTTGGTCATCTCTGCCAAATTTGCCCCTTTGCCACCGAGTAACTCTTTCATCTTTGCATTGCCTTCAGCTTTGCCAGCTCCGAAAAAGTAGATGAATTTCTTTTTACTCGTCTTGGCGCTCTGCTTTACTTTCGCAGTTTTGTTATGTCCGTTTGCTGCAACTTTTGCGGACACTTTTGCTTCGAGTGTCTTTTTTGCGGCAGGTTTCATTCTTGTTGGCATACTTCACGAATGTGTTTAAGTCGTTCAAGCTTATTGCATTTTACAAAAAAGTTCTACAAAACTCTACAAAACATCTTGGCAAGGTCTCAGGTCTTGACCGTTTCAGAATTATGCACGCCTAATCGGTTTGCCAGTTGTGCAAGGTCGGAGTCGACGGAATTTTCGGTGCGAATTTCATCGAAGTGAATGGCGTATTCTCTATCAGCCAGCACTGCAGGCATCATTTGTGTTTCGCCGGTTCGAATTAGTTCTGCTAGTTTGCGCGCCATGCGTTGCGCCAGTGTAATATCCATGTTGTTTGGTTTTGCGCCGCGAATGTCGCGTGAGAAGGCTTCACAGATGATGCGTTGACGGGTTTGCAATCCTGCCGCTAAGAGCTCATCACGGAAGTATTCGGCGGCATTTTGTTTAATTCCTTTGGCTTTGCGTTCTTCGGCTTTATAGCCTTCGGCGACGACAATTACGGTTGAGGTGCGCTGGCTAATAGCTTCGGCAAGTTTTTTCATATCAAACTTGGACTGCGGCAACACTGCCAGATGTGCGCCGGCTCCCAGACATGAGTGTAAGGCGTGATAGCCTCCAGCGGCGCCCATCATTTCAATGATGTAGCAGCGATGATGCGTGCGTGCATCAGCCATGTAGCAACGAATTTTTTCAGCGCCAACTTCCACACCTGTGTGCTGACCGATACACTCAGTGCCGTAGATATCGCTGTCAATCGTGACGGGGATGAAAAATGTCTGAACCGTTTTTGGCAACTGCTTAGCTAAAGCATTGATGCCTGCAAAGGTGCCATTGCCGCCGATGCCCACCAGCACTTTGACCTTGCGTCGCAAAATTTCTTCGACCGCCTTCTTTTGAATTTCCGGTTTCTTGAAATCGCTATAACGCTCAGTGCGAAAATCTGCTCCGCGTGCCTCACGCAACGGCGGCGAGAAAATGACCCCCGGAATTCGCTCCAACTGACGATAAAGCGCTACACTATAGACCAGCCGCCGATAGTCCTCCGTCTGCCCTTTCACAAGAGAGATGAAGCCCTCTTTTGTAATGAAGACACGACGCTTTTCATTTTCAAGATATTCCGTAATGAAAGCGGTTACAGGATTGTAGCCCGGCGCACAGCCACCATCTTGCAGCAATAGCACATCAATTTCACGATACATGGCTTCTTCTTCGGTCGTGGGGTTGGTCAGCATGCGGGCAAACTCCATGCAGATTTTGCCATAAATGCGTGGATTGAGACAGCGCGCATCTTCCAGTTTTCGACGGTCAATCACCAGCGCTGTAGTTGGTTCAACTGCAAATGCAGAGCCACTTCTTGGCATATCATTGACCATCGCCGAGCGACCGCAGACTTCTCCAACCTCAAAGAAGCGAATGATATGCCCCAGCTTTTCAAATGAAATTTTGCCAGACTCAACGATGTAGGCTTCCGAGCTATGGTCGCCTTGCTCAAATACTTTTTCACCTTGCTCAAAATGCTGGCGCCAGAGTAACGATGCGACCTCGCATAGCTCGTCCGTTGTCAGCCGCTCAAAGGGTGGCACACGACTTAAGAAACTGATGACATCTGCGGTGTTTTCGTAGGCAAGCGTCTTGGGCATACTTCATCTGTTTGAGTTGGATAGACTTGGTGGTCGCTCAAAGATAACGTATTCCTTTCTTTGTAAAACACTCTCTGCGGGTCCAGAAAAAAAGCCTGAATGTTGTATTTTTGCCTGCAAATGATTTGCAAGGCAAGTTTATGAGAGTCAACATTGTGCAGGCTATTGCTTTTGCATCGCTGTTGCAAATGGCTTGCATCACCTTTGCACAAGAGCGTCGTGCCGTTCTTTCTGGCTCGGTGCGAGCGGCTGAAGATGGTCAGCCGCTGCAAGATGTGCTGGTGCGTGTCGTGGGCATCAGTGCCTTCACCTTGACAGATGCCAGAGGGTTTTACCGATTAGAGCGCTTGCCTCAAACCAAAGTTGATGTGGTCTTCGAGCGTATTGGATTAGTTCGTGAGGTCGTATCGGTTGAGCTTACCGAGCTTGAAAATACGCTTGATGTCTCGCTGCGATATGTGTCGTTCAAGTCTGCGGAAGTGATTGTTACCGCAAAGGAAAATGCACAAGGCGGCGAGCTTGGCACTACTTCACGCATTGAGCGCAGCGCCATTGAGCATGTTCAAGCTTCAAGTCTGGCTGATGTGCTGCAACTTTTGCCCGGACAACTCGCGCAAAATCCAACGCTTTCTGGCGTGCGCCAAAGTTTGCTTCGGCAAGCCTCGCTGTCAGTTAGCGCCGCCAATCCTTCCGCTGCCGACCGCGCCAATGCCTTAGGTACAGCTATTGTTCTGGATGGCGTGCCACTTTCGAACAACGCTAATTTGCAAACCAACCTAACCATTTTGAACTCTGCACCGGGCACCCTTCCGCCCTTTGCCTCCACAGAAGGACGCGGACTGGATTTGCGACAGTTTTCTGCTGACATCATTGAGTCCATTGAAGTTATTCGCGGCATTCCTTCTGCACGGCATGGCGACCTTACCGTGGGCGCCATTCTTGTTCAGACTCGCGCCACGGCTTACGCCCCGCAAGTTCGCCTTCGGCTCAATCCGCAAACTTTTGAAAGCACCTTAGGCGCCGGCTGGAATCTCTTCGAGAAACGCACCAGTCTCACTGCCGAACTCAACTTTACACGCTCACAAGATGACCCACGTCGCACCGAAGAGACCTTCTCACGCCTTATTGCCAACTTGGCTTGGTCGCAGCAATGGGATAACGCCGCCCGGCTGACCACCACTTTGCGCACCAACTTTTACACCACCATTGATGAACGCCAAGTGTTTGCGCAAGACCGTCAGCAAGTTGAACGCTTTGCACAAGATAGAGGCTTGCGACTAAATCTTTCTTCAATTTTACGATTTGACGATGACTCACGCGCCAAACTGACTTGGACTGCCAGCTTGAACTATGCCGAACAACTGGGGCGATTTCAGGAACTTATCACACGCGCTGACGGCCGCTTCCCACTTTCCGATGCCACCACCGACACCACCAAGCCCGGCATTTTTGGCGATATTGAGTATCTCAACCGCACCCGCGTGCAAGGCTTGCCGCTGAATCTATACTCGCGCTTGGAGCTGACTTACAAAACGCTTTTCTCTGGAACTTCACATCAATTTTTTGTTGGCACAGAATTTCGCCTTGACCAAAATCGGGGCGAAGGTCGCGTGTTCAATGTCTTTGAGCCGCCGCGGCAGAATTACTCCGTCGGCGAACGCCCACGCCCGTTCAGCGATGTGCCTGCACTTGTGCAACTTGGATTTTACCTTGAAGACCGCATTGCCGCAGAAATTTTAGGCAAGAATTTTTTGGCACAAGCCGGTTTGCGTTTTGATAACATTCAACCACGTGGAGTGTTTGACGGCACTTTTGGCAGTGCGCTTTCGCCACGCCTGAACCTGACGCTGGAAATCCTCGACGGCATCTGGCTACGCGGCGGTTACGGCGTTACGGTCAAATCGCCAACGCTGTCGCAGCTTTTTCCTGACCGCAAGTATTTTGACCTTGTTGGCTTCAATTACTTTGCACCCAATCCTGCCGAGCGTTTGGTCATGATTACCACGCGCGTGGTGGAGCCCAAAAATCCTAATGCGCGCTATTTCAGTGCAACGAAAAGTGAAATTGGCGTCGACTTGTCCATCGGTGGCATGAGTGCCAATGTGGTAGCTTTTCGCGAAAATACGGCTGGCGCTTTCGGTATCAATCGCTTGCCTGTGGTGCTGACCTATCCGCGCTTTCGCCTTGTTTCTGCGCCAGCTGGACGCCCGCCTGAAATTGCCGTCGCTGCCATAGACACCTTCATCGGCGCTTACGACATGCCCGTCAATAGCCGTGATATTTTCTCCGAAGGTCTTGAATTGACGCTTGATTTGCCAGAGTGGTCTGCTGTGCGCACCTCGCTGAATTTGACTGGGGCTTACTTGCGCAGCCGCATCATCGATAACTCTCTTTTCTTCAACACTGATGTCATTTTCGGAACCACGCCCCCAAACCGCATTGATGTCTTTCAATCGGGCGGCGGCAGAGAGTCTCAACTGCTGACCACTTCTCTGCGCTTCATTACGCGCATTCCTGAACTCTCCATGGTGGTTTCGCTCCTTGCACAAACGATTTGGATAGAGACCGACCGCCCATTCAACCGTGGCAATCAACCTATCGGTTTTGTGGATAGACAAGGCAATTTGAACTTGATTGCAGATTTGCCACCGCAGCAACCGCAACCCGGCTTGGAGAGCCAACGCCCCATTCTCTGGCTTTTCAATGCGCGACTGACCAAAGAACTGCCATCAGGAATTCGATTTGCGTTTTTTGTCAATAACGCTTTGGCTGACCGACCGCTCTTTTTCAATCCTGCAACGGGACAGAGCACACAGCGTAATCCCACGCTCTTCTTCGGTGCAGAAGTCTTTTACAGCTTTCAGTGAGGAGTGCGCATCATGAGAGTTTTTCCAACAACATGCAAGCTGCTGCAACACTCATACATGCAAACCGCTTGCATCAATTCTATCACATCAAAATCAAACGGAGGGATTATGAAACCTTTGAAGTTTTTGCTCTTGCTCATTGGCATCGGTGCTCTTGCCATGAAACTTTCATCGTGCCAGAGCTCGCCATCGGAAGCACAGACCTTTTCTCTGACGGTGCGCGTGCTTTATCCGAGCAACTATGCACAAACGGCGGCATCGGGCGCAACCGTGCGCGTGCGCAATATCGAGAGCGGCACCCGCGATTCGGCTGTTACAAATGCCGCTGGTGAAGCACGGTTCTCTCGACTTTTGCCCGGCACATATGAAATCAGCGCTTCGCGACGTCTTTCTACCAGCGAAGCCCAAACTTTAACAGGCTTTGCCGTGGAACAAAATCTTAATGCCGTGCTCACTGGTTTTGTTTTGCGCAGCGTTGCTGATTCTGTAGTAACGCTCCGCCTTGCTGGCTCACCAGTTGGCAATTTGGTTATCAAAGAATGTTACTGGACAGGCTCGACCACACGCAGCGGCGGAACTTACTTCTCCGACCAATTTCATGAGATTTACAACAACTCCACCGATACGATTTTTGTCGATAGTCTCTGCATTGCCGATGTGTATGGTCCAGCAGGGCAAATCAATCCGGGCACGCGTCCTACGGAATTTCAAAGCGACCAAAATAATGTGTATGTCAACAGCATTTGGATGATTCCGGGCACTGGTCGTCAGCACCCACTTGCGCCGGGACAAAGCATCATCATTGCGCAAGATGGTATCAATCATCGTGCAGATACAGCCTTTGCAGGCGTCGAGAATCGCACGGTGGATTTATCGAGTGCAGACTGGGAAACATTCAATGAGCGCCCTGACAACCGCGATGCTGATTCGCCCACGGTGCCCAACCTTGTGCGCGTCTATTTCACTGGCGGCTTTGATTGGCTGGTGTCAGTCTTTGGTCCGGGCATTGTGATTTTCAAGGCGTATCCGAACATGCTTGCCGATAGCGTGCGCGTGCCCGGTGCCTCGCCAGCGTTTGCGCCGCGCATTCGCATTCCCAATTCACGCATCATTGATGCCTTTGAAGCCTTGCAAAATCCGCAAAGTGGCAATTTCAAGCGCATTCCTGCTGCATTAGATGCTGGATTTGTTTCCACTGGCGACACTTACAGCTCGAAGAGTGCACGCCGCAAGCTGGCACGGCGCGTAGGCACACGTGTGATTTTGCAAGACACCAACAACAGCGGCAATGATTTTGAAATCATCACGCCACCTACACCACGACAGTTGCCACAATGACCCGTTGGCGTTTTGCACTTTGGCATATCGGCAGCGTGCTCTGCATGGAGCTCGCTGCCCTTGCCGCACTTGGACAACCTGCGGCAGAGCAACTTTTGCCTTTTTCACTCAATAGCCCAACTTTCCTTGCCCCCAGTCTCTGGCGCGATGGCGAAAACGCCGCTGGACTTTGCGCCGTAGAGTTGCCCACACAAGGCAGAGTCGGCACCACGTTTGCCCAACGCAATGGCAATTTTCGCCGACCGCAAGAACCGCTTTCAGTCAGCACCCTGCTCTTTTTCAGCGAAGGCGCACAGCGCTTTGGCAATTGGACCACGCACGGCACACTGCACTACGAGCGCCGTCTTGAAACCGATGTGCGCTGGTCAAATGTGCATGACGCATACCGTGGCACGCCCTTCATTTGGGCAGATTCTGTCGGCGGCGATTGGCAAAAAGATTTGGTTGCATTTTCAGCGGCTTTGGGCTCACCGATTTTCTTGGATATGGTCAGTGTAGGGCTGGTTGCCGATTACGATGTCGGGCAAGGCGCGCGACAGAGTGGTGCACGTCCGCTGTTTCGCACTCGCAACATTCGTTTGCTGCCCAGTTTTGCCTTTCATCTTTCGCCGAGCCTTCACTTTGGGCTAAGTGCGACATACCTTTCCTGCTTTGAAGAAGGCGAGTTTGGCACCGCCGATGTCAGTTTCCCGCAACTCATTTATTTGCGCGGTCTGGGCACTGCCAACAGCACCGTGCTCAACTCGGCTGAACGGCGCACCTTTGGTGAAGGCTTTGGGCTTGGCATTCACGCACAAGGCACACTGGGCACTTGGCAAGGCGCATTAGGCGTTTCATTCTTGGCTCGTCAAGATAGCACGCAAGATTTAGCCTTTTCGCCTGAACTCAACCGCACCGCATTCCGATTTGCTGGACGCTACGATGAACGCCAGCTTAGCTTCACCTTGGCGGCTCGATACACGCACGCTGACTTTGGTGCAGAAGTTTGCTTTCGTGGCAAGTGGCGCGAGGGGCGCGGCACCGACCCTATTTTCCTTGCCGTCAATACGATTGACCAACTGCAAGAGGTATCCGTTGCCCTTGATGGTTGGCAAGGCACATCGCGCCTTTATGCTCCGCTCTCTTTTGGCATATATGCGTCACTTTCCTTGCTTTCACGGCGAGATATTTTGGCAGAGACCGATTGGCAACGCACTTTGCTTTGCGTTCAAGCGATGCTGGGCACGGCGCAACCGTTGGGCACATCTTTTATCGTGCTGGCGCATCTTTCAGGCGGAGCGGGTTTCGTTACGGCATCGAGCTATGCGGCATTGCGACCGCTGGCACTTACACCGATTTTAGTTCGCCCTGATTTTTTGGTCAGTGCTGCCAACCGATTTTGGCTGGCGCTCCGACTTGCACTCGAGACGCCTGTCGCTGCACTTGGCAATTCTACGGCGCGCCTTGTGCTGCAAGGCGGATTGTTACAAAGTCCTGCACAGCTTGAAAGCGGCGAACGGCTCAATGCTCGAAATCATTTTAACGCTGGATTAGAACTCATCTTCTAACGCACACTTGCCATGGCAACACGATTTCAACTGGCACTGCTCTGGCTTGCCATGTTACTGGGACTTCTGGCACATAGTCTCTTGGGCATGATTGCTCAAGCCTATTCGCACAGCGGTGCACCAACAGAGCTTGAAGCCAACCTGACGCGGCTTTTGTGGCAATTGACCATCGTCTTTTCCACACATCTTTTGCTTGCCGCACTCAACGCTTTTTTTGAAGCGCGCTGGCTTACGATTTTGAACGTTCTTGCTGGCGGGCTGTTTCTCCTAAGCAATCTGGCTCATCCTGTGGCGCATCTTTTCACTTCGCCTACCCAGTGGCATCAAGTTTTCTTGCTTTTGCTGATTGCTGGTCTCAATGTTCAATTGGTTCTCTGTGCTGTGCGCAGTTTGCGCCATCCAAACACTTCACCATGAAACAGTTTCTCATTTTTGTTTGGGTTAGCGTGTTGCTCATCGGCTGTCAAGCATCGGATGTGGCTCGGCGTGAAGTTGCCAAATGCTTCGACACCTCTTCGCTTTCACCTGAAGAGCGAGAGCTTGCCGATTCGCTTTTAGCGATTGGGCTGGATAACGAGGCACTTTACACGCTCTTTGCACCACTCAAGCCGATTAGCACGGTTGCGCAGTTTAGTCTCAATGTAGCGCGCCCTGATTCTTTGCCTGCGGGCATACGCAATGCCACATCTCCAGACAAGCCTGAATTTGAGCAATTGCGAAAGTATCAACGCATTGTCAATGCGCTTCGCAGCGAGCGTGTGGAGCTTTTCCTGATTCCGTTTCGGCGTGCCGATAAGGGCAAACGATTTTTTGAAATTGTCGCCGTCGACAAACGCTTGCTATCGGACATTATTCGGCGCAACCAAGCTTTTTGGGGACAGTGGGGTTTCGTTGCGGAATCACATCCTGCCACGGTGCTCACTACCACCGAGTTTGAGGAGAAGTTAGACCGCTACCGTGCATATGGCTATCTCTTTGGTTATCCTGAACACGCCATCACTTTTTTCGTTGAGGCGGCTCGGACGCAAGATTGCACTGGGGTTTTTGTCCAGCGCGATTTTTTTCAGATTCCCGTCTATTCCGCAAAAACGGGACGATTTGTCTATGCCGTGCCCAAAGGGTATGTGCCCACGGGCACGGATTCCCTGATATACCGTGAAGCTGAAAAAATTTTGGCGCAATACACTCTATTGCGGGCGCGCCACTTGGATTCTCGCGGTCGCTTGCGAGCCATAGATTTGTTGCGTGAAAGATGCTCGCCGTAGCGCACACGCTTCCAGATGGAGTTAGTCAGAGCTCAGTTTCTCCAACTCCCGCTTCAGCCAAGCGGTCGGGTAGGTATCGCTTTGCACCTTATGCTTTGCAAGTGCTGTTTCAAACTCTTGTGCAAGCGCACACACCGCATGTTTGCGTAGAGCAGGACGCATCCTCATCTTAATCAAGCGGATATACAAGTTTATCAGTTTTCTATCCTCAGCGACGCTTGAGCTTTTGATGCGGCGCCTAAGGTATTTAGCAAAGGCTTCCGCTTCGCTAAGAGCGGCATCATAGTCTCTGACTTGGTAGTAAATCGCAATTTGAGCGTATCGGTAGTAGCGCCGCAGAAATTCAGAGTGCTTGGTACTGACTTTCGGAGTTGGAATAAGTTGCTGTGCCTCATCGCAGCGGTTGAGAAAAACCAAGCAGAAGACCTGCATGACTTGTGCGCGTTGCCAAACCGTCTCAGTCTTGGAGAGGATATGCCAATGCGCTTTCAGCAGTTGAAAAGCTGGTAGATAGTGCCCCAGTTTCATCTGCACGCTTACCGAGTTGAGCACGAGTCCGGGGTCAAGCACAAGGTGATGTTGGTTACAGAATGATATGGCTTGTGCGTAGCGGGCTTGGGCTTGTTCATATTCGGCATTCAGCATATAGGCTAAGCCAAGATTGACTATTGCCGACATCTTCTCATAGAGAAATTTTGGCGTCTCATTTTCAAGTAGCATGATTGCCTCTAAGGCTTGTTCTGCGGCAACGCTCTGCACACCGTGAGGACTGCCGAAGGCGCGGGCTTTTGCATCAAAGTAGCGTGATAGCAAATTTTCGGGCGCTTCAAGTGGCAACGCTAAATTCATTTGTCTTGACACCATACTGTTGCAAGTAGTGCGTGGCCACAGCATGCATTGCCAAAAGCCATGAGCGTGTCGCCGAGAAAAATTGTTGCAGGGTCTGTCCGCTTTGGCTGAGCGCATCGAGCATCTGTTGCAAGGTGAGTGCACTTGGAACACTGGTGGCGCTCAAACTTTTCACATACACCCGTTCCATAGCCAAGGCAATCTCAAATTCACAGGCGCGCAAGGCTGCCGTGCGACTTTTTTCATAGCATGAGTTGAATTCCGGCCACAGTTGTCTTTCAGCTAAGGCTTCCAGCAACCGCAAGGCTTGGCGATGTCTGTTCTGCTCAAAATCCTGCTGATGCGCCCGCTGTGCTAAAAATTGCTCAAGTTTATTGGCTAACGCCCGACATTCGCTACGAAATAGATATCTTCTTTGGAAGAGTATGGGCGACCGTAAAGGCGCTCGAAGGCAAGTGACTTTGAGCGGTAAAGTGTTTTACCTTTCTTTTCAAACTCTACTAAAATGTTATACAAGGCGTATAGCATCGGCGAGCGCGCCTGACGCAATTCCACGTTCACGCGCTCACGTTCTTCATCTGAAAGTGCTCTGAAAAGTTTTTCTACATAAAGCAGCGCCATAGTTGATACTTGAACTTAAATTTCTCTCGATTGCACTCACAATTTCTAAAATTGTCCGCTACTTCTGCAAAAATATCCCGCTAACTTTCTGCCTGAATCTCTAACTCAAAACAGGCGGCTTGCCTCGGTCAGTATTGAGAATGCGAAAATCAGTCCCGTCGTTTGTGCTGCTGCTCTTCTGTTTGCTGCAAGTATGGATACCCACGAGCTCCGTGCAGGCGCAAACTCCTGCCGATGCTCCCTCGCCCATTCGCCTGAGTGGCAACCTGAATTTAACTGCCGAAGGCTACGGCGTAAGCGGCACCAACCCGCGTTACCCTTCGAGCATTGCACGGGCAATTTTGCAAGCCAATGTTACGCTCTTCGACCAAATCCAACTGCCGTTTCAACTGTTTCTCTCGACGCAGCAATTGGCTCTGCAACAGCCCTTTAATCAATTTGGTGTCAGCCCAAGATTTTTTGATGGGAAGCTGACCCTGCACGCTGGTTACTTTGCTACACAATTCTCCGAATTTACGTTCGGCGATGCGCGCATTCTCGGCGGTGGCGTAGAGACCGACCTTGGAAATTTTCGCGTCGCCATGCTATACGGCGAAGCCCGCACGGCACTTCAAGCCGATACTTCACAAAACTTTTTTGGTCAATACCGTCGCCAGACGTTTGCGGCTAAAATTGGCGCCGGAGAAATGAACGGGTTTCATATTGGCTTCAATATCCTCTACGCCGTGGATGACTCGAACTCCATTTGCGCCCTGCCCAATACACCGCCCCCATCCGAAAACTTGGCGGCGTCAGTTGTCTTTGGCTTTCCTATCACCGAGCGCATTGATGTGAGCGGCGAAATTGGCGCATCGCTTTTCAGCAACGACCTGCGCTCTCCCAAAGTTGAAGATACTAATCTACCTGTTTTTACACTGCGTTACTCTTCGCAGCTCGATGGCGCCGCCGTGCTGACCATCAACACTCGACCGTTAGATGAGCTCACCATCGGACTCAACGGGCGCTGGATTGGTCCGGGTTATGTCTCGCTGGGCTATGTGCAACTGCAAAACGATTTGTTTGACCTCACGCTCTCGCCGTCGCTCAAGCTTCTCTCTGGAAATTTATTGCTGCGTGGCTCGTTTGGCTTGCGGTTCAACAACTTGCGCGAGAATCGGCTTGCGCCTTCTTCACGCACCATTGCCAACCTTTCGGCAACGGCGCAACTGTCTCAAACCATTGGAATAGATGTGCAGTATTCTAACTATGGCATCAGAACCACGCCGCGCAACGACACATTGCGCATTGAAAACGTGGCACAGTCGCTCGTGCTCTCCCCGCGATTTCAATTCACGCTCTTCGATGCACCCAGCACCGTGTTTGCAAGTTACAGCCTGCAAGATGTCGACGACCGCAGCATTTTGGGCGGCACGACCAATCGCAATGTTACGCATACGCTTCTGGCGTCATGGGCGCAATCGTTTCAATTGCCGTTGAACTTGGCAACCACGCTGCTTTACAACCAAGCCAATGTTGGCGGCAACTCCATCTCGATTCTTTCGCTGACAGAAACCGTCAGCTACAGTTTCCTCGATGGCAAACTTTCAACTTCGCTGACTGGCGGAGTTAACCTCATCAATTCCAACGGCAGCGATACGCAACTGACGGGCAATCTCTCGGCATCCTATAACCTTGGCAGTTATGGCACCATCAGTCTGAACATTTCGGCAAACTCATATAACTCGACGACCACTGCGCCGACTTTTCGTGAATTTCAAGGCATTCTTCAATACACCATCGGACTTCAATAAACCATCAGTAACCTATGCAAAAAGCAAACATCTCTATATCTGCTGCGCTGACACTCTCAATGTATTTTTTGATGACGCTATTTTTCGCCGAGCTATCTTCGGCGCAACTTTCTGCGACACTTAACATCAGAACGCCCGCGCCGCCGCAACTCTCGACTTGGATTAACGACCGAACCGTCGTCCAACTCATCGTCATCAATCGTGGGTCAGCCGCCCTTCCAAATTGCCGCGCATCGTTCTTTATCCGAAACATTGAAAATCAAAACATTATTGCGCGCAGCAACGACAACTCTGCCGCTGTGCCGCGCTTCACCATTCCCGCTGGCGTTTCCACCACAACCTTCTTCGGTCGCGACCTCGTCTCTGAACAAGCCGTCGATTATGACCAGCGGCTTATTTCCACAGCAGTTACCACCAACAGCATTCCCGAAGGCAATTATGAATTTTGCGTGAAAATTCTTGACCAGACTGGACGAACATTGGCGGAAGTGCCATGCCGCACATTTACAGTCTTGATTCCCGACCCGCCAACGATTGTTTCGCCCGCCGACAATGCGGAACTGCTCTCCCAAGCGCCACCGACCTTTGTCTGGACGCCGGTGCAGTTTGTCGGCAATGTGCGATACAACTTGAAAATCGCACCGCTCTTTGCAGGGCAAAACCGCCGTCAAGCCATTGAGAGCAACTCACCCTTGGTTAACCAATCGGGCATTGTGGGCACCTCATTTTTCTACAACCCATCGTTGCCAAGTTTTAGTCTCTATGCGCAAGCCATCGGGTGGGTATGGCAAGTGCAAGCCGTTGATACGCGTGGCGTGCCGGTCACACGCAACGAAGGGCGCAGTGAAATCGGGCTGTTCAAATTCAAGCCACCGACATCGACTCCACAAAAACCGCCGCCACAGCCCCCGCCACCACCACCGCCACCATCACCGCCAATATTCACAATAATACAACCTCCTTTGCTAAAGATGTCGCAACTCAAAGGCAGAATTACTTACGAGTATTTTGGCAACCCTAATATGCAGCCCAGCGGCAACTTGCCGCTCAAAAACACGCCGATTCGCCTCTCGCTGTATCGCTACGCCAAAAACTTCTCCGGACCCTCAATCACCGCTATGAGCGTGGTAAAACGCCAACGGTTCTGGCAACACTTAAACCAGACGAACAAACCTTTCTCGATACATCCGCCAAAAAAGGCACGCTGTATTTTTACTTCGTCACCAGTGTCGCCAAAACCGACGAGAGTGTACCGAGCGAAGAAGTTGGCTTGCGCCCGTAGCCATCAGTTTGATTAAGAAGGCTTCGTTTTGTTATCTATGCGAAAGCCCATTTGCAATTGCAGTGCCGGGTTCCCCCATGATTTTGATTGGTCCGAAGACACTCTCATACTTTTGGATATTTTCTTGAAGCGCTAACAAGAAGGATTTTGCATGCTGCGGTGTCATCACGATTCTGGTGCTGATTTTGGCTTTTGCAATGCCGGGCAAAATTCGGGTGAAATCTATGACAAATTCAGCTGCTGAGTGGTTGATGAGCACAAGGTTAGAGTAGATGCCTTCTGCTGTCTTTTCATCAATCTCGATATTGAGCTGAATAGGTTGCTGCGGTTGTGGTTCAGGCGCCATGGTCGTTTGCTTAAGTTTAGTTTGAAAAATTGTTTTGCTTACTGTTTGATTACTTCGTTAATCTACTGACAGCGTATGTGTTATGCATTACGGTGCC
>PHFL01000049.1:0-38205 GCA_002794105.1 Candidatus Thermochlorobacter aerophilus | reverse complement strand
ACGGGCGCTGGATTGGTCCGGGTTATGTCTCGCTGGGCTATGTGCAACTGCAAAACGATTTGTTTGACCTCACGCTCTCGCCGTCGCTCAAGCTTCTCTCTGGAAATTTATTGCTGCGTGGCTCGTTTGGCTTGCGGTTCAACAACTTGCGCGAGAATCGGCTTGCGCCTTCTTCACGCACCATTGCCAACCTTTCGGCAACGGCGCAACTGTCTCAAACCGTCGGACTGGATGTGCAGTATTCTAACTACGGCATTAGAACCACGCCGCGCAACGACACATTGCGCATTGAAAACGTGGCACAGTCGCTCGTGCTTTCCCTGCGATTTCAATTCACGCTCTTCGATGCACCCAGCACCGTGTTTGCAAGTTACAGCCTGCAAGATGTCGACGACCGCAGCATTTTGGGCGGCACGACCAATCGCAATGTTACGCATACGCTTCTGGCGTCATGGGCGCAATCGTTTCAATTGCCGTTGAACTTGGCAACCACGCTGCTTTACAACCAAGCCAATGTTGGCGGCAACTCCATCTCGATTCTTTCGCTGACAGAAACCGTCAGCTACAGTTTCCTCGATGGCAAACTTTCAACTTCGCTGACTGGCGGAGTTAACCTCATCAATTCCAACGGCAGCACCACTTTTACAGAGTTTGGCATCTATGAATATGCGGTGCAGGCATTTGGCATGTTCGAGTCGGAAAGCGCGCTAAGTGCCTCAGTGCAGGTTGAGTATAAAAAACTGCCACCTGCGCCTCCTGCTGATGTGCGTGCCATACCGACAACCGAAGGCGTGCGCATCACTTGGGGCGAAGTGGTGCAGGAGCGACTGACGGGCTACAAACTCTACCGCTATGAGCGTGGTAAAACGCCAACGGTTCTGGCAACACTTAAACCAGACGAACAAACCTTTCTCGATACATCCGCCAAAAAAGGCACGCTGTATTTTTACTTCGTCACCAGTGTCGCCAAAACCGACGAGAGTGTACCGAGCGAAGAAGTTGGCTTGCGCCCGTAGCCATCAGTTTGATTAAGAAGGCTTCGTTTTGTTATCTATGCGAAAGCCCATTTGCAATTGCAGTGCCGGGTTCCCCCATGATTTTGATTGGTCCGAAGACACTCTCATACTTTTGGATATTTTCTTGAAGCGCTAACAAGAAGGATTTTGCATGCTGCGGTGTCATCACGATTCTGGTGCTGATTTTGGCTTTTGCAATGCCGGGCAAAATTCGGGTGAAATCTATGACAAATTCAGCTGCTGAGTGGTTGATGAGCACAAGGTTAGAGTAGATGCCTTCTGCTGTCTTTTCATCAATCTCGATATTGAGCTGAATAGGTTGCTGCGGTTGTGGTTCAGGCGCCATGGTCGTTTGCTTAAGTTTAGTTTGAAAAATTGTTTTGCTTACTGTTTGATTACTTCGTTAATCTACTGACAGCGTATGTGTTATGCATTACGGTGCCAGTTCCATCTTCGGCAATGTCTGTGCCAACGCTGTGCGCAGTTCATTGATTAAATCGTCTTTTTCCTCAATTCCAATCGAGAGGCGAATCAATCCTTCGGTGATACCAAGCTGCAACCGTCGCTCCACTGGAACGGCGGCGTGTGTCATTTCCCACGGGTAGCACACCAAGCTTTCCACACAGCCCAAACTTTCTGCGAAAGTAAAAATCTCTAAATGTTTGATGAAGGTTTCCACGCGTGCTCTTGAGCCCAAATCTACACTGACAATGCCGCCAAAACCACGTGGCATTTGGCGCTTCGCCAAGTCATGTTGCGGATGCGTCGGCAAGCCCGGGTAATATACCTTTACAAGGTCATCATACTGCGAAAGAAATTGCGCAATTGCTAAAGCGTTTTCACACTGCTGACGCATGCGAATCGCCAGTGTTTTTACCGAGCGCATCAAGAGCCAACAATCAAATGGCGAAGGCACTGCCCCCACCGCTCTCTGCTGAAAGGCAAATTTGTCATAGAGATTTTTATCGTTGGTCATGAGCGCGCCGCCCACGATATCAGAGTGTCCGCCCAGATATTTCGTTGAGCTATGTAGCACCACATCTGCGCCTAACTCCAATGGGTTTTGCAAATACGGGCTTGCAAAAGTGTTGTCAACTGCCAGCATCAATCCATGTTTTTTGGCTAATGTTGCCACGGCACGAATGTCAGAGAGGCGCAGCATTGGATTGGTGGGCGATTCCAAGTAGATGAGTTTTGTTTTTGCTGTAATGGCGCGCTCCACAGCCTCTAAGTCGTTTGTATCTACATATGAAAATCTTACGCCGTATTTGGCTAAGACTTGATTGAAATAGCGCACCGTACCGCCGTAGAGGTCATCGCCGGCGATAATGTGGTCTTCTGGGTCAAACAAGCTCATGAGTGCCGCCAGTGCTGCCAATCCAGATGAGAATGCATTGCAGTAGGCGGCGTTTTCCAATCCAGCTAAGACCTGCTCCAGTTGTGCGCGTGTTGGATTTTGCGCTCGTGAATACTCAAAGCCACCTCGCGGCTGATTGATACCATCTTGCTTGTATGTGGTTGCCATTGAAAGCAGTGGCACCACTGCACCAGTTTTTTCATCGGGCTCTTGTGCGTGATGAATAGCGCGTGTGCTAAAGCCAAATTTTTTCTCCATTGATGAACGATTTTTCTGCTTTCAGGGAAGTTAGCAAAAGTCGACGAGGCATTTGCAAAGGCTATGTACCTCTTTTTCGTTCTGCGGCACAAGTGCGCTTAAATCATGCCTACTTTTTCGCCTGATTGAAACTGCTCGATAAACTCTTCTTTCCACGCCTTGAATGTACCGTTCAAAATGTGCTCGCGAGCTGTGCGCGTCAGCCAAAGAAAAAACGACAGGTTCTGAAGTGAACAAAGCTGCAATCCTAAAATTTCATTGACATTCAGCAGATGCCGAATATAGGCGCGTGAGAAATTTTGGCACACATAATTTTCAAAACCTTCATCGAGTGAGCGAAAGTCATCGGCATATTTTGCCGCTCGGATGTTGAGTGTGCCGTAGCGCGTGTAGACTCTGCCGTTTCTGCCTTCTCGTGTGGGCATAACGCAATCGAACATATCAATGCCTCGTTCAATAGCATTCAAGATGTTAATCGGGGTGCCGACGCCCATCAGGTAACGCGGCTTATGTTCTGGCAACAGCGGATGCGATAGCTCCAACATGCGATACATGGCTTCTTCAGGTTCGCCGACGGCAAGTCCGCCAATAGCATAGCCTTCAAAATCCATTTCTACCAAACGCTTCGTCGACTCCTGACGCAAATCGTCGAATGTGCCGCCCTGCGTAATAGCAAAGAGTGTTTGTTCATAGCCGTAAAGTGGTGCCGTTTTCATCAGGTGCGCTTGCGCACGCGCCGCCCAGCGCAGAGTTAGCTCGCTTGATGCTTTGATATACTCCCTTTCTGCATTATATGGCGGGCATTCATCGAGCACCATCATAATGTCGCTACCAATGTAGCGCTGCGTCTCTATCACACTTTCAGGTGTAAAGATGTGCTTTGAACCATCCAAATGCGATTTGAATATCACCCCTTCTTCACTTACTTGGCGCAACTCCGACAGCGAAAAGACTTGATAGCCACCACTATCAGTTAAAATAGGCTTTGACCAGCTCATAAATTTGTGTAGCCCTCCTGCTTTGAAGAGTAGGTCTGTTGACGGTCGTAGGTATAGGTGGTAGGTGTTTGCCAGAATGATTTGTGCCCCAATTTCCACAAGCTCGCGTGGCTCTACGGCACGCACGGCTCCACGTGTGCCAACGGGCATAAACACTGGCGTGAGAATCTCTCCATGCGCTGTGATGATTTTGCCCGCCCTTGCCGCTGAATGCAGGTCTTTTTTTTGTAGCTCAAATTGCATGTTGCTGAAGCAAGTTGCTGAATTTTCCTTTCTTGCTTGAAAGATGCAAAGATACTCTTGCCTCAGATATTGCCTTCTACTTTTCGCCAGATACCAACTTCATCGTAAATTTGACGAATAAGCAGTTGCACAGACGCATTTTACAGGCACACTCAAAACACTCTGCTTGCGATATGAGACCACTTCTTTTGCTTGCACTACTTCTCTTTTCCGCACCAAGCATCTACGGGCAAATCGTTGATGGCAAAGCTTTGGTTTTACCCTCTTTGCATGTCGGCAGCAGAGACCTGCAGAAACCACTGACGGTTGCGATTCGCTTCAAAATTGAAAAAGATTGGCACCTTTATTGGAAAAATGCTGGCGATGCAGGGTTTGCGCCAAGAGTTACTTGGCAATTGCCTGCTGGTTTTAGCGTCAGCGAACTCCGTTTTCCAACGCCGCACAAAATTACTGAAGGCGACCTTGTGGCTTTTGGCTACACTGATGAACTTATTCTGCTGGCTGACCTTATTCCCGACGCAACTGCACCAACGCCCAAAGACCTAACGATTTCAGCTGCTATCAATTGGCTGGTCTGCAAAGAATCGTGTGTGCCGGGCGATACCACGCTCTCGCTGACGCTCTCACGCCTGCAGCCTGAAGACCTCGCAGCCGGGCGCACACTCATTGCACGTGCGCAAGCTGCCATGCCTGAACCGCTCTCAAAGAGCACCCTTCAACTTGAACGCACGACGTTTGACGGCAAAACGCTTTCTCTTTTCTTCAGCGGTCCAGATGCCAAACACATCACCGATTTTTTCCCCGAAACCCATGATGCGCTTCTTTATCGCTTCGGTGAATTCAAGATTGAAAATGGTGCGGTCATCATGCCAGTGTCAGTTCAAGGGCAGTTGCCTAAATCTCTTGACATCAAAGGCATTGTGATGCTGGGCGAAAAAGGCTACGAGCTTCATGCAACAGTTGCCAGCTCGGCAACACTTTCTGCGCCCTCGAGTGAGACTTCACAAGGCGGATTGCTTCGTCAAGCGTTCAAAACACAAGATGAGCCGGTGCGTCTTTCAATTGGCATAGCCTTGCTGTTTGCTGTCATTGGCGGCATCATTCTCAACATCATGCCCTGCGTTTTGCCCGTGCTTTCGCTCAAGGTTATGGGTCTCGTGCAAAACGCAGGTCAATCCAAGTCAGAGAGTTTGAAGCATGGTTTGGTGTTCATGCTTGGTGTGTTGGTCTCATTTTGGGTTCTGGCGATTGTGGCAATTGTGCTTCAACAAGCTGGCGAGCAAATTGGTTGGGGATTTCAGTTCCAATCGCCCATTTTCGTGCTGAGCATGATACTAGTTGTCTTTATTTTTGGGCTCAACCTTGCTGGCTTGTTTGAATTTTCCACGCCGAATGTTCCCGGGCAGGTTAGCCGCACGCTGATGCGTACCGACCTTTTGGGGTCATTCACCAATGGCGTGCTTGCCACGACCTTGGCAACGCCCTGCACAGCGCCTTTTTTGGGCAGTGCGTTAGGATTTGCGTTTTCTCAGCCGCCCTATGTCATTTTCATCATTTTTACGGCAGTGGGTTTTGGGCTTGCGTTACCGTATCTCATTCTTGCCGCTCAACCGCAGTGGTTGAAGTTTGTTCCCAAGCCCGGTCCATGGATGAATCGCTTCAAGCAAGCCATGAGTTTTTTGCTCTTTGCAACGGTTATCTGGCTGCTCTCTGTGTTTGGGGCTCAACTTGGCACAGAAGGCGTTATTGCCGCTCTGGTCTTGCTTTTGGCAGTCAGTGTTGGGTTTTGGCTGGTCGGTCAGTTTGCGGACTACGGTGTTTCACGGCTGCGCCGAGTCGCCGTTTGGGCAACAGCTCTTTTCATGATGGGTTTAACCTACTTGATTGTCTTTGAGCGCCAACTGCAGTGGCGAGAACCTAAGGTTCTTTCGGCTACGACCTCTTTGATGCATCAGTCCTCAATTCCTTGGCAACCGTTTTCACTGGAAGCAATTGAGCAAGCTGTGCAATCTGGCAAAACGGTCTTCGTGGATTTTACCGCCGATTGGTGCTTTACATGCAAAATCACGGAAAAGACGGTTATAGAAACCGAGCTTGTGGAAAAGAAAATTGCCGAGCTGGGCATTATCCCTATCAAAGCTGATTGGACCAACCGCAACGACGACATTACACAATTGCTCAAGAAATTTGGTCGTTCTGGCGTGCCGCTGTATGTGGTCTTTCCAGCTGGTCGGCTCCACGAACCGATTGTGCTGCCTGAAGTGCTCACACCAGAATTGCTCATTGAGACTTTCGAGAAAGCCTCGCAACCTCCGACCGCCGTCCGCACGTCTGATTCGTAGTGCCTTTGCGACTTCATTTGCATCACCAAACTTGGAATGATTGAGTAATGATAATCGTTAGCGTTAGGTATTTTTAGCATTTTGTGTATTTTCGTGTTGATTTAATGTTTCAACAGCGATGTCAGTACAACGGCGAAAAATCGGTCAGAGATACTCTCGCCAGCGCGAACATATTTTGAGAATCGTGCAGAACACGGACAGTCATCCTACTGCTGACTGGGTGTATGAGCAAGCGCGAGCGGTCATTCCCAACATCAGTTTGGGGACGGTGTATCGCAATCTGAATCTGCTGGTTGAAGAAGGGTTAATTCAACGTGTCTTGCTTGGAGATGGTATCGTGCGCTACGATGGAAAACTTGGACCGCATCATCACTTTATTTGCACCAAAACGGGCAAAATCTACGACGTGGAAGTTCCCATCGGTGATTCTCTGCTCAAAGAGCTTGCTGCTAAAACTGGTCTGAAGGCGACTTCATACAAAATCGAGTTTTACGGCGAAAAGACATGATGTGCTTGTAGTTATGACCACTCGAGCAAGCCTTGAGACCATCACCGTATCGTAACAGCCAGCTCCTCACTTAGCACAGCACATTGCGGCAGGATTTGAAAGAAAACTGTCTTACTGCTTATCTTTGCTACATTCCGATATCAGTCCATGTGCCATAATCATGCAGCTACAATTCTTCTCAAACCTCGAACTGCCTGTAACGATCGACTCACCCTCTTTGGTGAGTTTTAGAGAAATTGTCTCTGAAATTACGGACACAGCGTATCTCACACATAGCATTTACTACTACCCTGCAAAATTTATTCCTCAAGTTGTCCGATTTTGTATCCACACTTACACAAAAGCAGATGATTGGATACTTGACCCTTTTGCAGGTTCAGCCACTGTAGGACTCGAAGCATATCTCTGCAAGCGTAACTCCGTGCTGATGGATTTGAATCCTTTATTGAAAGAGATTGTCCCAATTAAAATCTATCGTGGCTCAAGTGTGCCATCTCGTGAAACGCTCTATCAAATTTTATCATCATTTAATCCTGCATCTGCTCCGAAGTTTTACCCTCAATGGTCAAACATACGATACTGGTATCCTGACGAAATCTTCGAAGCACTGGCTTCTTACTGGGGCTGGCTTAAAGGATTAGAGTCAAGTGTTTATTCACAGCTTATTCAAGCAGCATTGATAAAAGCAAGCAAGTATTTTTCATATGCAGAGCACAAGACGCCAAAGCTATTCCGCTCAAAAACGAAGATCAAACTTGTTGATGACTTGGTAAAACAAGACTGGCAGCAAGCCTTGCAATCAATGATTTATGATGGTTCTCGTAAAAATCTTGAGAGCGTTTCAGCACTTGTTCGCAGAACGAGAGGGTTTAACGTGAAAACTTTTTACTTTGCCGGTGTTGATTCTTCAACCTTTTTGCCACCGTTAGAACAAAGTATTGATTGCATCATCACTTCACCTCCATACTTGCAGGCGCAAGAATATGTTCGCACGTTCAAGCTTGACCTCTACTGGCTTGGATACACAGAAACTGATGTGAAAGCTATTTCTGCACTTGAAATTCCATACCGAAAAGCAACGAGAATTATTGAAACACCGACCATCAATCAAGTAAAGTCTCAACTCTCACGAAAGGATTTACTCCAATACCTTGACTCCTACTTCTGTCATACCATCAATGCTTTGGAAAATACTTCTAGACTATTAAGACGCAACGGGCATCTTTGTGTATTCATTGGCAGTCCAAAAGCCGATGGCGTTGAAATACCAATATGGAAAGTTTTGAAAGAGTATTTCTCTGAAAAGGGCTTCGAAACCGTAAGCATCTTTGAAGACAGGATTCAGACACGACAGCTTTTCCGTTCAAGGAAAAACAAAAATCCTGATGGCATGAAATCGGAGTTTTTAATCGTCCTAAAAAAGACTTCTTAGCACGTCGTAATGCAAGAGCGAATTTTTCTTCATCTTCTCGATGAAACAGAAGAGGTAAAACGTGTCAAATCTATCTTGAAAAGTCCGCTTGGCTTGTCTGAAGATTTAATCACTCTTTTGTTTGAGCAACGTTTCTCTCAATTAAGTTCGGAGTTAGATAGCATCAAGAAGTTTGCCGCTGGCATTGAGCGTGCAAATATGTTGGGAAACGACTATGCGCTTGCAAGAAGTTATGCACAATTGTTTTCCTTTCACCAGTTTTTCCACAGTTCATATCGTGCTCGTCAAGGCAAGGTTTTAGAAGAAACGCTAAAAAGTATCTTGCGAACATACCATATATGTGAACGCGTGCCGAATCGCGTTCAAGAGATGCGTCAGATTCTGAAATCTGTTTTCGATACAGATGTACCAAACCTTGATATCGATGTGATGGGTGTTTCTCGTGATAAGGTTCTTATCATCCAACTCCGCTCACGCGACGACACCGGTGGAACAACTGCCAAAGGTTCTCTTGTCGATATGCTCCGCGGGCTTCTCAGAACGGGAAAAACTCCTTCTAAACCAATCCTGTATTTAGTTGCTATCTGGGACGCTCGAGATGCTCAACAACGAGAATCCACAATTTCAAAAATGTTCTCATCGCTCAAAGACTTAATCGAGACATCTGAAATCGAGACATCTGAAAGTGCGTTCAGTCGAGACATTTCTGAAGGCATAGTTGTTGCAAGCAATATCACGCTTAAATTGGTATATGGAACTGAAGAGATGATGAGAGGAATTATGCAGTTCACTGCTTCTTCGCCATCAATTCTGAGCACCATAGATAAAGAGATTAAACTTGTTGAACAATGGGATGACTTATGGATTGCTTACTCAATTGCATCGCTGGAAATTGCCAACTTCTCTGGCTTTTCAAACATTAATTTACTTAACCAAAAATTTGAAACACTAAAGTTTAAATTTAACTTCACTTGTTATGCTAACCTTGTAAAAAGTATTGATTCCATGACATCTCCCATTGCATCTGCTTGGAAAGAAGATTCGCTTCGATTCAGTAGTACATCAGATAGAATCCTTTACATTCGTGATTTGCTTTTCCTCAAAGCCTGCTATCAAAGAGTGAAAGAGAGATAACACCTTTTTTGCTTCAGCTGATTTTAACTCTGTTCAATCGTTCAACTATGAAAGCTGCTGTACTCCACGCTGTCCATGCACCACTTCAACTGTCAGAGGTTGCCACACCGACGCCTGCCCCTGGCGAAGCGCTTGTCAAACTTCAGTATGCGGCGCTCAATCATCGTGATGTCTGGATTCAAAAAGGGCAGTATGCAGGCTTAAAATTTCCCATTATTCTCGGCTCTGATGGTGCTGGCACGGTCGAAGCCGTTGGTGATGAAGCGCATCGGGAGTGGCTTGGCAAAGCGGTTATCATCAATCCCAGCTTGGATTGGGGTCCGAGTGAGCTGGCACAGCAAAAATCCTATCGCATTTTGGGATTGCCTGATGATGGCACCTTTGCCGAGTATGTCAAGGTGCCGGTAGAAAATCTGGCGCCCAAACCTGAGCATTTGTCGTTTGAAACTGCTGCCGCCTTGCCACTTGCGGGTCTGACGGCTTATCGCGCACTCTTTTCGCGAGCACATCTTTCACCTCACGACAAGGTTCTGATTACGGGGATTGGCGGCGGGGTTGCACTTTTTGCCTTGCAGTTTGCTGTCGCTTTGGGGACTGAAGTGTGGGTAACGTCCAGTTCAGATGAAAAACTTGCTCGCGCCATGTCGCTTGGCGCAAAAGGTGGCGTAAACTACTCCCAGCCGAACTGGTCAGAGACTTTGCAAAAAAATGCTGGCTTGTTCAATGTGATTTTAGACAGCGCTGGCGGCGAAGGTTTTTCTGCGCTTATCAACCTTGCTGCGCCCGGTGCTCGAGTGGTGTTTGTAGGCGCAACACGCGGTGCGGTCAAAGAACTCGCTCTGCAGAAAATCTTCTGGAAGCAACTTTCCTTATTGGGCTCCACCATGGGCTCGCCTGCCGATTTTGATGCCATGCTTAAATTTGTCACCCATCACCGCCTCACCCCTGTGATTGACCAGACTTTCGCACTTGCCGATGCCGAGCAGGCTTTGCGCTACATGGACCGCGGCAAACAGTTTGGTAAAATCTCTCTCAAAATTTCTTAATTTCCCACATCCTACAATCAAAACATTCAGAGAGGAGTTCTGATATGTCTGTCGAAGTCAAAATCAAGCACACTTCTACGGAAGTGCTTTCTGCGCTCAATCTTCAACTAGCGAATGCCTACGTGCTATCTGTCAAATACAAGAAGTTTCATTGGTATGTTTCTGGTCCATTCTTCAAGCAACTTCATGAGCTGTTTGATATGCACTATGAGCAGATTGTCGAAATTATCGATACGCTTGCCGAGCGCTCTCGTGCAATTGGCGGTTACCCCATTGCAACCATGAAGGAGTTTATTGAAACTGCCGAGATTGATGAGTCACCCAACTTGAACTACACACCGCAAGAGATGGTCGATATTCTCTATGAGGATACTGATGCAATTATCGATTCACTGCATCAACATATTCAAATGGCGACCAGTCACAACGACCCGGGCACAGCAGATATTTTTACCCGCATTGTGCAAACTTACCAGAAGCAAGCGTGGTATTTGGCAGAGACCAGAGCCCGCAAAGCTTTAGTCTAGGTTTTGCTCTTTCTATAGAGCTTGACATTTTTTTCTATTTTTTGTCTGACAGATTTGCACTCAATTTGTCAGGCTCTTAGCTTGATTTACTGACACTTTTTCTATTCGTGCTCTTGCTATAGAACTGGCACGAAGCTTGTTTTTTGACGTTGGTGAAAGCACAGGCCTGCGCAAGCAGGCGACTAAACAACTAACAAACTTAACCTTAGAGGAGGCAACTATGCTAGTGAAGTTCAGCCAAAACCCGTTTGCCGCTATCGACCGTGTTTTCGACGAGGTCTTCAAGAGCAGTTTTCCATCGCTGCCATCTATGTTTGACGCCATGCTTGATGCGTCGGCATTTCGTGTAGATATCTCGGAGGATGAAAAGAATCTCTACATTGAAGCCGATTTACCGGGTGTTAAGAAGGAAGACCTCAAGGTTACTATTGAAGATAATTTGCTTACAATTCGTGCCGAGCGTCGCGCTGAGACAACCGAAAGCAAGAAGAATTACTATCGCACTGAAAGAGTGTTTGGCTCCATGACACGCAGCTTTACGCTAAGTGACAATGTCAACAAGGATGCTATTGAAGCTCAGTTCTCGGATGGCGTTCTGAAGCTTACACTTCCAAAGATGGAGCCTGTTGTCAAAGCTAAAGAAATCAGCGTCAAGTAACGCATTGTCCATACCCTGAAGTCTTAGCCTGACCCTTTGGGGTCAGGCTTATTTTTTTGGTTCGTGGAAAATATAAGTCTTTAAGATTATGAACTTACTTTCAAAAAATAGCCAAACCGACTTTTTTTGGAACTTTTTCTTGCCAAGTAGCATTTTCTGTGGCAGTTCATAGTTATTCTCCTTTTTCAATGGTGCTTTCGCAGTTTCCCGTTCATTTTCTGCGAAGGCACTTTTTATTTTTTATGCCTGCACTGATTGTAGAAGCACCTGTCTTACAAGTTTTTTACAATTTCTTTGGATGTTTCATGGTCTGTATTATTTTCATGACGGCGCTGATGGTTATTGAGTGGAACAGTTTTTGCTGATGTAGGCAGTGAGCAGGGAGTTAAAAAACATCATTTTCTCAAGTTAAAAGTTTGTATTACCAACCTAAACCAAAGGAGCAGTTATGGGCAAAATCATTGGAATTGACTTAGGCACAACGAACTCGTGCGTTGCAGTCATGCAAGGCAATGAACCCGTTGTGATTGCTAACTCAGAAGGGTATCGGACCACCCCTTCAATGGTTGCTTTCACGAAGACTGGTGAGCGGGTTGTTGGGCATCCTGCTAAGCGCCAAGCTATTACCAATCCGAAGAATACTATCTACTCAATCAAGCGTTTCATGGGTCGCTCATATGCTGAGGTGACCGAAGAAATTAAGATGGTGCCGTACGAAGTCATTAACGAGAACGGTCAAGCACGAGTGCGCATTGCTGGGAAAGTGTACTCACCGCAGGAAATTTCTGCAATGATTCTTCAGAAGATGAAGCAGACTGCTGAGGATTACCTGGGTGAGAAGGTCACCGAGGCTGTCATCACAGTACCCGCTTACTTTAATGATGCACAGCGTCAAGCTACAAAGGATGCTGGTAAGATTGCAGGCTTAGAAGTCAAGCGTATTTTGAACGAACCTACGGCTGCTGCATTGGCTTACGGTTTGGACAAAAAGAAAGCCAATGAAAAGGTTGCCGTCTTTGACTTAGGCGGTGGAACGTTTGATATCTCTATTCTTGAGCTTGGAGATGGGGTCTTTGAAGTGCGCTCAACGGATGGAGATACGCACTTAGGTGGCGACGACTTCGACCAACGCCTTATTGACTACATGGCTGATGAGTTCAAAAAGCAAGAGGGCATTGACTTGCGGAAAGACCCAATGGCATTGCAACGGCTGAAAGAGGCAGCAGAGAAAGCTAAGATTGAGCTGTCGTCGCGTACTGAAACAGAAGTAAATCTGCCTTTCATTACTGCTACACAAGATGGACCCAAGCATCTGGTTATGACTATCAGCCGTGCCAAGTTCGAAGCCCTCTGCGCTGACCTTTTTGAGCGTATGCTTGAGCCTTGCCGCCGTGCCATGAAAAATGCTAAGCTTAGCATTGAAGATATCGATGAGGTGGTGCTGGTCGGTGGCTCGACACGCATACCGAAGGTACAAGACATGGTACGGGAATTCTTCAAGAAAGAACCTAACAAGAGCGTTAATCCAGACGAAGTTGTAGCTATTGGAGCCGCCATTCAGGGTGCTGTTCTCAAGGGTGATATTCGGGATGTGCTTCTGCTTGATGTCACACCACTCTCGCTTGGTATTGAAACACTCGGTGGTGTTATGACCAAGCTCATTGAAGCCAATACAACTATCCCAACTCGCAAGTCTGAGATTTTCTCGACAGCTTCTGACAACCAAACCTCTGTCGAGATTCATGTCTTGCAAGGTGAGCGACCGATGGCAGTTGACAATAAGACCTTAGGGCGCTTCATCTTGGATGGTATTCCGCCAGCACCCAGAGGCGTGCCACAAATTGAAGTAACCTTTGATATTGACGCCAATGGCATTCTTAATGTCTCTGCAAGGGATAAGGCTACGGGCAGAGAGCAAAAAATCCGTATTGAAGCCAGCGGGAAGCTCTCCGAAGCCGAGATTCAAAAAATGCGCGAAGATGCCAAAGCACATGCCGAAGAAGACCGTCGTCGTAAGGAAGAAGCCGATACCAGAAATGCTGCCGATGCACTGATTTTCTCAACAGAAAGGCAGATTAAAGACTTGGGCGACAAGATTCCTGCCGCTGATCTCTCACGTTTGAATGCAGCTCTCGACTCGCTCAAAGATGCACAAAAGTCAGGCACTGTCAGTAGCATCAAGAGCGCTATGGACAACTTGACCAAGGTCTGGCAGGATGTCTCCACCAAGCTCTATCAGGGTTCGGCTGCCAGCAGCATGAACAATTCTGGTAGCGCCAGACAGCCAAGCTCTGATGGCGAGGTCAAGAATGCCGACTTTGAGATTGTCGACGACAAATAAAACCGACCAAAAAGGCTGTCTATTCAAAGACAGCCTTTTTTCTTTTGTGGTCAGAGACTTGCACGGAGTGTTAATTTTAGCTTGAGGTGTGTGGTGCTGTTTGAATGTTAAACTTTAATCACATTTAACCAAAGCGAGCTATGCCACTTAACAAATCAGGCAATGCCGTTCATAAGATGATAATACTTATCACTCTGCTAAGCGCGATGAACGCGGTCGCCTGAAACTCACGATTTCTTCTGCAGCTGGGTACGGTAGAATCAATGCACGCCAGAGTTTAAGCGCAAAATTATGGATGGCGCTGCCAAGCTTGTAGTGCTTTCCAGCAACGAAGACATTGCTGTGCCAGTCAATGACACAGTGATGCTCAACGAAGAGCGCTACAACATGAACTTCGACGGGCGCGGCGTGCAGTGGACTGTCAGAGAGATTCCTGTGTTTGTTAATCCAAACAACAATGAACTCTCTGTCGAAGTCAATGGCAAAGTCTACACACTTGATGAATTTTTCAAGTGAGGTGACCTGCTCTCTGCTGTGCAAAAAAGAGCCATAACAGGAAGCAGAATCTTAACTCTTGCGCTGTTATGGCTTTTTTCTGTTTTTTGATGCGCTTGTTTGCTTTGAATTTTTCAGAGACGCAACTAGCGCACAAACACGGTTTTGATATTGACAAACTCATGCATACCGATGTGCGAAAGCTCCCGTCCGTAGCCAGAGCTTTTGATTCCTCCAAAGGGTAGGCGTGGGTCGGAGCGCACCATTGCATTGATAAAGCAATTTCCAGCTTCTATTTCTTTTGCAATCCTTTCACCACGCTCACAGTCGCTGGTAAAAATCGCCGCCCCCAAGCCGTAGCAAGTGTCGTTGGCTAAGGCAATTGCTTCTGCCTCATCTTTTGCTGCAATGATAGCCGCCACTGGACCGAAAAGTTCTTCATCATATGCTGGCATGCCTTTGGTTACATGGCTCAGCACTGTTGGAGGATAGAAAAAGCCCTTGCCTTCAGGGTATGCTCCACCTAATAGCAATTTTGCACCTTTGGATATACTTGCTTGAACTTGGCGATGCAAGGTGTGGCGCAAATCGTTGCGTGCCAAGGGACCTAAATCCACATCACTTAGAGGGTCACCAATGCGCTTTGCACGCATTTTCTCTACAAATGCTTCCTCAAATTTTTTGCGCACCTTTTCTACGACAATAAACCGCTTTGCAGCAATACAGCTTTGCCCAGTGTGATACAACGAGAGTTGGCGCAGGTCTCTACAGCAAGTTCAAGGTCAGCATCTTCTAAGATAAGGTAGGGGTCGCTCCCACCGAGTTCCAGCACACTTTTTTTGAGTGCTGCACCAGCTTTTGCAGCAACAAATCTGCCAGCGTTTGTGCTGCCAGTCAGCGTGACAGCTTTCACACTGGGGTGTTCAATCAGCATGCTGACCTGCTCGGGCACATTGGGCGCGGCAATGAGCAAGGTTTGATACACCCCTTCAGGGAACCCTGCGTGTCTGAACACCTCTTGCACTGCTAAGGCACAGCCTGTGGTCGTCGGCGCATGTTTTAGCACCAATGTATTTCCTGCTGCCAAAATGGGTGCCGCACAGCGGAACACTTGCCAAAAAGGAAAGTTCCATGGCATAATTGCCAAAACAACACCCAGCGGTTCAAAGGCGATGTAACTTTTTTGGGCTTCAGTTGCTACATGTTCAGCCTGCAAAAAGCGTTCGGCGTTGTCGGCAAAGTAGATGCAATTGGTTGCACATTTTTCAACTTCGGCACGGCTTTGTGCGATAGGCTTACCCATTTCCTGCGTAATGCATGCTGCATACTGCTCTACATTCTTAAGTAGCACCTCAGCGGCTTTTCTTAGAAGATGAGCGCGCTCGACAATTGGTACTTTTTTCCAACTCCTAAAGGCTTGTTCAGCGCGACGCACAATTTCGTCTAACTCTGCTGCTGTGTGTTCTGGGTAGGTTTGTATTCGCTCTTCAGTTGCAGGGTTAATGGATTCCAGCATGACCTAAGTGGTTGTTTTGTTTTCTGCTTTCAGCTCTGCCAACTGCTTTTCTAACTCTTTGATGCGGTGCATCATTTCCTCGAGCTTGCCCAACATGGCTTCTTGGCGCAGCTGTTCACGGATAGGCTTAGCTGGGGAACCGCGAAGAAATTCGCCGGGCTTTGTCCAAGATTTGGTCACACCAGATTGCCCGCCCAGAGTGATGCGGTCAGCAATTTCCAGATGCCCGACAAATCCAACTTGCCCACCAATCATACATGAATTGCCGATTTTGGTACTGCCCGACAGCCCCGCTTGTGCAGCAATCACTGTATTTGTTCCAATGCTACAGTTGTGCCCGACTTGGACAAGATTGTCTAACTTTGCACCCTTGCGGATGACAGTCTCGCCTAGTGTGGCACGATCGATGCAAGTGTTCGCGCCGATTTCGACATCATCTTCAATGACGACACGACCAATTTGCGGGATTTTTTTGAAGCTCGAGTCTTTTTGCGGTGCAAACCCAAAGCCGTCGGCGCCGATTACAGCACCTGCATGGATGATGGTGCGATGTCCGATTTGGCAATTGTGGTAAATGGTAACATGCGGATAGAGTATGCAACACTCACCGATTACCGTGCCATCCAGAATGGTGGTATGCGGATAGAGAATGGTATTTGCACCGATTTGCACATTTTCGCCGATGACGCAGTAGGCACCAATGCGCGCGCTCGGGTGCACGGTCGCTGAACTTGAAATCACTGCAGTGGGATGAATACCTTTCGGGGCAATATCTTGCGGCTTGTTGAAGAACTCCAACACAAACACAAATGCCGTGTAAGGGTCATCTACTCTCAGCAGTGCAAGTTCTTTTGGAGCTTGCCGCGTGTCAAGTTTTTTTGACACAATCAAGGCAGATGCCGCTGTCTGTGCCAGAAATTTTTCATACTTTGAGTTAGCAATAAAGGAAATGCTGCCAGCCTGTGCCTCTTCAATCGGCGAGATTTTTTCTATGACCACATCTTGCCTACCGATGAGCTCTGTTTCTGGAAAAATGTCTGCAAGAAAGCGGTAAATTTCGCCGAGCGTAGGCATTGCAGCTTTCGGTTTTGAGATTGAATGTTTGTATATTTTTGGTTCTTTGAAAGATGAAAATAGGTCGAATAGTCAAAAAACAAAAGTATTTTTGTAGCCATCTTTGTAGTTGCAGCAGACGGCAAGACTATGTTCAAGACCATCAAAATTTTCGCTGGACGCAGCAACCGTCCGTTGGCAGAAAAAATTGCCAATCAGCTTTCGCTACCAATTTGCAAAGCTGAGATTAAAAGCTTTTCAGATGGCGAAATTTCGGTGCATTACAATGAATCCATCCGCGGCAGTGACCTTTTCATCATACAATCGACCAACTCACCTGCTGAGAACTTGCTGGAACTGCTAATTTTAATTGATGCGGCAAGGCGTGCTTCAGCCAGTCGCATTACAGCAGTTATCCCATACTACGGCTATGCACGTCAGGACCGCAAAGACCAGCCACGTGTATCTATTACGGCAAAACTGGTTGCCAACCTTATCACAACAGCAGGTGCTGACCGAGTTTTGACTATGGACTTACATGCCCCTCAGATTCAAGGGTTCTTTGATATTCCCTTTGACCATCTTTATTCGGCGGGCATAATTATCAACCACATTCAAAAAATGCAGTTAGACAATCTTGTGGTAGCCTCGCCTGATGTTGGGGGTGTAAAATTGGCGCGCAGTTATGCCAAACGTCTGGGTTCAGACTTGGTAATATGTGATAAGCGCCGAACGCGACCTAACGAAGCTGAGGTCATGAATGTCATTGGCGATGTCAAAGGGAAAAACGTGCTGCTTGTCGACGATATGATTGATACAGGCGGCACAATGGTCAGTGCTGCCACAGCCATGAAAAAGCATGGTGCGCTTCGCATCTTTGCCGCCTGTACGCATCCTATTCTTTCCGGTTCAGCTGTTGAGCGCATTGAGAATTCTGACATTGAAAAAGTTATTGCTACTGACTCTGTAATGACCAATCATCCACCACTGTCTAAGCTCGAGATTGTTAGCGTCAGTGGCTTGTTTGCCGAAGCCATCAAGCGCATCTACGATGATAGTTCCATTAGCTCATTGTTTGATGAAGATTAAATTTGCACACAATTTCAAACACTAATCCTTATGCAAACTATTGTTCTTGAAGCTGAAACGCGCCAGACGCGAACAAAGGGTGAGTTAAAAGCCTTGCGCCGTCGTGGCTTTGTCCCAGCTGTGCTCTATCACAAGGGCGAACCATCTCTTCCGCTTGCAGTTAAAGAATCTGCTCTGCGTAAGCTGGTCTACACAACAGAGTCTCATCTTGTCTGCCTAAAGTTCAGTGATGGAACGGAGAAGCAAGCCATTATGAAAGACCGCCAATTTGACCCCCTCGGTGAGCACATTCTTCATGCCGACTTCCAACTCATCAAAGCAGATGAGATGATTGACACGGAAGTTCCCACGCTCTTTAAAGGCACACCAGCTGGCGTAGTAAAAGGTGGAAGAGTGCAAGTATTGATGCATAAACTTCTCATTCGCACCCTGCCTGGCGACATTCCTGAACACATTGAGTTTGACATCTCGCACATGGAAATTGGCGACACACTTCACATCAAGGACGCCAACGAAATGTTTGCTTCTGCAAAGTGGAAAATTTTGGGTGACCCTTCTGTCTCGATTGTCTCTATTGTGGCTCCCATTAAGGCTGCCACTGCTACCGCTGCAACTGCTGCTGCAGAATCAGAAACTGCTGCTAAGGGCAAAGAGAAAACATCTGAAAAGACCGAGAAAAAATAACCACTTTTTATTTGCTTTCAGTAGAGCAGCTCTTTGCCGCTCTTTTCTTTTACCACGAATACTGGTACTACGATTTGTTTAGCATCTCACTCAGCATGGTTTGCAGCTTATCTATTCGGAATGGCTTTTGAAGCAGTTGTATGGATTTGTCCTTTTGCAAGAGGGTAGTATCGGTTTCGCGTTCATAGCCTGTGATAATCAGGATTGGCAGGTTGGGCATTTTTTCTCGAATGTGCTGGATGAGCTTATCTCCATTTACTTTAGGCATTACCAAATCTGTAATTACCCCAGAGAGTTGCGACGCATATTTATCAAACTTCTCTATACCCTCCGCCCCATCCTTGCACAAAATAAGGTCGTAGTCGCCAGCAAGTATGTCGAAGAGTAAATCTCGGATGAGTTCTTCATCATCGACAATCAGCAAGGTTCTTTTAGAGCCGCTCATGAACTGGTTGTGTTACGCCATGTGTTTGTATTTTCGTTTTTTCAAGTTATGGGACCGTTGCATTTTTTGCAAGGTTAAGCTAAATTGTTATTTCCACAAAGTTCTTGCCGTCAAAAATCCATACACAAGCCATGAACGCCCGACTAAAGGGATTGGAGACGATGCTCAAGTCAGTGTCGAATGTGCAGTCACGTGTCGACTTAATCAATCAGGCGGCATGGGATTTGCGGCACTCTGACACTGCAAGTGCCCTAATGCTATGCGAGAATAGCATACAACTTGCCCAAAGCTCGGGGTATCTTAAAGGGCTTGCAGAAGCTTTCAAGATTAGGGGATACTGCAAGTGGCGGGAAAATGACTACGCTGCTGCACTGCAAGATTGCCATCAAGCGCTCAAGCTCTTTCAAGATCTCAACGATAAAGCTGGTCAAGCTGCTACACTGACTACACTTGGGAATGCTTATTACAAAAAAGGTGACCCTCAAAGTGCCTTGGAGAGCTACCAAAAAATGCTTGAGCTCAGCCGCGAGATTGGTGACCGCAAAAATGAAGCACTGGCGCTCAACAATCTTGGCGGTGTGTACGCTCACCTTGGTGACTACTGGCGCGCATTAGAGTATCATCAAAGTAGTCTCAAGATTCGTACTGCCATTCGTGACCGCATTGGTGAAGCCAACTCGCTCAAGCATCTTGCCATGACATACGGTCATCTTGGCGACTACAAGCAGAGCATCACCTACCATGAGCGCTGCTTTGCCCTGCAAATTTCACTTGGCGACAAAAAAGGTGCAGCACTTTCTCTGCAATCATTAGCCACACTTTACTACAACATTGGCAACTACGAGAAATCCTTAGACTACTATGAGCGCGCCTTGAAGATAAAACAAGAGTTAGGCGACCTGCAAGGTGAGTCATATTTGCTCAATAGTATTGGTAACATTTATGCGTTTCTTGGTCAGTATGAGCGGGCTTTAGAATACCATCAACGCAGCTTGAAGCATCAGGAGCAACTGGGCGATAAGCAAGGTGAGTCTGAAACCCTACTTCGCATTGGCAAAATTCTTTCTAAGCAACAGGATACTGAAAGAGCCGCAGAGTTTTTTCAGCGGGCGCTTACTCTTGCCGAGCAATTGAAAGGCAAAAATGCCAGTCGCACCGCTGCGCCAAAGCGCTCTGCATCAGCCGATTTTACAGAGAGCGATTTATCGTCGTCTGAATCTGCTGTCTCAGAACGCTCTTTAGATGGAAAAACTCTGAACACTGAATCTCATTCAGAGGCAGTTTCTACTGCTCTGTCTTCAGAGCGTTCATCTACAGGTCAGGCAACATCTGCTGAGGCAGTGACAAATGCTCAACAGGCTTTTATCCAAGAGACTTCACCGCTGGCTGAATCGAGCGTTGCCCATGCGGTTACATCTTCAGAGACCAATGCAGCATCTACCAACAGCTCTGCTGACCTGTCAGAGAGCGTCGCTGCTTCTCCGCCCAAACGTAAGCGCGGACGCCCAACTAATGTCCCAGAAGGCATTACACCGAAGAAAATTACATACTACCTTAAAAATCCAGCGTTAGAAAAGCCGCTCAAACGCCTTAGCGTAGAAACTGAACGTGACCTTTCAGACTTAACCACTGAAGCACTTGAAGATTTACTCAAAAAATATGGTTTTCTATAAGCCATGCGTCATCTCTCTGACCGAGACCTCTGGATGCTGATTGCACTTTCTTCTGTGGGCGAGCATTTTCGTCCGCTCAACCTTCAAGGCGCTGACCTTTCAGGCGCAGACCTTAGGTATGCTTTTTTACAGCAGGCTAACCTTACCGATACCAACCTTTCTGGTGCCAATTTAGAGAAGGCGAATCTTTACCAAGCCTACTTGCACGATGCCAATTTTTCTGGCGCAAATTTGCAGGGTGCCGATTTAAGCAATGCGTATGTGCGTGGCACGAATTTTCAGGGCGCAGACCTACGCGGCACAAATTTCTCCGGTGCGCTCATCAAGGACGCAAACTTTAAGGATGCAAAAATTGACCTTAAGACCAAAGGGCTTCTTCAAGTTTGACCAAAAAACGGCTTTGCCTAACGATTTTTGATACATGGTATGCCTCATGCTCCTGAGCTTTCCAAGTCACCGAAGCGGCGTGCGGCGTGGATTCTCGGCGACCAGCTCTCTCTACATAATTCAGCTTTGCTTGCACTTCAACCTTCCAGCGACATTGTCGTCATGATTGAATCGCTGGAACATGCTCAGCAACTCCGACACCACAAAGCCAAACTCTATCTCTGCTTTTCCGCCATGCGCCACTTCCGTGAGGAGCTTCGCGCACAGCACTACACCGTCTGCTACTACGAACTCGATGCTGGAAAAAATTTTCTTGAAGGACTTCAAGCTGCTGTGGCGACCTATCAGATTGAGGAACTTTTGGTCATGGAGCCCAACGAGATTGCTACGGTACGCTTTGCACAAGAGGTTTTGCCCGAACATCTTGGCATTGCTGTCAGACTGACCCCCAGCACGATGTTTCTTACCGATAGAGCTGAATTTATCCGCACTTATGCTGGCAAGTCGCATCTTGTGATGGAGCACTACTACCGCAAAATGCGCAAGCAGTTCAAGGTATTGCTCACCGAAGATGGTCAGCCAGTTGGCGGGCGGTGGAATTTCGACCGAGACAATCGCCATCCGATTCGCTCGAAGGTGCGTATTCCCAAGCCCTATCAGCCCAAGCAGGATGAGCTCGATCGTGAAGTTATTCGCACGGTGGAAAAATTTTTTCCGCATCACATTGGCTCTTTGGAGGCTTTAGCGCTCCCCACCACTCGCTTGGAGGCTGAAAAGTGCTTTGAAGATTTTCTTCAACATCGGCTTGCCGAGTTTGGTAGGTATGAAGATGCCATGCTTCAAGATGAACTTGTGCTGTTTCATTCGCAGCTTTCGCCGCTGTTGAATATCGGTCTATTGGATGTTATGGCAGTCGTGCGTCGTGTGGAACAAGAGTATTTTGCAGGTCGTGCGCCACTTAATTCCGTCGAGGGCTTTATTCGTCAGATTATCGGTTGGCGAGAGTTCATGTATGGTTGTTATTGGCTGAAAATGTCGCAGACTGATTATCACGCTGAAAACTATTTTGGGCATACTCGTCCGCTTCCTGAATTTTTTTGGACGGGAGAGGCTGTCTTTGCTGGGCGCCGTATGAATTGCCTATCGAAAGCCATTGGCAAGGTTATTCGCTATGGCTACACGCACCACATTGAGCGATTGATGATTATCGGCAATTTTGCACTGCTTGCTGGCGTATTGCCCAGTCAGATTAATCAATGGTTTTGGGAGTTTTACATCGATGCTTACGATTGGGTGGTCTCTCCAAATGTGATTGGCATGTCGCAGTTTGCTGATGGCGGTTTTGTGGCGACCAAGCCTTACTGCGCTTCGGCAAATTACATTGATAAAATGAGCGACTATTGCAAGAGCTGCGATTTTAACAAGTCTGCAAAAGTGGGTGAATCGGCCTGCCCGTTCAACTATCTTTATTGGAATTTCTTTATTCGTCACGAGGCGCTGCTGCGTCGCAATTTGCGTGTTAGCATGGTCTATCGTGCGCTTGACAAAAAAAGTGATGCTGAAAAATCAGAAATTCAACAATCTGCTGCTGCTTTTCTCAACGCCCTCGTGCCTAACCGATACTATGCGTGAGCAAGTTCTGGCTCTGAAACTTTTCTACAAGCTATGCGGCGTGTGTTGCGCATTGGCATCGTAGGCGTTGGCAAGTTAGGCGAACTGCACGCCAAGCTGCTGTCGGAACTCTCTCTGGAGCGTCAGGATACGGCTTTCATCGGCGTCTTTGATATCAATGCAGAGCGCTGCGCAGAGGTTGCAAAAAAGTATCGCGTAACTGCATTTCCTTCCCTTGAAGCGTGTGCCAATGCACTTGATGCTGCCATCATTGCTACTACCACGACAGCACATTTTGAAGTAGCATGCACTTTACTTTCACACGGTCTTCATCTCTTCATTGAAAAGCCGCTAACCGCCACGCTTGAAGAAGCGGATGCCTTGCTTCGGCTTGAGCAAGAAAAAGGTGTCAAAATTCAGGTCGGGCATGTTGAGCGATTTAATCCAGCTTTAGCAGCTGTGGAGCAATACATCGGGGAGCCTGTCTTCATCACGGCAGAGCGCCTGTCCACTTTTTCCAAGCGTGCTACCGATGTCTCAGTGGTCTTAGATTTGATGATTCACGACATTGACCTTGTGCTCTCACTTGTTCACTCCCCTGTCCAGCAGATTTCAGCAACTGGTGTGCAAGTGTTTTCTAATCAACTCGATATTGCTAATGCGCGTATTGAGTTTGAAAATGGTGCGACGGCTACGGTTACTGCCAGTCGCATTAGCCGCACGCGTGTTCGCAAGATGCGCTTCTTTTGCAAGAATCCGCCAAGCTATGCTTCGCTCGACCTAATGAGCGGCAAATCGGAAGTCTTTCGCTTGCTTGACGCGCCGCCCGTGCGCACGACTACGCTTAAGGAGCGCGCCATACAACGGACGCTTTCGCTCTTTGGCGAGATTGAAGACTTGCTTGAAGGTAAAGTTCTTGATTTTGTGAGCCCAGAGGTGCCTAAACTCAACGCGCTTAAAGAAGAGCAGCGCAGTTTTATTGAGGCTGTGCTTTACGACAAGCCTATTCGAGTCGGTGTGCAAGATGGACGGCGTGCCCTAGATGTTGCCACACGGATTATTGCCGATATAGACTATCACCTGCAACGCTTGCGTAGTAGCAATTAGCGCACCTGCTCTTTTGGTGAGTACAAGAAATCTACCGCTGGAATTTCAACGATGAACGTGGTGCCTTTGCCTTCTTCGGTTTCAAAGTAGAGCTTGCCTTTATGCTTTTGGATAATGCTGTAGCAGATGGAAAGTCCGAGCCCTGTGCCTTTGCCAACTGGCTTTGTGGTAAAGAAGGGGTCAAATATCTTGGATTGAATGTGCTTCGGAATGCCAGTGCCGTTGTCTTTGACTCGCACGCTAACCCAGCCTGAGTTGTAGGAGGTCGAGATATGAATGTGCGGTTCTGGCGTTTTTTCAACGGCATGAATGGCATTTTGAATCAGGTTGAGAAACACTTGGTTGAGCTGTGCAGGATAGCAATCGACCATTGGGATGTTGCCATAGTCGGTTGTCAGCGTAATGCGATGATCCTTGAACTGATGCCCAATGATGAGCAAACAGCTTTTGATGCCTTCGTTGAGGTCTGCTTTTTTCATCTCGGCTTCATCGAGGCGTGCAAAATTTCTCATGCCCTTGACCAAAGCGGCCATCTGCTCTAAGCCAGCGTTCATGCCTCTGAACAGCCGTTCTGTGCGTACTGTCAGGTCTTGCAGCGCCTCCAGTGTATTTAAGTCTGAATCAGTTATTGCCTGAAACTTCTCTATGGCTTTTTCTATCTCCCCAGCGTTGAGTGCATGGAGTGCTTGCAGGCTATTGGCATAGAGTGTTGCCAGTTTTTCGAAGCGTCGCTGTGCAATTTCCACATTGTTGCTCACATAGCCGATTGGGGTATTGAGTTCGTGTGCAATGCCTGCCACCATTTGACCGAGCGAACTCATTTTTTCCGACTGAATAAGATGCGCTTGTGTTTCTTGAATTTCTTTGAGCCTTGCAGCCAGTTCTGCTTCTAAGCGCTTGCGTTCCGAAATATCGGAGATAAAGCCTACGATGACCATAGGCAGACCATTTTCATCGAAGATGACTTTGGCATGCTCAAGCGCCCATTTGACTTCGCCCGACTTCGTTATTAGGCGATACTCCAACTCCACTGGCTCTTTTTTTTCAATCGCCTTTTGGATGTCGTTCCACACTCGGTCTTGGTCATCGGGATGCACAATTTGCTCGCCGAAGATAACTTGATTGCTCATTACTTCTTCGGCAGAATATCCTGTCAGTTTTTCACAGCCCGGACTTACAAACTCCATCATACGCGACTTATCATTTTGCCCGAGATACACCATGCCAACCACATTGCTTAGAATGTTATCGAGTTGCTGGCGGCTGGCGGCTAAGGCTTCTTCGAGTTTTTTGTGGTCAGTGGTGTCGAGCGCAATGCCGTCAAAGAGCGTATCACCATTCGGTAATCGTCGCGGTCGGGCTGTCCAGCGTATGTATTTTTGTGTTCCATTTGGGAAAAACAGCCAATCTTCAAAATCGAAGTGCGATGCTTTGTGTATAGCTTCTTTGACTGCCCTAAAAAATTTTCCTTGACTTGTGCTTAGCATGCGTTCAAAGACTCGCTCTGGGTAGGCTATCAATTCTTCGGCTGAGAGCAAGAGCAGTTCCTTGCAGGCAGGATTTACGTAGCGGAAATGAAATTCCATGTCTCTTGTTACCAAGAACTCGTAGAGCATGACCGGAGAACACTCCAATATCATGCGATACTGCTCATCACGCTCTTTTGCGGTTCTACTCACCGTGTCAGGGACTGGTGCCATTTTGACTGGTTAGAAGAGTTTATTTTTCACTGTCTTTTTTCTTCTGTTGCTGTTGCAAGTTGTGCAAGGCTTGAAGCGTTTGCAATGCTGGCGCATTTGACTTTGTTGGTGTGCTCTTGCTCTGCTCTATGTGTTCTATGCTTTTGCTACTGCTTTTGAGCGACATAGAAAGCTGCAGCATGTATGTGCGCACGGCATCTCTTACAGTTTCCTTCAGTTTTTCCGGGTTCCAAGGCTTTTGAATGTAGCGATAGATTTGCCCTTCGTTGATAAGTTGCACAATATCTTCTACATCGGTGTAGGCAGTAATTAAAATTTTTGGGACTAGTGGTGCATATCGGCGCGATTCTATGAGCAAGTTTGCGCCAGTCTTACCCGGCATGCGCTGGTCGGTAAGAATGAGTGCGACGAAGGCATCTTTTTCCAGCAGTTGCAGGGCTTCTACTGCACTGGTTTTGCATATTACATCATATTCTTCTCTGAAGAGTTCAGTAAGTGCCTCCAATACTGAGGGTTCATCGTCGACGACTAATAACTTAGGTTTGCCGCCTTGACCGCAAAATGCCGATTCATAGTTTTTGCTTTGACTTTCTTCTACCTTTTGATTAAGTCGCTCGAAGAACTCTTCCTCTATAAGCTGTTGCCTTTTTAGGTGCATCATCACCTCATCACTCAGATACAGGCTGGGGATTGTGTCCTCATGCACCTGACTTTGTTTCCCTGCTACTTTCTGCGCTAGTGCTTGGAGTGCCGCATGTGTCTCAGCTGGTAGTGATGTGGTCATCTGTTTCTTGAGGTTGTCTGATTTGGCCACTTGTGCATGAGCTTGCTGTGCACTCAAGCTGTAGTGCGCCGCTACTGCCAAGCGCATGACTTCTTCGAGTTCGCTGGTCTTCCATGGTTTTTTGATGTATCGGAAGACTTCACCCATATTGACAGAGTCCATCACTGCATCGGCATCAGCAAATCCTGTGAGCAAAATTCTTGTAGCATTTGGCACGCGCTGACGCGCTGCGGCTAAGACTTCAACGCCCTTGATACCCGGCATGCGTTGGTCACTGACCACCACAGCAAGGTCAGGCTGCTGTTCCAGCACTGCTAATGCTGCTTCGCCGCCCAGTGCAGTATAGACATCATAGTCAGCCTCGAATAGTTGCGAGAGCGTCTCCAATACTTGCGGCTCATCATCGACAAAAAGTACTTTTGGCTTCATTGCTCTTGGCCAACTGCCTTATTTCATTTGTATTTTGAGCTAAATTGTGGCTAAGTTTCTTACCACTACAAAGTTTGGTTAGTCAAAGCTATTAAAAAACTTTTAGTTTTCTGTCATGTTCTTTCAAAACTCATTTCTTCCTTGCTACGCTTTAGCTCGCCGGGCAGACATTTGAAGCAAAAATTTTTTGAAATTTTTTGAGATTTATTTTTTTTGCATAACTTACCGCAACGTAGAGTACAGCAGTCTCTGCTCCTTTTGTAAAACATTTACTTACAATCACAACCATAAACCTATAACATATAACTAAGGCTATGAAGCAAGGCACGTTCACAATCGTCTTACTTGTTCTTGCGTTTGCTGTTGGGCTCAGCATCTATATCTGGTTTGGTACTCAGCCGAAAGGGTCTATTTTTCACGCCATTTACGACGGTGGCCCATTGGTCTCGGTCCTGATTGCCCTTATCATCATGATTTTTGCTTATGTCATTGAGCGCTCAATTGCGCTGAACAAAGCTAGGGGCAAGGGCTCTGTAGCAGATTTCATCCGAGAAATTAAAGCCGAAATTGAGGCTGGTCGTATCGATGGTGCTATTGAAAAGTGCGATGCACATCAGAGCTCTCTTGCTGCTGTCATTCGCGCTGGTCTTGATAAGTATAAGTCCCTCGTGGCTCGCCATGTTACTGACCCAGAGAAGCGGCGCACCGAGATGCAGAAAGCTATCGAAGATGCTACAGCTGTTGAGATGCCTCTTCTTGAAAAGAACTTGGTGGCTCTTTCCACGATTGCCTCTATTTCTACAATGGTAGGGCTGCTGGGAACAACGATTGGTATGATTCGTGCATTTACCGCCTTGGCTACAAGCGGCGCACCCGATGCTGTACAACTCTCGCTTGGCATCTCTGAGGCGCTGTTCAATACTGCAGGCGGCATTTTCGGCGGCATTGCTGCAATTGTTGCATACAACTTCTTTACCAGTCAGGTCGATAGCTTTTCATACCAAATTGATGAATCGGCTTTCTATATCGTCGAAACGCTTTCCATGCGTGATGAAAAGGTCGGGTAATTGAACGCATAAAAACGAGAGTTACTCTATGGCAAGAATCAAGAAAGCTCGGCGCACAGGCATCAAGCAAGATATGACTCCGATGGTGGATGTTGCTTTTCTTTTGCTGACATTTTTCATGCTTACCACACAGTTCCGTCCCCCGGAGTTGACTCCAGTCAACTTACCAAGTGCAACTGCCGAGCGTAAGTTGCCTGACAAGGATATCATGACAGTCACGGTCGGCGCCAAAGGCGATGTGTACTTGGGCGTAGATGCTCAACCGACACGCGACCGCATTTTCAATAACTATATTGCCAGACGCTTGGGCGAAGCTGGTATGGGTGCTGCAGCAGTAGAAGATTCAGCTCGCAAATTCCGGCTGGCTGAAGGCTTTTTCATCGGTGATGGTAGCGATATGCAACGCCTTGCCACCAACCTTGAAACCATGATTATCCAAGCACGACTGGCAGAGCCTCGTCTCCGCCCTGTTATCAAAGCCGATGTCAGCACTGACTACCAGTATATTAAGCTCATTATGGACATTTTTAGGAAAACGAACATGCCTACTTTTAACCTTATCACTAGCCTCGAAGCTTTACCCAAATCACAAAACTGAAGGAGGGGAGCATAAGATGGGAGGTATAGCTGCACCAGAACCGCAGAGTTCAAGAAAAAAAGGGAAAAAGAAAAGAAAACGTATTGGCTTTAACCTTGATATGACGCCAATGGTCGATGTCGCCTTCCTTTTATTGACATTTTTTATGCTTACGACTACTTTTGCAAAACCTAACACTATGGAAGTCAACCTTCCCTCAAAGGATATGACTGAGGTGAAGGTTGCCGAGTCTAATGTTCTTACCATTCGGGTCACAGAAGGCGACAAGGCATACTGGAACATCGGATTCGACGAGCCTAAGCCATTTGAGCTCTACGACAAGAGCGGTGAAAAACCGACCATTAGCAATGCTTTTCGCGAAATTCTGAAAACCGAGTCTGAGAAGATTCGCCAACGTGTCGGCGAAGATGTTATGGCTATTGTTCTAAAGTTTGATAAAAAAGCTCAATACCGCAACCTTGTCGATGTGCTCGACGAGTTGAACATTTTACGCTTCAGACGCTTTAGTATTGCTGACTATACAGAACAAGACGCAGAAGAAATCAAAAAAGTAAGCAGTATTCAACCAGCTCAGCCAGTTCAACCCTAAAGGGAGGCACAATAATCTATGCGCGAGACCATGGAAAAAGACACTGCTAAATCCAGTTCAACTCAGACTGACTATACCAACGGACATCAAAGGGAAAATGGCTTTATCAAGCTAGACTACTTGGACACAGAGCGCTACCGCAACATCAACTATGGGGCGCTTGTTCTGCGCAAGGAACTACACAACTATCTGGCCCGCGGTGTCTTTATTGCTGCTAGCACTATCGTTGGTCTTCTCCTCATCTACGTTACTTGGGGGATTATCCAAGAACTACTCAAGGATGAGGCAGAGGATGTACCAGTTGTGGTACAAAAGATCGATATAGCTAATTTGCAGCCGCCGCCGCCCATGGATGAAAAAGCACCGCCGCCGCCACCTCCTGCAGCAATTAAGCCACCTCAAGCTCCTGATATTGGTGAAATCAAGAAGGTCAAAGACGAGGAAGCACCACCGAAGCGCACGATTGCGGACCAAGAAAAACTTAAAGAGGCTATCGAAAAGAATGCAATTACCGGTGAAGACTCTACTGGCTTTGCAGAAGCAGCTAGAGTCATTGCACCAGCCGGTCCTCCCGGTCCTGCTGAAGCCATCAATGACAATGCTGATCCACCAGACTTTATAGCTGTGGAAAAGGAACCACAATTCATTAATCAGGTTAAGCCAGTCTATCCTGAAATTGCCCGTAAGGCCGGCATTGAAGGACGAGTTGTTTTGCGCGTTCTGATTGATAAGGATGGCAAACCGCAAAAGGCACAGATTTTGAAGAACCCGGGCACAGACATTTTCGACGAAGCTGCCATTGCGTCAGTCATGCAGTCCAGCTACTCTCCAGCGATTCAAAACGGAAGGCCTGTTAAGTGCTGGCTCACTGTGCCAATCAAGTTCACACTATCTGCCAAGTAAGCATACATTTCCTAGCCCAACGCAAGAAAGCCAGTGTTCATCACTGGCTTTTTTTGTTGCGACATGCTTTCTCTACTTTGGGGGTCTTCACATGTGCCGACTCAGTTAAAGGATTTGATGAGGCGCATAAATTCGGAGCGAGTTGCAGAATTTTTCAAAAACTCACCTGACATAGCAGAAGTTGTGGTGATGGAATTCTGCTTTTCGACACCACGCATAATCATGCACAGATGCTTTGCTTCAATCACAACTGCCACACCTTTTGGTTCCAAGACCTCTTCAATGATGTCTCGGATTTCTTGTGTCATTCGCTCTTGCACTTGTAGGCGCCGGGCATAGACATCGACCACGCGTGGGATTTTTGATAGCCCGACGATTTTTCCATTCGGGATGTAAGCTACATGGGCTTTACCAAAAAATGGCAACATGTGGTGCTCACACATGGAAAATACTTCAATGTCTTTTACCAGCACCATTTCATCGTACTTTTCATGGAACACTGCACTTAATAGAATCTCTCTTGGGTCGCAGCGATAGCCGCTTGTCAGATACATCAAGGCTTTCGCCACACGCTCTGGGGTTCTCAGCAACCCTTCTCTTTCGGGGTTTTCACCTAAGAGACGCAGGTTTTCCTTGACATTTTCAGCAATCCTTGCAAGCACCTGCGCTTCATCGCTGGCAGCATTTGGATAGAAATCTTCCTCATCGCCTTGCAGGCTTGCAATCATGCGCTTTTCGTTCTGGCTTTTTCCCTGCATCATGCTATTCCCCACGGTAGGTGGCAATGTTGCGTTCGGATTCAAAGACTCTAATCTCATATAAGTCGACGCCTTTTAAGTTCATGGTTTTGAGTTTTTGACTAAGCACTTCCCAGAATACCACTGCAATTACTTCGGCAGTCGGCACCGTATCTCGGAACATTTCTACATCAAAGTTGAGATGCTTGTGATCGACCTTTGAGAGGATTTCCTCTTCCAAAATTTTCTTTAGGACTTTAAGGTCAAACAAATATCCAGTTTCTTTGTCCACAATGCCAGACAGAGTTACCTCCAGCTCGTAGTTATGTCCGTGCCCATAGAAGTTGTTGCAGACATCATAGATTTGACAATTTTTTTCGTCCGAGAATGTAGGGTTGAATAATCGATGTGCCGCATTGAAATGCACCTTGCGTGTCACATACACCTTGCGCGGTTTTTCCAGCACCTTGTTGATTTCTCGCGTTGCATTTTCCGCTGGCAACCAACGTGCTGGGCTATTATGCTCCGTTATCTGCTCACTCATGATTCTTGCTTTTTGGTAAAGTTAATACTTTCTGCTTGTGTCTTTTTAGGACTTCATGACCGCAGAGGTAGTATTGAGGGCTCTACCTGCTGCTGCTTAAGGGGGTTTACGGCATTAGGTGCAATTCCTTTGCATTCTGTTAAATATTTTTTGCAATCTCGGCATGAAAGTTCCAGCCATGCTGGATTGCCCTCTGGGTCTTGGAAGAGCGACACAAACTTACCCTGCTCATTTCTTTTCATGCCAAAACATTGATTTGCACACTCCTCAGTCATTTGTGTGCTCTCACACTTTCCATTGATGCTACGCACGCAAGTAAATTCGGCACAAATCACCGCTTCTGGATTCGGATGCCAGATAGGTTGCTGATAGCCTCGGATTTCACGCCGCACGCTCTGCACTAAGCGCCTTATCAACACCATCGCATTTTTTGCATGCCATAGTGGACTATACCAGCGTATACCCAGGCTTTCCATGAACAAAAGTGCCGCAACAGCCCGCTGCACGCGCGAGTTTGGCTTGGCTCGTTGATTTATCCATTTGAGGATACGAACACGTAATCTCTTCATCGCTTTAGACCAATTGACACCTTAAACCTTTCGGTCGAGCAGTAAGTTTCCACACCGCAGCTCATCAGTGTTTTCTCTAATCTGGTGCAAAAATCTCCTCACGCAGAGCTTTTACATTTGCCTGTGATTGCTGCATCTTATCGAACACATAATTGCCCACGACCAACACATCCATTTCTGTGCGCATAAAGCAACGGTAGGCATCATCTGGCGTGCAGACAATTGGCTCGCCGCGCACATTGAAACTTGTATTCAGCAACACTGCACATCCAGTTTGCTCCTCAAACATTTTCAACAGTAGCCAATAGCGCGGATTGGTTTCGCGATGCACGGTCTGAATGCGGGCTGAAAAATCAATATGTGTGATAGCAGGTAGTGAAGAGCGCTGTGTGTAGAGTTTTTCTTTCAAAGGCAAATCATGATAGTGCTCGGGCAGTTCGTAGCAGAGCTCCTTGCGTACATTTTGCACGAGTAACATGTAAGGTGAATCATGGTATAGCTCGAAGTAGTCACTAGCGCGTTCGGCCAAGACCGATGGAGCAAACGGTCGGAATCCTTCACGGTATTTGATTTTCAGGTTCAGTTTTTTTTGCATCTCCGGTCGGCGCGCATCTGCCAAAATGCTACGCGCACCTAAGGCTCTTGGACCAAACTCCATTCGTCCTTGCATCCATCCAACCACCTTGCCTTCATCGAGCCACTTGGCTGTATCGCGGCACAGTTGTTCTACGCTATCGTAATAGACTGCCGAGGCTCCATACTTGCGAATGACTTGCTCGACTTCCAAGTCAGAGTATTCAGGACCAAGATATGCTCCGTTCATTGCATCGAGTGTTTGCACAAGCGTGCGCTCTTTCTCAAAGTAGAGGTGATAGGCAGCCAAAGCGGCACCGAGTGCACCACCTGCGTCTCCTGCAGCGGGCTGTATGAATAGCTCTCGGAATAGTCCGCTATTAAGCAAGCGTCCGTTCGCTACACAGTTGAGTGCCACGCCACCTGCTAAACACAAATACTCGGCTTGTGTGAGTCGCTTAGCTTCAGCTGCCATCTTCAGCACAATTTCTTCCGTAACGCGCTGGATTGCCAAGGCAAGATTGCACTGCGACTGCGTGGGCTCTTCTTCAGGCTTGCGCCTTGGTATGCCAAAGAGCTTTTCCCACACTTTCTCATCTATCATTTTCAGCTCCGTCGCATAGCTAAAATACTTCTGATTTAGCCAGATTGAACCATCATCATAAATTTTAACCAAATGCTCCTTGATGAGGCGCTCAAACCGCTTAACTTCCGCTGAATGGGGCTGACCGTAAGGTGCTAAGCCCATCAATTTGTATTCGCCAGAATTCACCTTGAAGCCCAAAAAGTAGGTAAATGCTGAATACAGCAGTCCAAGCGAGTGCGGAAAATGAAGTTCTTTCAGGGGCAGAATTTTTCTTTCTTCTCCAAGCGAAATTGATGCCGTTGCCCACTCACCAACACCGTCAATGGTGAGAATCGCTGCTCGCTCAAACCGTGAAGGATAAAACGCACTGGCAGCATGCGACAGATGATGCTCCGAAAAAAGTAGCTTTAAGGACTTGCGTGCAAAGGGCATTACATTTTCAAGCTCCTTTAGCAACAGCGATTTGAGGAACATTTTCTCACGTAGCCACACTGGCATCGCTGCCATGAACGACTTCAGCCCTTTTGGCGCAAAGGCGTAGTATGTTTCGAGCAAGCGCTCAAATTTGAGCAGGGGCTTGTCATAGAACACAACGGCATCGAGTTCATCGAGTGTAGCGCCTGCATAGTCGAGGCAGAACTTCGTGGCATGCGTGGGGAATGCGGCATCATTTTTTTTGCGTGTAAAACGCTCTTCTTGTGCAGCGGCAACAATTTTCCCATCTTGAATCAGTGCCGCCGCCGAATCGTGATAAAACGCTGAAATGCCCAGAATCTTCACAACTGTAAGAAACTCTTAGAATTTTGCAGCTTTGGTCATAACTTCTTGTTACGATTTGCACTGCCCTTAAACATCAACTTATTGATACACAAGCTGAATTTACAAGTCAGGCTTCAAATTTATGGCGAATCTCAAGTCAAAATCGCGCAAAGTTGCACACTCGCAGAGTTCATCGCCTTCTGCGGCGCATCCTACAAGCTCAGCTCCAAAGCGCTATCCTACGTGGTTTTATGGTGTGTTGGTTCTTATTCCCGTTCTTTTCTTTCTGTTACTTGAGCTTGGTCTTCGCCTTGCCGATTACGGTGAAACCTACCCCGTGTTCGTTACATTTGACCTTCGTCCCAACAAATTGCGTCTCAATCCAGACATCCCGCGAAAGTACTTTCGAAACCTCAGCGTAACGCCATCACCTATTCTTGATGTCTTTGACAAGGTAAAAGCGCCGAATGCTTTGCGCGTGTTTGTCTTGGGGGAAAGCAGTGCCGCTGGCTGGCCCTATCCGCCCCATATTGCTTTTTCCAGAACAATTCAGCGCGGTCTGGAAGCGCTTTATCCACATCGCCACATTGAGGTCATCAACTTAGGTCTTGCGGCAATTTGCACCTATACCATAAAAGATTTCGTGTCTGCACTGATTGAGCACAAACCTGACCTTGTCATTTTCTACAACGGGCACAACGAATACTACGGAGTCTTGGGCATTGGCTCTTCTATGCGCTTTGGCAATTCACGCTTTCTGACCAATCTACGGCTTTTTTTGCAGGAATTTCGACTGTATCAACTTCTTGAGCGCTTTGTTACACGCCTCGCTCAACTTGCCACATCGCCCAATGAGGCAGACCAAGGCACACTCATGGCGCGTGTGATTGGCGAAAGTGCCATCGCCTTTGGGTCTGATACTTACCGCAAAGGTCTTGAGCAATTTGAAGACAATATGCGCAAGATGCTCTCACAACTCTCTGCGCACGGTGTGCCTGTTGTCTTAGGCACGCTGGTCTCGAACTACAAAGATTTGCCGCCTTTTGTCTCGCTCAATGAAGAACCCAACGCCGCTTCACTTTTCAAGGCAGCCACGCAAGCCCTTCATGCCGGCGATTCACTAAAAGCTAAGCAACTTTTTTTGCAAGCTAAGGATTTGGATGGACTGCGTTTTCGTGCCCCAGAAGCCATCAACCGCATCATTTGCCAGCTTGCCACTGAATATGGAGCAGCACTGGCTGACATTCAAGCTGAATTTGAGCGGCGCTCGCCCTACGGCATTGTCGGCAATACACTCATATGCGACCACTTGCATCCTACTGTTGAAGGCTATCAACTCATGGGCAAAGTTTTTTTACAGACTGCGCTGGCGCATCACTTTTTGCCCCCGCCTTCTCATGCGCCCCAAGCTGAAACTCTTGATAGTCTTCTTTTTTCGCCTGCGTTTTCCTTACTGGATAAAACTTATTCAGACCTTAAATTGCGCTTGCTCAAAGGCTCGTATCCTTTCGTTCCGAAAGGCCAACCCAATCTTTTGCTACAAGCATTCAAGCCTCAAAATTTGATTGATACGCTGGCATTGCGTTGCCTAAGTGAAGAAATCGGCTTTGAAGAAGCTCATTATGCCGCCGCCAATTTTCTTCTTGCTCAAGGTGAAAGTGATGCTGCCGAATTGGAACTGCAATCTTTTATTGCCAAAGTTCCTTTCTTGGAACTGCCCTATCGCAAAGCTGGGCAGATATTTATCAAGCATCAACGCTTCGATAAAGCCCTGCCTTATCTGCAACGCGCTTATGCCATTTCACCAACGGCATACACTGCCAAGTGGATTGGTCAAATTCTCGTCTATCAAAATCAACCTGATGCTGCTATTCCATACTTGGAGCAAAGCCTTGCCCTAGGCGGCGAAAGCGACAGCCAAACCTACTACAACTTGGCAGGCGCTTACTACCAAACCCACCGTCTTGACAAGGCTATTGCCTGCCTAAAACGCTGCTTGCAACTCTCACCCAATTATCCTAACGCAAAAGTCTTCTACGAACAGCTGACTGCACCAGAGCCCTAATTTGCTTTCAAAGCAGCTTGGAAAGTTCCTGCTGTGTATGTATCTTATTTCCGACTAATTTTGTCGGATTTTTTTGAGGCTGTAGAAACTTTTCTCATCCAATTACGGTTAAAAACTTAGGATTTGCAAGTAGAAATACGACCAAAAAAGTCTTATATTAAACAAGGTTAAGCACAAATCTTCAAGGGGATAGGCAGATATGCTACGGCTGACAAAGAAGTTTGAATATGGCTTGCTGGCAGTGCGTTACATTGCGTCTACTCAAAATGGGGATGTGGCAACCGCCAAGGAAATTGCTGAGCATATGAACATTCCATTTGAGCTGGTTGCAAAAACCTTGCAGCAGATGGCTAAGTCTGGTCTTATCACTTCTGTGCAAGGTGTGAAAGGAGGCTATCGCCTCAATAAGCCAGCTTCAGAGATTTCATTTTCAGAAATTGCTGATGCGATTGGCGAGCCCATTCAGCTGATTGACTGCGAAACTGACCCTAGTAGATGTGATGCTTTTGTGGGCTGCGCGGTCAAGAAACCGCTGACGAAAATTCAGAAGCGTTTTAGGGAAATTTTCAGCGAGGCTAAGGTAGCTGAAATCCTTTAGATGGATTAGATTTCAGCAGCTGAAGCTTTTTACTGTTTTCAACTCTAACATCAACCTGTCCATAGGGAGGGACTGATATGGCACTTGATTTGAGCCGACCGATTTACATGGATAACCATGCTACCACGCCGGTAGATCCCCGTGTTCTCGAGGCTATGTTGCCATACTTTACTGAAAAGTTTGGGAACGCAGCTTCGCGCAATCATATCTATGGCTGGGAAGCCGAAGAAGCTGTCGAAAAAGCCAGAGAACAAGTGGCTAAAGCTATTGGCGCAGATGCAAAGGAAATTATTTTCACCAGCGGTGCGACAGAATCGGATAACATTGCTATCAAAGGCGCTGTTGAGATGTACGCCGAAAAGGGCAACCACATTGTTACGATGCAAACTGAGCACAAAGCGGTTTTGGATACCTGCCGCCGCTTAGAGCGTGAAGGTAAGGCCAAAGTTACCTACCTTCCGCCAAAAAGAGATGGTCTTGTAGACCTCGACCAACTCGAAGATGCCATTACTGACAAGACCATCATGGTGGCAATCATGATGGCAAATAACGAGATTGGTGTCATCCAACCCATGCAAGCCATTGGTGAAATCTGTCGCAAGCATGGTGTGCTTTTCTTTACCGATGCTGTTCAAGCTGTCGGCAAGGTGCCTGTGGATGTCAATCAGATGCATATTGACATTCTTTCCATCTCTGGTCACAAAGTCTATGGACCTAAGGGTATTGGTGCGCTTTATGTGCGACGCAAAAATCCTCGTGTCAAATTAGCAGGAATTATCGATGGCGGCGGACAAGAGCGCGGTATGCGCAGCGGGACGCTCAATGTGCCTGGCATTGTTGGTCTCGGCAAGGCTCTTGAGATTGCGATTGCAGAAATGCCAGAAGAAATGAAGCGTTTGACCTACTTGCGTAATAAGCTCAAAGATAGTCTCATGTCGCAGTTGGAGGATGTCTATGTCAATGGGTCTATGGAGAGCCGTCTGCCCGGTAATCTTAACATGAGTTTTGCGTATGTTGAGGGAGAAGGGCTTCTTGATGGGACTGAAAGGTTTAGCAGTCTCAAGCGGTTCAGCCTGTACGTCAGCTTCACTTGAGCCTTCACATGTCTTGAAGGCACTTGGTGTTGGTGACGAACTAGCGCATTCTTCTATACGCTACGGTCTGGGCCGCTTTACCACTGAAGAAGAAGTTGATTATGCAGCAAAAATCACAGTGGAAGCGGTTAATCGCCTGCGAGAAATGTCGCCACTCTACGAAATGGCAAAAGCTGGCATTGACCTTAAATCGGTGCAATGGTCACACCACTAATTTTCTTAACACAACCTTTAACGGTCTTACGGAGGAATATACCTATGGCATACTCGGAAAAGGTCATTGACCACTACAATAACCCGCGCAATGTCGGCAGCCTTGACCCAAATGCTGACAATGTTGGTACCGGACTCGTTGGTGCCCCTGAATGCGGTGATGTCATGAAACTGCAAATTAAAGTCAATGAAGAGACAGGCATCATTGAGGATGCTAAGTTCAAAACCTTTGGCTGTGGTTCGGCTATTGCTTCATCCTCACTGGCTACCGAGTTGCTGAAGGGAAAGACTATCGAAGAAGCCTTTGCCATCAAGAACACTCAGCTGGTACAAGAGCTTAACTTACCTCCTGTTAAGATTCATTGCTCCGTACTGGCTGAAGATGCTATCAAAGCTGCGATTGCCGACTTTAAGAGAAGCAAGAAGCTAAGCGTCTCAAAGCACAAGAGGCTCTTTCTAACGCATAGTAACAACAGG
>PHFL01000048.1:7414-8584 GCA_002794105.1 Candidatus Thermochlorobacter aerophilus | reverse complement strand
TTGCTTCGTTTGAGTGCGCGCCCAAGCCTTGAATCGCGAACAACAAGGCGACCAAGCCTGCTTTTATCTTCGCAAGCGTTAGCATATCTGCGATAACAGTTTTTCTTTCAATGTATCCGACCTAAACTGTTCCAATTTTTCTTCTGGCACTTCTGCGACCATTTTGTAGAATGCCTCATCGCTTAAAAGTCGCTTGCCAAGTTCAATCGCTTCTTTTATCTGAAATTCATGCTCCAATGTGGTGTGAGGAAACAGGTCTTCGGCGTGTCCGGTGCATCGGGTTGTAATGATTGGCACGTGTAGGGCGGCGGCATCTAAAACATATCGTCCCCAAGTAAATCGGTCATCAAGGTTAATCCACAACAGCGCACTTGCATTGTCCGTCAGGTATTGCGCAATTCCCACTTCTCTGCGTATTGTTAAGGCATCATCGGCATAAACGGATTGAACGAACTCGAAGTACTTGTTCGCATTCAGCGAGCGATGCAAGAGCCAAGTCTCTTTGATGGTCGACAACTTGCGTGAAATGCGCCTTTCGTATCCGTAAAACTCTACCCCAAGATTTTTAGCGACGAGATAATCGTTCCATCGCTTAAAGAGCATCGGGCAAATAAATGCGCGACGAAGACGCTTTTCAATCGGCACTCGTAGTTTGATAATGGTGTCAATTGGATAGGGAATCCCGATATACTCGCATGGTGTAGAAGTCAGTGCTTGAAAGAATGAGAGAGTATGACGGTTAATGACATTCACAAAATCTGACGCATCTAACACACGACGAATAAACGGCATGGGCTTCAAATAATCCGTTGCCGATCCTTCAATCAGCGATACCCATTTGACCGATTTTGGTCGCGCTTCTGCTAACGAGAGAATTTTCGGCAAATAATTAATCCCGATGTGATTCGTATTGGCAATCACTAAATCATATTGTTGAATATCTTTTGGCGTTACTTCATCATATCCAATGTAATCGCCTTCAAAGGCATATACCCACGCTTCAACCCCGTTTTCAGTGGTATGGTTTTGCCCTTTTGCACTCCATCTTCCACGATTTGAGGACAGTAAGACTACACGCATTTTACTCAAATTAACGATTGAATTTCGCTTTACTCACTTTCGTTGATACCCGATATTGACATGCACAGATTTACGCTTCAATTATCCCTT
>PHFL01000048.1:0-1578 GCA_002794105.1 Candidatus Thermochlorobacter aerophilus | reverse complement strand
AAATCAGGGCGAGGGGCAACCATCATACAAATCGGAATCTCTTTGGTGCGTTGCACGGCGGCAATCGTGGCAACCGTTGGATTTGTGGCAATGAGCGCAACCTTTTCAGAAATAAAATACTCTATCGTTTGATTCAGTGTGGCATTATCGCCTTGTGCATTGCGCTCAATGACTTGGATATTCTTGCCGTTTTCAAATCCGCCTTCTTTGAGTGCGTCGAAAAAGCCTTGCTTTGCCTTATCAAGCGTGGCATCAACAAACATCTGCGCATAGCCTACTTTCGGAAGCGATGATTTCGGTGCGCAACTTGCACCCAACATCACGCAAGCCATCAACACGAACAAGAATCGACAAACCGTCATATCGAGTTTGAAATCTGATGAAGAGACCATCGCAAAAATACAAATTCCCTAACACTTGGATTGACAGATAAAAAAGGACACGGATTGAACCGATTGAACAAATTTTGCGCAGATGTAAAACAACCGTCGGATTTTGAATTACCTCTCATTTGCTCAATAGTTTTTGTAATCGGATACGATTCAATAGTTTTAGTGTTTTCTTTAATCACGTTAATCACATTCAAACTTTTATTATGCAACAACTCATCACGCTTGTTTTCTTTCTCTTTACTTCTATCGGCGCATTTGCCGATACTTACAAGTATGAAACCGTTCCCAACGACCCTTTGAAAGCCCGCATTTACACTTTGAAAAACGGTTTGAAGGTGTATATGACCGTCTACAAAGATGAGCCGCGCATTCAGACCTACATTGCCGTGCGTGCAGGGAGCAAGCACGACCCTGCCGATGCCACAGGACTTGCACACTACCTTGAACACATGCTCTTCAAAGGCACAGATAAATTCGGCACGACCGATGCGGCACAAGAGAAAATTTATCTCGACCAAGTCATTCGCCTTTACGAAGTCTATAGGCGCACCACCGATAGCACAAAACGTGCAACGCTATACCGCCAAATCGATAGCCTTTCCTTTCTTGCTTCAAAATTTGCGATTGCAAGTGAATACGATAAAATGCTTTCTGCTATGGGCGCAAAAGGCACAAACGCTTACACGTTTGTCGAGCAAACCGTTTATGTCAATGATATACCCTCGAATCAGTTAGAAAAATGGTTGGAAGTAGAATCCGAGCGATACCGCAACCCTGTGATGCGTCTCTTCCATACCGAACTCGAAGTGGTTTATGAAGAAAAAAATCGCACGCTCGACAGCGACCCGCGCAAAGTGTTCCAAGAACTTTTTGCCAATCTTTTCCCAAAACATCAATACGGCACACAAACAACCATCGGCACCATTGAACATCTGAAAAATCCCTCGATTCAAGCCGTTATTGATTACTACAACACATACTACGTGCCAAACAACATGGCAATCTGCCTTTCAGGCGATTTCAATCCTGACGAGGCGATTAAACTTATTGACAAGTATTTCGGGGGCTTCAGACCGAAACCGATACCGAAATTTGTGCCAGCGCAAGAAGCACCTATTCAAGCACCCATTGTGCGCAACGTGTATGGACCTGATGCGGAATCGGTTACGATTGGATTTCGCTTTGC
>PHFL01000047.1:6513-9187 GCA_002794105.1 Candidatus Thermochlorobacter aerophilus | reverse complement strand
TCGCCAGCTTGATGTCCATAAAAGTCGTTGTAGTTTTTGAAATAGTCAATATCAATCATCATCACAACAAGTGGTTCAGCGTTACGCATGGCTTTTAGCCACTCGCGTTGCAAGGTTTCGTCGATGCTTCGGCGATTGGGTATGCCTGTTAGGCTGTCAATGGTGGCAAGTTGTTCTAATTGTTTTTTAGCACGTTCCAGCTCAACTAAACTCTCGTGCAAACGTGCTTCTGCGGCACGCCGCATTGCAATTTCTTGCTGAAGTTTATCTACTCTTTCGGAAAGTGCGTGAACGGTCGCACGCTTCGTGTGCATCTCTTTCAAGCGAATCAATACATACAAGTGCTTACCATCTTGAATTGTCCCTCCTTCAAGCATAAACGGCACAATACCTTGCGATGTCTTCAATTCAACCTGTTCAGAAATAAATGATGGAGAGCAAGTAATTTTTTTTATCCAGTCATTAAACTTTTCGGAGCGATGAGCCACGAAATTGCAAAGGTTCTTCCCTTGAAGGTCATCACTTGTTGGGGAGAAAATTGCACGTGCGGCGCTATTGGCGAAGTAAACCGCCCCATTGGTTGTCGCCATAAGCATAGGCTCAGGGAGCATCTGTAAAATGTTAAAATGTAACTTCTCCGCCATTGCTACACCCCTCGCTGTCTGCATTCTCGCGTTTTTCTTTAACACAAATCGCTTGGTCAATCAAAGCAAATGCGCTTGTTGAACATCATTCCAAACGCATTGGCAGTTTTTAGGTTTGAGTGCAAGTATGTGATTATATGCGAATCACTCTGACAAGGCTGTGATGGTGCGCATACTGCAAAGCATTGTCAGCGTTAGGGTGAAGAAGGATTTAGTTGCGCTTATTATGGGATAAAGTTGTATTTGCACTCTCCCCTGACGACGGAGAAGATACGCTTTCTTATTGAATTTTGGATTACCCCAGTTTTGAATATGTTATCGTTCGAATTTAGAGCCTCCTACGCTCGACATAATTTTCCCAATCATATCGCTATAAATACGTGTGGCTTCAAGTTCATCTTTACCGACCATTGAGTTTTGGTGCAATCCTTCTAAAATAAATTCCATGGCGGTAGCAAGTTCTTGTTTGTCTTTCGTCTGAAAGGTCTTTTCTGCAAACTCGCGTAAACCTTTGACTCTATCTAATGCTTTGAAGTATTCCTCAAATTTCATGTCGTCGTAAATATCGACTTGATTGCCTTGTGCGAACCAGTTAGTGATGGTAGCATAAACGCTTTGCCCTTGAATTTTCTTGTTAGGGTCAGGGCAGTATTTTTTGAAGACTTGATTGATTGCTTTGCCGATAAGTAGTTTAGCCACGTTAATTGCACCTTCCTGCTCGCCTTCATAGACAAGTTCAACTTTTCCTGTGATGGCAGGCGAAACAAGGAACACATCAGAAATTCTTACACATGCTTCGGATTCATCGTGTATGATTGCCCTGCGTTCGGCACTGCTCACGAGATTTTCCATTGCAGTAATTGTCAATCGTGCAGAAACGCCTGACTTTTGGTCAACATATTCGCTTCGACGCGCTTCAAAGGCAATATGCTCAATGATTTCTTTGAAGTAGTAAGGCACTTTGACTTCGACTTCCGATGGGCGTTTTGTCCACGCTTCTTGCTCCGTGATTTTGATGCCGATTTCAATCGTCTTCGGATAATGCGTGATAATTTGCGAGTCGATACGGTCTTTGAGCGGCGTAATAATGTTGCCGCGATTGGTGTAATCTTCAGGGTTGGCGGAATAAATGATGAAGATGTCGAGTGGAATTCTTACTTGAAAGCCGCGAATCTGAATGTCTTTTTCTTGCATGATGTTGAGCAAGCCGACTTGGATTCGCGGTTGCAAATCAGGCAGTTCATTGATGGCGAAAATGCCACGATTAGTGCGTGGAATGATGCCGTAATGAATCACATTCTCGTCTGCATACGTCAATTTTTGTGAAGCGGCTTTGATGGGGTCAATGTCGCCAATGAGGTCAGCAATAGTTACGTCAGGCGTTGCCAGTTTTTCGCCGTAGCGTTCTGAACGATGGAGCCAAGCGATTTCAGTTTCGTCGCCTTCGTGCAAGACTTTCTCGCGTGCATATTTTGAAATCGGCTTGAATGGGTCATCGTTGATTTCAGAGCCTTTGATAACAGGGATAAACTCATCTAACAAATTCACCATAGTGCGGATAAGTTTTGTCTTGGCTTGCCCGCGTAAGCCTAGCAAAATAATATCGTGCTTCGAGAGCAGTGCATTTTGCAGTTGTGGAATAACCGTGCGCTCATAGCCGATAATGTTTGGAAACGGATTTTCACCGTCCTTCATTTTTTGAATCAAATTCTCGCGAATTTCATCTTTGACAGAGCGAACGCGATACCCTGAACGCTTTAACTCGCCGATTGTTCTGATTTTTGTGATGTCTTTCATAGTCCTTTGATTAAATGCTTAACTGAAAATAGTTGATAGCGGAAGCATAAAGCCGTTGAGCCAGCGGTTGCCGTGCAGTGTCTCTTGTTCGGTCAGAAGTTGAGATTCTTTGTCGGAGTAAACCGTCAGCGTTTTTTGAACTACATTCACTACCCAAATTTCACTCACGCCTGCTTGTTTCCACATCTCTACTTTGCTCAACGCTTCACAGAGTTGATTGGGGTGTGAAACAA
>PHFL01000047.1:0-1391 GCA_002794105.1 Candidatus Thermochlorobacter aerophilus | reverse complement strand
TTTGAGGTGAGAGGGCTTAGTTTCGGGCAGAATACCGTGTCCGAGATTAAACACATGCCCCGATTGGTCGGAGTGTTCGCCGAACTTGCGCAAAATTTGCGAGGCTTCTTCACGAATTCGTTCAGGCGACGCAAAGAGCATAATCGGGTCTAAATTGCCTTGAAGTGCAACGCGGTCGGAAAGTTGCCAGCGTGCTTTGCCAATATCTATCGTCCAATCCAATCCAACTGCATCGCACCCTGTTTCTGCAATTTCTTTAAGCAATCCGCTCGCGCCTTTGGCAAAGACAATCACCGGCGTTTTCGGGTGTTTGAGTTTCACCGTTTGAACCGTCTCGTGAATGTATTGAAGCGAGAACTCCTTGTAATGCTCTTCGGAAAGCAAGCCTGCCCAAGTATCAAAAATTTGAACTGCGTCCGCGCCGGCTTCAATTTGGAGAAGCAAATACTCGCTGACGACTTTGGTGAGTTTTTTCAGAAAGGCGTGTGCGTCTTTGGGCTGTTCAAAGAGCATGCGTTTAGCGTGTCGGAAATCTTTACTGCCTTTGCCTTCGACAGCATATGCGAACAGCGTCCAAGCCGCGCCACTGAATCCGATAATCGGCACGCGAAAGTGCAGTTCGCGTTTGGTCAATCGAATTGCATCTTCCACATAGCGCAAGGCTTGCGAGACGTCAGGCGTTGCCAGTTTTTCAATCTCTGTGCGGGTGCGAATTGGGTTCGGAAATTTCGGTCCTTGCGATTCAATCAACTCTAATTTCATACCCATTGCTTCGGGAACAACAAGGATGTCAGAAAAAATAATCGCCGCATCGACGTCCATAATTTCAACGGGCTGAATGGTTACTTGTGCCGCAAGTTCAGGCGTTTTGCAAAGCGTGAGAAAATCAGTTTTACGCCTCACCTCGCGGTATTCGGGAAGGTAGCGTCCTGCTTGACGCATAATCCAAATGGGTGTTCGGTGGCAAGGCTCGCGCCGCAATGCGCGAAGCAGTAAGTCGTTACGAAGCATCTTGCAACAAAAATTTTCAAACGATGAAAATAAAAAAGGAACGGCGAAAATCCGTTCCCTTCCAAGCACAGTGATGTGTTATTCAGTTGAGCGAAACTTGTCGCAGTTCTTCTCGCAAGCGTTCCAATTTGTGCTTGACACTGCCATCAATGACCGTATCGCCAATGCGTGCGGTAAATCCGCCAATTAAACTCGGATTGATTTTATTTTCAATCTGAATTTTCTTACCTGAAATCGCTTCCAACTTTTTTGCAATCGCTTGCTTTTCGGCTTCGCTGAGTTCAATTGCGCTCTCAACTTGCGCAATCATAATGCCGCTTTCTTCATTGAGAATGGCTTGAAACTCTTTCATCACATCGGGAATGATGGGTGCGCGTCCT
>PHFL01000046.1:37649-57710 GCA_002794105.1 Candidatus Thermochlorobacter aerophilus | reverse complement strand
CAGCGAGGAATCCAGTTGTGGATGCTTCACTGCGCTTGCGCTCCGTTCAGCATGACAATTGCGGATGCTCCATTCAGCAGGACAGGCAGAAAGGGTCAGCGTGAGCACCGTGCTTGGTCAATCCACAATGTCTGTGGCTAATTTATGCTCGAGCCAGATGACAGGTAGAGCACTGTGATAGTCTCGGTGAGTGGCTTTGAATGTGGTCAAAGCTTCTTTCATTTTTTTGAGAGAAGACGACTTGGCGTATGGTTGTGATTGAAGGAGCCGAATGAGCTTGCGATAAAGCAACGCCAGTTGTTGTGCGCTTTTGTGCTGGGCATAAGATTTACGGCGTTGGAAGCGTTTAAGCAAGTTATTCACGGTGCGCTCTGCCACAAAGAAGTTGCGCTGCTCAATGAAAATGGCGATGTTAGCGAAGTGAAAGTAGAGTTGGATGTCGAGAGGATAGGGCGCCAGAGAGCTTGGAATGAGCGCCTGAGAACGGTCGAGCTCCCCCAGAAAAATATGGCAGTAGCAACGCATCACTTCGGCGCGGTGCTGTGTCAGCTTCCCTTTTGATAGAACTTTCCATTTTGCGTGGAAAATTTCTAAAGCGTCTTTGTAACGAGCGCACTTCATGAGCACGCTGGCGTAATTGAAAGCAAGCGAGGCGCCAAATTCCAAGCCGTGTGTTTGCGAAAACTCAAAGGCTTTTTGGTAATACTGCAAAGCATTGGCGTAATCACCATTGAGCATATAGGCTAATCCCACATTGCCCAGCGCAGATAGCTGTTCGGCACAGATGTGTGGCAAAACACTTGGCAGTGAGAAAATGATGTTGAGAGCTTTTGTCATTGAGGCAATATCGGCGTGGAGCGACTGTGCAAAGGTACGCGATTTCTGTTCGTAGTATTCGGCAAGCGGCGAATGAACATCGGTAAAATCTACCTGTTTCAACTTCTCCCAAGACTTGCTCTGCTCATAGACTTGAAGGTAATGCAAGGCGCCCGTGTAAATAGAACCCCAGTGGGCATGTGTTGTTGCATAATGATTTTTCAAGTCGGCTTTGCTTGCTTCAATTGTAGAGAGAAGATGTTTTAAGGCTTGCGGTTTATGGGTGCGCGATTCCCAAAGGTGATGGAATTGAAGGTTATCTAATGCAAGCAGGGTCTCGAAGTCGCAGTTGGAAAGAGCAGTGGCGCGTGCTTTGCGGTAATTTTCTTCAAACTCCTTCCACAAGCCTCGTTGCAACAAGGCGACCAAAAGAAAGCGTGCATGCCATAGTGAATTTTTTTCAAGCATGTTCAGGCATTGGCGTTCAGCCAGAAAGCGCTCAAGGTGTTCGGCTAATCGCCTGCAGTCGTTGCGAAAGCGTGTGTCGCTGGCGGGCGTGTAAGGCTCATGGTAGAGAGATTCAATGAGTTGGCGTTTGCATCGAGAGAGCCGCCGTTGTTGCGATGTAATTTCTTCAAGTGCATCATAGAGATGAAGCAAGACGGTTTGCGTCGCCTGTAATCTTGCCCTAAATGCCTCACGCTCTTCCGAAGAGAGTGAAAGAAACAACCGTTCAACTTTTAGTGCCGACATTGTTCAGCGTGAAATCACAATTTTTAAAAATGTCCCTTCCTTTCAGCAAACACATCAAGTAGCTTGATAATAACCAAAGAGCGCTTGTTGTGCGAATTCTTTGGCGGCCGTTACACAAACCTAAACTCTCTACGAGAAATGATGAGAATGAATCTGCTCCCTAAACGGATTTTTGCTGCCTTGGTAATATACGCCGCATTTGTCTTTGCAAGCTGTTCCAACAACACGTCTAACCCTACTGATGCAAGCGGTGGCGCTTCGGGCGGCAGTGGAACGGCAAGCGTATGGACGCTGGGAGGAAGCGTAACAGGAATTGCAAGAGGACTCTGGGCGGATGGCGGAACGCTGTATTTGGCAACCTCGAGCGGCGTGTTTCGCTCAACCGATACGGCACGAACTTGGACGCAACTGGTGAGCCGTACTCAATTAGGACTGGCGGGCGGATTTGAAGCGGGCGTGGTGGCACGCGGCTCAATAATTTATGTTGGCTCGTCTGACTACGCATTTTTTAGCTCAAATTCAGGTGCAACATGGCGACAAATTCGCTCGGGCTTGGGACAAAATTATGTCTGTGAGGGCCTATACCTCTCAGGCAATCGAGTGTTCTACGGAAGCAATCTCGGTGTGGGCTTTCGAGCCAATGTTGGCGACACGACTTGGACGAGAATGTTTGAGACGGGCGGACTGCATAATGTGAAAGCCTTTTTCAATCATAACGATACGCTCTACGCTGGATACGATATTGGCATGCAACGCTCATTTGATAACGGCACAACTTGGAATCTCGCTCCAACAACAGGGCTCCCAACCACTGCGGCGCGTGATGTCTATGCTTTTACAAGACGCGGCACCACGCTTTACATTGGCACAAGTCAAGGCGTCTATGCGTCGGGCAATGGCGGGAACACTTGGTCGGCGGTAAGTGGCTTGCCAACCGATGACGATGATGTACGTGCGCTGGCAACCGTTGGCAATTCCGTCATTGTAGGAATGCGATTCAGAGGCGTATGGCGTTCAACTGATGGCGTGAATTTTACCGACTACTCGCAGGGACTTGAACAAGGCGCAAGAACCAGAGTGAAGACATTTGCAGTGATGGGAAATGTCATCATCATGGCAACATCTGACACAAATCCAACCATTTGGATTCGCCGCGTGCAGTAAGCGCAAAAGTTCATCGGCATCTGATTTGCAGGAGCGGCTCACGAAGCCGCTTTTGCAGTTTATACCGCTTGCGGTATTTACGGAGGGGTAATCCCTTCAGGTGTTGACACCGATTGCAGGCGCTCGACAAGACCTTGTGCGGCGTTGAGCTGTAGCCAGTCACCAGTGTGAAACACAGCGGTTGCGCGGCGCACGTTGGTGATGGCAGGCAAGCCGATTTCACGCAGGATGATGGAGCCGTGCGAAAGGTCGCCGCCGGTTTCAACCACAACGCCAGCAACCAAAGCAAAGGTTGGAATCCAACCGGCATCAACGGAGCGTGCCACTAAAATTGTGCGATGTTTTTCAAAGCCTTCGGGCAAACTGATTGAGGGCTCGCGCAAGACCCACGCTTTGCCTTGCACGGTGCCAAGCGTTAAGCTCACGCCTGAAAGTCGCAGAGCGGGCTCGGCACTGAGCGACGGGCGAAAGGCATCCAAGTCATCAAAGCGATGGAAGAGGTCTGGAACTGTGTAAGCGCGTAGACGCTCTATTTCAGCGTGGCGCTGTGCAAAGAAGGTCTCGTCAAAAATTTTCCCATCGTCGAGCGCACGCACTTCGCTGATGGTCATTATCCAAATCGCATCGGCATTGGGCAGTTGACCGCGTTGGGCGGCTTGTGCGGCAAGTTCAAGCAAGGCGAGTCGGAGTCGCTCGAAGCCTATCATGGCAGTGTAGCGAAGGGATTCGCGAGCGTGCATGGCGCGGCTTGCTTGGAACCAAATTGGGAGCGTAAGTAAACCTGTTAGGGTGCGAGGCGGCAAGGGGCGTGCTGAACTGGGTTGCAAGATAGCGGCAAAGAGTGCGTCGGGTCGCTCACGAAAACGCGGTCGGGCAATATCGCTTTCGTAGATGCCACGATGACCATGTTTGGAAAGATACGCATGCCATGCGGCTTGAAACGCTGGGTCTGGAGGCAGTTGATTGCGTCTGAGTGCGTCGGCGATGGCTGGATTTTCTTGGGCGAGGCGGCGCAAGGGTTCTAAATCGGAAAACATCTGTGAGGAAATCGTTTGCTGTCGGGCGTTGTGTTCTTCGAGTGTGCCAAGTTGGCGCAGCAGCACCAGTGGCAGGCTCATGGCGGCAGTGAGCGAGAACATTTCGGTAACAAGTGCGGTGTAGAGCCAGCGAAGTTCATCGGTAGCTTCACCGAAGTTCTGAAAAGGGCGAGCCGTGCGCGAGAGGATTTGCGACATGAGCTTTTTTGCAGAGCGCGGCGAGAGCAACTGCGCCACACCTTGCCGCAGAAGCACAGGCAATTTCGTAAGAAGCCGATTCAAGTTCAGCCCAAAGACGCGCCCCGATTCGCCACCGATGTTGTCGGTAACAAGGCGCGTGGGCAGTCCCCAATGCCGCATCATATCGGTCATGAGCGAAAGATTGATGAAGGGTCGCCCGATGAAAACTTCCAGAAACGGTCGGTGCGCAGGCAGGGTGGCGTCGAACTTGCGGTAGTAGCTGAACAAGCCTTCTGCGCAAGACGCCACAACGCTGGTCATAAACGGAGACGGCAGTTCAGGAAAAATTTCTTTGTGATTGGCAATCGTGAATTGTTCATTGCGCCGAGTCATGCGCGTGATGGGACGAATCTGCACCAGCCAACAGACTTTGCCATCATCTGCCCACTCGATATCCCAATTGCGTGCGCCAAAAACTTTTCGGACGGCTTTAAGCAAACGCTGCAAGCGCCATGCCCAATCGGGAAGCGGCTCGGCAGCCAAAGCGGTTTCAAACTGCCTAAGTTGCGGCAGAAGCAAAGTCTCGCCCGCGACTTGACCTGAGACGAGCTTATCTGCCGTGCCGCTGGTGAAATTCACGAGGTCGTCTTCGTATTCCGTTTCGGTGAATGCGACGCCAGAGTGGCGCGCACCAACCATTTCCATCAGCAAGACATCGCGCCGAAAATTTCCGCTGTGCTTGAGCGCTGAAGACCACACGTCGCAGAGCGCTTGAACCAGCTCATCGTAGGGGCGCGCACGAACAAACAATTTTGATGTGAAAAATCCCGCAAGGCTTTCATCGCTTCGGTCTTCCGCTGAAAAAGCAGAGCGCACTGCAACAAGAGTTCGAAACGGTGGCACATCGGTGAGCATTGCCATGAGCCAATCGGCGTTGGGCGCCACAACTCGCCCATGCTCGAGCCGAAGCACACGCTTGCGCAGCGCGGCTTGGTAAAATTCATCGGTGATGATGACGCCTTTGGGGACAGGCAAGCCAGAGTAGCGCGCAAAATCAAGCAGTTTGGCTTTGTTGCCGATAGCCGTTTTTGCAGAAAGGTTATCACCGAGCTGAAGAACAAACATTTGCGCAAAAAGTCTTAGCGAGCTTTCTCGTTGAGCAGGCGGCGCGAGACCGTCTCATCTGCATACCGATTTAAGAGCAAGCGAGCCAGTTCAACGACAAGTTGAGCATACTCCTCAGGCTGTTCAATCATCGGGAAGTGGTCCCAATTTGGCACAATTTTGATGAAACTGTTGGGCAAAAGTTTTTGGTAGTCAGCGGCTTGGTCGGGCGTCAGCACGCGTTCTTTTTCGCCCCAGAGCAAGACGGCAGGAACTGCAGAAGGGCGTAGCGATTGAAACCACTCATCGGTGATGATATCAAACATTTGTGCAAACACGGCACAGCGGCGGTATTCATCAAAAAATTTATTGATGTAGTCTTTGGGGATGCTGCCAGCAGATTGCGAAAAGATAAGGCGCTTCATGATGGGGCGAGTGAGCGGTGCTGAAAAGAGCCACTGCCCGAAATGCCGCATAAACATTGGCTTCATGAGCTTTGGAAAAAGTCGTTTCTTGAGCCGCGTGCCAACAGGCGCGTGCAGAATTAAGCCTTGCACATCATGCTCAAAGTGTTGCAAAAATTCCAGTGCGATTGAACCGCCGATGCCTGTGCCAAGCAAGACAAGTGGACGCGCCGCAGTGGAAATCATCTCGTGCAAGGTGAAGGCATAGTCTCGAAGTGAGCGGAGTGCAGGGTTGCGTGGCACATCTGCGAAGCCGGGGAGCGTCGGCGCCATGAAGTGAATCTCGCTGGGAATAAATGGCTTGAGGCGCTCGAAGCGGAATCCGCCGCCGCCATTGCCGTGCAGCGCAATGAGTGAAAAGCTGGTCATAGCGAAGGCACAGGTTGAAGTGAGGCGGCAAGTTTTTCAGGTAGCGTCTCAAAATCGGGATGGTCGCCAGCGTGCCGAAAGTGATGCGACCAGTGCACACGATTGCCTTGCACATAGAAGAGACCGGGCATCGTCCATGGGTCGCCGACAGGGGCGCCGATAAAGTGCCCTTTTGCCGCCGCACGAATACCGCACGCCCAAACTTCAGGACCGAACATTTGACTGAAGCTACCTTTTTCTAAGCCGAAGGCGTTGTAAAAATTTTTCGGAAGGTCGGCAACGGCGCGTGCGTCTTTCCAGAAGCGTGGGAAAAATTCCTTGCCTTGCTCTGCTGTCCCTTGAAAGAAAAAGAGCACGCTGGGGTAAGCCGGATTTTTTTGTGCGGCGTTGCCAATGTCAGCAATCATCTCGCGGCAGAAGATGCAGCCGAAGTGCCGAACAAACACAAGTAGTGTGGGCTCATTGCCAAGTTCTTGGCGCAGCGTTGTGCCACGGAGATTGACGCCCTCAATCGGCAGGTCGAGAACCGTATCGGGAATCTGTGTCATCATCGCAGTATGGTGAAGTTTGGTTCAGCAGATAAAACGTGAAAACAATGCAGGAAATTCCTACGCAGGCATAAAGGCTGGCAGAGCGCAGAAACAAAGCGTGTATGAAAAATTTCTCACACTTTTGTAGGCATTTTTACCCATCTCTGCACACTTTTCATCAATTTTCAGAGACAAGGCGATGGCCTTGTTCAAGAAAGGTTGAATATTTTTCTCCAAATAAGGTGCGCATATTTTTTCGGTATGCTTCCAGATGGAGAGTTTTCTTACAACTGGCGATTTATGAAGTGCCTCAAAGTGCGTGTGTTAGCGCACGACATGGCGGGTCTAAAAATGGCATAGCCTTTGATGAATCATAGTCTGCGAATTACAAAACAAAGGGAGAACAATAATGTCCATTTCGGGGTATTTCACGGATTTTTCATTTCCTGAACTTCTGCGCTTTATTCATGGGGCACGTAAAACGGGGCGTTTGCAAGTCAAGCCGTTAGATACTCACGAGCACCAGTCCTATCATTTTTGGTTTCGTGGGGGTAATGTGGTGACGGTGCAGCATCCGCGCCTATCTCTTCAAATTTTGCTACCGCAATTTTGCCAGCGAGCGGTAGAGGCGCTCAAAGTGTATTTAGACCGTGCGCCGGCCTATCGTGAGCCGATTGGCACAGTGCTCAAGCAGCTGCAGCTCATTCAGCCTGAGGAATTGCAAGCGATTTTTAGTCGTCAAGTCATTCAGCCCATGCTGTATCAATTTACTTTGGATAACGCATGGTTTAAGTTTGAGCCAAATTACGAACTGCCCTACGAAGAAATGACAGGGCTGAGCCTTTCCCCGATTGAAGCGGCGCTGAACGGCTTGCGACGACTGCGAAACTGGGAACCTCTGAAAACAAAACTGCCCGAAAGCACCTCCTCGCTCATGCGCACCAGCAAAAGTTTTGCGCCCTATCAACTGACTGATGATGAAATCCGTGTCTGGAGCCTTGCTGATGAAAAGCATTCGCTGGAAGAGATTGCTCAAAGACTGGAACTGTCGCTGCAAGAAGTTCAAAAAATTGCCTTCCGCTTGATGATTGCAGGCTTAGTGGATGAGTGTCCAGGCGTGCAAGTGCAGACCGCCGAGAGTGTGCAAACGATAGAGGAGAAAGATGTGATGAGCTCTTCATTTCTGAGCAATCTTTTGGGTTTTCTTAAACAACGCGCATAACTCACTCTAAACCTAAACTGATGAATAATTATGAAGCAATTTGAATGGACACCGGCATTAAGCACAGGGGTGGCGTTTATCGATGTGCAGCACAAAGAGCTCATTCGTGCTATCAACGATTTGGGCAAGGATTTGGAGCAGGGACAAGGGGCTTCGAGCATCAAGAAGACCGTCTCGTTCCTGAAATACTATGCGGAATGGCACTTTGGACATGAGGAAGACTGTGCCGCCAAGCACCAATGCCCGATTGCCGAAACCAACAAACAAGCGCATGCCAAGTTTCTGGCGATGGTGGATAAACTTGCTAATGATTTGCGCACCACCGACAATCCCGAAGCCGTTGCCAAAGAAGCACACGACTTACTTTCCGACTGGTTTGAAAACCACATCATGAAAATTGACAAACAAATAGGCGAATGCGTGTCAAGCGCACCGGCCACATAACTCCAAGCACTAAACAAAAAAGGAGAGCACCATGGCAATCAACTATTCAGCGATTCAAAACGCGTTGCAGGAATTTGTTACCTCTGTGGGTAACGTTCAAGGGGCGTCAATTATGTCGCCCGATGGGTTAGCATTAGCTTCATCCCTACCACCGGGGATGGAAGAAGACCGTGTGGCGGCAATGTCAGCGGCAATGCTGGCACTTGGCGAGCGCATTGGTAGAGAGCTGGCACGCGGCAACATTGAACGCATCTTGATTGAAGGTGATAAGGGTTTTGCAATGGTCAGCGGTTGCACTGACGATGCCGTCTTGATTGTGCTCACGGACGACAAAGTCAAACTCGGTATCCTAAACTTGGAAGTCAAACAGCTGGTGAATCGTCTCCGTCCCATGCTGACGTTTTCAAAGCCGCAAGTGGCTTAACACTGAATCACAAACGGAGCAGTTATGGAGCGCACGTTGCCGAAACAAATTATGCGCATCGTGGTCACAGGACCCGTAGGCGCAGGCAAAACCACACTGATAAAGACCATCAGCGAGATTGATGTGGTGGAGACAGACCGAGCGGCGACGGACGATTCTGCGCTCCTGAAGCCGAATACAACCGTCGCAATGGACTTTGGTCGGATTACCTTCGGGGCAGATATGGCGGTGCATATTTACGGCACGCCGGGTCAGGAGCGGTTTGATTTTATGTGGGACATTTTGGTGCGCCGTGCGCATGCGCTGATGCTCTTGGTGCCGTTGCATCGTCCGAGTGATTTTTTCATGGCGTCGAAGATGTTGCGGTATTTGCAGTTTCATGCGTCCGAAGTGCCGTTGGTGGTGGTGGGCACGCACAGCGACCTTCCAGACGCGTGGCCTGTGGAGGAGGTGTTGCCGGCGTTGGGGGTTGAGCCAGATGCAGCGATTCCGATTTTTGCCATCAATGCCACACAGACGCGCGATGTGGTTCAGGTGTTGATTGCGCTCATTGAGCGCTATCAGCGCTGGGTGCAGGCTGAGCCTGTGCGCCAGTAGGGCGAGGGCTATGGGCAGGATGAGTTGGCAGAACACGGTCAAAATGAAGAGGGCAGACAAGCGTCTGCCCTTTGCAATTCTGATGCGCCCGAGCGATTAGGCTGCGGTATGAACATGTGATTCAATGACAACAGGCTTCGCATTCCAGATGTCGCGCGCATATTCTTGAATGGTGCGGTCTGAAGAGAACTTGCCCATGTTTGCTACATTGAGGATGCTCATGCGCGTCCACTGTTTTGGATTGCAGTAAGTTTGGCTAACACGCTGTTGAGTGCGCACATAGTCAGCAAAGTCAGCCATGAGCATGTAGTGGTCTCCTTGCAGGAGCGAATTAACAATGGGGCGAAAGAGGTCAGGCTGCGAGGGAGAGAAGTAGCCATTGGCAATCATGTCAATGACTTGTTTGAGTTCAGGATTTTGGTTGTAGTATTCCCATGGCTGATAGCCGCGTTGGCGCAGTTCAGCAACTTGGTCGACGGTAAGACCGAAGATGAAGATATTCTCATCACCAACTTCTTCCTTGATTTCGATATTAGCGCCATCGAGTGTGCCAATAGTGAGCGCGCCGTTAAGTGCAAACTTCATGTTACCAGTGCCACTGGCTTCAGTTCCCGCTGTGGAGATTTGTTCGGAGAGGTCGGCGGCAGGAATGATTTTTTCAGCAAGCGAGACAGAATAGTTCTCAAGAAAGATAACCTTGAGTTTATCGGCAACATCGCGGTCGTGATTGACCACCTCTGCAATAGAATTGATGAGTTTGATAATTAGCTTAGCTTTGAAATAGCCCGGTGCCGCCTTCCCAGCGAAAATGATAGTGCGCGGCGTAATGTCTTCATATGGATGCGACTTGATGTAGTTATAGAGCCAGATGGTATGCAGTGCATTGAGCAACTGACGTTTGTACTCATGGATGCGTTTGATTTGGCAATCAAACATGGAGTCAGGATTGACGCTGATATGGTTATGCGATTTGATATACTGTGCTAAGCGCAGTTTGTTTTCATATTTGACTTTGCGCCATGCGTCTTGGAAGTCAGGGTCATCAGCGAAGGGCACAAGTTTTTTAAGTTCGTATAGGTTGGTAATCCAACCATCACCAATTTTTTCTGTAATCAGCTTAGACAGTGCAGGGTTGCACAAACGCAGCCAGCGTCGTGGCGTAATGCCGTTGGTCTTGTTTTGGAATTTTTCAGGGGTCAGCTCATAAAAGTCTCTAAACAAGGTTTTCTTGATAAGCTCAGAATGGATGGCAGAGACGCCATTGACGGCATAGCTACCCACAATAGCAAGGTGAGCCATTCTGACCATACGAGTTGGACCCTCTTCAATGAGAGAGAGACGAGCAACTTTTTCGTAATCGTTGGGATACTTTTGACGCACTTCCTCCAAAAATCGGCGATTAATTTCATAGATGATTTGCAAATGCCTCGGCAAAAGGCGAGCAATTAAATCCACGGGCCATTTTTCGAGAGCTTCGGGTAAAACGGTGTGGTTGGTATAGGCAAAGGAGCGTGTAGTAATGCTCCATGCTTTTTCCCAGCTGAGATGCTCGATATCGACCAGCAGGCGCATGAGTTCAGCGATAGCAATAGCTGGATGCGTATCATTGAGCTGAATAGCAACTTTATCTGCAAACTGGTCGAAGGTAGTATGCGTCTTTTTGTAGCGACGGATAATGTCTTGTAGTGTTGCGGAGACAAAGAAGTATTCTTGCTTGAGACGCAATTCCTTCCCTTCTGGCGTGTTATCGTTGGGATAGAGGACTTTGGAAATGGTCTCTGTTTCTACTTTTTCGGCTACTGCGCGTTCATAATCGCCTTCATTGAAGCACTCAAAGTTAAATTCGCGCGTAGCTTTTGCTGACCATAAGCGCATGTTATTGACTGTATGATTGCCATAGCCGGGCACAGGAGTGTCGTAGGCAAGTGCCATGACTTCTTGTGTATTGACCCAGTCGTGGCGCAAGTTGCCGTGCTGGTCAAGATACTCATGGACTTGACCGTAAAACTGAACTTTGTAGAGGTATTCGGGGCGGACAATTTCCCATGGGTTGCCATATCGAAGCCAGTTATCTGGGGTCTCGACTTGGTAGCCATTGCGGATTTTTTGGGAAAAGATGCCGAATTCATATCGGATGCCGTAGCCATAGCCGGGGATGCCAAGCGTAGCCATGGAGTCGAGGAAACAGGCGGCAAGACGACCCAAGCCACCATTCCCCAAGCCTGAATCGGGCTCAATCTCTTCGATTTCTTCTAACTGGTAACCTAACTCGAGTATGAGCTGACGGACTTCATCACTCAAGCCCAGATTCAAGGCTGCATTAGCCAGCATGCGTCCAGTCAGAAATTCCATGGATAGGTAATAGACCCGCTTGACATCTTGGCGGTAGTAGGTTTGCTGCGTTTCAATCCAGCGGTCAATAAGAGCATCGCGCACAGAAAGTGCAATTGAGTTATAGCTATCGCGTAAGGTGGCAGTATATTCATCCTTAGCAAATGAATACTTGAGGTGATGAACAAACATGCTACGTAGCAATTCTAGGTCATTTGCCTGAAGACCGTCTTTTGCTTCCAGATAGCGTTTGGGTAGCTCGAGAGCAAGTTTCTTGGCTGGCATAGTCATTACTCCTTTTAGGTTGGTGATGCAAGCTATTTCTTCCAGCGTGGTCGGCAGGAAGCATACAGAAAGGAAGATACGTCAATTAGCTTGAAATGTGAAGCACCTCCCGGCACACGCTATGCTGCCAAAGAGTGAGATTCAAAAAAAGACTTATTCACCAAACTTTTGCTTGAACTCTTCAAAATTATTGATGATGATTTTATTGACATCGCGCTCAATAAGCCCTTCGCGTTCGAACATGGTCAAGACGCGGGAAATAGTTTCTCGGGAAGTGGCAGCATAGTTAGCAATTTCTTGTTGGCTGGCAAAATTTTCAATCTCGACGCGCCCTTTGCGGACACGCCCAACATCATGAGCTAAGCGGACAATGACGGAAGCAACTTTCCCTACGGCATCATCCAAAGAAATGCTCTTGATTTGACTATCGGTTTTACGCAAGCGCGAAACCAGCTCACGAAGCAGAGAAAGAGCAAACTTAGGATACTTTTCAATGAAGTCTAAGAAGACTTTCCCATCAATACGCAGCACCCGCACTCTGGTAAGAGCAACTGCATCTGCCGAGCGTGTAGCACCGTCGAGCACAGACATTTCTCCGAAAAACTCCTTTTCGCCCAGTATAGCTAAGATGACCTCCTTATATTCCTCATTTGTGCGGCTTATTTTGACCATCCCTTCAAGAATCACATAAACCGAATTGCCTTCCTGACTTTCGAAGATGATTACATCGTCTTTTTTGAAGGTCATTAGCTGGCTGGAGGCTACCAATTCGTTAAGCTCTTTTTCGCTCAGACATTCAAAGATGCTGACTTCTTCAAGCTGTCGAATGAGTTCACGATGCTCCATCATATTAAAAACAGTTTAAGTTACATGGATATAAGCCTATAAGTTTTAACTCATGAAGGCATATTGTTGCAAAACATATGCAAGAAATTGCAAAAAACTTGGGGTGCTCTTTCCCAATGCCTCTTGCTCTCTCCCAGATCTCTTTCTGCAGTGTCATAATTTTCGTAACTTTAGCGATAAACGGTCCTAAGCCTGTAAAATATCACCACTTGTGAGCTTTGCAAAAATACGCTGGAATTTACAAAAAGCTTGCTCATATCTGCTTCAGCAACTCCTGCCTCTCAGTCTGCGACGACAGTCAAAGCAAAGGGCAACTGCGGCACTATTGCAAGACTGTGTGTGCAGATGCACATTACCTTATTGGTAAGCGATATCATAACAGCATGCTGCACGCCAAGTGATAAAGGCAGAGCATACAACACTGTGTATGAATGTTCCTTTCAGCAATGGAAGCCTGTTCAGGTCATTTGCAGCAGTGCCCACAGAAATTCCACCTTAACGCATGACTAAACGGGGAATCAGAGTTGTCTTAACGTGCTCCATGCCGCCTATTGGCTTATTGAGGTCTCAGACAGGAGGCAAGAATGGGGTTCGCAGCTGAATTTGTTTGAAGAAAGCGAGCGATGATGTTTTGCCGTCGCCTCTGGTAAAAACTATATTGCGCACTGCATCTACCGCCAAATGTAGCCAAACGAAAAACTTGTTATGATGCGTGTTGCCTACCTTGCTCTCTTGATAGTGTTCTATGGCGTGTCAACTTTTTTTACGGCGTGCACGAGCAAAAAAGAATCGGAGCAAAAAACAGACACCAGCATTCAAAAAGAAGCAAAGTCGAGAGAGCAACCAGCACAGGCTGACGAGAGTGGCATGCACACGTCCGCAGTGGAGCAAACAGCCTCACAGCAGGCACTCTTTATCATCAAAGAAACTGGACGATTTGGCTACATTGACAAGGCAGGCAATGTAGTAGCCTCAGCTATCTACGAAGAAGCAGGAGAATTATCACAAGGGCGAGCACGGGTGAAAATGGACGGTCGGTATGGATACTTAGACCACACGGGAAAAATGGTCATCAATCCACAGTTCGATGCGGCAGGAGACTTCAAGGAAGGATTGGCACGCGTGCGACTGGGCTTGAAGTGGGGCTACATCAATCTGGAGGGCAAATACGAAATCAACCCACAGTTCGATGCGGCAGGAGATTTTTCCGAAGGACTTGCCAGAGTGCGCATCAACAACCTTTACGGTTTCATTGACAAAACAGGCAAGTTCGCGATTGCACCGCAATTTGAAAGTGCAGGCGACTTTAAAGAAGGTGTAGCCAAAGTAAAACTTGGCAAGTGGCGCTTTATTGACAAAAATGGTCAAATGCTGGGCACGCAGGGCTACGACCAAGTCTCAAATTTTTCTGAAGGACGAGCACTGGTCAAAGTAGGCACAAAATACGGCTACATTGACCGCATGGGGCGTGAAGTCATTCCGCCAACCTATAGTGTGGCACGAAGTTTCTCCGACGGTCTTGCCGCCGTGATGAGCCCAAAACCGCAAGACAAAAACAAATTCGGGTTTATTGACACAACTGGCAAGATGGTTATTGCGCCTGAGTTTTACAAAGTAGGCAATTTTGTTGAGGGCTTAGCCAAAGTAGGGTTTTATCGTCCAGAAGGATATGTATTTGGCTTCATTAACAAGGCGGGCAAGTATGAGATTAACCCGCAATTTGATGCCGCCTTTGATTTTTCTGAAGGGTATGCGCCTGTCAAGTTCGGTGGCAAGTGGGGGGTAATTGACCGAAGCGGGAAGTATGTCATTCCGCCGCAGTTTGATACACTCTATGCGTTCAAAAATGGGCTGATGCAAGCCAAACGAGAAACAAAGTTTGGCTACATCAATGAAACAGGAGAGTTCGTGTGGAGCACAGACCTGCCGCAGTTAGAGACTGTGTTCAGTCGGCTCTTTTTTGGCAAAATAGATCGACTGGAAATTCAAATGCGACTTGAACGTAATGGTGAAGACCTTTTTGGCGTCTATGCCTACAAGAACATTGGCATGGAAATTCGCCTAAGAGGCAAAATTGATAAGGAGAACAACATCATACTCAACGAACTTGATGAGCAGGGCAATGTGAGCGCCACATTCAAAGGCACCTTCATTGCCCCAGACCTCATTCAAGGCAAGTGGACAAAAGGTAATAAAACACTGCCCTTTGAACTTCAAGAAAGCGAAATAGAGATGAGTGAGGGTAATTAAGTAAGCAAGCCACTTCAAGGAAGGTAAGTGTTTCATGCAAGAGCTTACTAAGCTACATGACGACTTGAACATATAGCAAACTATTTGGCGGAACGCCGTTTCGAACGCGAAGGGATGACTTGATTAAAAATATCAATGAGCGGCGCGCCATCATACTGGGCAGTTTCTGGGGGCAGACGCAACAAGAGATGCAAGGTCGGCGCGAGGTCTTCAGTGAAAACAGTACGATGAAATTTACCAGCACGAATGCCTTTGCCACAGAATAAGATGGGTACATGTGTATCATATTCGTAAGCAGTGCCATGCGTAGTGCCAGTTGATGCAAATGCAAAGAAAGAATAGGGCTGAAGTAGCAACTTAACATCCCCACTGCGGGTAGGATGAAACGAGTTTTTCACCATCCTGCCTGTAGGGTCCAAGCTACCATGCTCAAGGTCAGTGCGTGTTACATAGCCAATGATGCCCTGTAGTGAAAGCGCACACTCTCCAGCAAAGCGCTCAACATCGCTGGCAGAGTAGCCCATCGCAGTTATCATTGCACGGTTGAGCACAATCTCATCATTTTCCAAATTCTCAATGACATTCGGGTAGCGTCTATTAACCAGCTTGCGCAAGGAGTCCAAAACTATGGCTTTATAGAGCCGAATACCGTGCCGTCCGTCGGGCTGAAGCAGTTCAGGCAGTGGAGAGACACCATGGTCAGCCGAGACGACAAATAGGCAATTATCAAAGCCGAGAACTCGGTCCAGATATTGGAAAAAATCATTAAGCTGGCGGTCAAGGCGTACAATCATATCCATTTGCTCTTGACTATCGGGACCGAAGGCATGACCGCAATAGTCAGGCGAGGAAAACGACACGGTCAGCATGTCTGTTACGCCGCGCTTGCCCAAAGACTCGGCTTCAATAGCAGCTTTGGCAAATTCTATAGTAAGCTCATTACCAAAGGGAGTTGGGGCAATCACATCGAAGCGCTTGAGACGTCGCAGGCGCGGGTCATTTGAAGTCGAGATATCGACAATTTTATGAGGGAAAACTGGAAGAGTTTCACCTAACAAAGTACTTTCGCCTTGAACAGTATCGGGCATCGGGTAAGCTGTATCGGGCAAAAGACGCGTCCAAACCTTGCCAAGGTAGCTTTCAGGTAGGCGTCTATCATTAAAAGCCTGTACCCACTGTGGCAATTCTCCGTTTGGAAAGTAGTATGAACTTGAAATCCATTTGCCACTGGCAGCATCGAACCAGTATGCAGCTGTAGCCGTCTTGCCAGCAGGCAAAATTGCCCCACGGTCTTTTAGGGCAATACCAATCACCTTACTATTTGGAGAAGCGGCTTTGAAGCGATCTATGACCGTTTCAGTCAGAACGTTGCGCGGCGACATGCGCCCAGCACTGCTACGTGGCTCAATACCGACAGCAAAGACAGTGGTATCCGCAACGCAGTAGACGGTCTGCCCAGTGCTGCGGTCTATCCACTCGTTGGCAACAATCCCAGTCTTTGCAGGCAAAACGCCTGTAAAAAGGGTGCTGTGTCCCGGAGCCGTGTAGGTATTGATGTAGCGGTAATGCGCATTGGTAAAGAGCGCACCATGTTTAAGGAGGCGCTTAAATCCACCAGAAGTGCGTGTGGCAGGAAGGTAGTAGGCTTCAAAGCGCTCAAGATAATCGTAGCGAAATTGGTCTATAACAATAGCGATGACAAGTTTAGGAAGGTCGGAAGAGGAGCGTTTGGCTTGCGTGTATCCAAAGCATGGAATGAGCCATGCAAGAACAAGCCAGATGCACAATTTCATGGACTACTTATTTACGGATAAAGTTGAATGGCGCTCAAAGATACAACTTTTGCTGAAAGTTTGAACTGCTGGGGTGAAGATAGTAACCTCACCCTTTTGTCCCTCCCCTTCGCAAGGAGAGGGATGCCTGCGCCAGCAGACAGGGTGAGGTCAATCCAGTATGGATGCTTCGCTTCGCTCAGCATGACAGGCCAAAGGTGGCACTCCGAGCAGTTTGTCATTCCGAGCGTGAGCGAGGAATCCAGTGCGTGGATGCTTCGCTTTGCTCAGCATGACAGGATGAGGATGGCAAACCTCACCCTTTTGTCCCTCTCCTTCAACAAGGAGAGGGATGTCTGCGCCAGCAGACAGGGTGAGGTCAATCCAGTATGGATGCTTCGCTTCGCTCAGCATGACAGGATGAGGATGGCAAACCTCACCCTTTTGTCCCTCTCCTTCACAAGGAGAGGGACGTCTGCGCCAGCAGACAGGGTGAGGTCAATCCAGTATGGATGCTTCACTTCGCTCAGCATGACAGGCCAAAGGTGGCACTCCGAGCAGTTTGTCATTCCGAGCGTGAGCGAGGAATCCAGTGCGTGGATGCTTCACTGCGCTACGCTTCGTTCAGCATGACAAGAGCGAAGATGTCATTCCGAACGCAGTGAGGAATCCAGTGCATAGATGCTTCGCTTCGCTCAGCATGACAGGATGAGGATGGCAAACCTCACCCTTTTGTCCCCCTCCTTCAACAAGGAGAGGGACGTTTCGGCAACGCCGAAACAGGGTGAGGTCAATCCAGTATGGATGCTTCGCTTCGCTCAGCATGACAAATTGAAGATGGCAACCTCACCCTTTTGTCCCTCTCCTTCGCAAGGAGAGGGACGTTTCAGCAACGCTGAAACAGGGTGAGGTCGCGCTGTTATTCCAAGCACTCTCCATCCGAACGCCAGTGAGGAATCCAGTTGTGGATGCTTCGCTTTGCTCAGCATGACAAGTTGAGGATGGCAAACCTCACCCTGTTGTCCCTCTCCTTCACAAGGAGAGGGACGTTTCGGCAACGCCGAAACAGGGTGAGGTCAAACAGTATGGTCAAAAACATAAGGGGCAGATTATGAACCTGCCCCCTACTTTTAACTCTTCACCTTTAAATCTCAACTACTTCACCAACATCATCTTCCTCGTGAAAACATAACCCCCAGCCCGCAACTGATACACATACACCCCACTACTCAACCCCGTCGCATCCATCACCACCGAATACTCCCCAGCACCCTGAACCCCATCTACCAACACCTTCACCTCACGACCCATCACATCATAGACGCGCAAACTCACCTTGCCCGTCTCCTTCAAACTATAGCGAATCGTCGTCGTCGGATTGAACGGATTGGGATAGTTCTGCTCCAATGCATACTCATACACCCGCGCCTGCACTGGCTCTCGCACCTCTACACTAACCGTTTGCGCATAGTCGTGAATCGTGCCATCATAATCCACTGACCGCAAACGATAAGTGTAAGTCTTGCCTGCTTCCACCGTGGCATCTACAAAGCTGTAGGTCGTAGTGGTACTGGTAGTGCCCTTGCCACGCAAACTCGGGTCAAAGCGGTAACTGGCAATGGTTACAAAATCCTCGCCAGCGGTTTTGCGCCGCACCTCAAAGCCGGCGTTGTTTTGCTCCGACTGTGTGGTCCATTGCAGGCGCACGCCAGTTGGTGTGGCAACACCTGTGAAGGCTGATAGCTCCACGGGCAGGGGGTTGTCGGGGTCGTTGCTGCCCAAGATAAACTCGCTGAACGAAGTGGTGGTGGCACGCACTTCGTCAGGTGCGCTGGGGTCAAAAGTGTTGGGCAAGAGGCTGAAAGTGCCGCTACCTGGCGTAGGACGGCGATAGACATTGACGGTTTGAGGATTGCCGATGCCGGCGTTGGGGATTTGGGTGCGGTTGAAGCGCAGTTCGGCTTGAGTGAAGCTAAAGCCCGCGGCGGTGATGATGAAGTAGTACTGGCTGACATTGGTGGGAGCTGAACCGCTGAAGGCGACATTGCTGGGAGGTGTATCGTAGCGCTCTACGGTGCAGGTGCCTGAGCCTGAGACGTCCGTGAAGTTGATGCAGACGCCGGTTGGGGAGAAGCAGACAAGCCCGTCTGAGGTTACGGATTGTGTAGCAGCGGCGTTAGGTGGAGTGGGAATGAATCGTGCGATGAAGGTTGAAGGAACGCCGCCTGCTCGGTTGAAAAAGCCCCCCACATACACATCATTCCCAGACACCGCAAGGGCACGAACCTCACGATCCACGCCGTTCTGAGTGCCTGTGCCCAGCGCACGCCAACTGTTCGTTCCCACATTGAAGCGTGCCACATTGTTTGCGCTCACACTGCCTGCTTGCGTAAAATGCCTCCCACATACACATCATTTCCAGACACCGCAAGGGCATAAACCACACCACCAAACCCACCAAAACTCACCCCGCCGCCGAGGTTGTCCCATGTAATGCCATCGTAGCGTGCGACATTGTTGAATCCAAACGAACCGCCTGCTCGGTCGAAAAAGCCCCCCACATACACATCATTTCCAGACACCGCAAGGGCATTAACCACACCACCATACCCACCAAAACTCACCCCGCCGCCGAGGTTGTCCCATGTGCCGCTGTTAGGATTGTAGCGTGCCACATTGTTTGCAAATACAGCACCACTGCCTGTGCCTGCTTGGTCGAAAAAGCCCCCCACATACACATCATTTCCAGACACCGCAAGGGCATTAACCACACCACCAGACCCACCAAAACTCACCCCGCCGCCGAGGTTGTCCCATGTAATGCCATCGTAGCGTGCGACACTGTTGAATCCAAACGAACCGCCTGCTTGGTCGAAAAAGCCCCCCACATACACATCATTTCCAGACACCGCAAGGGCATAAACCTGACCACCATACCCACCAAAACTCACCCCGCCGCCGAGGTTGTCCCATGTAATGCCATCGTAGCGTGCGACACTGTTGAATCCAAACGAACCGCCTGCTTGGTCGAAAAAGCCCCCCACATACACATCATTTCCAGACACCGCAAGGGCATAAACCGACCACCATACACCACCACTGCTGGTCACCCCGCCGCCGAGGTTGTCCCATGTGCCGCTGTTAGGATTGTAGCGTGCGACATTACTTACATTTATGTTCACACCACCTACCGCACTGAAACGGCCACCAACATAGACATTCCCATTCCCATCAATGGCAAGTGCATACACATCTCCAGCAACGCCGGGAAAGGGTAAGCCAAACTGCGTATCCCATGTACCAATTACTGCACTCTGAAGCTGTGGCAGGAAAATCGGCTCACCATTTTTACCGATGCGCATTGTGTAGCCTTCTACCTTAAACGACCCCTGCACCCCTTGCTTCAAGGTGCCATCAGGGTTCAACACTTCTCTAAGTGAGCGTTGCTCGAAAACAGGTTGCGCATAGCCTAT
>PHFL01000046.1:12360-37614 GCA_002794105.1 Candidatus Thermochlorobacter aerophilus | reverse complement strand
TTCAAGGTGCCATCAGGGTTCAACACTTCTCTAAGTGAGCGTTGCTCGAAAGCAGGTTGCGCATAGCCTATTCCGACAACACTCACTATCAGCGCAGTCATCAAAGCAATAAAGATGTTTTTCATGTATCTCCCCTCCATTTAGTTGATGTTGTGAGTTGTTGATGTAAGAAATGTTTGATGATGCGTAGGGTAGGTTCTGGCACGGCGGTGCAAAAGACGAGCACTGTGTGCGGATAGCCCATGTACTATTGCGTGTCGGGTTGCACTGCGATGCAGAGATTACCCGTGCGCACTGCGGGGAAGATAGTGAGGGGGATACAAAATACAAAGTGACGTAGCTCATCTGTCGCAGAGCGATGAGAGGGTGAGGATGGCAAACCTCACCCTCTGGTCCCTCTCCTTCGCAGGGGTGGCAACCTCACCCTGTCGTCCCTCTCCTTTTTGCAAGGAGAGGGATGTCTGCGCCAGCAGACAGGGTGAGGTCAATCCAGTATGGATGCTTCGCTTCGCTCAGCATGACAGGCCAAAGGTGGTAATCCGAGCAGTTGTGTCATTCCGAGCGTGAGCGAGGAATCCAGTGCGTGGATGCTTCACTGCGCTACGCTTCGTTCAGCATGACAAGAGCGAAGATGTCATTCCGAACGCAGTGAGGAATCCAGTGCATAGATGCTTCGCTTTGCTCAGCATGACAAGTTGAGGATGGCAAACCTACCCTGTTGTCCCTCTCCTTCACAAGGAGAGGGATGTCTGCCCAGCAGACAGGTGAGGTCAATCCAGTATGGATGCTTCGCTTCGCTCAGCATGACAAGTTGAGGATGGCAAACCTCACCCGTTGTCCCTCTCCTTCAACAAGGAGAGGGATGTCTGCGCTAGCAGACAGGGTGAGGTCAATCCAGCGTGGGTAATTATGCCGATTTTGGCAATCGTTTGGGTTGATGCACAGTGGTTTGGGCTTGATTGCGTTACTGGCGATTGGGATTTTAGCAATTTTCACGCTCGAGGCAGGAGTGCAAGTGCTGCTGGGCTTCGTGTTCACCGTTGCTACGGTGGTGCTACTTGCGCTGGCTCTGCCGGGACTCTTTGCCAAGAAGCGTGCAGGTTAGGTATGGATATACTATGCAGAACTGCTCTCAATAGTCAGTAGTATTATCTCTCTAAGCATTCTCAGTGTGCTGTTTTCACTGCTTTGGCTGTATCTGCTCTTTCAGGTACGCAGCCTATACACTGAATGAGGCGATACCGCAACGTAAAGCCTTCATTGTAACCTTGTGCTCTCCTACGCCATCCAAAAAAGACATTGATAGCCGAAAGTCAGGGTATGACCAAATAAACGCATCACAAATACCGCGTCAAGTGGTGGGAGTGGGATTGGCATCTTGCATGGCGCGCTGCACATCGACGCGTAGCAAAATTACCAGACCGATGAGGAACAAGGCGATAAGTGAAAGAATCCCGAAGCGCAAGCCGCCAAAGAGTTGATTGGCTAAACCAAAAACCAAAAAACCAATCCAAGATGTGCCGCGCTCAGAAATTTCATAAAACGAAAAAAACTCGGCTTCACGACCAGCAGGAATCATTTGCGAAAATAAACTGCGGCTCAGCGCTTGAGACCCGCCCAAGACCACCGCAACCACCGCCGCCATGAGCCAGAACTGCAATTCAGTCTGCAAAAAGCCATAGGCATAAATGGTCACAGCGCTCCACACAACCAGCGTGATAACGATGCTCATTTTTGCGCCTATCCAATTGGCAAGACGCCCGAATGCAATTGCGCCAACGAAGGCTAAAAACTGCACCATCAAAATCACTTGAATGAGGGTTGAGGTTTCAAGGCGCAGTTCTTCGGCGCCGAAGACAGAAGCAAGGGCAATGACTGTCTGAACCCCATCGTTGTAGAAAAGGTAAGCCAGTAGAAATGTAAGTGTCTGGGGCAAGGCACGAATCTCGCGTAGCGTGTGCGCAAGCTGCTTGATAGCAATGCCAAAGTAAGTTTCACCTTGCGGCAAAGCTCGGCGTGCATATCGGGAGCGCAGTCGCACAAAGGTAATTTGCGCGAAAAGTAACCACCATGCGCCCGCCGATGCCAAAGACAGACGCACTGCCAAGTCAGTGGAAAGTCCAAGTGAGTCACGAAAGGTAAAAATCAGAAGGTTCATCAGGAGCAGAAGTCCGCCGCCCAAGTAGCCCATGCCCCAGCCAAATGAGGAGACGCTATCGCGCTGGTCCGGACTGGCAATATCGGGCAAGTAGGCATTGTAGAAGACGATACTGGCACCGAAGGCAAGATTAGCCAAAATGTAGAGCAGCGCGCCGAGCCAGTGTAGCCCTGTGGTCAGAAAGAAAAAAAGCATGGTTGCCAGCGCGCCTACTGTGCAGAAAAGTTGCAGAAAAAACTTGCGCAAATGGGAGTAATCGGCAATGGCACTCAAGAGCGGTAAAACCAGCACCTGCAAAACCACAGAAAGTGATGTACAATAAGCAAAGAAAGAATCATACTTGATGGGAAGTGCAAACAAGTAAATTAGCCCATCGCTATCGGCAACTGCTTTAACAAGGCTGGTCAGATACGGTCCAAGAAAAACTGTAACCACAGTGGTACTGAAGGCACTATTTGCCCAGTCGTACATTGCCCAGCCGAAAATTTCGCGTCGGTCGTTTTGCAAAGGCGTGTGTGCAAAATTAGCTTGCTGGGTCATAGATAAGAGTTTTAGTCGAGCGTAAAGTTCAGCATTTCACGTTGCTAAACGAAATGTGTAGATTGAAATTTCAAGGAAGGTATGTGGCAGAGCGACCAAGACTTTAAGTATCGCCCAAAGCGCGAAGCTATGGTTGAGGCGCTTCGGCGAGCTGGCATTACAAACGAGCGCGTGTTGGCGGCATTTCGCACGGTCAAGCGACATCTGTTCGTGGACAGCGCCCTTTGGGATAGCGCCTACGACGATACGCCACTGCCAATCGGACACAATCAGACCATTTCCCAGCCTTTCACGGTGGCGTATATGACGCAGCTTGTGGCACAACACTATCCCGCTGGCAAAAAGGTGCTGGAGATTGGTACAGGGTCAGGATACCAAGCTGCCATACTCCACGAACTGGGGTATCGTGTCTACACGATTGAACGCATTCCAGAACTGTATGAAAAAGCCAAATGCATCTTTGAAGCCCTAAAGCTAAACATCATGACGCGCCTGGGCGATGGCTCGTTAGGATGGCCTTCAGCAGCACCGTTTGATGCCATCATGGTGACAGCAGGCTCGCCCGATGTCCCCCCTTCACTTCTGCAGCAGCTTGCTGAAGATGGACGACTGATTATCCCGATTGGCGGCGCAACCAAGCAAAAGATGAGTCTGTTTCATCGCAAAGGAAACACCATCTACGAAACCCAGCTCTATGATTTTGCTTTTGTGCCGCTTATCGGCAAGGAAGGTTGGAGCGGAACATAAAAATTACCCTAAAGTCACACGCACGGTGTTGATGATGTATTCCAGCGCTTGCTCAACTTTGGCGGTCTCTTCGTGGCGCACAATAATGAAGCCGTCGCCTTCATATGTGCCGGTTGGCGTAGCGTGCAGCTTCGGCGGCTGAACATCGGTAATCAGTGCGCTGCACTCGCGCATGACTTCGTCTAAGCCTGTGATGTGTTTGATAACCCCATAGCCTTGAGCGCGCAGAAAAGCTACACCACAAGCATAGCGCTGCGTCGGCACAGAAAATTGGTCATAGACCATCAAGCGAATCCACTCTTCGTAGAGATTGCAGTCAAAGGCACGAGAATGCAAGGTCAGAATTTGCGCACCAGGTGGACGAGCCCCAACTTCGGAAATGGCAAACCGTGCATCAGGACGCCGAAACCACTCCAAGTGTGAAATGCCCGTCTCCAACCCTAAGCAACTTAAAGCGGCTTGACCAGCATGGCGAATGTCGCTGTATGCAACTTGCTCTGCCGCATTAGGCACAATGATGCGCCACTGAATCCAAGCATTCTGCATCACATCCAGCGCATTGGGCAAGTAGCGCGAGACCGACTGCCAGACCGCTCTGCCATGATGCATCACAGTTTCCAGAGAGTGTTCTGCACCGCTGATAAATTCTTCAGCAAGCGCCACATTCCATTCGGAAGGATTAAGCTGCGCAAGGGCAGGCTCAAGTTGAGCATAGCTATCTACAAAAAATGTAGACACTGAGCCCGCACCACATAGCGGCTTAAGAATGATTGGAAAACCAACTTGCTCAACGAAGTCGTATGCCGCTTGGCGACTTGTAAGACGCTGAAAACGCGCACAAGGAATCTGATGCTCAAAAAAGCGCTGTTTCATGCGCGCCTTGTCACGAAAGTTATGCGCAACGTCGGGACGCATGCCAGCTATACCAAACTTTTCGCGAATAAGGGCAAGCGCCTCTTGCACATGCTCGTTCGTCGAGAGGAGAACATCAATTTTGCCAAAGTAAGTGTGCATTTTTTCAGCAGCATAGAGCAATTCGGCGGTATTTAATGCTGATGCTGTCTGCCAGTGTGCAGCAAGGCGCAAGCGAATGTGCAGTGGGAGTTGCTCTTGTGGAAAATGGCTAATAACGCCAAGTGAAATATCGGGCTGCTTGGCTAAAGCCTCTAGTGAAGCCAGCGCCGCCGCATTGCATAGAGGCGCAACAAATACAACAACGGGCATACATGCTGTTGATAGAGTTTCGGAAATATAGCAATAGAATGATTTACAAATCGGCAGGGCAAGGACGAGTAGAAAGGCTACAGGAACTCTCATGCAAGCAAGTGTGCTCAAGGCAACTTCTATGCGAGGGCGAAGACTTATCTTTGCCAAGAACAGACTGGAAGCGGTCCAAACATCAGCGCGCCATCCAGTGTGGATGCTTCGCTTTTGCTCAGCATGACAGGAGGGAACATGTTCAGCATGACAGACTGAAGATGAATCCATGCATTGGATGCTTCACTTCGTTCAGCATGACAAGAGCTGAACGCATGTCATTCCGAGCACCAGCGAGGAATCCAAGCACCAGCGAGGAATCCAATGCGTGCCAGCAAACTCTGAGCCGCATACAAATGGTCATCGGTTTTGATGCACGGGTCGTGCAGTTCTTTGGCGAGATTTCAACCTACTCGCGCGAGCTGACTCGGGCGGTGGCAAAAGCCTTGCCAGAAGGGTCAGTAACATGCTGAGTCAGCTAAAACCTATGATGTGTCAAATTCAAGACTCAATTCTGTCCGGAAAAAGCCGCGTGGTTGGATACTCCTTCACCTCGCTGACCCTGAGCACCTGTTTGAGAGCTGCTCAAACTTAGCTGTCACAATTCACGACCGATAAGTGGGCAGACATGGCACCAACGCAAGAGCTGGTTGAACAGCACTGCCCAACAATGTGCATTTTTGGAGCGCCAAGCGACCACGAACCGGTGCAACTTTTTGAGTTCCTGAAGACGCAGGCGCAAACTTCAAGGCTACAAAGCCGTTTTAGCGGGCACAAAAAACATGAATGCAAAGCCGAAAAAAATTTTGGTTCGCACGCCAAACTGGCTCGGCGACCTCGTCATGAGTCTGGGCTTTTTGCACAAGCTGCGTGAAATTTTTCCTGATGCTTGCGTGGAAGCTATTGCCAAAGCAGAAATTTCAGACCTCTTGGAACTGGTGCCGGGCATCTCAAGCATTCATCGCTTTTCCAAGAGTGAGTATCGTGGTGTGCAGGGCATCTATCGCTTTTCATCGCGCTTCAAGGAAGTGGATATTTACTTTTCTCTGCCCGATTCATTCTCATCAGCCCTGATGGGGTTTTTCACAAAGGCGAAGCGCCGCGTGGGATTTAGAGCAAACTTTCGGCGTGCCCTGCTGACCGATGCCTTGCAAAAGCCAAAGCACCAACATCGCAGCGAAGAGTATGTGGCGCTGTTGCAACCCTTTGTGGCTGAACCGCTCGGCGCAATTTCTGTCAGGCTCACTCCGCCGCCCGATACGCTGCTTGCTACGGAGCCGTTGCATCCGAAAATTGTCTTAAATCTTAATTCCGAAAGCCCGTCAAAGATTGTTCCGTTGCAAAAAGGCATCGAGATTGCTGAAACCTTGCTGGCGCGCGTGCCCGATGCCATGCTGGTCTTGACCGGCTCACCGAAAGAGCGAGCATACACTGAAGCGTTTTTGAGTTTGCTATCGGCGCCATCGAGAGTGATAAATCTGGCAGGCAAAACTTCAGTCAAAGCGCTGGCAGGTGTGCTGGCGGCAACGCAGTTAGTTATTTCAACTGATTCAGGTACGGCGCATTTGGCAAATGCGGTCGGTGTGCCTACGCTGGTGCTGTATGGCGCAGGCGATGAGCGTAACACCGCTCCATATCACCGAGAAAATACATTTGGATTTCGTGTGCCCGGCTTGGACTGTGCTCCGTGCATTTCCACAACCTGCAAATTCGGCATCCCGAAGTGTCTGGCAGAGATGCAAACGGCAGAAATTGTGCAAAAGGCAGTAGAAATTCTCTCCAAGAGCATGACAGGTCGGCAAAAAGAGTAGTAGGCAAAAAAACCGCCCAAATCGTCCGCTATGCAGAAAAATTCTGTAAAGCATTCGCAGACCTTGTGCTGTAACTTCCCAGAAGAGTAACTCAAACAGAGAAGTAAGGAGTTTTAGTATGAAGTGCGATGTTGCCGTTATCGGAGGAGGACCAGCGGGCGCGACTGCCGCAAATGAGCTTGCCAAAGCAGGGCTATGCGTGGCGCTGCTGGAGCGTAACTTGAACAATGCTAAGCCTTGCGGAGGCGCAATTCCATTAGGATTGATAGAAGAGTTTGAAATCCCAGATGAGTTAATCGAGCGTAAGGTTACGAGAATGGCAGTGCGTGCGCCAAGTGGGCGTGTCATTGAAATGTCGATGCCAAATGGTTATGTCGGCATGGTGCGCCGAGAGCGGTTTGATAAATTTCTGCGTGAGCGTGCGGCACAGTCAGGTGCACTCCTGATAGAAGCCAAAGTCCAAGCCGTAAAAGCACACGATAGCGGTTACAAAATTTCTGCAGATGGCAATAATCAAGGCGTGACAGAAATTGAAGCCCAGTATGTAATCGGAGCAGATGGCGCAAATTCTAAAACCGCACATGAATTAGATTTCCCGCCTAACGAATTCAAAGCCGTGGCGATTCAGCAACGCTTTCACTATGCGCCAGAGCTTTCGCGCTATGAAAACCTTGTCGAGATTTGGTTCGATGGCGAAGTCTCCCCTGATTTTTACGGATGGATATTTCCGAAAGCTGACCACATTGCCGTAGGTACAGGCACGGAGGACACGCGCGGCAACATCAAACAATTGCAGAAACGCTTCCGTGAGAAGTTAAACTGGAGTGTGGAGCCGTATTATGAAGAAGCGGCGAAAATCCCTATGCATCCACGCAAGACATTTGTCAAAGGCAATGCCATGCTGGTCGGAGATGCGGCAGGGTTGGTCACGGCATCAAATGGCGAAGGTATTTTCTTTGCCATGAAAAGCGGCAAAATGGCAGCACATACGTTGCTGAATGTATTGGCAGGTCGGGAAAAATCGCTGGCAAAGTACGAGAAAACTTTCCGCCGAACTTACTTTCCAATTTACACTGGACTGGCGCTTTTACAGTGGCTCTACTACCGCAACGACCGCCTGCGCGAAAGTTTCGTGGCAATTTGCGAAGACAAACACGTGCAACAAATTACTTTCGATTCTTATCTCTACAAAAAGATGGTGCCAGCGCCGCTCTGGGTGCAAGCCAAAATTGTCGCAAAAAATCTGTATCACTTGGCAATTGGGCACTGATGCCAAATGCAGTGCTTAGAGCAGCAGTCCTGCACCAATTGCCCAACGAAAACGCGGCGGCTGGTTTTGCAAAAATCCAACAGCGCCATCGAGCCGAATGAGCCCAAAAATACCGCCGATGCCTAAGCCTGCTTCACGGTAGAGTGTGAAGGCGCTACCTTGCCAAATGCCCGCTATGCCACCATGCAAGATGAGTTGGATATTTTCGCGCTCAAGAAATGTGATGCCTAAAAGTTCAAATGGCACAGATTGAAAATTGTGTTCAACAATCAGTGAAACGAGGCTTGTGCCGATGAACTCCTTTTCAGACACGCCAATCATTACATTCGAGAAAGCAAGTCCGCCAATGGGAGATTCTACAGAAAAATACCGCTGTGGTGGCAGGCTTGGACCGAAGAATGTGCCAACTTCAAGTTGCAAGGCAAAATAAGGCGAAAGAAATCGCTCGGTGAAGAAACTGCGAATGCGCAGCGACCCAATCGCCCAGAGACGTGTAAAGTCAAAATCACTGCCGATAGGTGATGAAGAATGCTCAAGCTGCACAAACAGCGTGGGCTGACCTAAAAAAGCAGAAAACGGTGTGCCATAATTGAACTCAAAAGTAAGGCTACGCATCACACCATCGGCAATTGGCGGATTGTCGCGAAAACTCTGCGACTCCAGCCAGCTGAACCAGCGATGACCGGGCGGCACAATTGGCATGGAGCGTTGCGTTTCGCTAAGAAAACTCAAGGTGTAGCTGAAGCGAGCGTTGGGCGTGTAGCGTGTGAAAACCTTGAAGCCTTCAGCACGAAAGTAGTTGTGGTAATCGCGTCGCTCAAAGAGTCCGAGTAAAGCGTTGGCAAGAGGAATCATGCCGTTGCGTTCAGGCGTAAAGGTGGTTGTGCGGTAGAGCTCTGCGCCAAAACTAAAGCGGCGTGAGGCGTCGAGCCACTGCTCAAATCCAGCTTCCCACAGCCATTCTTGTCGTTCCGTGCCGTATCCTAACGACCCTTTGAGCGCCGTAGTAGCCGTGAGCGAATCGAGCGCAAGGCGGCCGCCGAGGAAAAACCCTTCGACTCGATTGAAGCGAATGTTCGGTAGGTTAAGCAGGTGTCTGACCAAGCCGGTGGGAGGGCTACTGCCAAAGCGTGCCCCAAGTCCCCTAGGCTGAAATTGCGAGAGCAAAGTTTTGGAGCTATCGAGTGTTTGGTAGGCGCGCTGTTCCTCTTCTGTGAGCGTCACAAATTCGCGCTCCTTCCAAAAAGCAGAGTCAAACTGCTTGGCGCTCGGGGCTTTAGTGACCAAGCGTTTCTCAAAGAGCGTATCGGGCACAGGCTCATTGACAAGATAGCGCGAAATGACCGTCGTTTGTGTAAAAGAGATGCGCGGCAGCTCAACAAAGCCATTTGCTACTGAAATGGTTAAAGCGCCTTCCAAAAACTGTGTGGAAGGTAGCCAGAACGCATTACCGTTGCGGTCGTAGTGCAAGTCTTGCGTTTGTTTGTATGAGAGTTTGACATCTTTGACATAGGGCAGTTTGAAGCCAGAACGATGTGGTACAAGGTCTGCCGCAATGAGTGCATATGTGTTTGAGGCAATTTTAATCGTGCCTGTAAAAAGTGGGATGAAGTTGTTCTTTGGAATGAGTTTTATCGTGAAAATTTCTCCAAAATCGCTCTGCACAGTTTCCATCAGCTCGAAGTCATAGCATGAGAAAGCATCGTTTGCAATTGGGCTGACAAAACGATTGCCCAAAATCGGGATGCGTTCTTCAGAAAAATCAAGAAGGTTGCGAACGCCAGCTGAAATTGTTACATCAGCGGGCAACTGGGCTTTGATATTTTCGGTGATGCGCTCTTGCACCACCACTTCGCGCAGCGTGTCGCCTTTTCGCCAGTAGCCTTTGGCAAAGGTTTCCGTGATGCCGGCAATGCTGCTATCGCGGCGCGTCAGGCGTTTGGTGTAGGCTTCCAGCTCGTATGAGCGCAGCGAATCGCGCTGGCGCTTTTTTTCACGAATAGCGCGTTTCATGATAGTGGTCACAAGGTCTTCCCCAGCATCGACCAAAATTTCTGGGGCGCGTACCTCCCCTTCTGAGAGCGCAAAATTTTTCTCCAACGGTAAGGCGATATAGACCTGTGCCGACTGCATCTTATAGCCCAAGTAGCTGACTTCCACTGTGTAGCGTCCAAGTGGCAAGGCAATGCGGTATCGCCCTTCAAGATTAGATTTGGCACCACGAATGACATTGCCGTTCTCGTCCTTGACCTTGATGGTGGCGCCAGCGAGGGGCTCGCCAGTTCTTTTGTCAGTGATGGTGCCGTAGAGTGCAGGTTCAGTTTGGGCAAAGAGCGGTTGCGTAATGAGCCAGAAGAGAAATCCTACTGTCAGAAGTCGCATCGGTGCAAAGCATTATGGAATTTTGTCGAAGTCTATGTCGAGAATAGGAAACTTTTGCCAATCAGGGTCATCGAAGTGCCACCACTCGCTGGGATTAGGAATAAAGCCTTCTGCCTTCATGGCGTCGTGCAAAATTTTGCGATGGCGTAGGACATGTTCAGGCAGGTCCATGTAGTCGCTGCGGGCGGCGGCGACAAAACTATCATACTCGGTAGGCATTTCAAGTTCGTTGCCATTTTTGTCGACCAGCGTCAAATCCACAGCCGACCCACGATTGTGTTTAGAGCCTTTGCGAGGGTCAGCCACAAATGTTGGGTTAGGGACGACTTTCCACAGCTCCCATTGTGCCGAAAGCGGTCGATAGGCATCGTAGATTTTCAGCCCGTAGCCTTGTTTTTCCAATCGGGCTTGCACGCGTGAAAGTCGCTCGGCAACGCTGCGGCGCAAAAGACAGCGAGCAGATTTGTAAATAGCCTTTTTCATGAAGTTATTGGTCGTAGCATAGCGCATCTCCACCAAGATGCGAGGATTGATGCGCTGCACATCAACAAGGTCATGCGCCGAAGTGCTATCTTGTGCAAGCGCTGAAGTGCGGCAAAGCATGATAAGCAAGTTGAGCAGTAAGAAACTCCTGAGCATAACAAGAATTTCAGGTTTCGGGTTTCAGGCATTTGTTTTATTTTCGCCGACATCTTGAAAATACAATCCTTCAAAAAACAACTTGCATACCACAATGGAAAGAACTTTAGCAATCATCAAGCCAGACAGTGTCCGCAAAAAAGTGGTTGGCGCCATCATTGATAAAATTGAGCGTGCCGGCTTTGAAATTGTTGCCATGAAGTACACACGCCTAACAAAGGCAGCTGCAAGGGAGTTCTATGCCGTGCACAAAGAACGTGGGTTTTTTAATGAACTGGTAGAGTTTATGGCTTCTGGTGTCTGTGTGCCGATGATTTTGCAGAAAGAAAATGCCGTTGCGGCGTTTCGCGAGCTCATTGGTGCCACTGACCCCGCCAAAGCCGCAGAAGGCACCATTCGCAGACTGTATGCCACCAGTATCAGTGAAAACGCCATCCATGGCTCGGACTCGGTCGAAAACGCCAAAATCGAAGCGGCATTTTTCTTCTCAACCCAAGAGCTGGTCGATCTGCACACCTAATGCAACTGCGCTACTACACAAGCAAACCCAACGAACTAAGGCTAAGAGATTTGAGCAAGCACATCAGGCGTAATCGTGTCTAAGCCTTTCTTCTGAGCGTAGAGTTCAGCTTTAGTTTTGAGCTCGCGGCTGAAAGAGATTTGCGAAATAAATGGTGCTCGGCGCGTGAGGTCTGCAAGCATCTCGCGCGCTTCTTTGGTCCAAACAAACTTCTTGTTCGGGTCGACAAACTCAAAGTTCTGCTTGTGCGATGGGAGAAACTGAAAGAGCACGTCGTAAAGGATATTGACGATTTCTTGCACCAGATAGGTTGCGCCAGAAAAGCCCATATACGGCGTGCCAGTTGCTCGGCGCACAAAAGGTCCGGGGTAAGCAGACTGTATGAAATAGGTCTTGGCACCGACTTCTGCCAGATACATCTTGTCGACAATGCGACCGAACATGATTTGCGGCGGTTTTTCTTGCAGGCGCCGACGGATTTCGCTGTTATCAGCTTTGGCGGATTCTTCAGCAAAGTAACAGGTCATGCCAAGTTCATCTGCCAGCAAGGTTTTAAGCCCTTTGGCATAAGTGCGTGAGGCACAGACGGCAAATGTAACGGTCGGAAACCACTCTGACTGCGGTCCGCGCCAAAGGTCCCAAATGAGCTTCAAGGTAGTTTGCTTTTCTTGCTTGATGAAAGCTTCAGCCTGCGCCGATGTGCCAAGCAAGCGACCTAAGTCGCGCAAAAATTGCTCGGTAGCATAAAGACCAAAAGGCGCATAAAGCACTGGGCGTCCTAAGCGCTCAGCAAGCGACTTGCCAAACTCTTCATACATGACCACAATTACATCGCTGTGCTTGAGCTCGGAAATCTCAGCAAGTTTGGATTCCATTGGAAAGACTTTTTTGACTGTGCCCCCTGCACCTTGAATCAGTCGCTTGACTTCAGCCAAGTCCGAGGGTGAATTGAAGCAGCCATAAGTAGGTCCAATGATGCTGACAGTGCCACGCTCAATGCGTGCAGGCTGGCGGTCATCGTAGTTGTCAAAGCACCAAGCAAGCACACGGTCGCGCCCCTGCCACTCATCTTCTGAAAGCGAATTGGAAGGGAAAAACTTAATGTCAGGATAGTGCGCCATAAGCATCTGTGTGTGGTCGGCACCAATCATTTCACTTTCGGCAGTCGACATCACAATGAGGGTTTTGCCTGTGCCAAGCAGTTTCTCAATAGTGTTGCGTGTGATTTGAGTCGTGCCGCTGGTTGAGATGGCTTTTTCAGTGAGGTCGGTCGGCGTAAAGTTTCTAAGGTATGGAATCGCATCGGTATAGTCAATAACAGCTACGCCAACAAGGTTATAGCAGCCAATCGGTGCGTCGGCAATTAGATGCACATCAGACAAAGCGCCCAGTGTATTGACGGCAGCCCAGTATGAACTGGTTGTGGATTCATCACGAATGATTTTCGGCATACTCTTCAAACAGCAAAAAGGTTTAAGTGGGTCAATGAACATAGTAGCATGAAGATACGCTGGAGAAGCAATTTTCACTAACAAAAAGAGTTGGCGGTGGAAACGTGCAAAGCACAAAGGTCGTAAGGGAGGTAAGAATAACTGACTGATTGCGTAACTTAATTTCATGCGCATTCAGCCATGGAGTAGAACGAAAAAACAAAACTGAATCAATTGTTTGGATTGAAATGGCACATAAGTCAAGTGTTGAAGCCAAGCCCGCAAAGCTAAGTAAAGAGTCGCTGAAAGAAGCGATAGCGCTGTTTCGCTACATTTTGCCGTATCGTGTGAAGTTTTTTGCGGCATTGATGGCTTTGCTCTTTTCAAGTGTGTTGGGTTTAGCTTTCCCGTATGTGACAGGACGGCTGATTGATGGCGCACTAGCTGGCACAGGGGAAGGGCTCTTTGGCGACATCGATTACATTGCACTGACGCTGCTGATTGTGCTAGGTGTGCAGGCGGTATTTGGGTATTTCCAATCGCTGTGGTTTGTGGAAGTCGGCGAGCGTAGTTTGAACGATTTGCGCCGTGAGACCTACACGAAAATCATTTCGCTACCGATGAGTTTCTTTGCGCAGCGTCGGGTGGGCGAACTGACAAGTCGGCTCTCTGCCGATTTGGCACAGCTGCAAGAGACGCTGACCTTTACACTGGCGCAACTGCTGCGCCAAGCCACGATTCTGGTCGGCGGGCTTGTGCTGATTTTTTACACATCAGTCAAGCTCACGCTGGTAATGTTGCTCTCGCTACCGATTCTGATTGCACTAGCGGTGTATTTCGGACGCAAAATTCGTCAGCTTTCTCGTCAGGCGCAAGACAAACTTGCTGATAGCAACACAGTGGTCGAGGAAACATTGCAAGGCATTGCTAACGTCAAGGCGTTTGCAAATGAAACTTACGAAATCAGCCGCTATCGGCGAGCAGTGGAAATTTATCTGGCAACTGTGCTGCGTAATGCACGTTTTCGTGGTGCCTTCTTCTCCCTGATTATCTTCGGGCTGTTTAGCGCAATTATTTTGGTATTGTGGGTCGGCGCACGGTTTGTGCAAGCTGGTGAATTGACGGTTGGTGAACTGACGGCGTTTATTCTTTACACGACCTTTGTGGGTGCGGCGATGGGGAGTTTTGCAGAGTTATATAGTCAGGTACAAAGAGCAGTAGGGGCAACGGAGCGCATTCGTGAAATTCTGCGTGAGCCGTCGGAAGAAATTGACCTTTCGCCCGATGTCAAAAAGAAAATAGCAACATTGCCGCGCTTGCGTGGCGATGTCGAGTTTGAGCAGGTCGAGTTTAGCTATCCTTCGCGCAAAGAAATCAAGGTCTTGAAAGGAGTCTCATTTTCTGTAAAGAGTGGTGAGCGTGTAGCATTTGTAGGTCCGTCAGGTGCGGGCAAATCCACGATTGTCAGTCTCATTCTACGCTTCTATGTGCCAGATGCTGGGCGGGTCAAGATTGATGGGCGTGATAGTCGAGAATATCCACTTACACATTTGCGCAATCAAATGTCGATTGTGCCACAAGATGTAATACTCTTTGGTGGGACGATTGCTGAAAACATTGCTTACGGCAACCCGCAAGCCACTGAAGCTGAAATTATTGAAGCAGCAAAGCAAGCACATGCTCATGAGTTTATTTCAACCTTCCCTGAAGGCTATAAGACCGTGGTAGGCGAGCGTGGAATCAAACTCTCTGGTGGGCAACGCCAGCGCATCGCCATTGCACGGGCTATTCTAAAAAATCCAGCAATTCTTATATTGGACGAAGCCACCAGCTCCCTCGACTCAGAATCAGAGCGGTTGGTGCAAGAGGCTCTCAATACCCTGATGCAAGGACGAACGACATTCATCATTGCGCATCGGCTCTCGACAGTGCGCACGGCAGATAAAATCATTGTCGTCAAAGATGGGCAGGTGGTAGAGCAGGGTACGCATCAAGAATTGATGGGGTATGAAAACGGTATCTATCGTAATCTGTCAGAACTCCAGTTCGACCTCAACTAAGACATTGAGATAGCTACCCAGCCGACCATACCTATGTCATAGCACGTTGCTCAAATCACAGCATGCAAAGCGCAATTTGTCTAAACTTGAAATGCCACTGCGAAAAAGCCGTGAAAAACAAAAAGGAAAAGGCAATGTGTAAAGTACTTGCTGCATCTGGACTAATTTGGTTGTTGCTACAGTCCTCACTCTCAGCCCAGACCCAACAAGCTGAATGGTATGCAGGATTTCTATACAGTGCCACCGATAGTGCGCGCGTGCAGATTCTCAATGCGTTGTGCATAAAGCATCGCCAACAGGGTAACTATCGCTTGGCAGATAGTCTGGCACAAGCTGCCCTATCACTGGCTGAAGCAATAGACTATAAGCCGGGTATTGCTCAAGCACATGACAATATTGGCGCCGTTGCTTTTGTGCGAGGCAGATACCGCACCGCATTGGCGCATTACCAAAAAGCATTAGCGCTCAAACATGAACTTGGTGACCAGCGCGGCATTGCCAACACACTTGCCAACATTGCAGTAGTATATCGGTCCGAAGGCAAATACGCCGATGCACTGGATTTTCACTTGCAAGCTCTCAAACTCTTTGAGCAAACCGGTGACCAGCGCGGCATTGCTAACGTCTATGACAACCTAGCACAGATGTATCAATCGCAGGGTGAGTACGACTACGCACTGATGTACTATCAGAGAGCAATGGATATCAAAGAAAAAGTTGGGGATAAATGGGCAGTAGCCATAACACAAGATCACATTGGGAACTTATACCTTACTCAACGCAAATTTGCCGAAGCGATTGATTACCACATTCGTGCCCTAAAATTGCGCGCTGAACTGGGCGATAAATCAGGCATGACAGCCTCCTTCAGCCACATTGCCGATATCTACGAACAGCAAGGAAAATACCTCGATGCATTGGACTACCTTTTCACGGTGCTAAAGCTCAGAACCGATATGGGCGATATGCAAGGCTTACCATCGACGCTATTGAACATCGGACGCATTTACTTTCTGCAAAACCGTCTGCAGGATGCACTTTCCTACACACTGAAGGGATTGGATGCAGCAAAAAGTATCAATGCAAAGCCCGAGCTCAAAGATGCCTACCATCAGCTCTACATGATTCACTTGCGTATGAAGAACACAGCAGAAGCATTGTCAGCATATACCTACTATGCAGCCTACAAAGACTCCATCTTTACTGCACAGTCCGCAAAACGCTTTGCTGAACTCAAAGAATACTACGAGGCAGAACAGCGTCAGAAAGAAATTGAACTGCTACAACGCGATAGAGAACTCCAGCAAGCTGCGCTCAGAGAAAAAGAACAGTCTATTGCTCTGCTGGAAAAATCACAGGAAATAAAGACACTTCAGCTAAAGCAACGAGATGTAAAAATCAAACTGATAGAAGAAAAGCGCCTCAGCGAAATTGCACAATTGGAGAAAGAAAAAATAGAGCAGGAGCTAAAGATTAAGCAACAAGAGGCTGAGCGTGAAAGGCAAAGCCGCGAGATTGAGCTGCTTGCTAAAACCAATAAGGTTAAAGAACTGGAAGCAGAACGGCAACGGCTATTGTTCATCGGTGGTATCAGCGTTGCCTTGCTGGTCATCATTGGTGGCGGTGTGGTCATGCGTCAGCAGCAACAGGCTGCCAAAGCCTTGGCTGAAAAGACAAAGCTTATTGAAAAACAAAACTTAGAGCTAATACGCCAAAAAGCTATCGTAGAACGCCAGCGCGACGAACTAGCTGAAGCCAATAAACTCAAAAATGAATTCTTAGCAATTGCCGCGCACGACCTCAAAAACCCACTGCAAACTGTGATGGGGTTTGCCTCGCTCCTAAGTGAAGAAGAAACTCACCCTGACGAAGCAAAGGAAATGGCGGCAATTATCATGCGCTCTTCACAAAGAATGTATAAGCTCATTACTGACCTGCTGGAAGTTGCAGCACAAGAAGCAGGTAATGCGCAGCTGGAAAAATCCTTTGTCAATCTCTCGGAATTGCTTGCCAGCGTGGTGAAAGAAAATCGACCAAATGCACAAGCAAAAGCACAAACTCTGCACTTGGAAACCGAGCCGCAGCTTTTAGTGGAAGTCGATAGTGCAAAAATCCGACAGGTCTTCGACAATCTCATCAGCAACGCCATAAAGTATTCCCCTCATGGAAAAAACATAACTGTAAGTTGCCATCGAATCACACCCAAAGCCACAGATGCAAACAGCGCAAACGCAACTACTGCCTATGTGCAAGTGGCCATCAAAGATGAAGGTCAAGGTTTGAGCGAAGACGACATGAAAAATCTCTTTGGCAAATTCAAGCGACTCTCAGCTAAACCCACAGGTGGTGAGAGCTCAACAGGTTTAGGACTTGCTATTGCAAAGCGGCTGGTCGAGCTGCACGGAGGCAGAATTTGGGCAGAGTCTGAAGGCAAAGGCAGAGGCGCAACTTTCTTCGTGGAGCTACCTGTGTCTTCCCAAAATCAAGAGCGCTTCTTGCCAAATACGTCCAGTGCTAATTAGTGATACGCCCAGAAAGTCAAAAAATTCCAAAATGCAAATCTGACCGCACAATGCGTGGTAGCTTTTTGTGTCTGCAGGAGATTTTCGGTAAGCATGTATCTTTGCGTTCAGTTTTCAACTGAACTTGCGAAGACTTGACATGATAACCAAACTCCGTCTTGTGCAGCACGACTGCGTGCTGGCAAACTTTTCTGAAAATCTCAACAAGCACATTGCGCTATGTGAGCAGGCTATTCGCGACGGCATAGAGTTTATTGCATTTCCTGAACTTTCGCTCACGGGTTATCTGGTTCAAGATGCGGCGCAAGATATGGCAATGCACATTAGCGACGAACGCCTGCGCCCACTCTGCGAACTTTCTAAGCATATCTCCATTCTGTGTGGTGGCATTGAACTCTCCGACGACTTTGCGGTCTACAATGCGGCTTTCTTTTTTGAAGACGGTGTAGCAAAAACGGTGCATCGCAAAATTTATTTACCGACCTATGGCATGTTCGAAGAACAACGCTATTTTCGTGCCGGGCAGCGCATTGCGCCATTTGAATCGCGACGGCTGGGCAAAGTAGGCGTAGCGATTTGTGAAGATAATTGGCATGTCAGTGTGCCATTCCTACAAGCTGTGCAGGGCGCAAAAGTCTTGTTCTCAATGGTCAATAGCCCGTTGCGAATTGATTTTCAGAAAGGCAAAATCGGTGTAGCGGAAGTCTGGCAGCGTATCACGCGCATTTATGCAGAGCTGTTTTCGGTGTATGTGGTCTTTGTCAGTCGAGTTGGCAATGAAGATGGTCTATCGTATTGGGGTGGCTCGGAAGTGATTTCCCCAGAAGGGGTGCAACTGGCGGCACTGCCACAATTCGTGGAAAGCACATTAGACTGCACAATAGACCTTGCAGCGGTAAAACGCGCCCGCCTACGTTCCCCGCACTTCCTTGATGAAAACATCCGACTCGTTTCAGCCGAAATGCAGCGAATTTTAAGCAATGCTTAGCCAAAGAGAATTGCCAGCCTACTCAAACTTTTTTATCACAGGCTTGCGCAACTCTCGACGCGAAGCAGGATTAGGATGAACAGAGGGACGCTGCCGCTCAAGCCGCGACTTTCTATCGACCACGTAAATTGTGACCTCAATTTCGTCTTCCGAATATCCAGCCGCTTGAGCCGCCGCTAAAACCGCTCTGTATGTTGCCTCACTAAGAAGTACCTTGATGGTGCCAGTTGTTTGAAAGTAAAAGTAATCGGCGCGGTAGGTAGAATCGCTGGCAGCAATAGACACTGGAGATGAAGATGAAGGAAATGTAAATGAGGCAGCAAGCAGTGCCAACAGGGTAAGAAAAGCCGGAGTCTTCTTCATAGCCATACAAGAATTTATGAAAAAGCCAAGCTGGGAATAGCACAAAGCACTTGAATCTTATTGAAAAAAATGCAAAGGAAAAAATGTAACATAGGGCAAGGCAGTGCCAGAACCCCGCGTGGCACATAGCTGTGGTATGCTTGCAGTATCGTTCAGGATTCAGAGCATGGTCTTTGAGACAAGCATGCTGCCATCATACTCATAGACGATGGGCACACCGTTAGGAATGTTGAGTTCTAAGACCTCTTCTTTGCTGAGATGGTCAAGCGACATGACGATAGCGCGAAGGCTATTGCCGTGGGCGGAGACAATGACGTTTTTCCCAGCTTGCACCTTCGGAAGAATTTCTTTCTCAAAGTAAGGCAGGGCTCGGGCGGCAGTATCTTTCAGACTTTCTGTATAGCCATCAGGATTGAGTTCAGTGACATCGTTAGGTGGTGCAATATCGTAACTGCGTCGCCAAAGTTTAACTTGCTCTTCGCCATACTTTTTGGCTACCTCAGCTTTGTTCAAGCCTTGCAGAGCGCCGTAGTGTCGCTCATTGAGCGCTTTACTGAAATAAGTTGGCACATGCAACTGCTCAGCTGCAGTCAACATGATGATAAGTGTTTCAATAGCGCGATAGAGCACAGAAGTGTAGGCCACATCGAGCGGAATGTGCTTGATTTTCAAGCCGGCTTCACGAGCTTGCGCACGACCAAAATCAGTGAGCCCAACATCGACCCAGCCTGTAAAACGATTTTCCAAATTCCATTGTGATTCGCCGTGACGAACAAGAATTAGTTTTGACATTGTGTACCTGTGTTGAATAGTGTAGCAAACTGGGATGCTATAGCGCAGTTACTAAATCCATTAGAGAGAGTATCACCACTTGTTAGCCTTAGTGTCTGCAGACTCGTTCCAGATACAAAGTTACGCAAGTTATCTTGCTAAATCAATTGGGATTGACTAACTTAGCCATATCAAGCGAAATTCATAAGTCAATATTTTTAGCTGCAATGGGAAAGCGGCTGGTGCTGCTGATGTTTCTGCTCTTCGTGGCAATTGAAGCGTTTGCACAGACTACCGGCGGTGTTATTACAGGCTCTGTCAGCTTACCAGCCGTGCAGAATGTGCGGGCTACGGCGCGCGGTAACCTGTATCGCAGTCGGCTCTCGCCCGAAGCCGCAAGTGGCGCCGCTACGCAGGCAACTGCCAGTTCAGGATACGAGGATGTGATTGTCAGTGCGCACCCCCTAAATTTCAAGCCGAAAGTTGAGCCCCTACAAGGTGCTAGAATTATTCAGAAAAATGCAACCTTCATTCCACGCGTGTTGCCGGTTACGCAAGGCACGGTGGTGGAAATCGTCAATGCCGACCCGTTTTATCACAACGTCTTCACCTTAGGAAAAGGAGAACGCTTCAATATCGGCAGGCGACCGACCGGCGATGTGCAAGCACAAAAAATTTCAAGCGTAGGCGAAACCAAGCTATTTTGTGACATTCACACGCAAATGAATGCCGTCATCATGAGTTACGACACAGCCATACTTTGTGCGCCTGCAACCCAACGGAATGTATGAGCTCAAAAATCTGCCTGACGGCATGTATGAAGTGCGAGTCTATCACCCAAACTTCCCAATGATTAAAGAACAAGTCGAAATCAAATCAGGGCAGACCGTGCGCAAAGATTTTGCACTGGGTAACTAAGCACGCATGTTATGCAATTCAATATCCAAACCAAGCTATTTCTTCTGCTGTTTGGGCTGACGGCAAGCGTGCTGTTTGGTGTCCTGCTGGTGATAAATCAGACGCTTTCCGAGACCATCCTCAAAAAAATCGTGGCAGATTTTAGGCAAGCGCAAAATGTATTGCAGCGTGAGCAACGCCTGCGCTACGAACGCCTCATTGACCTGGCAACACTCATCGGCGAAAATCCAACCTTCAAAGCCAATGTTGAATTGGAATCAACCAGCGACAGCATTTCTGCGCTGCGTCATGCAACGGTTTTGCAAAGTGTCAGGGAGTTTGCTGCCTTAGCACCTGTTGATTTGTTCATTGTAACAGACCGTCGGGCAAGATTGCTGGCTCGGCTGGATAAGCCCGACCAATACGGCGATGACTTCGGAACGCAGCAAAGTATTGTCAATGCCCTCTCTGGTAACTTGCCGGAAGATAGCACTGCACAACTGTGGGATTTGGATGGCGCGCTGTATCAGATTGCCAGCGCACCGATTGTGCTTAATCAGACAAACATCATCGGCGCCCTAACTTTAGGGCAGCGCCTGACCGATGCAGAAGCCCAAGCCTTCAAAGGGTTTTCAAACATTGACATCACCTTTCTTAAAGGCACAGTGCCAATCGCCACGACTTTGGATTCAGCAAAGCGACAGGCGCTACATGCAAAAGCAGAACAGATAGCCGAGCACATCAAAACTGTGGAGCAGCAGCGAAGCAGTGAGCCATTTGAGATGGAGTTGGGTGAAGAAGAAGTCTTTGCATTTCTGGCGCCGCTGGGCGAGGGCGAATCAGCCTACTACCTTGCCACTGTGCCGAAGTCACAAGAGCTAAAAATTTTGGAGAACATTCGCCAAAGTTTGCTGGTGGTAGCTGGCGTAAGTGTGTTGCTCACATTGGTGTTGGCAGTCGCATTAGGACGGCTATTTTCGCGCCCTGTGCTGGCACTGGTAGATGCAATGAGCAAGGTGCGTCAAGGAGATTTGAGCGTGTCGGTAGTGCCTGCTTCAAACGATGAGATTGGACAGCTGGCTCAAGCCTTCAATAGCATGATTGTCGGGCTGCGAGAGCGATTTCAGCTGGCACGCTATGTGGGCAGTCATACACTTGAAATGATTAAGCGAGCGGCAGGCGGAGCAATGGAAGTCAGCTTAGGTGGCAGCCGTCAAGAGCTGGCAGTCCTGTTCTCGGACTTACGCGGCTTTACTGCATACAGCGAAAGCCAACCACCAGAAGCCGTCATTGAAATGCTGAATCGATATCTGGGTTTTCAAGCTGAATTGGTAACAAAGCATGGCGGGTCGGTCGATAAGTTCGTCGGCGATGAAATGGTCGCGCTCTTTAGCGGAAAAGATGCGTTGCGCCGTGCCGTAGAGTGCGCTATTGATATTCAGCGCGTGGCACAAGATGTGCAGCGTAAAGACCATGCGCCTATCGGAATTGGTATTGGTATCAACTACGGCGTGATGGTGCTCGGTAACATGGGTGCACAAGACCGCATGGATTACACAGTAATTGGCTCGTCAGTAAACTTGTGTGCGCGTCTATGTGCGGCAGCAAAAGCAGGGCAAATTCTGATTCGTCATGATTTGCTACAAAGCCTTTCAAACCATGCCCAGTTCAAAAGCGGACAAATTCAACCGATGCAGTTTAAAGGCTTTTCAAAACCACTTGAAATCGCAGAGGTGCTCTATGACTAACCCAATCATGAAGAGCGCTAAGCGGCGACTTGCCTGCGCTGCTTTGGCAGTGCTGTGGTCGGCAACAAGCATCGCACAAGCACAAATTCAGCTGACGGGCGAAACGGCGCTGGAACTTTCCATTGGCGGCACAAACTCGAACTTCATTTTCAACGAAATCCCAAATGAATTTCGATTTGCACATTTGGCTATCAATCAATTCAACTTGTTTGTGCTGGCGCCGATGGGAGATGAGTGGTCGTTCAATGCACGCGTGCAGTTTGACATCTGGGGCGGTGGGCGGCTGAATCCACCACGAATTACACTGGCGACAATTCTCTGGCAAAAACCAGAGTCGCCAGTGAGCATCTCTATTGGCCGCTTTGTGATGCCGTTCGGACTCTATCCGCGCCGACAACTGCAAAGTGACAACCTGTTTGCCAGCGCGCCGCTTAGCTACGGATACTTTGTCAATATCTCCGACAAGCGTGGGTTTTGGCCTGCCGCGGGCAATACAGGCGTGTATGGCACGGCAGATGATGTGGGCTTGACAACCGTGTATTTTGGCGGCTATACCACTGGCGCATCGCTGAACTGGATTCTGATACCCAATGCCTTGAACATAGAGCTTGCTATCGTCAATGGTGCGCTCTCATCGCAAGCTGACTATACAAACCTAGCAAATCTTGCTGGTGTGGCACGCTTAGGGTTTCAGCCCGCCATCTTCTGGCAGCAAGGCATTTCCGTCTCATATGGCAGTTTTATGCAAGCGGACCCCGTCAATAATCTGGTGCGAACCAACAATCCGTTTGAACAGTATCGCCAATTAGTGCTGGGCACAGATGTGATTTTAGCCTACGCTTTTTTTGAACTCTCTGGCGAGCTGATTTACTCGCAATGGACGGTGCCGCGCTTTACAACGGCAGAAGGTTTTACGACCGTAGCAGGCAATCCAGATGAACTGGTGCGCTACACGGTTTCGAACCTGTCAGGCTATGTGGATTTTAAGTTTGAGCCGCCTTTTCTGACTGGCACTTACCTTGCTTTGCGCTATGAGCGCTTGCTATTTCTACCTTACACCGATGCGCGCACCAATCAGGAAAATCTCTCGTGGGATAGAAGTGTGACACGGTTGTCGGCAGCTATTGGCGTCAAGTTCTCTGAAAGAGTGCTGGCAAAGTTAGCCTTTGCCGACCAAGCGCTCGATGGGCAAAGTTTTAATGTGAGAGACAACTACACGCTGCGTAGCATTTTTGTCGTGAATTTTTAGTCACGCGCTAAAACTTGGTAAAACATCTTTGGCATGAAAAGACGAGAGTTTTTAAGAATGCTGCCGCTGGCAACAGCCGCGCCGATAGCGTTTCAAGCCTGTAACACATCCGTAGAACCTGCGACCAATGCGCAAACAGCAGGTGATATTGCCCTGCTCAATGCCGCCGCTGCCGCAGAAGCGCAAGCCATCAAGACCTACGATGCCGCAGCAGCGTCAGGACTGGTAACCACGCCTGCTGTAATTGCGACTGTGCAACTCTATCGCGCGCATCATCTTGGGCATTTCAACGAGCTGAATCGGCTACTGCGGCGCTTCTCACAAGCTGAAGTCTCGCTTGAGCGAGCACAGCCAGCACCGCAAGTCAGCAGGGTTACCAATGAAGCTGAAGCTGTGCGACTGGCTATGGAGTTGGAGTATGAAGCCGCCGCTGCATACTTTCAATGGACAAGTGGAGCAGAAGAGGTTACCACGCCAGAAGTGCGCCGTTTTTTTGCTGACACCTTTCCCATAGAATTTGCTCACTACATTGAACTGCGTGCCGCTCTGGGGCTGACACCAGCGATTAGTTCCGCGACCTTTAGCACCATGCCACGCCCTTGAACCAGACAAGCCCGCAACTTATCGCTTGCATTTTTCTTAGGTTTGATGTATTTTAGCACTCGCTCAAGGTGAGTGCTAAAAGTTTGAAACTCTGTCCAAGGAGTTTGCGTTACAGCACTCGGAAAATTTCAAACACATAAACTCAACTTAGTAACTCTACCAACCCAAAACTTGGAGGAAAAAGACTATGAAACTTCAGCCCTTAGGAGATCGCGTGGTGATTCGTCCAGCTCCAGCAGAGGAAAAAACAAAAGGTGGTCTCTACATCCCTGACACTGGTAAGGAAAAGCCACAACATGGCGAGGTAGTAGCCGTCGGTGAAGGCAAGACCTCAGAGAACGGCACACTCATCAAGCCTCAAGTTAAGGTAGGGCAGAAAGTGCTCTATGGCAAGTATTCAGGTACAGAAGTTACCATAGATGGCGAAGAATACCTCATCATGCGCGAAAGCGACATTTTTGCGATTCTGAACTGAAGCTAGAAATTTCTTTCAAAATTAAAACCATAACAACACTATGGCAGCAAAGCTGATATACTTCGACGCAGAAGGGCGTGCAGCACTCAAGCGCGGTGTCGACAAGCTTGCCGATGCCGTTAAAGTTACACTAGGACCAAAAGGCCGTAATGTTGTAATTGAGAAAAAGTTCGGAGCACCGACAGTTACAAAGGACGGCGTAACAGTAGCAAAGGAAATTGAGCTCGAGGATCCACTCGAGAATATGGGCGCCCAAATGGTGCGCGAAGTTGCTTCCAAGACCAGCGATGTTGCTGGCGATGGTACAACAACAGCCACAGTTCTGGCGCAGGCCATTTTCCGCGAAGGCTTGAAGAATGTCACAGCAGGTGCCAACCCAATGGACCTCAAGCGCGGAATTGACATGGCTGTGGCAGCTATTGTCGAAGAGCTGAAGCGAATCAGTCGCCCGATTTCTGGAAAGAAGGAAATTGCACAAGTTGGCATGATTTCAGCCAACAACGATGAAGAAATCGGCAACCTGATTGCCGAAGCGATGGAAAAAGTTGGCAAAGATGGTGTTATCACGGTCGAAGAAGCAAAGGGCACTGAGACTGAGCTGAAGGTCGTAGAGGGCATGCAGTTTGACCGTGGCTATCTTTCGCCTTACTTTGTAACCAACACCGAGACGATGGAGGCAGAACTTGAAGATGCCTACATCTTAATCCATGACAAGAAAATTTCTGCAATGAAGGACCTGCTGCCCATACTTGAGAAGATTGTGCAGACAGGTAAGCCAGTGCTCATCATTGCAGAAGATGTAGAAGGCGAAGCCTTAGCCACAC
>PHFL01000046.1:6126-12234 GCA_002794105.1 Candidatus Thermochlorobacter aerophilus | reverse complement strand
ACAACACCACAATCGTTGAGGGCAAGGGCAAGCCAGAGCAGATTAAGGCACGCATCAACGAAATCAAGAGCCAGATTGAGAAGGCGACCAGTGACTATGATAAGGAAAAGCTACAAGAGCGTCTGGCGAAACTGTCAGGCGGCGTAGCAGTGCTCAACATCGGTGCCAGCACCGAAGTTGAAATGAAGGAAAAGAAGGCTCGCGTTGAGGATGCGTTGCATGCTACCCGTGCTGCAGTTCAAGAAGGTATTGTGCCAGGCGGCGGTGTAGCACTGATTCGCGCAGCTAAGGTGCTGGATACACTCAAGCCTGAAAATGAAGACCAAAGAACAGGTATTGAGATTATCCGTCGTGCCGTTGAAGAGCCACTGCGCCTGATTGTCGACAACACCGGCACAATGGATGGCGCAGTAGTGCTGCAGAAGGTCAAAGAAGGCAAGGACGACTTTGGCTTCAATGCACGCACTGAGCGATACGAGAACCTGATTCAAGCAGGTGTTGTTGACCCAACAAAGGTAACTCGTACAGCGCTTGAGAATGCAGCCTCAGTTGCAAGCCTGTTGCTCACAACTGAAGCTGTGATTGTCGAGAAGAAGGAAGAGGAAAAGGCACCAGCTTCCTCGGGCGGCATGGGCGGAATGTACTAAACAGTCGCTTTCGCAAAGCGACCGCGCATGTCACAAGTTAGGGCTGATGCTGCCCCTGGTAGCTCAGCCCTTAATTTTTTTGTGTAATCAAATGTTTAACGCGCTCGCGCTGTTTGATTGGAAAACTTAATTTCGCTAACGTTCAGGCTAAAAATTTCAGATAACTCTGACTAAACTCTTTGCAAAAACTTATGAGAGCATACATCATATCTGTCATTTCGCCCGTTTTCTGCCTATTGCTGGTAGCTGGGCTTCATGCAGGATGCTCAGGCTGCAAGAAAGATGAAGATTTGGGTTTGAAAAAACTGGGCGATAGTGCATTGATTGCCCAACAAAAATTGATGGAAGAGTATCAAAAAACGCTAGTAGACCCGCAGCAGAGAAGTAACGAGATTCAGATTGAAAAGAAAGTAACATACACCGATGCACCGTCACCAGAAGCCGATAAGGCAGGAGGTATGCAACTTGCAAAGCCGAAATTCGACTATGCTATGTTGGATGAGGCTATGGAAAACTTGCAGGAGTCACTGATTCCGACTGTCAAAGCAAATGCATCGCGCTTAGGGAAAACTGGTGGAGCAATTGCCTTTTCGCTGGTCATTACGCCAGACGGAAAGGTTAAGCAAATTAACATATCGCAAAATGACTTGGATGAGCAGACTGCAAACGCTGTGCGCGCGGTGATTAATCGGACAAAGTTCCCAACGTGGAACGCAGCAGAGCTCAAGGAGTATAAGAGTGAAAAAATCAAAATTCAATTCTGAGAGTTTTACTTTTGAGTCTTTTTTGTAGCAAACTTTTCCAAATAGGCAATGGCAAACATCAATTTCGGATTAGACTATCACATCAGAAAGCTGTATCATCCTAGAATTGAGGAGAGCATCAATCAGACGCGTAGCATGCTCGTCCCCATGGTGATTGAGACCTCTGGGCGAGGGGAGAGAGCATTTGATATTTTCTCTCGTCTGCTACGCGAACGCATTGTCTTCTATGGTACTGCAGTCGATGACCACTCAGCAAGCCTGGTGATGGCACAGTTGATTTTCTTGGAGTCGGAAGACCCAGAAAGAGACATCTATCTCTACATCAATTCACCAGGTGGCAGTGTTTCAGCAGGGCTGGGGGTCTACGACACCATGCAATTTATTCGCCCAGATGTCTCCACAGTATGTGTTGGAATGGCAGCATCAATGGGCGCGTTGCTCTTGGCTGCAGGTGCAAAAGGTAAGCGTGCTTCATTGCCTCACGCGCGCATTATGATTCATCAGCCTTCGGGCGGTGCGCAGGGGCAAGAGACTGACATTCTTATCATGGCCAGAGAAATTGAAAGAACGCGCCACATGCTGGAAGAAATCCTTTCCAAACATACTGGGCAACCGATAGAAAAGGTGCATCAGGATTCTGAACGAGATCGATGGATGAGTGCCCAAGAAGCAAAGGAATACGGGATTATTGATGAGATTTTTGTGAAGCGTCCAATGCCAGGTGACAAGAAGAACTAAGCACAGTGCTTACAGTGCTGTAGGAAAGGGCCACTGTACTCCAGTGGCCTTTTCTACGTCACTTTCTCAGGCTTAATTTGTGCAATTGCACGTTCAATGCGACGCAAAACAGTGTCTCTGCCAAGCGTCTCCAGAGTGTGATACAGGCTAGCACCGAAACTCACCCCAGTCACGGCCAAGCGTATAGGATGAATAATATCTGCAGTTTTGATACCGTGAGCTTGCGCAAAATCTTTTAGTGCCTGCTCAATGCTACTGGCTGTAAATTCAGGCAAAGTACGCAGGCATGCGCAGAAAGCGGCAAGGTATTCGTTGGTTTTAGGTTGCCAGCGTTTCCTGACAGCATCTTCTTCGTATTGCTCAGGGTCGAAGAAGAAGTAGCTGCTGAAAGTAACAAATTCGTGAATGAAATCGACTCGTTCTTTCATTAGTGCGGCAACCTGCATCAAGTAGGCCTCGCTAGTAATTTGCTCAAGCGGTAATGAGGAAGGCTTAGTCTTTAGGTGTTCGAGCAAAATTGGCTTGATGCGCCGAGCCAATTCTTCATTTGAGAGTCGACGAATATGCTGCTTTTCAATCCAATTGAGTTTATCTAAGTTAAAAATAGCGCCAGACTTCCCTACATGCTCAAGTGAGAACTGCTCAATCAGTTCTTGCATGGTAAAAATCTCTTGCTCGGAGCCGCCGCCGGGATTCCAGCCTAAAAGTGCTACAAAGTTGATGAGAGCTTCTTTGCTATAGCCTTTCTTGATATAGTCCTCAACGGACACATCTCCCTGCCTTTTAGAAAGCTTGGTTCGGTCAGGGTTAAGTAGCAGGGGCACATGTGCATAAACGGGCTTTTCCCAACCGAAAAAGTCATAGAGTAAAACATGTTTCGGTGTAGAGGAGAGCCACTCTTCACCACGAATGACGTGGGAGATTTGCATCAAGTGGTCATCGACGACAACTGCTAAGTGGTAGGTTGGAAAGCCATCTGCTTTGAGCAAAACCTGGTCATCGACCACAGAAGAATCAAACTCTACAATGCCGCGAATCTTATCTTCGACTCTAATGGTGATGTGGTCAGGGACCCTCATGCGCACGACTTTCGGTAAGCCAGCAGCCAGCGCAGCTTTGATTTTGCTTTCAGGCATAGTGCCGCCGAGTGACTCAGGTAGCCATTTGCGATTGTATTTGGGCTGCAGACCTTGCTTGATTTGCAACTTGCGCATTTCTTCAAGCTCTTGCGGAGTCTCAAAGGCATAGTAGGCATGCCCTTTAGCAATGAGCTCATCACAATACTGCTGGTAAAGATGCAAGCGTTGAGACTGGATGTAGGGACCGAATTTTCCGCCATGCTTCGGGCTTTCATCAGGGATAATACCAGCCCATTCTAGAACCTCAATGATTCCTTCAATAGCACCAGCAACAAGTCGCGTCTGGTCGGTATCTTCAATTCGCAACACGAATGCACCGCCATGCTGCTTTGCAAAAAGATAGTTGTAGAGTGCTGTTCTAAGGCCCCCGATATGCACATACCCTGTAGGCGAGGGTGCGAAGCGAGTGCGAACCATGTCCTTGAAATACTTTGAGAAATTGCAAACATACGAAAATCTTGGCAAAATCAAGACATCACATTTGCTACTCGGTCTACTCATGTAACAGGTTGCGAGAAATGAGTTTGCTTTTTTGTATCCTTTTGAGTAAATTTTCTACTCAAAAAGGCTGAAGTGCTCGCTTACAAACAGGAGGGCAGTTAGTGTTAGAATCACTGGTAACATCAAAGACGCGCATCAAGCTACTTTTGAAGTTCTTCCTCAATCAGAATATGCGTGCATACTTGCGTGAGCTCGCTGATGAATTTGGAGAATCCACCAATGCCGTGCGATTGGAGCTCAACCGTTTGACAGAAGCTGGGTTTCTGACAGTTGCTGACGATGGTCGCACAAAGCTCTACCAAGCAAACACCAAACATCCACTGTTTCCTGAGCTGCATAGCCTCGTGAAAAAGTACCTTGGCATTGACCAGCTTGTGGAGCGTGTGCTCTCGAAGTTAGGACCGGTTCAATTGGCGCTCATCACAGGTGACTATGCTGAAGGTCGTGATTCAGGAATTATTGATTTAACCATCGTTGGGGACATTAATCGGAATTACCTTAACGAATTGATAGAGAAAACTGAACGCATGATTCATCGCAAAATTCGTGTGCTGGTGTTGAATGCAGAGGAATTTGAGCGGTTACAGCATCAGTTTATGAAAGGCAAATCGTTAGTTATTTGGAATGACGCACAATCTCAATCTCAATCCATGAAAGCTGCTGTATGAGTCAAATTGTCATTAGTGCTGATAAGAAATTTTCGTTCAATTTACGAGAAATATGGGAGTATCGTGAGCTCTTGTGGATGCTTGCCTATCGCGATATTAAAGTTCGCTATTCGCAGACTGCATTGGGGGTTGCTTGGGCATTGATTCAACCGCTCACGACGCTTATCATTTTTACATTAGTTTTTGGAAGAGTTGTAAAAGTCGACACAAGTGGGGTTCCATACTCGCTCTTTGCTTTATCGGGAATGGCATTGTGGGGGTATTTTTCTACAGTAATGTCACAAGCAGGTAATTCTATCATTACAGGTCAGGACATGGTAAAGAAGGTATATTTCCCCCGAATCATTATTCCACTATCCAAATCCATCTCAGCATTTGTAGATTTTGGAATCACGTTGCTTTTCTTGCTTGGAATGTTGCTTTATCACCGATATAGCCCTAGTTTGAATACTGTTTTGGCAGCTGGTTTCATACTTATGACAATATTATCTGGTTTGGGCTTGGGAATTTGGTTGAACGCGCTAACTATTCGCTACCGAGATTTCCAGTATGTACTACCGTTTGCGATGCAGTTAGGTATTTATGTCTCGCCAGTAGCTTACCCCACATCACTTGTACCTGCTGAGTATCAGTTTTTCTACTACCTAAATCCGATGGCAGGTGCAATTGATGGGATGCGTTGGGCATTGTTTGGTTCCCCTATTAATGAGGGAGTCTATATTTCTCTTGCAAGTTCAGTGTTAGTATTTGTCAGTGGTTGGATATATTTTCATAGGATTGAGGGTGAAATCGCTGATATCGTTTAGAGGTTGCTGAGTTACAATAGTTAGTGTCAGGAAACATTGCTAATAAAATAAAATCGCTGATAAAATAAAAAAGTATAAAAACATTCGTATGTCAGACATTGTGATAAAGATAGAGAATCTTTCAAAGAAGTATGTGATCGGAGCTAAAGACAACCGCTTTTTGTATGAGCGGATCTCCAATAGTTTTAAGTCTCTTTTTTCAAGGAACAGAAAACAGCAAGAAACAGAATTTTGGGCATTGCGCGATATTAACCTCGAAATCAAACAAGGTGATGTCGTAGGTATCATTGGCAAGAATGGTGCAGGTAAATCTACACTACTGAAGATAATTTCTCGGATTACGCAGCCGACAACGGGGAAGGTAACGATTAAGGGCAAGGTGGCGAGTATTTTGGAGGTTGGGACTGGGATGAATCGGGAGCTGACGGGGAGGGAGAACATTTTTATCAATGGTGCGATTTTGGGGATGAAGCAAGCGGAGATTCGTCGGAAGTTTGATGAGATTGTGGCGTTTTCTGGGGTAGAGAAGTTTATTGACACGCCGATTAAGTATTATTCTTCTGGGATGTATGTGCGGTTGGCGTTTGCGATAGCGGCGCATTTGGAGCCAGATATTTTGATTATTGATGAGGTGCTTGCGGTAGGTGATGCGGAATTTCAGAAGAAATGTCTGGGAAAGATGGACGATATAAGCAGGAGCGAAGGTAGGACAGTTCTTTTTGTAAGTCATAACATGGGAGCAGTACGTGGTCTATGCAAAAAAGCTGTACTATTAGCAAATGGAAAGATAGAAAGTATGGGTAATGTGGAAGATGTTATTTCTAAATATCTATCAAACCCGACAG
>PHFL01000046.1:1864-6106 GCA_002794105.1 Candidatus Thermochlorobacter aerophilus | reverse complement strand
TGCTCAAACTTACTATGTATCTTTAGGAATGGCAACATGTGGTAAAGGCGTTAAAGTACACTTTTATTTAGAAAACGTGCTGATGTTTAATGTAAGGGAAGATTTAGACAAGACTCTATTGATAACAAGAAATAACTTTAGTGGTCATATGCCTGGTGTAGTCAGACCGTCTCTAAATTGGAGTATAAGAGGAATATCTGAAATGTCCCAGGTAGTTCTAAAATAAATGCATGAAGACTGAAAATGATATTTAATAGGCTTAAAAAAAAAGTTGAAAAGTTGAAGCTTAATGCAAAGAAGAAACTTGTCGAAAAAATAGAGCTTAACGGAAAAACCGTTGGTCTCTTTGAGACTAAAACAGGAAATTACTATCTGCCGTTAGATGCGGAAGGCGATATAATTGCGAATACAATAATTAGAGGAGAGATATATGATGAGAATATTGTTAAATGTGCCAAACAGTTCATCAAGCCAAATACTGCTGTCCTTGATGTGGGAGCTAATTTTGGACAGATGACTATACTATTCTCGAAGATGCTTAATGGAACAGGGAAAGTCTATGCGTTTGAAGCAGGTGAGTTTGTTTTTAGTATATTGCAAAAAAATGTGGAGTTAAATAATTGCAAAAATGTGAGGGCTATTTTCGGAGCAGTAGCCGACAAGGATAATGAAGTGCATTTTTATCCTGAAATTGACTTTCAGAGGTTTCAGACTTATGGCTCATATGGGCTGAAGCCTAATAATCCATCAGGCTGTCCTGTCAAAAGTTTGAAGATTGACAGTTTGAATATTCCCGAGAAGGTTAGTTTTATGAAGATTGATATTCAGGGATATGACTTATTAGCAATGAAGGGTGCTGTAGAAACAATTAAGAGGAATAGAATGCCTATTATTTTTGAATTTGAACATCTTTTTCAGGACGAATTGGGTATAAATTTTCAGGAGTATATAGATTTTGTGCTTAGTATTGGATATAGATTTGAGAGAGTGATAGATGGTCAGAATTATTTAATAATACCTAAAAAATCATAAAAATGTATGGCAGAAACGTTAGGTTCTCTGTGTGATAAATTAACTATAGTAAAGCTAAAGCAGTATCTTCTAATGATCCAGAGCAACTTGCAAGTCTAAGTCTTCAAGAAAGACAGCTGCAAGATGAAATTGATGATTACATAAAAGCTGCATTGTCTGGACAGATTGCGATTGAGAAGCTTGTATTTGCGCCGAACAAAGTCTACAAGAAAGAGGGTAATAATGTTCCAGAAGTGAGAGGAAGTATTGGAGAGGTATTTGCACGATTAGCTGAGGCAAATTGTCTTCTTTGGCATGAGCAAGAGAAAGTGTATGAATTCGAGAAAGTGCCAAGCGAAGAAAAGAATATCGTTGTAAAAAACTTAGCGGCTCTAAACTTGGAGAGAAATAAATGCATTCATGAAATAGATAAGCAATTTCAGAAAACACTTCTTAATGTGAAAAGCATCTGAAATAAAACTGAAATAAAAAATAGATGAGTTGATTTATCTTTCAGGAGAAATTACAAAAAATTAAATATGCATCTTATATATCGCAAAACTTGTAGAGTTTGCGGCAACACTGCTCTTACCAAAGTAATTGATTTGGGAGAGCAGTACTTACAAGGTTCTTTTGTAAAACCGGGTAAAGAAATTCCACCATTGCGTAAAATTCCCTGCACATTAGTAAGGTGTGATGTAACGAGAGATGAAAAAGCGTGTGGGCTGTTGCAAATGGCTCACTCGGTTCCACCAGAAATACTATATTCAGCATATTGGTATCGTTCGGGAACAAATAACACGATGAGAAATCATTTGAGAGGCATTGTAGAAGAAGCTTTAGATATAACTGGTCGGAAAGAGGTTGCGGCAGTGTTAGATATTGGGTGTAATGATGGAACTTTACTTAATTACTATCCGACCAGCTACGAGAAATTTGGCATTGACCCCTCCGATGTGGCAAAAGAAGTGAAGCAAGCAAATGTGGTGCAAGATATTTTCCCTTCTAACAAGTTAGAACGCCTAATTGGAGAAAAGAAAATAGATATTGTCACTTCCATTGCAATGTTTTATGACTTAGAAGACCCAGTTGGGTTTGCCAGAAGTGTGAAGCAGTATCTGGCATGGGATGGCATCTGGATATTTGAAATGTCATATATGCCAAAGATGTTAGAAATGAATTCATATGATACGATTTGTCATGAGCACTTAGAATATTACAGCTTGGCTGTCCTTGAGTATATTATGAAGCAAGCGGGTCTAAAGATTGTAAAAATTAGTTTTAATGACATTAACGGCGGGAGTATACGCTGTATTGCAACGCATATAGAAAATGACTTATATGACAGACCTGAGTATCAAAGTTTGATACATGAGACAAGACAAAAGGAATTCGATTTAGAATTAGATACAGATAAGCCATATACACGATTTCAAGAGCGAATTAATCTTCATAAAGAAAAGCTATACAATCTTCTAAAAAGGTTGAAGGAAGAGGGAAAACGAATCCACATTTACGGAGCATCTACGAAAGGTAACACAATTTTACAGTGGTGCAATATAGACCATCGCATAATTGATTATGCTGCAGAGCGGAATCCAGACAAATATGGCGCTAAAACATTAGGTACAGATATACCAATCATTAGTGAAGAAGAATCGCGCGCAATGAACCCAGACTACTACTTGGTGCTACCATGGCACTTCAAGGAGGAGTTCTTGGCACGAGAAAAGGAAATGGTAGAGAAAGGCACAGGGTTTATTTTCCCTCTGCCAGAAGTTTATGTTGTAAAGAAATAGTAAAAAAACAGTAACATATGAGTGATAAAGGTAAAAAAAGTGATACGATGCTGGACAAAATCCGCAACACTATATGGGTGAGGGCGAGACTAAGAAAGCTACCTGTGGTGAGAGATTGGATATTCAAGAGGAACATAAATTCTATAAAGTCTAATTATCCTGCTGAACTCAAAAATTCTGAAGTATTCAGGAGAGAAAGAGAGTTACTTGCGTTAACATCACTTAAGGCAGTACAAAGAACGGAAGGAAAGAACGTTTTATTTATAAATAATTCAATACCGCGCTGTGGTATTCATCAGTATGGGGTAAATGTTGCTGAGATTCTGATGAAGTCCAAGAAATTTAACTTCATGTACGCAGAGTGTGATTTTTTTAACGAGATTGAACGGCAGGTGCTTTTATTAAAGCCAGATATTATTATTGTAAATATAGTTACTCTTGAAGAGTTTGCTCAAATGCTTAGTGGCCTTAGAAGGTTTAGAGATGCTATACTGATAGCGCTTCATCATGAACCGGCATTTATCTCAAATGTGATCAAAATCATGGATATTTTCGATGCGCATTTAATTGCAGACCCTACAATGAGAAAAGAAAATCCTTATTCATTGATAGGTCTTCCGAGACTCATTCCCAGCTATGACACGAACAAGAACTTGAGTTCTGAAGTTGTGATTGGAAGTTTCGGTTTCGCAGGAAGGCATAAAGGTTTTGAGAAATTGATACGAGTAGTTCAGGAGGAATTTGATGCAGCAGTAATTAGAATAAATATGCCAGCAAATGACTATGGAGGAGGAGGTAAAAGTACATACGCTATAAATTATGCAAAAGAGCTAAGTGCAATTGTAAAAAAGAAGAACATAAGGTTAGAGATTTCAACTGAATTTCTTACTCATGAAGGTATTCTAGAATTTTTGTCGGCTAACACGCTAAATGCATTTTTATATGACGACTTAGGCTATAGAGGAGTGTCTAGTGTAATAGATTATGCGCTTGCAGTAAGAAGACCAATATGTATAACAAAAAGTGCGATGTTTCGGCATATCTACGATACAGAGCCCAGTATTTGTCTTGAGGAAACAACACTGCAAGAAGTAATTAAAAACGGGATAAAGCCGTTGGAGAAATTTTATGAAATTTGGAGTGAAGATGCTTTCTTGAGCCGTTTTGAGCAGATTCTAGAAGAAGTATTAGAGAAAAAAAACAGTAAGAATTTAACCTGTAAAAACTATGCCAGTGCAAGTCTTAAAATCAAAAGAAGAAATTTATCGCTCGCGAGCTGAGTTGGATTATCGCAAGATATCATACTTATCAGAAAGAAAGGGGTTTCTCAGAAGGATGGCTGAGAAACTTGGAAGAAGACTTGGAATTGAAAAAAGAGAAATCGTCGTTGGAAATGAAATAAAGAGTTGGGACGTGCTGCTAACAGTTAAGT
>PHFL01000046.1:0-1844 GCA_002794105.1 Candidatus Thermochlorobacter aerophilus | reverse complement strand
AGACGATTATTACTGTAGTAATGACATTCCTTGGAGCGATGTTATCCATCATGTAGTAACTTCACTTCCAGAAGATGATAATACTTCTGTTGCTTGGTGTCAAACAACATCTCCACTATTCTGGCGTTATAAAGAAGCGGTAGAAAAATATAAAGAAGTATTAAATAGTTCAGATTATGATGGACTAATTACTGTTACACCTTTTACAGGGTATTTAGTGACAAAAAATTCGAGACCATTTAACTATCACTGGGGAGTGTGGCATGATTACACACAGCACATGGAAAAGCTGTATAGAGTTACTGGTGCTTTATATGTTGCTAAAAAATCAGAAATGATAAAAAATAGGTATGTTATTTCAAAAAAACCCTATCTGTTCTTGACTACACCTGCTGAGGGAGTAGACATTGATACTCCATTTGATTTTGAACTTGCACAGCTTATTTATAGCAATAAAAAACTGTTGAGTTATGTTGGGTAGAAATTATATCAAAGAAAAACTAATGTCAAAAAAGCCTATTTTAGGAACTTGGTGCATCATCCCAAGTCCCATTACAGCTGACATTATTAGTTCCTGTGGTTTAGATTTCTTGATTATAGATGCAGAACATGGTCCAATCAGTTTTGAAACAGCACAAATGATGGCTATCGCGGCAGAATCTCGCGGTGTATCCCCTGTGATGCGTGTCGGTGGAATTATTGAGTCTGATATTCTCAAAGCGGCTGACATAGGCGTGCATTGTATTCAGATTCCAAATGTAGAAACCAAATCTGACGTCGAGCACATCGTCAAATTTGCAAAGTATCCACCTATTGGTCATCGTGGTTTTTCGCCCTTCACGCGCGCTGGTGGGTATAGTATTGAAAACTCAAAAACTTTGACGACTCACTCTAATGAAAATATGTTAATTGCGATTAATATTGAGGGTAAAAAATCCGTAGAACAAATTGATGAGATACTCACAGTAGATTCGTTAGATATTCTGTTCATAGGTATTTACGACCTTTCAAAATCGTTGGGAATACCCGGAGATGTCGATAATCCAATCGTGTTGAAACACCTTGATACACTTACTCAAAAAATTAATCGTGCAGGAAAAATTGCAGGCACACTCGCAACATCTTTGGAAAAGTTGAAACTGTTTTTAGATATGGGTATTCGCTATATTGTCTACCTAGTTGATTGCGATATGTTAAGACAAAGTTATACAAACGTAAAGGAAAAATTTGATAAATTGTGCGTTAACGCTTAATATGAGCAAAGTTTTCATTACAGATTATATTTCAAATCCCGATATCGAGCGAAGCATTCTCGGTGATTACTTAACAGATAAACCCTCTGACAGCGTTGAGGTTCTGTTAGTATGGCACGAGTGCATCAACGAAGCGTTTTGTATGCAATTTCCTAATTTAAGGGGTGTCGTTCGATATGGTGTTGGATATGATAACTTGGATATCAATTATCTTAAATCCCGAAACATCATTGCTTGTAACACACCTGACTATGGAACAGAAGAAGTTGCTGATACTACTATGGCTATGATACTTAACATTGTAAGAGGAATTACTAGATACGACTTTCTTTGCAGAGAATTCAGTGACGGAACTTGGCAAGAAAATACTCTTAAATTCTTGAAGCGAACCTCTGATACAGTGCTTGGAATTATTGGTGCTGGAAGAATTGGTGGAAGTGTCGCTTTACGTGCCCAAGCACTTCGCCTTAAAGTTTTAATCTATGATAAGTATAAAGAGCGTGGTTATGAAAAATTGCTGGGCGTGAAACGTGTTGAAAGCCTTGATGAATTACTTGAAGCAAGCGATATTGTGTCTCTGCATATTCCCTT
>PHFL01000045.1:137599-147878 GCA_002794105.1 Candidatus Thermochlorobacter aerophilus | reverse complement strand
CACGGTTGCGCACGGCATCAGGCGTGTAGGTTGCTTTATTGTTCATGTCAAAGTCTGGTGCATTTGCCATAGCCAGAATTTCTCCAGTGTGAACATTCATGACAATCGCCATGCCAGCGCTTGCTTCTGATTTCAGCAGTCCTTGCTGCAACTCATCTTCGACAATGGCTTGCACATCAGCATCAATCGTGAGCTCAACTCGGCAACCGGGAATCGCCTCTTCTCTTGGCGCACCAATTGCTGGAAAGGCTTTGCCTGTTGCAGTTCGCTGCATGGTCAAAAAGCCATCTTTGCCACGCAGGTATTTATCCAACTGCTTCTCCAATCCGCTAATGCCATTGTTATCGGCATCCACAAAGCCAATAACTTGCGACGCCAAATTTTCATACTGTCGATGTGCTTCCTTGCGGATGATAAGCCCATCTATATCCAGTGAGAGCAATGCTTCTGCACTTGTCGGCGATTGATTGCGCTCGAGCCAAACAAAGCGCGTTTTTTCATTCAGCTTTTTGAGATAGTATTCTTTTGGCTTTCCAAATGCGCGCGCACATAGTGTTGCCAAGCCTTCTTTATCTTCCACCATCTTTGGGTCTGCTGCAAAGGAGATGCTGGTCAAGCTCGTTGCCAAGCGTTTGCCATTGCGGTCAGTGATGTCGCCACGAAGGGCTGCTACAGTTTCTCTGAACTCATACTGGCGCTGTGCCTTTCTTCGATATTCTTCCGCATTCAGAATCTGCACCCACACCAAACGCCCGACCACGCCCAATGCCAGTACGATTAACCCGCCAAAGACAACCACAAGACGCAAGCGTCCTTGTTTGAGCATCGTTTTATCTTGCTTTATGCTTTCGCTCATAGCATCTTTCATACATTTATCGGTATAGGAAGCACCTCTATGTCGGCTTTAGAGCATGCTTCCTTACCGTTGTCAGGTTACTACTCCGCATTCAACTCAACGGGTGGCTCGGTCTTGTAGCGCAGTCCCAATTTCTTGTAGGCTTCCGCACTGACATGTTCCACACGCTGCAAGGCTTTGAGTTTGCTATCCAGCTCTACATTTACGCTGCGCGCATCTTCGAGCTCTTTCTTGAGCAACTCGGTCTCGCCCGAGAGACGATTGATGGCAATGACATTAGAGATGTAGAGTGCCAGTAGTGCCGTCAGTCCTGCGACAAAAAGAAATGTGCGCAGATTTAAAATCGACTCCACTTTCTCTTGCGCCTTTTCACGCAGTTTTTTCTTTGGCGCCGGTAGTGCATCCTGCTCAGGGTTATGCTCTGGCGCCTGCTTTTCAGCGAAGACAGGGCGCTCACTCTTTTTCAGAGACTCTGCATCGAAGGGCATCGAAGCTGGAAGCGGTTCGGGATTCGGCGTATCAAAGACAGGTACATCAGCATAGTCTGCTCCCACCTTTATCCCATCAAATATCATATCGGGCATCGGTTTTTTGCTCATGAAGATGTGGTTGGTTTGTTCTTCTGCTCTCTTATCCATTTTCCGCTGTTGATTTACTTTATAGTTTTTCAGCAATACGCAATTTGGCGCTTCGTGCGCGTGTGTTTTGCTCAATTTCGCTTTCGCTGGGCACGATTGGCTTTTTGGTAATCAGTCGCATCGTTGCCTTGCGTAGCGGCGCTGTGAGCGGCAAACCTTTTTCTCCCCAATCGTCCTGCGATTTTTCATGCATGAAGACTTTCACGATTCGGTCTTCCAGTGAATGGTAGGCAATCACGACCAGCCTGCCTCCACTTGCCAAGATGTCTTCAGCTTGCTGCAGTGCCGCCTTCAGGGCTTCCAACTCCTCATTGACTTCAATGCGAATTGCTTGAAACACCCTTGCCAGCGATTTTATCTGCTCACGCGTCTGATGCGGCAAGTAGCTTTTGCGCACGAGCTCTGCCAGTTCATCCGTCGTCTCAATTGGTTTCAGTTTGCGTGCTTGCACAATGCGCTTGACAATCTCTCGTGCACGCCGCTCTTCGCCGTAGTCGCGCAGGAGCTTGAGCAATGCTTGCTCGTCGTAGCGGTTCACGACCTCTTTCGCTGTGAGCTTAGTGCGCTTGGACATTCGCATATCGAGCGGTGCAGACTTCTGAAAACTAAAGCCACGCGAGGCTTCATCAAGCTGTGCTGAAGACACACCTAAATCCAGCAAAATGCCTTGTGCCTTTGCGTCTTCACCCGCAATGCGATGCAGTAGCGTTTTCATCTCTGCAAAATTGCCTTCTACAATTCGGCAGTATTCACCATAGCGTGGCATCAGTCGCGCCGCTGCCGCTTTCAGTGCTACCTCATCTTGGTCGATTCCAATTACCAAAGAACGCTCCAGCCAGTTTTTGGCTTGCAGGGTCTGCAAGAGCTTTTCACAGTGTCCACCTCCTCCTATGGTGCCATCGATGTAGATGCCTGCTTTCGTGACCAGCCCATCTATGGCTTCGTTTAGCAATACAGGTATATGCACATATTCCATCTTTTCGGCTATCCTAACACACGTTGCGTCAGCGTTTCAAACTCTTCGGGCGGACGGTTCAGAAATTCTCTCAATCGGTCTGGATTCCAGAGTTCGATTTTGTTTTCAGCTCCAACCAGCGTGACTTCCTTTGTGATGCCACACTCTTCCAAAAATCTTTTCGGCAAGCTAATGCGTCCGCTTTTGTCTAACTCCACCTCGTCGAGATTTGCGTAGATGTAGGTTTTCAGCCGCCTTTCCTCTGGGTTGAAGTCAGAGAGCTGGTCAAGTTTTTTTCGTTGCTCTTTCCAACTCTCTTGCTCATAGAGCTCCATGTTGCCGCGTGGGGTTTTCACCAATACCAAAGCTGTGCCCGGCTTATCACTTATCATCTTTCTGCGAAAGCGTGCCGGAATCATTAGCCGCCCCTTGTCATCAAGATTATGCTGTTCTGTGCCCCTGAACTCTGGCATTGGTGCTCCCTCGTTAGACCACCTTACTCAGCCGCTTTGCCTACATTTCCCATTCTCACCTGTTTCCACAATTTCCCACTTTTTCCCACAGCGCCAATTTACTAAAAACATTTGGCATTTGTCAAAGTTTTTTCAGCTTTTTTTGTTGATTTTTCAAGCATTTTTAGCTTATTTCAGAATACTGCTAAAGACGATGCAACGGCGGGCATCGCCTTGACTTAGGCTAACTTACTGGCAAATACTGAACACTTTGTTCAGTATTCAAACCGAATGCACTGAACATTTTGTTCAGTATGGCTTTTGGTTAATTTTGAGCGGCTTAACAGGGGAAGGCTATCATGCTTGATACACTGACTGAAGCGCAAAACCGTTGCTTCAATTTCATTGTGCGATACTTTGCGGAGCATCGCCGTGCGCCCAGCGTGCGCGACATTGCCAAAGCCTTAGGCTACGCTTCCACCAATGCTGTGGCGCAAACTCTCAATGCGCTTGAAAAAAAAGGTTACATTCGGCGCACCACAGGCAGCGCGCGCGCCATAGAGATTCTCTACCGAGATGAGTTTTCTACATTTTCTACCAACGGGTCTGCTGAACCGGCTTGTGCCGTGCCAGTTATGAAGTTGGATATGTCGCGTGCCTCTTTGCAACTTGTGCCGCGCGGTGTGCTCTACCTCGATAGAGCACAACTTGGCAACGGCGATTTTTTTATCTCCATCGCTGACGATGACGGCATGGATAAAGCCGGTATTCTCAAAGGCGATTGGGTTGTGCTGGAACGCCGTGCTGTCAAGGAGTCAGAGAAAGGTGTGTTGGTCGGCGTGGCTGACCGAGACACTTTCATCGTGCGACGGCACTATGTGGCAAATTCTCGCATTCAACTCATTGCTGCCAATCGCTCGTATAGCGAACGGCTCATCAAACCGTCTGATACGACGGTGCAAGTCTTAGGGGTTGTTAAAATGATTCTGCGTAAGTTTCATCTGCCTTCGTAACGCTTGAGATATGAAAACGCTCATTTTATCGCTATCAAAATTGGACACACTGATTGCAGGATTTCTCTCTGAATTTCTCAAGGGCAAAAGTGAAGAGACGCACGGGACTTATCAGCGCGCCCTGCGTGAGTTTCAGCGCTATTTTGCTGTGGCGCATGAGTGGTTTCAATTTCGCCCTGAAGACATTGAGCAGTATAAACGCTACTTGATGCAAGAGCGACGCTTGAGCGAAGTTTCCGTTTCAACATACCTCACTTCACTGCGGCGTCTGTTAGATTACTTTGTCGAGCAAGAACTGCTGACTGAAAATCCAGCTCGACAGGTCAAGGGTAATCGTCGTCCTGTGCATCACACCGCTGGTGCACTTACCGAAGCAGAGGTTAAAAAATTGCTTGCCACCATCCCCACACAAAAATTGCAAGACCACCGTGATTATATCACCGTGCGCTTGATGATTGAAGCGGCGGCATCAGAGCATGAGCTGGTTAAAGCCAATGTCGAAGACCTCAAGAAATTTTCTTCACACTATGTGCTCTATGTGCAAGGCAAGGGCAAGAAAACCAAAGAGGATGTGATTGAGGTGCCACTCTCGCTTGGGCTCGAGATTGAGCGCTACTTGGAACGACGGCAACATCTGACGCCCCTTTCACCACTGCTTGCCAGCCACAGCCGCCGCATCAGCGAAGCCAGAATGACCACACGCGCACTCAACTATCGGCTTAATCACTGGCTACAAGCTGCTGGAATTACTCGTGCTAACATCACGCCACACAGTCTTCGACACACAGCGGCTAAACTCTGGCTTGAGCGCGATGGGCTTCCGCTCGAAGAAGTGCGTCGCCGCATGCGCCATGGCATGCTTGCCACAACGAAAATCTACACGCTACCACCCGATGCCGTGCAAGTTTGATGCGCAATGGCACACTGCGGCAAGCCTTTAACTTCACACTTTACATCTCATGCCATTTGGTTTCAACACCATTCTTCGCACCTCATGCTCGCTTTCCCTGCCGCCACTTGTCGTTTATGGCTTGCTGCTTGCGGTTTTCTTCTGCGCACTCTGGCAACTTCCTTCGCTTGAGCTTCAGCCCTACGACGAAGGCTACTACGCTCTGCGCGCCAAAGCCATTCTCCACTTCGGATGCTGGCTCAATCAAGCGGACTATGCTATCGGTGGTTTTTACTCGGCTTCTCATCCGCCTCTTCACATTTGGCTCATGGTGCTCTCTGCAAAGATTTTTGGCTTAAGTGAATTTGCACTGCGCTTGCCTTCGCTTATCATGCTCGTGCTTTTTCTTCTGACACTTGTTCTCTGCGCCTCGCGCTCAAGTTTGCCATGTGCTTCACTTTGCGCCCTTATCGTTTGCGGATTTTTGCCTCTCCTGCTTTGGTATGGACGCTTGGCGCATCTTGATAGCACGCTGATAGTTTTTTCTCTTTTGCAAGTGCACTTCTATCTGCGCTACACTGACACCAATCGCCTCACCTTTGCCGCGCTTGCAGGAGTGATGCTCGGCGGCGCGCTGCTCTCGAAAGTTCTGGTTGGCATGTTTCCCGCACTTGCCCTTACGCTCTTTGAACTCTATCGCCTGCTTATGCGCTACACTTCTTTGAAAAAGGCAACACTTGCTCTTGCTGTGTTTTATGCTATTGGACTAACAGTAGGACTTTCATGGTTTGTGTGGATGTGCCGCACACACGGCGAGTATCTTCAGCAGTATGTTGAGCTCTTTTTGACCGACCGCATTGCACGCAACCAGACGCTTTCCGAATACCGCACGGGAGTGTTTTACTACCTCAATGTGGTGCTGACTCGCTTTCCGCTTTCCACGCTTAGCGTGATGTGGCTATGGCGATTCTCCCATCAAGCCGCGTTTCGTGAGCCGTATCGTGTGCTTTGGTTACTGTGGGCGGCGCTCACCTTCTTGCTGCTTTCACTTGCACAAACTAAGCTCCTGTGGTATGCTTTGCTTTTTTTGCCGCCACTTGCGCTTATCACTGCCGAATCGCTTGCCCTGTTGCTTGATGCGCTGCAAGATGCACCGCTTAGTAGGTCTGCACAAGTGTCGCTCATGGTCTTGCTCTATGCCAGTGCGTGGTCGCTTCTTCAGCCTCTTCACCGTGAAGTTTTGGATGCTCTGCTCACTCGTGATGTGGCGTTGATAGGGCAGTGGCTCGGTCTGCTCTGTGGTCTGGGTGGCGCAGGTGTGTTTGGACTGTGGCTGCTTCGGCGCATGGCTTCACGTGCCGCTACTCTGCTTGCGCTCATTCTTGCCGTGAGCACTGGCGCGGCGCTGCAAACCGTCTTTCATGGATTGCCTTTCGTGCAACTGTATGCAGGTGCAAAGATAGTCGGCGACTATCTTCAGCAGCGTGCGCCTGTGCAACTCATTCACTTAGTTTCGCAAAAGCGTTTTGTGGAAAAGAGTTTTAATCCGCAGTTCAGCTACTACCTGAACGGTGTAGATGTCAATGCCAAACGCTGGGGCGTGCAGATGAATTATGTGTATCTACCTGTTTCCGACACCTTGGGCTGCGTCAGGCACTATCGTTGCCGGGTCGGTGCGCTGGTTGTGGTTGAGAAGACTGCAAGAGCTGGGCGGCGACTGACGATTGAGCTCTTTGATGAGTTTGCGCCATTAGCCGAGCAAATGAACATGCGCGCTGTGCTGGATACACCGAACTATGTGGTCTATGAAACCTCTACGGCGTCAGCTGATACGGCACAATTTGATTTGCCACCGTCAGCCTGTGTAAAGGCGCTGTCCGCTGTGAGTGCCACCCAAGACAGCTTCAACGCCGCTGACGCCCAAAGAAAATGCCATCCATGAATCGATGACTTAGGTAGCCCGTTACTGCGGCAAGGTAATAGGGCAAGCCGGCTTTCCAGCCTGTTTTTGCAAACCAAATTGGCACCAAGAGAAATGGCAGTGGCACAATCAGTGCCGCCCAGAAAGAGTGCGTCCAGCCACGATGTTCCACTATGAGCGGTAGCATGGCAAAGAGTCCCAAAAAGGCGGCCTCTCGCCAATGGCTTGAGACAATTAGCAATAAGTCGACGCAGAAGAAGATGATGTAGAAAATGCGCTGCCCCTTGCTTTTGATGTCGATATCCGGAAAGAGTGCAAAGAGCAGTGTAATTCCCAGCAGAATCGCCACTTGCGCAATTAAGTTTGGCAGGGGTTGCCTGTAGAGCTCGAAGCCGAGTACAAGCAAGATGACAAAGGGCACAAAGAACAACAATCCACCCCAAATATGTCCGCGATATGATGCCATTCACTAAGATTTTTGAGAATTATTCTTACTTTACGACCGTCTCGTTCATTGCAGGTAGAGAAATAATTCTTATCCACTATCCCGCTGTGAAAAAATATCTGATTGGTGCTTTAAGTTTTGTGCTGCTGCTTTTCACTGTGGCAAGTTGCCGTATTGAATCACCGCTGACGCCAGTGTGGGATATTTCTGGAACATTTCCACTACTCAATGCCAACTACACGGCACGCTCGCTCATCGGCAAACTTAACAATCCGCCGCTTGAGATTACCCCTGCTGGCGACATCTTGTTTGTCTATGACACCACTTACCGCAGCACGTTTGACGTGGGCGACTCGCTGACGATTTCTCTTTCTGACACAACGAGCACGCTTGCCGTGCGGCGGCTTCGCATTCCGAAGTTTGATGCAGTTGCCACGCAGTCGTTAGGCACGCTGGCGTCCGCTTCTGGCATATCGTTGCCCAGCGGTCCAACTGCATTACCACGCTTTGAGAATCTACGCTCGACGCCGTTTGAGTATAGCCTTGAAGACCTTATTCGCTTTGTAGATGTCATTGAAGGTGGCATCCGGTTGGTTGTAAGCAACGGCACGGGCGTGCGCTTTGAAAACTTGCAACTTGAGCTGCGCGACCTCAACCAAAATGTTACGCTTGGCATTGCCAACATTCCGAGCCTTAGTTCAGGACAAACAGTTCGCGACTCTATCCTGCTACCCGACCGACGTTTTACTGGACGGCTTGCCGTGCAAATTATCGGAGGCGTGATTCCTGCTCAATCGGCAACGCTGAACCTCTCTGCACCGCTGACCATACGTTTGCAATCCACAGATACCATTGCCTACCGTGCGGCGGAAGTGCGCTATCAAAATCAAGTCTCCGTTGAAGAAGGGACAGTGCGTGCCACAGGCGGTGTGGTAGAAAAACTGCGCAGTGGCACATTTCGCCGCGGGGTTCTCACCGTTGAGTTTAACAATCCCTTGCCTCTTACGGGTCGCGTTCGCTTGATTTTACCGACCGTAACGCGTCAAGGTCAGCGCTTCGACCGCGACACCATCGCACCAGCTCTGCGGTCAGCCACTCTTACCTTCGATGATGTGGCGGGCTGGACCATTACGACCATTGGCGATACAGCGATTCCTTACCGTGTGATTGTTACCGTTGATGCCGCACGCGATTTCATTCGTGTCGATCCCAGTGTAGCTTTTACGGCTGTGTATCGCACCTCTCGCATTGCTGCCTCACGCGCTGAAGGCGTCGTGTGGCGTGTCAATGAGAACCGTCCGCTTGACTTCAACTTCAGGCTTGACCCACTTGAATTCGACCTAAGTAGTATCGATACGCTTAGCGGTCAATTTTTCCCAGAGGTGAGCTTGGACTTTCAAAGCTCGATTGGGTTTCTTATTCGCACACTGCCACGGTTTGTCACCTTCAGCGCACGCACCCGTGACTCTCTTGAGCTTCTGCAAAACAATCAGCCCATCACGCTTGACCTGAGACCCGGCGCCACTTCTCGACTTACACTGACAGCACAGAACAGCAACATTTCATCGGTCTTTACACGCTTGCCCAGTAGCGTTGCCATTCGTGGGCTGGCAATTGTCAATCCTAATCGTGAGTTTGGGTTTATCACCGATACCAACCGTGTTGGTGTGGGACTCAAGTTCCGTTTACCATTCCGTTTTAATCTTGCCGCCTTTGGCTTACGCGACACGCTATCGCTTTCACCGCCAGAGCTGGATAATGTGCAATCTGCTAAACTTACCTTGCAGATTCAATCGGGCTTGCCGCTCAACATGCGCTTGCGACTTATTTTCTTAGACGCCAACAATCGCCCGATTCTGCTTGACGACACACAGCAACGATTTTCTTTTCCTCGTCGCAATGAATTTGCCGTCATCAACATGGCGCCGACGAACGCAAATGGCGAAAGCACTACTCTTGCTCGTAGCACCATCGCTCTCGAACTCAATGAAGCTGAACTGCGTGCGCTGCGTCGCGCTCGTGCAGCGCTTATTGAAGTGCAAGCTGACACGCGTCAAGGCGCACAGCCTCAACTGGCGCGCGTTCGCGCCTCTGATGTTTTGCAAGTGCGTGCAGTGGTGCAAGGTGAATATCGCATTGGACAATCACAATAACTTTTTTCAAAACCTTTCTGCTGTAAAAAACATGAACAAGAAAACCATTGCCGATATTGATGTCTCTGGCAAGCGCGTGCTGGTGCGCGTCGACTTTAATGTGCCGCTCGACAAATCCGGTCGCGTCGAAGATGATACGCGCATTCGAGAATCTTTACCGACCATTCAAACTCTCATCAAAAATCGTGCGCGTGTCATTCTCATGTCTCACTTGGGTCGCCCGAAAGGCAAGCGCGCGATGGAATTTTCTCTCAAGCCAGCGGCAGAGCGCCTCTCGCAACTCTTGGGTCAGCCCGTGCAGATGGCAAATGACTGTATTGGACCAGAGGTAGAGCAGCAAGCCCTATCGCTCAAAGATGGCGAGGTTTTGATGCTCGAAAATTTGCGCTTCTACAACGATGAAGAAGACAATAATCCTGAATTTGCCAAAAAACTCGCGGCACTTGGTGAAATCTATGTCAATGATGCGTTTGGCACCGCGCATCGAGCGCATGCTTCAACGGAGGGTATTACGAAATTCATGCCGGTTGCCGTAGCTGGATTTCTCATGGAAAAAGAACTTAAGTATCTTGGCGAAGCTACTGAACATCCGCAGCGACCTTTTGTAGCAATTCTCGGTGGCGCCAAAATTTCTGGCAAGATTGATGTCTTGGAACGGCTTTTGGATAAGGTCGACAAAATTTTGCTTGGCGGCGCCATGATTTTCACTTTCTTCAAATCTCGTGGTCTTGCGGTAGGCAAATCGCTCGTGGAAGATGATAAACTTTCTGTTGCCACATCCATTCAAGACAAAGCCAAAGCGAAAGGCATACCGCTTTTGCTGCCTGTTGATGTGGTGGTTGCCGACCGATTTGAAGCCGATGCCACCTCGAAGGTTGTGGATGTGGAAGCCATTCCCGATGGTTGGATGGGCTTAGACATTGGACCCAAGACGATTGAGCTTTACCGAAAAGAAAT
>PHFL01000045.1:63470-137205 GCA_002794105.1 Candidatus Thermochlorobacter aerophilus | reverse complement strand
TGCCAAAGCTCTTGCAGAGGCAACCAAGCACGGGGCTATCACGGTTGTTGGCGGCGGCGATAGCGCCTCGGCGATTGCAAAAGCTGGTCTCGACAAAGCAGTAACCCATGTTTCAACAGGTGGTGGCGCCAGCTTAGAATTTCTCGAAGGTAAAGTGTTACCCGGCATTGCTGCCTTGAACGATAAGTAACCAACCATGTTAAGCTATGACAACTTCAGCTAAAGCACGGGTTCTCGTCGTTGAAGATGACACATCACTTGCCCGACTCATTGAGGTTGTGCTGCGGCAGAATGGATATGCAGTCGACACTGCGCACGATGGCGTCTCGGGGATTGAGATGTATCAACACACGAACTACGACATTGCGCTGGTCGACTACATCATGCCTGCGATGGATGGGTTAGAAGTTTTGCGCCATGCGGCAACACATCAGAATGCGCCACCTATCATTTTCATGACAGGCAACGGCAGCGAAACTGTCGCCGTCGAAGCCATGAAGCTCGGGGCAATTGACTACATCACCAAAAATTCTGGGGCGGCTTTTGCCACAGCTCTCGTTCAAGTAGTTGAAGATGCTCTAGTAAAAATTGAGCGCCGCAAACAAGCCTTAGCTTCAGTGGTCTCTACTGCTGGGCACACTGTCCCGACAAATCCTGCTGCATCAGCACAAGCGCCTGACTTGTCTTTGCAAAATAATGCCGCATCTGAAAACACTATCGTCATGTGCGCTTGGACTGGTGAAGTTTGCTACAATGGTGAATGGATAAAAGTAGAAGAGTTTCTGCGACGGCGGTTTGGTCTGCAGGTCAGTCATGGGATTTCGCCGAAGGCATTGGCTCGATATAGCAATCTGCTCAAGCCGCTTTCAAATTCGCCATCATGATGTGATTAAACTTCTTGACAAGCCGAAAAATTATTAGCATCTTTGAAGCGTTCCTCAAGATAACCATCAACCAACAGACTGAGGCAATATGAGTTACTATGATGAGTATCGTCCGGGGGGATTTTCAATCATGCCACCTGCGATTAAGCTGATTATCATCACCAACGTCATTGTCTTTTTCTTCCAATACTTCACACCGCTGCGTCGAATTCTGATGGATTTCGGGGCGCTCTGGACGTTGGACTCTGGTCAGTTTGAGATATGGCAGCTGGTGACTTACATGTTCTTGCACGGTGGCTTTTTGCATATTCTCTTCAATATGTTTGCTTTGTGGATGTTCGGCGCAGAGATTGAAAATTACTGGGGCACGCAGCAATTTACCATCTACTACTTCACCTGCGGCGTTGGCGCTGGACTTATCAACATCTTGCTGACCAGCGGCATGTATCCAACCGTCGGTGCTTCTGGGGCTGTGTATGGCGTTCTGCTTGCCTTTGGGATGATGTTTCCTGACCGATACATCTACATCTATTTCCTTTTGCCAATTAAAGCCAAATACCTTGTCATCCTTTATGCTTTGCTAGAATTTATTGCCAGCTTCGACCAAGCTGCCAGTGGAGTCGCACACTTTGCACACTTGGGCGGTATGGCAATTGGCTACATCTACATCAAGGTCATGCAACGTGAATTGCCTTTTCAATCATGGTTTGAAAAAACCTTCACTACCAATGTGTCTCGCACATCATCTTCTCGCTCTTCATCGAATCGTCGCATCACGCAGGACCGCATCGATGAAATTCTCGATAAAATCTCTCGCTCTGGATACGAATCGCTCACCAGCGAGGAAAAACGCATTCTCTTAGACGCTAGCCGAGATGACAAGTAATGCCATTGCATGGCAGTTGTTCCACTGGTTATCTTCTGGGGCTTACACTCATCGTAAGCCCTTTTCATTTTACTTGGAAATTATGCCGCGCTACATTCTGATTTTTTTTGCCCTGCTCTTTTCCGTCCTACCTTCGTCTGCATATACCCAAACGGGACTAACTTTTTTGCAGGTTGGCACCACCGCACGTGAGCAAGCCATGGCAAATACTGGCGTTGCTTCTGCACGCGGCGCCGCTGCTAATTACTACAACGCCGCACTACTCAACTCTGGCGAAACTTCCAGCATCGCGCTGTCGCAGAGCCTGTGGCTTTTGGATACTTACTCCAGTTATGCTGCCGCAAATTTCAACTATGGCAATAGCGCACTGGGCGTTGCGCTCCTGTGGCTGACCGTTAGTGATATTCCCATTCGCACACGCGCCACTGAATCGCCCGAAGGCACATTTGCAGCACAAAACCTTGCACTAAGTGCATCCTATGCCTATTCACTCAATGAGCAATTGACCATAGCATTAACGGGTAAATTTCTCTACGAGCGCATTTTCATCGATGATGCTGTGGGCGTGGCTCTCGATATTTCAGGCGCTCTTCTGCTCTCCCCTGAACTTCGACTTGCCGCGGCTTTGCAACACATCGGCTCCATGAATGAATTAGCCAGCGAGGCTTCTCGACTTCCGACCTTGCTTCGTGCTGGCGCCGCCTACTCGTGGTCTCTTTCTCCGATTGACAGCCGCCTGTTGCTCGAAGCCAACATCGTAACCGTATTTTCTGACATCACGCAGCTAAAAATTGGCGCCGAGTTTGAGTTTCGTAACTTTTTTTGGATACGCGCTGGTCTTATCGTCGGCAATGATTCGCGAGCTCTCTCGGCAGGCGCAGGCGTAAAGTGGAGCAGTTTCACGCTCGATTATGCCTTCGTGCCGTTTTTCAATCAGTTGGGGTCAGCCAATGTGTTCAGCTTGCATTTTCAGTATTAAATTTTGGCTACCGCGGCAAAGATGCCGTCGCGTAGCTTATTCCAGTCGCCTGTTGGCGTTTTGCTGACAGTTAAAAAGTTGTTCATGTAAAAGACGGAGGTTACATCGCCGAGTGCGAAAATTTCTTTCGCCAAAGGGTCTTTTTCGGCTTCTTTGGCAGACATGAAAGCATGAGAGCCTGGTGGAAAGGTTCCATTGACAATGAACTTTAGGGCATTTGGATTTGGTGTTGGCTGTGTGTCAATGATTTGCATAGCAAAATGAAGTTGTAAGGTTATTCACAAAGATAACACTTTTTTGCACTCAATAGGTGGAATTTGTTTGCACACCTTGCCGTTTAAGCAACTGGTTTATTTTGCATCCTTAATTTTTTCGGTCGCAATTTGCTATGAAAGAAAACGAGATTGACCTTTCCAAAATTGATTTAGAGCGTCTGAAAGACCGCACAACCGACATACCCGGACTTTTGCCCTATGCGCATACCTCGGGTAGCGCGCTGGTCAAACCTGAAGACATGGGCAAGGTCAAAGGTCGGGCGGTAGCCGCTATGTATCAGCAGACCGATATGCAGATGGCACAGCTCTATGAGCAAATGAAATTGCTTGCCGAGCAAGCCAATGCTATCAAAAAACGTGTGGAAATTTCAGAACGCATCTACCGTGCCAAGATGTCTTTTGAACCTGTTATCTCGCATGTCTATTACCTCTATCGCCGACCAAATGGCGAGGATTTTCTTTCGCTGGTGGCACCGCATGAATGGGGTCGCTCTGCTCAGTCTCTCGAGTTTGTTGCAAAAGTGCGCCTGCTTGCCGACCACACTTGGGAAGTTTTAGAACACTCGGCGTCGCTTTCAACCTGATTGCTCTAACGCTATCGGCGGCACTGGGAATATCCCCTGCAACTGACCACAATCTAAACAGTAGCAAAACTCAAGGTACTCATCGCCACCGATGTTCATTTCCTTTGGCACCGGTCCCAACTGGCGCCGGTTTGAAATCTCTATCACACAGTATTCGCCAGTTTTGGCAATGACACTGACCACTCGCTGACTGTAGCAGGTTTGACAAATTTTTTCCATTTCAAAATGTGTTTGAATACGGAGAGGTAACTCTGCCATGCGTGTATTGCGCTGCGGGCAAAGTTACTTTTTTTGGCTTTCGCAGAGAAGGCGTTTTTCGGGTTTGAGACATTTCCCTAAATTTGAATTTAGCTTACCACCTATCTGATAAGTCGTATGCCGCTTGATTCGCTCTATTGGGTTATCACGCACAACTGCAACGACCGTTGCGACCATTGCTACAACAGTTCTCGTCCAAAAGCCGTTGAGCTCACCATACCTGAAGCGCGTGCCGTGATAGAGCATTTTCCTCCGCTTGAAGATGCGCCGTTGCGGATTGTGCTCTCTGGCGGCGAGCCGCTTGTCAATCGCAAGTTGCTCTATTTTTGCCTCGACGCACTCTACGACAAATACGGTGAGCACACACAATACATGCTTCAAACCAATGGCGACTTGCTTACGTCAGAGATTTTAGATGAGATTCTTGCTCACCATGTTACTCGCATCGATATTGCGTCGATCGACCGTTTTCACAAGCACAAGGGGGCGCGGGCAGAACTGCTGAAATCTATGTTAGAAGCAAAGGGCATGATTTTCGATAACGAAGGCGCCTTGATTTCTAAAACAAGGCTGACCAAGCCGATACCGACATTTTCCATGTGGGGCGCTAATGAAGACTTTTGGATTGGCGGTAACTGGGCGCGTGGACGCGCTGTTCAAACCAATGTGATGCTGCGTCGCCCCTTGCATAACTTTTGCGCCATTCCTTCTGGGGCGCGCGGCTTTGCAGGCGGCAAAGAGGATGCCATGCAAGAAGTTGCCGTTCAACTCTACAACCTCTATCCTTGTTGCCCCGGCACTCGCATGCCAATTGCTGACTTGCGTTACGAAGACCTCAACGCTGCTATTGAAACCGTTATCCAGCATCCTATGTGGCAAGCCCTTAACGACGGCGAACCTTTTAAGATGGGACTCTACAAAGGCATATCTGAAGACTATGCCAAATCTCGCGCACAGGCGCTCGGCAACATCTGCCTCTGGTGCGATGAATTTTTCGAAAAACACTATGAGCACTTCAAGCCCAACTTCAGTGAGCCGCACCTAAATCTGCATACTTTTCCATCGCAGCAGTTTGTGACTCTCGAGCTGCCACCGTCTTTACATTCATCGAGTGATAGTTCTCAGTCATGATTGCACGGCGAGCTATACTTCTCTTTACTCGTGCTATTGAAAGCGAAATCAAAGCCAAACGCTTTCGTGGTCTTTCCTACTTGCAGCATCAGCAGCTGTATCGCCGTCTCATTGCTCATACCATTGATGTAGCGCAGTGCACTCAAGCTGAGTTGCTGATTGCTGCGGATAAGCCTGCACCAGAATTTTCCAGTGCCGCTCACTTTTTGCTTCAACGTGGGCAAAATTTTAATGAGCGCCTGCAACATGCTCTTGCTGATGCCTTCGCTTTGGGCTACGATGAAGTGCTCGTCATTGGCAACGACACTCCTGAACTTTGTCGCACGCTACTTGAACAAGCCTTTTCAGAGTTAGCACAGCATCCTTTTGTTTTTGGCAATTCTGTCGATGGCGGAGTTTATCTCATTGGTGTGCGGCGCACTGCCTTGCCACACTTCGGCATGCTTTGCAATGCTTGCCGATGGCATACATCATTTGTGCAACAGGATTTGCATCGGGCTATCGCTGCACTTGGCGGCTCTGCAGCGTGGCTACCACCGCTCGTTGATTTAGACCGCGTAGCTGACTTGCTTCATGTTGCGCGCCGGCATGCGTCTTATGCGCTCATGCTACTTGCCTTTGTGCAGTTCATGCAGCGTCCGCTTTTCTACCTCACGCATTTCCGTGTGCCCTGCTCTGCAAAGCGCCTACACTTGCCACTCAAACACGCTCCGCCAGTTCTTCTGCCTTAACATCTCTTCGCATTGCGCCACAACTGGAGTGGCTCTTGACCAATAGCACAAGCAAAACTTTCCTAAAACTTTCATCCTCATTCATGCACTATGAAGATGACTTTTTTGAAATACTTTGCTGTTTTTTCTCTATGGCTTTTCCCGTTATGCCTGCATGCACAAGGCACAGCAATAGTTGAAGGCGTCGTTCGCGACAGCCGCGGTGAAGCTATCGCAGGACTAACCCTGACTCTGACAAATGTTAAAACGGGTATCACCCAAAGCACGGTTAGCGGCGCAGATGGGACGTTTCGTTTTGTGTCGCTTCCGACTGCGGGCAGTTACACGCTTCAAGCTCAAGCCAGTGGGTTCAAAAAGGCAATCATCACCGACATTGTGCTACGTGCCGATGAACGGCGATTCATCACACTCGACCTGAAAGACTACGCCTCCGACGAAGTTACCGTGGTAGCGGACTTTGCGCCGCAGATTAACCGCTCGGATGCGGAAGTCTCTTCATATGTGAGTGAATTTCAAATTCAGACCATTCCCACAGATGGACGCAAAATTTCAAACCAACTTTACTTTTTGCCCGGCGTTGCGCCTGCCACAGGCTACTTCCCTGAAGCGCCCAATGTGAGCATCAACGGACAGAACTCTCTTTACACAAACTACCTTATCGATGGATTCGACAACAACGAGCGATTTTTAGGCGGGCAGAAGTTTGATGTGCCAATTGGCATTGCGCAAAATGTTGCTGTGCTGACGAATTCATACAGCGCGGCGTTTGGGCGTACTGCCAACGGAATTGTCAACATCACGACCAAAAGCGGCACCAATGAATTCAAAGGTGAAGTCTTCTACTACTCTCGTCCCGGTGCCATCATTGATGCACCTAATGCCTTTTCGCCCCTTGATGAAAATGGCAATCCCATTCGGAATGGGTTCAACCGCAACCAAGTTGGGCTGTCGCTTTCTGGACCAATCGTGCTCAATCAGACCTTCTTTTTCTTCAACACAGAACTCACTCAAGACGGAATTGATAACATCATCAGAACGCCTGCTGCCAACGCAGTTGTCCGTTCGCAAAATTACAGCTACCTCTTTACAGGCAAGATTGACCACAAGTGGAATTCGGCGCATCAAACTTCACTGCGTGCAAACGTTGGCATCGTTGGGCTCGATAATGCTGGTGGCGGCGCCGTGCAGCCCAGCGCTGGAAGCATTCAAGACCGAAATGCTTTGCTTCTGGCAACCAAGCACACTTGGATTATCACTCCTCGTCTCTTTAGTGAAACGCGCGTGCAGTATAGCCAATTCTACTGGAACTATGCTCGTCCCAAAGAAGGGGCTCAACCGCAAGTTGTGCTTTTCTCTGACACCTTAGATGGTGGCTTTGGCAAAAATGAACTGCTTGGCATCGTTGGTCATCCCGGTTTCACTTTCGACCAGCTTGAACAAACTTGGCAAGCTGCTACAACCTTCACTACAGTGATAGATGACAAGCATACCTTGCGTGCTGGGATTGACCTGCTTTCCTCGACGCATCGGCTATTTGGCGGCGGCAATCCAAGCGGCAATTATACCGTGCGACTGCGCAATGATGCCCAGTTTGCACGACGCTCTACCTTTTCACTTGCTGATATTCCACGCGATGTTGAAGTGCTTTCATACAGTGTGGAGGTGCGTCCTGAAAGTTTTGGTGCCAATCAAACGCTCTTAGCACTCTTTGTCGAAGATAGCTACAATGTTTCGCCGCGCCTGACGCTGAACTTGGGACTGCGCTGGGATTTTGATAACCTCTCGAGAGCTGGGAGCAACACTTACGATTGGAACAATCTTGCGCCGCGCCTTTCCTTCAACTGGCTTGCTACCGAAGATGGGCTGACAGTCATACGCGGCGGCTACGGAATTTTCTACGAGCGCATTCTCTATGCCATTCAGAGCGATGCGCTACAGTTTTCCAGCCGTTCCCCAGCTTTCTTGCAGCAACTGCGACTGTTGCAGCAGCGCGGCATTATTCCCGCTGACGCAGACTTAGACGCCCTAACTTTTGATGGCAATGTGACGGCAACCTTTATCGGTCGCGACGCGCCTGAATTTCTGCGCGGCAAAACGGCTGATGAACTTCGCGCCAATGTAAACACGCTGCCTCCACGAGAATTGCGTATTCAAAATCCAAATGGGTTGCAAAATCCGTTCAGTCACCAATTCTCGCTTGGCGTGCAGCGTCAGCTCACAAACGACCTCATGCTTTCGCTCGATGGCGTGATACTACTTGGACAAAATTTGGTGCGCTTGCGTGACCTCAATGCGCCAACACCGTATGCCACTACACCTTTTGCCGCAACTGCTTCACCGCGCCCAATCTCCGATGCGGATGCTTCGCGCCCAGCTGGGGTTGTAGTAGGCGGTGCTCGTCAAATCACCGTCAGTGAAACCGAAGGGCGCAGCGAATACTATGGCATTTTGCTGACGCTCAAAAAGGCATTCTCGAACAACTATGCCTTTCAATTGGCTTACACGCTCTCATGGAACTTGAACAATACGGACGACATTAACTTTCGCGCCATGGACGCTAATGAATTTCAGAATGAATGGGGCTTTGCAGTCAATGACCGACGGCATGTATTAGCATTGACGGGCGCATATCGCTTTGATTTTGGGACCACACTTTCACTAAACTTGCTACTTCAATCTGGTCAGCCAATCAATCGCACTGTTGCACTAAGCAATGCCGTTGCACCGCCTGGTGTGAGCAACGCGCAAGACTATGCTGGTTTTTACGGTCATGGACCGCAGTATGGCGATGGCTTTGCTGGCAACTTAGACCGCTATCCGGGCGTGCCGCGCAATGGCGAACGCTTGCCCGGCTTTGCTCAACTTGATTTGAGTGTGTCGCATCTTATTTCCTTCGGTGATGTTGGTGTGGAATTGCGCGCCGACATTTTCAATGTGTTCAATGCCATCAACTACAGCGGCTACTTTGCCAATGCGACGCAGACCAATCGCGCGCAAGTCGGTCGCCCCGGCGACCCAATTCAATACCGCTCGGCAGGCATTCCGACGCAGTATCAATTTTCAGCGCGCATGGTTTTTTGATTAGAACGGAATTTCTTCTTCAATCTCTGCCGTATCGCGGTGTTGAATTTCTTTGATGATTTCAATGCCATCTGGTGAAAAACCAAACAGCTCATCAGCTGAGAAGATTCGGCTAAAGTCGCTTGGCTTGAAAAAGTCACGGAATTTTTCGGCAAACTCATCCAAGCGTTTGAGATAGAAGTCCACGTTTTGGTCGGGCTTGTCTCGATTCCACTCGCTGGCTAATTTGCCACGTTCGGCGTAGTTGCCTGACAAGCCCGACCCAGTTACATAGTAGGTGATGCGGTCGCCTTTGCTGACCGATAGTTTATTTCTGATGACAATTTCGTAAGTGATTGCCTTGTTTCGCTTGCCTGCTCGAACTTCTTGTTGATACTCTTCCACACTGCTCTTGAGCGTTTCGGTGCGGCTAAACTCCGACACATCCATTTCTTTGTTGATGATGCGCTCTCGCGTTTGAACATAGAGTTCATGCAATCCTGCAATGTCTTCGTTGAGCAAGCACTCGAAGCCTTTGCGCACAAACTCTCGTCCAAATTTTTCGGCACTCCGGCTTACAAGCGAAGAGCCTTTGATTTTGATTTTGCCATCGTAGCTTTGCAGCAGGTAATTTTTCTTCATGTAGGAAACCATCTTCTTGAAGCGCCCATCATATGCAATCGTGATGCCTTCAGGCATGGTTGCCGACACCTCTTTGACCAAATTGGCTTCTTCTTCTTCAGTGCGCACATTCGGCGGCGGGATGAAGTAGATTCCATCGGTGTCGACTTCCACGATGCGGCAACCGCGTTTTTCAAATTCGGCAATCATTTTCTTGGCAATCATCTGTCCTGTAGTGGTCACGCGGTCTGCCTCGCTGTAGTCGTTGAAAATTCCTGCGCGAAAGCCCAGATAGCCATACATGGCGTTAATCAAAATCTTGAAGGAATTTTGCATAGCATCGTAGAGGTCTGCACTGTTTTTATCGCCGATTTTTTTTGCGGCTTTCATTCGCCCTTTGGCTTCCAGGCGTAGGTTTTTGAGGTCTGTGAGAATTTTTGGGAACAGTCTAAGTTCATCACTTGCTGGACAAACGTTGTAGGCGAGCATGATGCTTGGATAGAGCGACTCGACATCGGCGTAGACGATTGGACCCAAAATGCCTTTGAGAAACACTTCGGTGTAGCCGCCGCTTTCCTGCTGCCCCTGCTGCGGACGTGGAATAGACCTTTTTTGGCGTAGGTATTCTCGCACAAAGAGGGCTTCAATTTTTGCCGCCGGTCCCATGCGTGAGACTTGTGCGTAGCTGAATGGCATCATTTGGGTCATGTAAAAATTGCTTCCCGAGAGAAGTTCGGAGAGTTTGCCCGTTTCGCGCACATCATCAAGGGCGTAGGCAAGCAGTTTGTCTGGAGTCTTATCCCATGTTTCCGCAATATCTTTGTGGTCAATATAGACGCGGTTTTCGCTAGCAAACCCGAAGTATTTGGCACATTCTTTCAGGCTATAGCTGGGCATGGCGCGCTTAGCCATGTCGAACCACTGCACCAGAAAGAGTGTATCGATTACATGCCGTCCAGCAATTTCACAGTAAGGATATTCAATTGTTCGTTCTGCAAAGCGAATGCTAGCAGGATAACTGCGTGGCGTGCTTCCATCGCGTCCTACGGCAAATTTTATACCATTTATTTCACAACGGCGTTGTATGTAGGGCAAGTCGAAGCTGAAGATGTTATGACCTTCGATGACATCAGGGTCTCGTTCTTGAATGAGCTTGACCAGACGTGCCAGCATTTCTCGCTCTGACTGCGCCTTGATGTGCAAGACTTCTTCCCATCCCGTGGAATCTGAAAGGGCAATGATGATAATTTTCTCTCGTCCGATGTGAATTCCCGATAGCTGCTGTGCCTCTTTGTCGTAGTAGGTCTCGATATCGAGTTGCATGCGGCGCAGGTCTCGGAAGGTCATGTTTTTGAACAGCGTCTTGCCAGTCTGGAACAAGTATTGCGAGACGGCATCTGCCTTCGAGTAAATTTCCTCAATGCGTCGGTCACCATCCTCGTCTTGGGTGTAGCCATTTTCGTCGCATGAAAGTTTGCGTTTCATGTTGGTTGCATAGTCAATCGCCGCTCGATAATCTTTCCAGCTTTTGAAAATTGCCAGATATTTGTAGTAGTTATTTCCTTCCAGTTCTTTCAGCCAAAACCCGCCGCCCACTTCAGCTTTGAACCCACTAAGCAGTCCTGGACTGGCAAGAAAGAAAAACGGATAGAATGGCTCATCGCGAAATGTAATTTCGCCTGCTTCGCGCTTATAGAGCCGAATCTGATTATCCGAAATCTGATGTGCAGCAACTATATGCTCTTCACGGTCTTTGCCATAGAGCAACTCATTGGCTAACGCGCTTTGTGCCAGCGATTCTATGCGCTCTTCGGCTGCTTTCTCTTCATGAGCGTTAGGCATAATCAGAAAATTTGGATGAATACAAAGATACTTGCTGAATGCACCACAAACCAGCTAATTTTTCCACCGATGTGGAAAATTGTTCCACGTGGAACATCTGAGCTTTTCAGTTTTCTTCAACGGGTGAAGGTCATCGTCCAAGATGCACCATTAAAATGGAAACATCGGCTGGAGTCACCCCTGAGATGCGCGATGCCTGACCAATCGTTGTCGGTCTTATCTTCTTGAGCTTTTCTCGCCCTTCCGACGACAGCCCTTTGACACAATCGAAATCGTATGTCGGTGGAATAGTTACTTCTTCAAGCCGAGCCAGCTTTTCTGCCTGCTGCAACTCACGGCGGATGTATCCTTCGTATTTGACATCCAGTTCCACTTGCTCATAGACGCTAGGATTGGTAGAGATGCTTTCTATTTTTTGGCGAAGTTCTGGCAAAGCATCCAGCATTCGCTGCAGCGTCATCTCTTGCCGACGTAGCACATCAATAGCGCGCTCACTTTTGCGGAACGGTGAACCGCCTAACTGTTCAATCACTGGATTGATGTCTGCCGCCTGTACAAGCTCTTCACTCAGGCACTTGAGCACCTGTTCAATCTCCAACTTTTTCCGCAAAAATTTTTGGTAGGCATCAGGCTTTACCAATCCTAACTGATATCCTTTTTCACGCAACCGGCGGTCGGCATTATCCTGACGCAAAAGAATACGATATTCTGCACGGGATGTGAACATGCGGTAAGGTTCATCGGTGCTCTTTGTGATAAGGTCGTCGATAAGCACTCCGATGTAGGCTTCATCGCGGCGCAGCACAAACTCTCCCCCACCCTGAGCATAGAGTGCCGCGTTGATTCCTGCTATCAATCCTTGCGCTGCCGCTTCCTCGTAGCCCGAAGTGCCATTGATTTGCCCAGCGAAAAATAGTCCCCTTACGCGCTTTGTCTCCAGAGTCGGCTTAAGCTGATGCGGATGGAAATAGTCATACTCAATCGCATAGCCCGGACGAATCATTTTGACTTTCTCTAATCCAGCTATCGTGCGCAATCCCTTTAGCTGAATTTCCTCAGGCAGCGATGTAGAAAATCCATTAACATACATCTCGTTGGTCTCAAAGCCCTCTGGCTCAAGGAAAATCTGATGCCGGTCCTTGTCGCGGAATCGATAGACTTTGTCTTCAATCGAGGGGCAATACCGCGGTCCCACTCCAGTAATTATTCCGCGAAACATCGGAGATTGGTCAAACCCTGACTCAATCACACGATGAGTTTCCTCATTGGTATAAGTGATATAGCAGCAAATCTGCCGCTTTTTCTGAAATTCGGCTTCATCTGTGTCGAATGAGAAAGGTTTGATGACTTCATCTGGTGGTTGGACTTCGACTTTGCTGTAATCCACACTTCTGGCATCAATGCGCGGTGGTGTGCCAGTCTTGAACCGTCCAGCCGTGAAACCCAGTTCAACAAGGCACTCGGTCAGACCCGTTGCTGCCGGCTCTGCCATGGTGCGACCCCCAGAATAGTTCTTTAAGCCAACATGGATTTTGCCATTGAGAAATGTGCCATTGGTCAAGACCACCGCTTTTGCCGTGATTTCTTGGCGCCCCCGTAGAATTACAGCTTTGACTACTCCATTTTCTACACGCACACCGGTGACCATATCTTGGCGCAAGTCAATGAGCGGTTCTTTCTCAATTAGCTTGCGCATCTCAATTGAGTATTGCACTCGGTCGCACTGCGCACGCGGGGAAAACATCGCTGGACCCTTGCTACGGTTCAACATTCGGAATTGAATGCCAGCTGCATCGGTTACCTTGCCCATTGCTCCACCAAGTGCGTCAATTTCGCGCACTATCTGTCCTTTTGCTACCCCACCAATGGCAGGATTGCAAGACATTCGTGCAATGGCAAGTAAGTCCATGGTCACCAGCAAGCATCGCTGACCCATTCGGGCAGCCGCTAGCACGGCTTCACAGCCAGCATGCCCAGCCCCAACTACAATGACGTCGTAGTCTGTCATGGTCAGAAAAAGATTTCAACATTGAAATCCACACACCCAATGTTCCACGTGGAACATTTTTACTGTTTTTACAGGAAAAAGTGTACCTGCAAGCGCATCCTCTCTCAGCAGTTCATCTACCCTTACTGCATCAACCCAGCCTTTCATTCACAAGCTATGCTAAGTAAACACTTTACCATCTTTTTCTACTCCGCCCCTATGCGCCTTCTCGCTTTGTTACCCTAGTATTCCATTAAACATTTTTCCAAAATTCAACTTTTTCTTGTCATTCTTAAGCCAATTATGAAAAAATCAGGTAATGAATCGCTTCGAAAGATATGTGCGTGCATGGATGCAGTCTGTAGAACAATGGGAAACAGATGGGTTTTCTGGAGCGGGCGACGGGACTCGAACCCGCAACTTCAACTTTGGGAAAGTTGCACTCTACCAGTTGAGTTACGCCCGCAAACTTGCTCACGAAACCGAACTATACTACAAACTTTCTCGCTCTTTTTCAAATCATGCTCTAAACCTGATTCTACATCAGAAGTCGCAACTGCCAGCAGCACACGACAATTCTTTTGCGCCTTGTGTTTCATCAGCCTCTTCGTAGCAGACAATTTCCGAGAAATCGATTTTGGGTAGCTTGGCAACGAGCTCTTCGTATCGCTCCTTTGAAATACTTTCGTAGGGCGCCAAAGCATATACATGATTGGTGCGCGGCAAAAAGGATAGTCCACCAATTATCTCCCAATTCTTATACACCCAGTTTCCCACTTCCAGCCATTCATCTTCGCCGACACTTATCGTAACAGATGGATTATGTTCAGTAAAATGCGTTTTGACCAGTTTCCAGTATTCAAGTTGCTCGATTGCTGTCAGGTCATCTCGGAAGATTGCCCCTTCTGGCGCCTTGACAGGAAATTCTAACACATATGTCGTTGCCATGCCGTCGACTTGTCCGACTTCGGGCTTGTATGGGAACTTTTGGTCTTTGAGCATCTTGAACAGAGGGTCACTGGCAGAAATACGAATGCGGCGAATGTAGTATGGTGAATGGCGTGGATGCATGCCAGAGGATGCATCAACCAGCTGCGACACCGTGCCCGACGGTTTTACACAAGTGACACATGTAGAAGCATGAATTCCAAACCGCTTAGCATACTCTTCGTTGACCCTGATTGCTTCTGCCTTTAAGGCTTGCAAGGTTTCAGCGTTGCGCACGGCAGGCGAGTCCCATTGCCCTGTGATAGAGACGCCCAGCAAGCGCTCTTCTTCGCAATTTTTTTTCCACTCTGGTGAAAGATAAGGGAAGTTGGTCAGTGTTGCCTGATAGGTGCCTAGAATAGTTGCCAAGCGAATTTTGCGTAGCAAAGTTTCTCGGGTATCTTCAGCGCGGGCGACCACTTCGGAGAGATTGCAGAATTGCTTTGAACGCAAAATGATTTCACCACAGGGGTTGGTGCCGCAGGTAGAAAGATAGTTGGCAAAGGTTTCTCGGCGGCGTTCAGGCAGTTGCTCAAGAATGGTGGAACGATTGAAAATACCCCGCTCGCCACTTCCTGACTTGATAAGTGAGAGCCACTCGTCGAGAAATTCAGTTACCGTCGGCTTTTCGTTGTAGATGGCTGAATTGTTTGCCATGGCGCGATGCGGATGTGAAATGTAAAACGCACCGTCCTTAGCATGTCGCATTTCGACATCATCCAAATCCGATAGTGAAATCAGGGCACTGCGGCGCACACCACCCATCACAACCACCTCGCCAATTTTGCAAATGATGTCATGCACATCGAGCGTGCTGAGCCGTCGACCTTGACGCATCAAAATTCGCTCACGGCTAAAATTCAACAGCGCTCGAAGCGGTTCAGGACCAGAGGCGCGACCGCCCATGGTCTTTAGCCGTGCTCCTTGCGGTCGAATTCGTGAGTAATCAAATGCTACATCTTCGCCATTAAACCATGCTTCTAAGCCGTAGACAAAGGCATCTGCCCATCCTTCTTTGCTATCTTCAATGACGAAAGTTGAGCGCTTTTTGCCTGTCTGCCGTTTGATTTGTGGCAGTTTGTGAATGGTCTGTTGCTCGACGGAAAACCCAACTCCTGTGCCACACATCAGGATGTACATGATTTCGCCAAAGTCCCGCAGCGATTCAGGTGCAATGTAGGAGCAGTTGTAAGCCGCAACATTTGTTTTGCGAGCCGCTTCACCTGCACTCCAGAGAAGTCGCATCGAGGGCATGACCTCTTGCTTCAAAATAGCATCACGCAGCTCAGCATACTCTTGTGCTGTAAGTTTGCCACCCAAATTTTCACGCATGAAGTTGATGTAGCGATCGACAGTTTCTATCCAAGTCTCACGCCGCTCCTTATCAGGCAACCAGCGAGAGTAGGTGCGATAGTAAATCAATTCTGAAAGTGGATGGCGAAAATACTTTTTGCTCTCTTGTGCCAATTCTCGCACTTCAGGCGGAACTGGCTTTTTCTGCTTGCGAATTTGTGCTCGTTCATTACGATAAAGAATGTAGGCTTTTGCTGTCTTCGCCCAATTTTCCTTGATGAGCACAGTTTCTACAATATCTTGAATTTGCTCCACTGTAGGCGGCTCGGTCTCAAATTTTTGCTCGAGGATTTTAACCACCTCATCGCTAAGGTGCTGGGCGACTTCCGTACCAAATTCGCCTGTGGCTTGCCCAGCCTTGAAAATTGCATTGGTAATTTTGCTTTGGTCAAACGGGACAACTGACTTATCCCGCTTGATGACCTGAGTAAGAATTTGCACTTTGGATGGCGCTGCGTTGTTCATGCTCTTTTTTCTTTAGCTTTGAGAAAATGAGCTACTACTATACTACAAGCCGCGTGATTTGAGAAAGTCTTTTAACTTCTCGAGCGAAAGATTTTCTATATACTCATAGTTGTTGACCTGCATCACGGGCGCTGTACCACAACTGCCCAAGCATTCTGCCTCTTCGAGTGAGAGCAACCCGTCAGGAGTTACATCGCCGTTGCCAATGCCGTAGGTCTTTTTGATATAGTTGTAGAGCTCGTATGCTCCACAGAGCATGCAAGAAATGTTGGTACAAATTGCCAAGTGGGTTTTGCCCATTGGCTTTTTCCAGTACATGGTATAGAAGCTTGCCACGCCCTGCACATCTGCGCGCGGCATTGGAATGGTATCAGCCACAAGATTTATTGCCTCTATTGATAGCCAACCGAATTTTTCTTGCGCATACCACAAGGCTGGCATCACAGCTGATTCCTTTGCAGGATAACGCGAGACAAATTCCTGAATTTTCTTCTTATCCTCTTCTGTAAAGAAAATCTTTGATGGGTCCTCTGCATGAAGCAAGTGAAATTCTTGAATGCCTGTGGGGTGCTCTAAGCTGTCGCCGTGAGTGCCCGGCGGAAAGCGTTGCTGTTTGCCATCGTGATGATGACCGTTTTCTTGTACTGACATACCGCAAACGATTTTTAAGTTTGGTATATGCAATTTGCAAAAATTGATTGAGCTTGCATAAAGCTTGCCTATAATTTTCCAATTAGGCACCGATTTGGAATTTTGTTTTCATACCTGTTTTTGTAACTTCACAGCCCAATTTATCTATGACAATGAGCTTTGTGAAACAGAGTGTTGCTTTTTTATCGGGCGTTCTCTCATACAGTCAATTTTTTCCTGTCGGTTTAAACTTCTCTCTTTTCAAATTCATTTCTTCTAACCTACTATGGGCATTTCCAAAGACCTGTACAAAGAACCTGCGCCAATAAAAAGCAAGGAAAATCCTTTTGAATCCATGATGGCGCGCTTCGACATTGCCGCTGAAATTTTGCAGCTCGAGGAAGGTGTCTATCAATACCTCAAAACCCCAGTGAAGCAAATTATTGTCTCAATTCCTATTCAGATGGATAATGGAAAGATTGAGGTATTTGAAGGCTACCGTGTGATTCACAACGATACGCTGGGACCGTCGAAGGGCGGTATTCGCTACGCGCCTGATGTAACGCTCGATGAAGTCAAAGCCCTTGCCGCATGGATGACTTGGAAGTGCGCCATTTTGAATTTGCCGTTTGGCGGTGCAAAAGGCGCTGTAAAGTGTGACCCATCTACACTTACTCAAGTTGAAATTGAAAAAATTACTCGCCGCTACACTGCCAACTTGATGTCTGTGTTTGGACCCGATAAAGACATCCCTGCCCCTGACATGAACACTAACGAGCAAACTATGGCGTGGATTATGGATACCTACTCCATGCATGTTCAACGCACTGAAACGGCTGTTGTAACAGGCAAGCCTGTGATTTTGGGTGGGTCGCTGGGGCGCCGAGAAGCTACAGGACGCGGCGTGATGATTTGCACGCTTTGCGCTATGGATAAGCTGGGTATGTCGCCTACAAGCTCTCGTGTGGTGGTGCAGGGCTTTGGCAATGTGGGCTCGGTCTCTGCAAAATTGCTCTACGAGCAAGGCTGCAAAATCGTCGGCATTGGCGATATCTCTGGCGGTTACTATAACCCCAACGGGCATGATATTCCCAAAGCGATAGAATATGTTAGCAAGCATCGCTCCCTAGAGGGCTATCCTGATGGGGACCATATTACCAACGAGGAATTGCTGGAACTGCCCTGCGATGTGCTTGTGCCTGCCGCAAAAGAAGACCAAATCACTACACGCAACGCACACAAATTACAATGTCGCCTCATTGTCGAAGGAGCAAATGGTCCTATGACCGCTGATGCTGAACCAATCATCGCTGACCGAGGCATTCAGACTGTGCCCGACATTTTGGCCAACGCTGGCGGTGTTACTGTAAGTTACTTCGAGTGGGTTCAAGACCGACAGGGTTATTTCTGGTCGTTGGAGCGTGTCAATCGTCGCTTAGAGCGTGCTATGCGCAATGCCTTCGAAGCCGTCTATCAAACCGCTATCAAATACAACCAAACCCTTCGCATTGGCGCCTATATTCTGGCTATAGACAAAGTTGCCAGAACCTTAAAGCTAAGAGGAATCTATGCCTAGAAGCCTAGGACATTACCTTTTGTAACGCTTCCGCCATTACAAAATGTAATAGCATCCAATTTCGTAATGTCAGAATCTTCAAAAAAATGCGAAAAAACGCAAAATTAAGTTTGGCACACCTTTTGAATGCTTTGCTTGTCAGAGATAACCACAGGTTATCTTGTGTTTTGGGTGATGAGGGGGGGCATACTGGGTAACACCAGTGTGCCTTTTTTTATTTTAAAGTCACTAAAGATGCTCTAACTTTGCAGTTGTTTTAGCAAGCACAAGTCTTTTTCGATGAGGATTATCTTTTTTACTGGTAAGGGCGGCGTTGGTAAGACCAGCTCAGCGGCGGCGACGGCTATCAAGTGTGCTGAGCGAGGCTACAATACCGTGGTAATGTCGACTGACCCTGCGCACAGCCTTGCTGATTCGCTGGGTGTGCCTTTGTCTGGCAAGGTTCAACGCGTTTTGCCGCGCTTGAGCGCCATTGAAATTGATCCTTATGTGGAGTTGAATGAGAACTGGGGCGCTATTCGTGATTTTATTGCTAACCTTCTGATGACACTCGGAGCTGACCAAACCATTGCTGGTGAACTTGCTTCCGTTCCCGGCATGGCTGAACTTTTCAGTCTTCTGCGCCTGCGCGATTTTTACGGGAAAGGAGAATATGATGTCGTAGTGGTCGACATGGCGCCTACTGGCGAGACGCTACGACTTCTTTCTTTGCCCGAGGTTTTAGCATGGCTTTTGAAGGTAACACGTGTGATTGAAAAGTTTATTATGGCACCTGTATTGCGACCTATCTCGAAGGTTACACCCGGATTGGATAAAATCGTCGCCCCTGAGCATGTTGCAGCCATGTGGGATAGGTCGCTCGACCGTCTTAAGGACATTCGCGAAATAATGGACAAGAAAGCCACCACATCTGTTCGGCTTGTCATGAATCCGGAAAAAATGGTCATTGCAGAATCGCAGCGTGCCATGACCTACCTCAATCTCTATGGCATGCATGTCGATGCAGCAATTGTCAATCGCATCATTCCTGATGAAGCCAAAGATGGCTACTACGCAGAGTGGCATGAATCGCAACAACGCTATCTTGCACAGATTGTCAATGACTTTTCACCAATGCCTATTTTCAAAGTTCCTCTCTTCAAAAGCGAAGTAACAGGCATTGAGCGATTGCGACAACTTGCTGACATTCTCTACGGCGATATTGACCCAGCGAAACTGCTCTATGAGGAAAGACCACTTTCTATTCGCCAAGAAGAACATGGCGCTGTGCTACGCATCAAGCTACCCTTTACACCGACCGACAAAATCCAACTCTCTCGCTTGGGCGCTACACTGACCTTGCGCGTTGGCACGCGCTATCGCGATATCGTTCTGCCTGATTCATTAGCTGGACTTGAACCACAAGAAGCTCAAATGTTTGCAGATGGATATTTGGAAATCAAGTTTGCATCACCTACTCCTATGGTCGCACCAGAACCAGATTAGGTCTATAAGCTACATTTCCCCGACAAACACACCCGCCAACTTGGTGTTGAGCCAGCGCGGTGTAAATCGCTCTGCAAAAACTAACAACTTGTTAAGCCAACCTGAGACAACAGAGACTCTACCACGCTCCAATGCAGCAATCCCTGTTCTCACCACTGCTTCCGGTGTCTGAAGTGGAAGTCTGAAGCGCTCTTGCTTGTAGCCAGCATTCTGGAAAAATGACGTAACCGTTCCACCCGGACAGAGCGCTACTACACGCACACCAGTGCCTCGGAGTTCTTCAGCCAAAGCCTCCGAGAAGGAGAGCACAAAAGCCTTCGTGGCAGCATAAACACACATATTCGGCGTGCCTTGAAAGGCTGCTACTGACGCCACATTAATCACCCCGCCAGACTTTCGACTAAGAAAGCCGGGCAAAAAAAGATGTGTCAGCTTCACCGTCGTCATCACATTGAGACGAATCATAGACTCAATCTCTGCCAGCCGTTGATGCTGAAATTTATTAGCCAACCCCACGCCAGCATTGTTAATCAGTAACTCAACCTGTGCATCTTGCAATTTGCAAAATTCAAATACTCGCTCTGCAGCTTCAGGCTGCGACAAATCTTGTGCAAACACCTTAACTTCTACGCCAAACCTATGATGCAACTCCTCAGCCAATGCACTAAGTTTATCTTGTGAGCGTGCCACAAGAATGAGTGATTTTTCTTTTGCCGCATATTGGCGCGCAAATTCTGCTCCAATGCCTGTTGAAGCTCCTGTAACAAGTACAAACCCCATTGTTGATGTGGTTTTTTAGTATGGCTGAAAAAAATAGACGGCAAAACCGTATCTTACAACTTCTTGCACAACGAGTATGAATGAACTGTATTCAGGTATTGTCGAGCAGTACTTGCAGCTTGCTCTGCGCTTTGACAAGTATCAGCAAGGCGTGGTCGATGCTGCATATGGAAAGGCGGCACAACTGCGCAAGCGTATTGCTCAAGAACCACCTTTTGCTCTCGAACAGCTCTATGAGCATGCCCAAGCCATTCTATCTGCCTTAGAGCCTATCTCAGACAGTCGCGCCCAGTATCTTTATGCTCAAACACTGGCTTTGCAGACGATGATAGAGAAAAAGTTAGGTCGCATGTTTTCTTTTCGTGAGGAAGCGCAGTTGTGTTTAGGTATCCACCACATCAGCTGGCAAGATGAGTTGGAGTTACAGCAGCATATTGAGACACTCGAGCGCCTTTTGGAAGGCTCTGGCACACTCTCAGAGCGCTTTGTGCGCTGGCGGAGTCGCTTCGAGCTAAGTGCTCAAGCCATTGAGCGTTTTATTAGCGTGGCTTTGAATGAGATAAAAGCACGGGCTCATCAACTTTTCCCACTGCCTGAAAATTATGTAGAAGTGCGTCTGGTGCAAAACAAACCTTGGGCAGGCTACCACTGGTATCAAGGCAACTTTCGCTCGGTCTACGAACTCAATATCGATATCCCTACTACAATTTGGAATGCTTTGCACACCACGATACATGAGGTGTTTTGCGGTCATCACACCGAAGCAATTGTCAAGGAAGCAGAGCTGGTCAATCAGCTTGGGTACGATGAGTTTTCTATCAGTCTGCTTGGCACACCTGCCAGTTTGCTTGCAGAAGGACTTGCTGAGGCTGCCGAATACATAATGATTGGCGATACGATGCACACCGTATCGTGGCTGAATGCACATCACGACTTACATAATTCTCCCCTCAGTGAGCGTGATGCCCAAATTCTATGCACACTCAATGAATTAGGTCATAGACCCCTTATCAATGCCGCTCTACTTATGCATGAGCAGCATGCTAGCGATGAGGCAGTGTTTGCTTACCTTCGCCGATTTTTGCCAAGCGAAGATGCACTCTTACATCGCATGGTTGCTCGCTTGCGCGATGCTGACTATCGCACATATATGCTCACTTATCCAATTGGCAAGTTGCTGGTCATGCGCCAACTCCAAGCCGCTCACAATCCAGTAGAAAAGTTCTATGAAATGCTAAAAGCTGTAAATTATTCACTCAACTAATCGTCAGAACTATGCTACAGCGACATTTCTGGACTGCTTTGAGCGTACTTTGTATAGCGCTTTCAGCTTGTCAATCCAATCCCAAGCCTAACGGAAAGTTACTACCAATACGGCTTAATGATAAGTTCGGCTTCATTGACCAGACCGGACAAAAAATTGTAGAGCCAATTTACACAGACGCTGGCGATGTCCATGAGGGCATGGCACTAGTTGTTGAGGATGGCGAAAAGTTTGGTTTCATTGACGCCACGACAGGGCGAGAAGCCATCAAGCCACAATTTCTTTCGGCATGGGACTTTTCTGAAAATTTAGCGCCTGTACGCATTGGCAAAAATATCGGTTACTTGGATAAAACGGGCGATATTGTCATTCCCGGGCGCTTTGAAGATGGACTAAGGTTTTCTGAAGGACTTGCAGCAGTACGAGAAGGAGGAAAGTGGGGCTTTATTACACCGCTTGGATTATATGCCATTAAGCCACAGTACGACATGGCATGGTCATTTTCAGAAGGTTTGGCATGGGTAAAAATTGGTAATCAGTTCGGTTACATTGACAAAACTGGAGCGCAGGTTATCAGTCCACGATTTGAGCTTGCACGCGGGTTTTCTGATAGTCTGGCAGCAGTTTGCTTGAATGGAAAGTGGGGATTTATCGGTCACGATGGTCAGTTTCGAATTCCACCAACCTTTGAGCAGTGTGGCTCTTTTCGCGAGGGACTTGCACCTGTAGCATTCCAAGATTCTACAGGTCGCCTCAAGTGGGGCTACATTGACAGAAAAGGTAGGCTTGTCATTGCAGCGCAGTTTGAAAATGCTCGAGAATTTTCAGAAGGCTACGCTGCTGTCAAGCAGGGTGGAAAGTGGGGCTTAATTGACAAAGGCGGTAATGAAATGCTCCCACCACAATTCGACTACATTGAGCCTTTCAAAGACGGTATCGCCCGAGTTCAAGAGGGGCGACGGATTGGATACATCAATCGTCTTGGCAAGTTCATCTGGGAGCCCACTTCATAAGCTCTTGTCCTGTCCCCTATGCTAGGCAATGCGCAAGTTTAGTCACAAATTATTATCTTTGTGCCATTTTCTTTCTACAAGTTTTACCTCGTGCACGAGGCTTAAACACATTCACAAACAGAAATGAAATTTACAGTTGAACTGAAACCTTTTGCAGATGCAGTCAGCAACGCTGTACTAGCACTTCCTCAAAAGGCTACTGACTTTCGGTTCGAGAGCATCTTGCTGACGCTCGAGAAAAAAAAGCTCTCACTTTTTACTACCGATGGAGATCTCTCCTTTACCACTTCTCTTTCCACGGAATCCACAGACAAGGGGTCCGTTTTACTGAATGCCCGCCGACTCCAAGACATTCTTCGCAGCTTACCTGACGACACTGCTGAATTTGAGACCAGAAAGAAGGATAGCGACAGCGAAGTGATGTTTATCATTGACACGGGGCGCGGTAAGTATAAAATTTCCGGTAGCACAGAGCGACAGGAGCGCATTGAAAAAAAGCTCGATTTTGAGCTTTCCTTTACACTAAGCAGCAAAGGGTTCAAAGATATCGTTCATAAAACGCTCTTTGCAGTTAGCTTAGATAGCATGCGCCCTGCTATGATGGGTCTTTTGCTTGAACTGGAACCGCATCAACTTCGCGCAGTCTCCACTGATGGGCACCGACTTTCACGCTACACTCAACCTCTTGAGACTGGCAGTAAGGAGAAACTCAAAGTAATTGTCCCTTCAAGAGTATTCAACATTGTGCAAAAATCACTTCGAGATGAAGACTCTGTCGAGATTTCAGTGTCTACAAAAGCTGCACGCATCCAGTTCAAGTTTGGCGCTACGGTGCTGGTTGCTAGCCTGATTGCAGAAAATTACCCCAACTATGAAGCCGTCATTCCTTTGGAGAACGACAAGAAACTAGTGGTAAATCGCGCTCATCTAGCTTCTACGGTCAAGCGCGTTGCCCGCTTTTCTTCACGCGGAGATGTGCGACTCCAGCTTGATGTGGATACTCTGAAGGTCTCCGCAGAAAATGCCGATGAAGGCGCTTCAGCAGAAGAACTTGTACCATGCTCTTTCAAAGAGAGCTTACTTATTGGTTTTAATGCCAAATTTCTCGAAGACGCCTTGGTGCACTTGGATAGTGAGGAGGCTCTCTTCGAGTTTAGTACACCCACTCGTGCAGCTATTGTTAGACCTATTCATCAAGGCAAGCCCTCTGACCAGCATCTTATTCTCGTGATGCCCGTTCGGCTCAATGTCTGATGCTGGTCATCGCACCCCCTTCTCGAGCTTTGCGAAGTATGCTCTACGGTGCGCCGTTTGATACTGGCTGTGCGACTGTCTGACCATTCGTAGCATGGCTTGGTTCGCTACGTGGTGTCTGCCTACGGCGCTCTATTGAAAAATCGTATCGATAGATGTCGTAGAGTTCACTGTTTGGCTGCATCATGGATAGCTCCTTGAGCAGACCTGTCTTGACATCATACACCCATCCGTGCAGATACGGACGACCCTCAAAGTACCATGCGCGTTGCACAAACGACGTTTCGGCGACATTGCGCAGCTGCTCGACTACGTTTAGTTCAATCAGCCGATTGTAACGCTGCTCTTCATCCTTGATAGCGTCAAGTTCAGCGGCGTGGAAGCGATAGACATCTTTGATATGCCGAAGCCACTTGTTGATGAGCCCCAGACTTTGATGCCCCATAGCATTTTTCACCCCACCGCAATTGTAATGCCCACAGACGATGATGTGCTTGACTTTCAGTACCTCCACAGCATATTGCAACACGCTTAGCATGTTGAGGTCCGTGTGAATCACCAGATTGGCAATGTTTCGGTGCACGAACAGCTCACCCGGTTCCGTTCCTGTAATTTCTTCGGCAGGGACACGGCTATCCGAACAGCCTATCCACAAGAATTCAGGGGTCTGATTGCTTGCCATTCTCTCGAAGTAGTCTGGGCGAATATCGAGTTTCTCTTTCACCCATGCCTTATTTGCCAGAAGCAGTCTCTTGTATGACTCCATTGTTTGTTCTCCTCTTGGATAAATTTTGGAACAACGGGAGATATTTTGAATCCACGTGCTTGAGCTCTACCTTGATGTTGCGGTATCGCCCTAACTCGCGAAAGTCATCAATCACTTCATAGATGTCTCGGTCAATGAATATCGCCTTTGTGCCCTCAATGATTACAACAGAGTCGTTTGGAATTTTTGCCAGTTGCTCTTTGAGTTCTGACTTATTGACAAACGACATGTCTTTGTTGAAACGAATCAGGTAGTAATTATCCTGATTTACGGTGGTGATTGAGGAGTGATGATAGACTCTGAGCACGAAGAATATGGCGACGGCTGAACCAATAAAAATGCCGATGAGTAGGTCTGTGAAGACAATTGCCACAATTGTTGTCACAAATGCAATGAATTGTTCAGTGCCAGTTTTGTACATAGCTTTGAAGAGCTTGATGCTTGCCAGTTTGTAGCCAATCGTGATAAGTATTGCTGCCAGACTCGCTAACGGAATCATATTCAGCAAGTTTGGAGCAAGCAGCACGGCGATGAGGAGAAATGCACCATGGTAGAATGCAGACGCTCGCGTCCGTGCTCCGGCATAGACGTTTGCCGATGAGCGCACTATGACTGCTGTCATAGGCAGCCCACCGAGCAATCCTGAGATAAGATTGCCAATGCCTTGCGCTCGCAATTCTTTTTCGGTATCTGAAATGCGCTTGAACGGATCGAGCTTGTCTACTGCCTCAATGGAAAGCAGGGTCTCTATACTGGCTACGACGGCTAAGGTTAAAGCCACAATGTAGGTCTCTTTGCGTAGCAAGGCGCTAAAGTCTGGTAGGGTTATACTCTGCAGCACATGGGCCGGGTTCTCAAAGACAGGCACTTTCACCAACTGCCCCTTCTCTGCTGAGAGAAACAACATCGGAAAATCCGCAAACGCCCAACTAAAGAGCTGGTTCAAGACGATGCCAAGAAACACCACTGCCAATGGGCCGGGCACCAGCCTGAAAAATGCATAGCGTTGGAAGAAAGGTTTCTCCCACAGCACCAGTAACGCTATCGAAAGTGCCGAGATGAATATCGCCGCTGGAGAAACATCAAATAGTGTTCTAATCAGTTCAGCAAAGGCACTATCCTCACCAAAATGCTGAAGAAACTCAATGTCTTCGCGGTCATCATACTGCCCAGTGCTATGACCAAAAGCGTAAGGAAATTGCTTGATGATGATGATGATACCAATGGCAGCCAACATTCCCTTGATAACGCTGTTTGGCACGTAGTCCCCAATAATGCCAGCGCGCAGCACCCCGAAGATGATTTGTATGATGCCTGCCACCACCACTGCCGCCAAGAAGGCTTCAAATGAGCCTAATTTTGCAATAGAACTTGCCACAATGACCGTGAGTCCTGCTGCCGGTCCCGTCACACTTAACTCAGAACCAGAGAGCATCGACACAATCATACCACCTACGATACCTGCAATCAGACCAGAAAGAAGCGGGGCATTTGAAGCCAGTGCAATGCCTAAGCAGAGAGGGACGGCGACAAGGAAGACGACAATCCCAGCAGGGAAGTCATACTTGAAATTTGCAAACCACCCAGGTTTGAACTCCCGACTTGTATCTATACTACTCATACTGCTCCCCCTTACAGAGATTTTTGAGGACTTGGCTGCAAAGAACGTGATAGACCTCAATCGGATATTCACCTTTTCCCCACACATCAATCCACGTGCAAAAACACGTGGAAGTCTATGTGGATGGACGTTTATTGTATCACGCAGAATGTGAATATCGGATACTATTTTAACGTGCAATTGACAAAGTGTGGACAAACTTAAGCGAATTCACATACTACCCACACAGTCAATATAGCCGTTTTTCTTAGGAAGTGCTTATTTTGTATGAAGTTAGGGGAGAGAAAATTTATTTTTCCACATTTCCACACCACCAACGTCTTCAAACGTTTTAAAGTTCAAGCACGTATAAGAAGACGTTTACTGCATTTCAACCCTTAAAGAGTTGTCAAGCAAAATTGAAAATACTCTCTCTGCATCTTGAGCACTTCCGCCGCCATACAACCTTGTCGCTCCCGCTTGATGCCGGTATCAACATCCTCTATGGGCGAAACGGGGTTGGCAAGACCAACATTCTCGAAGCTGCCTACTTCGCTTGCCTCACAAAGAGCTTCATTGGAGCAAGCGATAGCGAGTGCTTGCAATTTGGGGCAACCCACTTTGAAATCAAGGCAGAGATGCAAAGCGACTTGGGCGTGCGCTCGAGCGTGAGGGTATATTTTTCAAACGAAGAAGGCAAACATATCTTCATCAACCGCTCAGAGCTTGAGCAATTTTCAAAAATTGTCGGAGAATATCCTTGCATTGCGCTCTCTCCATACGACCTTGCATTGGTGCAAGGCGCGCCGCAAGAACGCCGAAGGTTTTTGGATAACACCATCTCGCAAACCAATCGTGCGTATCTTGAAAATCTGCTCACTTACAAGCGGGCACTCACCCAACGCAATAAGCTGCTCAGTGAAATCAAACAGTATGCTCACCCAAAAGCTGAACAGCTTGCTACACTTGAAGTATGGACGGAACAGTTCGTGCAGTTAGCAACTTCAATTATTTACCAGCGCATGAAGTTTGTCAAGGAATTTTCAAGCTACCTGAAGGCAGCATATCGAAAATTTGCTTCATTTAGTGAAGAGCCCTCACTGTGTTATGATACGGAGATTGATGAAGTGGTGGAAAATCCAACAAAAGACGAAATAGCAGCAGGCTTGCATCTGAAGCTCAAGCATCTACAAGGCGAAGAATTCAAAAGGGGGCAGACGCTACTGGGACCGCACCGCGACGATTTGGAATTTCTCATAGATGGGAAATCGCTTAAACATTATGCGTCGCAAGGGCAGCATAAAACCTTTGTTATCTGCTTGAAACTTGCCCAACATGCTTATGTTGGTGAGCAATTAAACGAGGTTCCGATTTTCTTGCTCGATGATGTCTTCAGCGAACTCGATCGCGAGCGTGCTAACGATCTCATTGAGATTCTAAAGCCGTTAGGGCAATCGCTTATTACAACCACAGAGCGCAAGGCCTTTACAGGTGTAAGTCAGATCGATGTAGGCTATATTACCTACAAATCGCAGCAGTGACTCTAAAGCATAGCTTCGCTATTGAGAAAACTGTTAAACTAGCTCAAACATGTCGTATCTCAAAGCACCAAGTCGTCTCGAGAACATCTTAGATGCATTGTATGCCGACCTAAATTTTGATGCAGCAGAAGAATTCAAAATAGTGAAGAAGTGGCCAGAGGTTGTAGGAAACCATATTGCTCGTGTCTCCGAGATAGAAAAGATTGTTAATGGGGTGCTCTATGTGAAGGTAAAAAATTCGGCGTGGCGTAATGAGCTGACTTTCAGAAGGCAGAGCATTATCGCTCAACTCAATTACGCACTTCAGCGCCCTGCCATCAAAGGCATTGTCTTCAAGTAGGACTTGGCAGGTTCAGGTTAGCAAAAACTTCGATAAACTTTTTGGAAAATCAAATCAGAGATTTATCTTTGCACTCCACTTTAGTCAATCAACAATTCCTTAACAAGGGAATTGGAGTGGAAGAGGCTCTCTATAGAGAGGGCGAAAGATAGACAAGAAACTTTATAGAAAGAAGACTGTAAAACAAAGCAATCTGGTAAGTAGAAAACCAACATACATGGTTATCGGTTAACTGCAACACTACTGTGATAAGAAGTATGCAAGTAAAAACTAGGCTTTACGAGACGACGGTTGTTCTTGATGGGAGTTTAGATGACGAGACGACACAGAAAGCGCTTGAGAGGGTAAAGCAGTTGATTGTATCGTTAGGCGGAGAGATTAGGAATATTGTCGACAACGGGCGCCGAAAACTTGCCTACAAGATAGGGAAGCACACCGTAGGGTATTACGTGCACATTGAGTTTGTTGCCCCACCTTCAATGATAGCCGAACTGGAACGGCAGTATCGATTGAATGAGCACATAATTCGCTTTCTTACCATCATCTTGGACAAGCGCTTACTGGAGATTCGCGAACGTGTGGCAAAGTACGGCACGGCGCAAGTCTCCACCGAGCCTAAACCTGAGACTGCACAGGCATGAAAGTGTACTTTTCTAGTGTACTTTTCTCTTTTCTAATGTTTTGCATGTCTTTGTAATAAAACCAACTTACCGGAGGAGAGCAATGGCAGAACTGAAAATGCCAGAAATCAACAGCGTAGTGATTGCAGGTAACCTAACCAAAGACCCTGTCTTCAGACAAACTACCACGGGCACGCCAGTCGTGAATTTTACGATTGCGTGCAACCGTCGCTTCCGCGACAGCAACAATGAATGGCAAGAAGATGTGTGCTATGTTGGTGTTGTCGCTTGGAACAAGCTTGCAGAGTCATGCCGCGACAATCTCCACAAGAGCAGCGCAGTGCTTGTCGATGGCGAACTGCAAAGCCGTACATGGAAGTTGCAAGACAATACCACGCGCACAGTAGTCGAAATTAAGGCGCGACGCATCCAATTCCTCAACAAGCGCCGCCGCAATAACAACAACAGCAATGAAGAAGACTCGGGAGTAGTCGAGGAGTACAGCGACGACTCACAAGTAAGTAGCAAAGACCTCTACGAATACAAGTATCTCAACGGGGACGGCGAGGTAACAACAGAAAATCGCTGACCTGTGACAACAAAATAATTTTCTGGTAATGTCATCGAAAGGCATAACCATTCCGAGCCGTTTGGCTCAGAAAGCGGTTTCAGCGCAAAACCGTGCCGCTGCTTCAGCAAAAAACCAGGTGGTTTTTTTCGACTATCGTGATGAGCGCAAGCTCCGCCGATTCATCAACGAACAAGGTAAAATTATTCCTCGGCGAATCACGGGCCTGTCAGCAAAGGAGCAGCGGCTCCTAACCAAATCCATCAAGTGGGCGCGACATTTGGCAATTATTCCGTTTGTCTCTGACCAAATCAAGTAGCAAGTGCACCGCTATGCAGGTGATTCTGAAAAAGGAAGTCGAAAAGCTCGGCGAAGCTGGCGATGTTGTTAAAGTCCGAGATGGGTACGCACGAAACTACCTGATTCCACGCGGGTTAGCGGTGCGTGCCACAGAAGGGCTACTAAAAGCCCTCGCTGAGGAAAAGAAGCAGAAGGCCTTCAAAATCGAACGCGAACGCAAGGCAGCACGCGAACTTGCTGAGACACTAGAACGCCTACAACTCGTTATCAAAGCAAAAGCTGGTGAGGGCGGACGGCTCTACGGTACAGTCACTCCACAAATGGTGTCGGACGCATTGAGCGCCAAGGGTTTTGAAATTGACCGCAAAAAAATCACTATTGAGCCGCCAATCAAGACCCTTGGCAAACATGAAGTGTCAGTGAAGTTGTATTCAGATGTCTTCGCTACACTTCATTTAGAAGTAGAGGCTGAGGCAGCAGAGTAAGAACTACAAGCTTACCTTGATTCGCCTCTCGAGCAAAGAGATTTTTCTTTGCGAAAACTACCTCACCAACCATGAGCATGTAACAGGGCTCTCCTGATGATTGAAACTGGCAGAAGTAACTTGCCAGCACTGTGTATTCTGACAGGCGCGCAGTCACTGCTGCGTGTTGCAGCGCAATCCACCAATAAGGGTGCGACAGCATGCTCATGAAGAAACGTCTATCCAGAAAGCGTAGTTGAAAATGCCAAGAGGACTGGTTAGAAAGATATGTCTGAGACCCAAGTACTAACAGAGCAAATCACACTTACACTGCCTGATGGCTCGGCACGTCGCTACCCAAAAGGTATCACTGGCAACGATGTCGCAAAGTCTATTAGCAAAAAACTATACGAGGATGCACTTGGCATTAAAGTCAATGGGAAATTGCGAGACCTTAACCTGCCCATTGAGCAGGATGCGACTATTGAAATTGTAACCTTCGACTCTGACGAGGGTAAGGAGATTTATTGGCACAGCTCGAGTCATTTGATGGCTCAGGCTATTGAGGAACTTTTCCCGGGCACCAAGTTCGGCACAGGTCCGGCTATTGAGAATGGCTTCTACTACGACATCTCTTCGCCACATCGTTTTACAGAAGACGACTTGCGCAAAATCGAAGAAAAGATGATGGAAATCGCCCAGCGCGATTTAGCCATCATACGCGAGGAATTGCCCCACAGCGAAGCCGTTGAGTATTTCAAAACTCGGCGCATTGACCCGTACAAAGTTGAGATTCTCGAAAGTATCAACGAGCCTATTGTATCAATTTACCATCAGGGTTCATTTTCTGACCTCTGCACAGGTCCACACTTGCCGCGAACATCGAAGCTCAAGGCTGTCAAACTCACGGGCATTTCCGCCTCATACTGGCGAGGTGACCCGAGCCGAGAACAAATGCAGCGCATCTATGGCATCTCGTTCCCATCTGAAAAACTCCTCAAGCAGTATTTTGCTCAGCTGGAGGAAGCCAAAAAGCGGGACCACCGCAAATTAGGTCAGGAATTAGAGCTTTTTTTAATTTCGCCGAAGGTAGGAAGCGGATTGCCAATTTGGTTGCCCAAAGGTGCTATCATTCGGCAAGAGCTCGAGAACTTTCTTAAAGAGGAGCAGTTCAAACGTGGCTATCAAGCCGTCTATACTCCACATATTGGAAGCATTGAGCTTTACAAGACATCGGGGCACTATCCATACTACAAAGATTCACAGTTTCCGCCTATTACTCTCACTGATGAGACAGGCAAAGAGGAGCAGTATTTGCTCAAGCCAATGAACTGTCCACATCATCATCAGATTTATGCATCGAAGCCGCGCAGTTACAGGGACTTACCTATTCGCTTAGCGGAGTTTGGCACAGTCTATCGCTATGAGCAGTCTGGTGAGCTCAACGGGCTGACACGAGCACGCGGATTTACACAAGATGACTCTCACATCTACTGTCGTCAAGACCAGCTACAGGAAGAAATTTGCAATGTGATTGAACTGACACAGATGGTTTTTTCTACGCTGGGCTTCAAAGATGTGGAAACACGCCTGTCGTTTCGTGATAAGTCCAATAAGTCCAAGTATGGTGGTACCGATGAGCTCTGGGAACAAGCCGAAAATGATGTGCGCACTGCTGCTGAACGCATGAAACTGAAATATTTCATTGGCATAGGGGAAGCGAGTTTTTACGGACCTAAAATTGACTTTATTGTCAAAGATGCAATCGGACGTCGCTGGCAGTTGGGCACTGTGCAGGTCGATTATGTGATGGCAGAACGATTTAACCTTACCTATGTAGGGAGTGACAATAAGGAACATCGTCCAGTGATTATTCATCGAGCACCATTTGGCTCAATGGAGCGCTTTGTGGGTCTCTTGATTGAAAACTTTGCTGGAAATTTCCCATTGTGGCTGGCACCTGTTCAAGTTGCTGTGCTACCTATTGTCGATGCACTAAATGACTACGCCCGCGAAGTGACCGAGAAGCTCAAAGCAGCTAAAATTCGCGCTGAGTTGGATGAGCGTAGTGAGAAAGTGGGTAAAAAAATTCGTGATGCGGAAGTGAAAAAAATTCCCTACATGTTTATTATTGGTGAAAAAGAAAGGGCTAATCAGAGCGTTGCAGTTCGCCGGCACAAAGAAGGCGATAAAGGTCCAATGCCACTAGACGAGGCTATTGAGAAACTTAAAGCGGAAATTTTGTCAAAAAGCTAAAAAGCCAACATAAGGAACAAACATAAGCTTTTCTGTGAGTTTTCAAACAAAGTGTTCAATTCAGCGTTCAAGGCATAGCTAAGTTTGCTAATTGGAGCGCTGTGAGAGCAAGGTTAACTAAAAACTTGAGAACGAATGAGAGAAAGGCAACACCGTATCAATGAGGATATTCGCATTCCAGAGGTGCGTGTGCTCTTTCCTGAAGGTGAGCAGCGAATTATGAAAACAGCAGAAGCGCTCCGTGAAGCACGTCAGTTGGGGCTTGACTTAATTGAGATTCAGCCGAATGCGCAACCGCCTGTCTGCAAAATTGCTGACTACGGCAAATTCCTCTACGAGATTGAAAAGAAGGAGAAAGAAGCAAGGAAGAAAACAAAAACATCTGAACTCAAGGAGGTGCGCTTTCATCCGAATACAGATAAACACGATTTTGATTTCAAAGCCAAACATGCTGAAGAGTTTTTGCGCAAGGGCGACAAGGTGCGCGCCACAGTGGTCTTTCTTGGACGAGCAATTGTCTACAAAGAACAAGGCTATCAGCTCATTGATAGGCTCACTGAGCGGCTTAGCACAGTTGGTAGACCAGAAGGACCACCGAAATTAGAGGGCAAAAACCTCTACATTTACTATGTGCCTGACAGGGCGAAAATTGAGGCTTTAGAGCGCAAATTGCAAAAGGAACGTGAAGAAGAACAGCGACGCTTGGAAGCAGAAGAAGCTGAGCGTCAGCGCAAACTGCAAGAAGCACAGCAAAAGCGCTCTGAGCAAAATGCGGAAAATGCGGCATCGTAGTATGCCTTATCACAAACTAAACTTCTATTAAGATGCCAAAGGTAAAGACACACAGCTCAGCAAAGAAGCGTTTCAAGGTTACAGCAACGGGCAAAATCATGCGCAAAAGAACAGGTATGCGCCACAACTTGTCGCAAAAGACAACAAGGCGCAAACGCAGACTGCAACACGACACGCTGGTCTCGCCAGCTATGCGAGGTGTTGTGAAGAGAATGCTAAAAATATAAATTCGAAGATTCAAGCCATTTCAAACTATGCCAAGAGCTAAGAATGCAGTTGCCTCTCGTGCGCGACGCAAACGAATTCTGAAAAGAGCCAAAGGCTTTTGGGGTAAGCGCGGCAATGTGCTCACGGTTGTAAAGCACGCTGTCGATAAAGCCGCACAGTATCAGTATCGAGACCGCAAGGTCAGAAAGCGTGACTTCCGCGCACTATGGATTACACGCATCAATGCAGCGGCACGCCTACACGGCACAACATACTCGAAGCTGATTGCCGCCATGAACAAGAAAAACATTGAGATTAACCGCAAAGCCTTAGCAGAAATTGCCGTCAAAGACCCTGTAGCATTTGAGGCTGTTGTCAAAGCCGCTTTCGCTTAATCTGAAATATGGACGAGACGCTTAAAGCAGATACCAGCGAGATACAAAGCAAAATTGACCACTTAGAGGCTGAGATAGCGGCATTTGAAATTCAAGATAAAAACGCGCTGGAAGCGTATCGTCTGAAATTTTTGGTGCGCAAAGGCAAGATAGCAGAGCTCTTTGAACAGCTCAAAACAATACCACCAGAGCAAAGACCCTATATCGGCAAGCGGCTCAATGAACTAAAAACTGCAGCAGAATCCCGATTTGAACAGGTAAGAGCAACGCTTGAGGCGCGCGAGGCGCAAGCCGTACCTGCTCCAGACCTGACCTTGCCCGGACGACGGCGCTTCATGGGGGCAGAACACCCTGTCCAGAAAGTGCTGAGCGAAATGAAGGAAATTTTCTTCAGAATGGGCTTCACCGAAGCGGTCGGTCCGGAAATTGAGCGAGATGACTACAACTTTACCCTGCTCAATTTTCCAGATGACCATCCTGCGCGCGATATGCAGGATACCTTCTTCCTGCGCAAGGGCGCACCAGAAGGCGATGTGGTCTTGCGCACGCACACTTCACCGGTGCAAATTCGCACCATGCTCTCGCAAAAGCCGCCTATTCGAATCATTGCGCCCGGCAAAGTCTATCGCAACGAAGCCATTAGCGCACGAAGCTACTGTGTCTTCCACCAGCTCGAGGGACTGTATGTGGACAAGGGCGTCACATTTGCGGATTTCAAAGCTACGATTTACTCGTTTGCCCAGCAGATGTTTGGCAGCGATGTCAAGCTACGCTTCCGTCCGAGTTTCTTCCCATTTACAGAGCCGTCTGCAGAAGTAGATATCACCTGCTATCTCTGCGGCGGCAAAGGCTGCCGTGTGTGTAAGCACACAGGTTGGCTGGAAATCATGGGCTGCGGAATGGTTCATCCAAATGTGCTGCGCAACTGCAATATCGACCCCGACATCTATTCTGGCTACGCTTGGGGAATGGGCATTGAACGCACAACCCTGCTGCGCTACAAAATCGATGACATCCGCTTGCTCTTCGAAAATGATGTTCGAATGCTATCCCAATTTGAATCAATATAGCCAAACACAAGTGCTATGCCTGACGACGAGTTCTACATCCGCGAAAAAATCCGCAGTGTGATACGCTCTATCCCCGCACTGACGCAGTTTCAATTCCACGATTTTGAATTTCTCTACGACAGCGATGAGCAGATTCTGCACGTTGTCTTCAACCCTGAACAGGATGCTGACGATAGTGTCTTTCTCGAGGAATTCGGGGAAGCGGATGGAAACGTTCTTGTGCACACCGCCAATGGAATAGTGGTCGGCTTCTCAATTTTGGATACACAAATTGGCAGACCTAATCCAAAATTGTAAGGTTGGCATACCTCACGACCAGTGTCTTTTCTCCAGCGGTTCTGAAGAAGACCTTCACTTTGGCATCACTGCCGCTGCCCTGCAAGGCAATCACTTTGCCAGTGCCGAAAATCTTGTGCTGAACCTTCATGCCTACTGCAAGCATTGGCGTGTGCGGCTCTTCATCTTGTGCCACAAGCTTAGGGAGCTTGCGTTTAGAGAGGCTCGAGCGCTCGGAAAGTTCCTCGAACTCTACGCTGTTGCTGCTGACATCATCTTGGCAGTATTCATCGCGCTGAATGCGCTTTCGCTCATTCTCGATGGCACGCATATCAGAGAGCAGTTTGCCTGCCTCGGTTACCACAAGCCGACCATCAAGCTCATCGATAAAGCGTGATTTCACTGAAGGCAACAAGTTTCCAAAGCGGTGGCGAGACTTGGCATAACTGATGAACAATTTCTCTTGCGCCCGCGTGATGGCAACATAAAAAAGTCGCCGCTCCTCTTCTAAATCTGCCTGTTCATCTGGCGAGAGTGGAAAGAGCCGCTCCTCCAAGCCAGTGATAAAGACAATTGGAAATTCCAACCCTTTGGCAGCGTGAATGGTCATCAGGGAAACTTTATTGTCGCCATGGTCTTTATCCTCAAGCTCGTTGATGAGTGCGATATTTTGCAGGAAGGCTCTTAGTGAATCGTCGTCGCCTTGTTCGCAGAAGGTGCGGGCAAGAGAAAGAAACTCTTGCAAGTTATCGTATCTTGCGTGCGCTTCTGCTGTGCCTTCTTCTTTGAGCAGGTCCAAAAGCCGTGTCTGGCGATAGAGTTCATAGACCACATCGTAGGCACTGTGAGAGGCGGCAAAGTCCCTAAGCGACTCGATAAGCATGCGAAACTCTCCGAGTGCAGAAACCAGTCGGGCAGGAAGGTCAGGATAAAATGCGGCACGCTTTACAATCTCGTAGAGTGGAAGCTGTTCAGCGTCGGAAAGACTGCGCAGTTTCTGAATGCTACTTTCGCCGATACCACGTGCAGGAAGATTGATAACTCGAAGCAAAGATTCTTCATCTTGTTCATTGAGCAAGAAGCGCAGGTAGGCTATGATGTCTTTGATTTCCTTGCGCTTGTAGAATGAAACGTTGCCGAAGACTTGATAAGGAATACCGCAGGCACGCAACGCATCTTCCAAAACACGCGATTGAGCATTGGTGCGATAAAAAATGGCAACATCCTTGTTAGAAATGCCCTGCGTGAGTTTAAGATTGCGAATAGTTTGTGCAACCTTATCGGCTTCCAGACGTTCATTTTCTCCGACAAGCAGTGTAACCAACTCGCCAGTGCGCTTGCGTGTAAAAAGTTGCTTTTTGATTTGGTTGCGGTTATGCGCAATGACCGAATTGGCAACGCTGAGAATAACCTGCGTGCTACGGTAATTTTCTTCAAGGCGGACGATAGTGGCATCTGGGTAGTCTTGCTGAAAATCCAAGATGTTCGAGATATCGGCGCCACGCCACGAGTAGATAGACTGCGCATCATCGCCCACGACGCAGATGTTGCGGTGCCCAGCCGCTAACATTTTCGAGACAAGATACTGCGCTTTGTTGGTATCTTGATATTCATCAATCATCAAATATTTGAAGTATTCTTGATAAAACTTGAGAATGTCGGGGTATTGCAGAAAAAGTTCGATGGGTTTAATGAGAAGGTCATCAAAATCCAGTGCGTTGTTGCGTTTGAGCCGCTCGGCGTAGCGGGCATAAATGCGGGAGACTTGTTCTTCTACAAAATCAAATCGAGAGGATTTTTCTAAGTATTGGTGTGGCAAAATGAATTTATTTTTTGCCATGCTGATTCGTGCCTGCACGAGTTGAGGCGATAGGGATTGAGCGCTGATGCCAAGTTCGCCCATGATGTCTTTGATAAGCCGTTGGCTATCGTCGGTGTCGTAGATGGAGTAGTTGGTACCGAACCCCAATGCAGGAGCATGCTGGCGCAAGAGGCGTGCAAAGTTGGAGTGAAAGGTGCCAATCCACATGCCTTTTAGCGACCCTGTTCCAATCAGAGCCTCAACGCGTGTTTTCATCTCGTTAGCGGCACGGTTGGTGAAGGTAAGTGTAAGGATTTCTTGCGGTTGTGCATACCCGCACTCAATGAGATAAGCCAAGCGATGCGTAATGACGCGCGTTTTGCCACTTCCAGCGCCAGCAATAATCATAAGTGGTCCATGCACGGTCTGCACGGCTTGGCGCTGTGCCTCGTTAAGTGAATCCAATAAGTGTTCCAAGTCTGTATGCAAAGGCGGAAATGAGTTGATAAGTGAAAAGCGAAAATAAAATTTCAGCTTCAATTTATTGCAACTGCAAAGTAGAGTGGAAGCAAAAGTCTCTTTTCGGAGTTCATGACCATCAATCCAGTTGAACTGATTCGCAAGAAGCGAGATGGAGGCGTGCTCTCTCGTGAAGAAATAGACGCCTTTTTCTGCGCTTATCTCAAAGGCAAGTTGCCCGACTACCAAGTAGCCGCTATGCTGATGGCAATTTACTTTCGAGGGCTGACCGAGCCAGAAATGTATGCGCTTTGCGATACCATGATTCAAAGCGGCACTGTGGCAGACCTTTCCATGATTGAAGTGCCGAAGATTGACAAGCATTCCACTGGAGGAGTTGGCGATAAGACCTCACTAATTTTAGCACCGATTGTGGCTTCGCTGGGTGTGGCTGTGCCCATGATTTCAGGGCGAGGGCTGGGGCACACTGGCGGCACACTCGACAAACTGGAAGCTATCCCAAACTTCAAGGTGAATTTGAGCATGGCAAAGTTTCGGGCAATGCTGCGGCGCCATCATTGTGCGCTAATAGGACAGACCAAATCGCTGGCGCCATTAGATAAATTGCTCTATGCCCTGCGTGATGTTACAGCAACCGTCGAATCCATTCCGCTCATTGCCACAAGCATTATGTCCAAAAAAATTGCATCTGGCTTGGATGGCTTGGTGTTGGATGTAAAAACAGGAATCGGTGCATTCATGAGCGATTATGAGCATGCCTGCCAGCTCATGCAAACACTGATTGCAATCGGTCATCACTACGGCAAACGGGTTTCTGCATTTATCACCGATATGAATGAACCGCTGGGATATGCGGTAGGAAATTGGCTCGAGGTCAGAGAATGTGTGGAATGTCTGCAGGGACGGCTTGTGCCAGATTTGTTGGAAGTAACGCTCACGCTGGCTGGTGAAATGCTAAGGCTAGCTGGACGATGTCAATCGCTGGAAGAAGGAAAAGCCATGAGTGAGAGACAGTTGCAAAACGGACAAGCCTTCGACAAGTTCCTAAAAATTGCAAAGGCACAAGGTGCAGAGATTTCCTATCTCAAAAATTTGGACAAATACCCGAAGTCTAAATACAGCGAGGCAATTTATGCTAAGGAAACGGGCTGGATTAAAGCCATCAATGCGTTGGAAGTTGGATTTTCTGCCACACACTTGGGCGCTAATCGCCTAAGGAAAGAAGACCGCATTGAGCCAAAGGCAGGAATTGTGTTCAGGAAAAAAGTTGGCGATGCGGTGCAGCGTGGAGAGGTTGTAGCCGAGTTCTTCACAGATAGAAAATCAGCGATTGTGCCTGTCAGAGCGCGATTAGAACAGGCTATCACGATTTCCCCACAGCCAGTTGCTCCGCTGAAAAAAGTGCTCGAAGCAAGACCCGATTAGTCGAGAGAAAAGCGTGACCAGTGAAGCATGCATGCTGGATTGACCTCACCCTGTTTCGGCGATGCCGAAACGTCCCTCTCCTTGCGAAGGAGAGGGACCAGAGGGTGAGGTAATCCATGTGCTCCGTGTGCTATTGCTGTATAGATTCCTCGCTGCGCTCGGAATGATATCTTCACTCCTGTCATGCTGAACGAAGCGCCAGCGAAGTGAAGCATCCACACTGGATTCCTCACTGCGTTCGGAATGACACAAAAAGGTGCGCGCTACGTCTCCGCCATGTCATGCTGAGCGTAGCGAAGCATCCATGCTCTCACCTTGTCATGCTGAACGAAGCGCCAGCAAAGCATCTTTCACAAAATCATCAACGAACTCAATAACTCTTTTGCCTTACACGATTGGCTTCTCTATCTTCCAGCACATCAGCGACCCAGAGCGCATGAACATATTGAATGAGTTGGCATGTTGCTCTGCAAAGGAGGCGGCTCGTGCGTGAAATGAATTTGGTTGAGTGCCTTGTGGAGCATGAGAAAATTCGTAGAGTGAAAAGCGAGCAATCTTCGTAAGTTCATGCTGTTTGTGAATAGCGACAAAATTTTTGAGCAAAGGAGGACAAGTGATGTGGAAGCAAATTGTGTGCTATGCCGTAGCCATGCTGGTTGCAGGGGCAACGTTGGAGGCAAGGGAAATCAAGGTAACAAATGTAAGGGTGCTGGTATCTTCGGCGCCGGGCGAAGATGCCTACACGACATTGGTCTGCGACATTTCATGGAAAAATTCTTGGCGCGATGAAGTCAATTGGGATGCGGCATGGGTGTTTGTCAAATATCAGACCAGTGACGGATTATGGAAACATGCGACGCTCTCGACCAATGGGAATGATTTTTTTGTGCCAGCGGGATTTAGCGTTTCGGCAGTGCCTGATGGGAAAGGCGTATTCATCTTTCGTGCAGAAGAAGGCAAAGGTGATGTGGAACTGAAAGGTGTGCAATTGCGATGGCAGCACCGTTTGGATAATGTGGTCGTGCGACCCAATTCAGCGGTACGCATCTTCGCATTGGAAATGGTGTTTGTGCCTGAAGGCGCCTTTCAAATCGGTGATGGAACACTGTTCGATGTGGCTGGGCACTTTACCGACCCGTTTCAGACTGTTTCGCGTGCAAAACCTGAGCGCAAAGTTATGACCTTCAGAGGCATGAGTCCTTTGCCCACTCGCCCTGAATTTCGTGAATCATTGGTTATGAGTTCATCAGGAATTAAGGATCTTTCCAGAGAGGAGACAAATGAGGTTAGCCGTCCAGCGCGCATTGAAAGTGAGCGAGAAATTCTCTTTGGCAACTCTGTAGCAGATAATTTTGGCAATAGCAACGGCAAGGGTATGCTTGTCAGTGATGATGTGCCACGCATCTATTCCAGCGTAGCCATTCCAGAGCAATTCCCGAAAGGGTATGCGGCATTTTACTGCATGAAGTATGAGATTAGTCAAGGTGAGTATGCAGAGTTTCTCAATACGCTGACCGATATTCAAGCGGCAAACTTGGCGCCAGAAGGCAGTGTAGAGTATCGCTACACCATTAGTGCAGAGAATTTCAAGTTCAAGGCGGCGCATCCAGAGCGAGCCTGCAACTACTTAGAGTGGAAACATGGCTCTGCGTTTTTGGATTGGGCAGCACTGCGTCCGATGACTGAGCTCGAGTACGAAAAAGCAGCGCGCGGCACTCGCCCTGCCATAGCAGGCGAATATGCATGGGGTAAAGAACCGCCTATTCCTGCCGAGCGGGTCATTCGGGATGAAAATGGCGTAGAACGCGTACTTCCTGACAACGCCAATTGCAACTTCGGCATGAAAGTATTTGATGAAAGCGATGGCAGCAGAGGCGTATTGCATTGTGGGTTCTGTGAAGTTGGAAATTTAGGTCGAAGGGAACGCGGCGCCAGTTACTACGGTATTGCAGAACTATCGGGCAATTTGTGGGAGCAGTGCGTAACCGTGGGAGACCCACAGGGTCGGCGTTACACAGGTCAGCACGGCGATGGCGAGCTAAGTTACGATGGTCAAGCTAATGTAGAGCATTGGGCAGTTGGCATCAATGGCAGGGGCTACCGTGGTGGCAGTTGGAGTAATCAATCTTTTCGTTTGCGCATTTCCGATAGGCAAGTTGCCGTAGGCGGTGCAGTGGCAAATACAACGGTAACTGCTGCGGCACTGGGATTTCGTGGCGTGCGCTCGGCTGTACTAAAACCATAAACTCAACTCAGATGAGCCCAACACTGCAGGATATTCAGCTAGCAGCACAGCGCATTGCAAACTATGCACATCGCACACCGGTGCTGACCTGCCAAAGCCTTGATGCCATGGTTGGTGCATCACTTTTCTTCAAGTGTGAAAATTTTCAGAAAGTTGGGGCATTCAAATTTCGTGGGGCGTGTAATGCAGTCTTTTCACTTTCGGAGCAGGAGCTGAAGCGTGGCGTGGCAACGCACTCATCAGGGAATCATGCTGCTGCATTGGCGCTTGCGGCACGGTTGCGTGGCACTTCAGCAACAATTGTCATGCCTCACACTGCACCAGCTATCAAAAAAGCCGCTGTAGCAAGCTACGGCGCTCGTATCGTGTTTTGCGAACCAACGCTTAAGGCACGCGAAGAAACCTTAGCCGCTGAAGTTGCCCAAAGCGGCGCTACGGTCATTCATCCCTATAACGACGAACGAGTCATTGCAGGACAAGGCACCGCCGCACTTGAACTGCTTGCAGAGGTTGCGAACTTAGATATTGTCATGACGCCAGTGGGCGGTGGCGGCTTGCTTGCAGGCACAGCGATTGCCGTTACAGCCTGTTCGCCCAAAACCAAAGTGATTGGCGCAGAACCAGCAGGCGCTGACGATGCCCACCGCTCTTTGCGTGCTGGTCGAATCCTACCTTCTCTCTCGCCGAAAACTGTTGCAGATGGCTTGCTGACATCGTTGGGAGATAGAACTTTTCCTATCATTCAGGAAAAAGTAACAGACATTGTAACAGTCAGCGAGGAGGCGATTATCTCTGCCATGCGCCATATTTGGGAACGCATGAAAATCGTTATTGAGCCATCGTGTGCTGTGCCGTTTGCAGCGTTGCTTGAAGAGAAAGTCAATGTGAAAGGTCAGCGCGTTGGCATCATTCTCACTGGTGGCAATGTGGATTTAGACCGATTGCCATGGCAGCAGAGCGAAAGTGCAAAAAAGGTGCATGCTCATGCTTGAAGCAATTGCGTCAATCAATTTCTGTAGAGAAGATTTGTCAAATCATCCCATATCGCCTAAATTTTTAGGATAGCTTTTTTGTAATGCGACCAAAATTGCAAGAAGTATGGGGCACGAATTTGAACTTACCGAAGGCACAGAATCACTTGCGAAGCCAAAGTTAGACCAGAGCACAAGACGGGAGTTGCGGCGCAAAATTTACGCTGCACTTGAAGACCGAGATACCACCATCACAGTGGAAGATGACCCGCTGGAGTCGACCATGGTGCTGAACATGGGACCGTCGCATCCAGCAACGCATGGCGTCTTGCGTGTCGCACTAAAGCTGGATGGTGAGACCGTCGTTGCGGCTGTGCCTGAGCTGGGCTACCTGCATCGCGCTATGGAAAAACTGGCAGAAAACAAAACCTACCACGAGTGGATGCCCTACACCGACAGGCTCGACTACATGTCGCCATACTCGAACAATACGGCATTGTGTTTGGCAGTCGAAAAGCTCGGTGATTTCAAGGTGCCGGAGCGGGCGCAATACATTCGAACGATTGGATGTGAATTGGCACGAATTTCCTCGCATTTGCTCTCTGTCGGTTCCATGCTGATGGATAGCGGTGCAGTAACCATGTTTCTCTACACTTTTGAAGAGCGTGAGCACATTTACAACATTTTTGACTTGCTGACCGGCGCACGTTTTACGATTTCACATTGCCGCATTGGTGGAGTAGCAAATGACATTTCACACGAATGTGTCTCTTACATCAAAGATTGGCTGCCGAACTTTAAGCGCAAACTCGGTGAATGGCGTCGGCTGATGGAGCGAAACCGCATCTTTATTGAGCGTGTCGAAGGCGTGGGCTACATCTCAAAGGAAGATGCCATAGATTTGGGAATGACGGGTCCAAACTTGCGAGCATCGGGCGTCAATTATGACATACGGCGTGCTGAGCCCTACATGATTTATGACCGCTTTGACTTTGATGTACCTGTTTTGGAAAATGGGGATTGCTTGGCGCGCTATCAGATTCGAATGATGGAAATGCAAGAGAGTGTCAAAATCATTGAGCAAGCCTTGCGCCAGTTGCCCAAAGGCGATGTCAGGATTGATAATGCCAAGCAAGCCTATCCATGGAAAGGCGAAATCTATCACTCCATGGAAGCCTTGATTCATGATTTCATGATGACGCATGAGGGGTTGCAATTGCCAAAAGGCGAAATATACCATGCGATTGAGGCGCCGAAGGGCGAGCTTGGCTTCTACATCCAATCCGATGGCAGTGGCTATCCATGGCGACTGAAGATTCGTAGCCCTTCCTTCTGCAACTTACAAGCTTTGCCACATCTTATTGAAGGTGGATTGCTGTCCGATGTTGTGGTCGTAATCGGCTCAATTGACCCAGTGATGGGCGAGGCGGATAAATGATGTAAGCAAAGCTGGAGGCGGGAGCCGGAATCGAACCGGCGAATAAAGGTTTTGCAGACCTCTGCCTTACCACTTGGCTATCCCGCCACTAAGAAAGGCAACTGCAAAGATACCACAAAAAAGTATTTTTGTCAAACACCATGTGCAAGGCTCCTGCTACTCAAAGAGCACTGCGATTTTCTGGTCTCTTGTGGCTCACATTTTTGGGCATCAGCCTGTGTCAGGCATGCCGCGAACCGCAACCTACACAGCCACTGACACGCCCAATTTTACTAGCAGATACAACATGGCAACTGGTATCATTTAGATCATCAAATCCGCAAATTACAGCAGATATAGGGTCTCGTATGCGCTTTAATCTCAATGGCACGGTGCGATTTACTGCCTCTAATGGTGACACTAGTTCAGGAACATGGCGGCTCATCAGTGCAGGTAACGAGCTTGAGATAACAAGGGGAGGTCGAGTAACAGTATCTCAAATTTTAGAGTTGACTAGCATTCGCTTGCGCTTGCGGCAACAGATTCCACCTTCAGATACTTTGGAAACGAACTACGCCGCAGTTGAGCGTTGACAAACAGTACGATTGCAGAAAGTCATACAAGCAACGACATCGAATGCCGAGTAAGAAATTCAAACGCACACTGGTTACCACCGCCTTGCCCTACGCCAACGGCGCCTTACACTTGGGACATTGCGCAGGCACCTTCATTCCCGCTGATATTTTCGTGCGCTACAAACGCCTGTGTCGAGAAGAGATTATCCATATCGGTGGCTCCGATGAGCACGGCGCCGCCATCACGATTGCCGCAGAAAAAGCAGGTGTAAGCCCACAAAGCTTGGTCGATAAATATCATCAAATGCACAAAGATGCCCTGCAGAAGTTAGGCATTGCATTCGACCACTTTTCACGCACATCGAACCCGATTCATCATCAGACCACACAGGAATTTTTCTTAGACATGGAGCGCAAAGGCATCTTCGTCAAAAAGGTGGAAAAGCAGTTCTATGACGAAGAAGCCAAGATGTTCCTTGCCGACCGCTACATCGTGGGCACCTGCCCTGTGTGCGCTCACCCTGAAGCCAACGGCGACCAGTGCGAAAATTGTGGCACCTATCTTAGCCCCACCGAGCTCATTAACCCAAAGAGCAAAATCAGCGGAAAGACGCCTGTGCTCAAAGAAACTCTGCACTGGTATTTCCCACTGGGACGCTATCAGAAAGCATTAGAAGAGTTCATCAACGAAAAAGAAGCCTCAGGAACATGGCGGCAGAATGTAATCAACTATGCTCGCTCATGGCTCAAAGAAGGGCTGGGCGATAGAGCCATCACACGCGATTTGGATTGGGGCGTCAAACTGCCGCTGGAAACGGAAGAAGCCAAAGGAAAAGTGATTTACGTCTGGTATGACGCCGTCTTGGGCTACATTTCGGCAACCAAAGAGTGGGCGCAAAAAATTGGTCAGCCTGAAAAGTGGCGTGAATACTGGCTAAGCGAAGACACGCGGCTCATTCATTTCATTGGCAAAGATAACGTGGTGTTTCATGCACTCATGTTCCCTGCAATGCTGATGGCAAAAAATGAGGGGAGCACGGAAAAATATGTGCTGGTTGATAACATCCCTGCATCGGAATTTATGAACATTGAAGGCAAGAAGTTTTCAAAGTCGCGTGGCTATGCGGTGTATTTGCATGAGTTTTTAGAAAAATTTCCAGCCGATACTCTGCGCTATGCTATTGCCGTAAACTACCCTGAGACGCACGATACAGAATTTAGCTGGAAAGATTTCCAAAATCGCACCAATGGTGAGTTAGCGGATACACTTGGCAATTTCGTCAAGCGTGCTGTGGATTTTTGCAACACGCGCTTCGGCGGCAGTGTGCCCGCAGAATGCACTTTAGAGGATTGGCAGGCACTGGGCAAAGAGTTTCACGAGTTGCTACAAAAAATTGATGAAGCCTACGAAGGCTTTCACATCCGTGATGCGGCGTTCTTGACAATGGAAGTGGCACGCCACGCCAATCGCTACCTCACTGAAGCCGCGCCATGGAAAACTTACAAAGAAGACCCTGCTATAGCCGCAAAATCGATTGCCATCTCGCTAAACCTGTGCTTTACTTTGGGCGTGCTCTTTGAGCCGATTTTGCCACATACCTCACGCAAAATCTTCGACATGCTTGGCATCAACAGCCCCATCTGCTGGCACGACGCCAAAACACCTTACCTCAAAGCTGGACACCGACTTTCAGGAAAATCAGAAATTCTCTTCAGGAAAATCGAAGACCGTGAGATAGAAGCTGAGCTCAAGAAAATCGATGAGCTTGTCAAAGCCGCAGAAGCCGACGAAGTCAAAAAGCAAGCCGATGCGCAAAAGCCTAAATCAGAAATTGCGCCACTCAAACCGCAAATCACCATTGAGGATTTTGAGAAAATTGATTTGCGTGTAGGCACCGTGCTGGCAAGCGAAAGAGTGCCAAAAGCTGACAAATTGCTCAAGCTCACGGTCAAACTGGGCGAAGAAGAGCGCACGATTTTATCTGGCATTGCCGAGCACTACACGCCAGAAGAAATGGTGGGCAAAAATATCGTGGTCGTGGCAAATCTGGCGCCGCGTAAAATTCGCGGTATAGAATCGCATGGAATGCTCCTTGCCGTCGAAGATGCACAGGGCAAACTCAATGTGGTTGAGCTACATGGCGAGGGGCTCAATGGCAGAGCGGTCAAGTAGCATAGCTTGACCAAAAGAGCGGAAGCGCAGAGCAATTTTCAAAACGACAAACCTCTCATGCCAAGCAAAAAATCGTCACTGGCAGCGCGCGCCAATACCAAGCTGTGGGGCGGCGGATTCAAGGAAGAACTGGATGCAATGGCGTTTGAGTTTTCTAAGTCGCTCGACTTAGACAGCAAGCTCTACAAGGAAGACATCGCCGCAAGTCTTGCGCATGTAGAAATGCTGGCAACACAAGGCATTCTGACAAAATCCGATGCAGAAAAACTTGCGCAGGGGCTACGCAAAATTGAAAAAGAGTTAGACGCAGGCACATTTCCATTTGCCATAGGTCAGGAAGACATTCACATGGCGATTGAAAAGCGGCTCCATGAGCTTGTTGGCGCCATAGCTGGAAAATTGCACACCGCACGCAGTCGCAACGACCAAGTGGCAACCGATGAGCGACTCTATTTGCGCCGAAGAATATCGGAGATAACCAATCTACTGACCGAGTTGCAACGCGCCCTTCTTTCCAAAGCCGAGCAACATTTCGGGGCGGTGATGCCCGGCTACACGCACTTGCAACGTGCGCAGCCCATCTTGCTGTCGCATCATCTGCTGGCGTATGTGGAGATGTTTGAGCGTGATAAATCGCGCTATGCGGATTGCTTGCGGCGACTCAATGTCTCGCCGCTGGGCGCTGCTGCATTAGCTGGCACGCCCCACCCTATTGACCGGCGGCAGACTGCAAAAACCTTAGGCTTTGCAGGCATTCTGCGCAATAGCATTGATGCCGTCAGCGACCGTGATTACGTGATTGAATTCATTGCAACATGCGCTATTGTGATGATGCACCTTTCCAGATTGGCAGAAGAATTTGTGCTTTGGTCATCTCAAGAGTTTCGCTTCATCACCATTAGCGATGCTTTCACCACTGGCAGTAGCATCATGCCGCAGAAAAAAAATCCTGACATGGCAGAACTTGTGCGTGGAAAAACAGGCAGGGTCTATGGCGACCTCATCAACATCTTGACCGTGATGAAAGCGCTACCTTTGGCATACAATCGCGACATGCAAGAAGACAAATTCCCCATGCTGGACGCTGCCGATACCACTGCCGCATGTCTCAAAATTTTTTCAGCCATGATTGCATCCACCACATTCAATGTAGAAGTCATGCGCACGGCTCTGCTGCACGATTACGCCACAGCAACCGACATTGCCGACTATCTGGTGCAGAAAGGACTTGCTTTTCGCGAAGCACATGAAATTGCCGCTAAAATCGTCAGTTACGCCATAGACCATAATCTGCTGCTGCCGAATCTGCCGCTGGAAACCTTGCAACAATTTTCACCGGCAATTGATGAGCAAATTTTTGAGGTTCTGAATCCTGAACGCTCACCTGCGCGCAAGCGCTCTGAAGGGTCAACAGCGCCAAAAGCCGTTAAAGCACAACTGAATTTTTGGAAAAAGGCGCTATCGAGCATAGTGCATGCCGCAGAAAATGGACTGGGCACAGCTGAACGCAAGCGTGCAAAGAAACAAGCTCACCAGCAAGAACCCTAACAGTGAGTAAAGAACGACTTAGATTGTGTTGATGAATGTGTAGGTTTTGTCACTGTTCTGCACTTGTCTTCAAAACATAGATGCTCTGCGCACTGTTTTTGTTCATTCCAAGCATAGCGGGAAATCCATCATGGATGCTTCGCTTTGCTCAGCATGACAGGTCGGGGTTGTGGATGCTTCACTGCGTTCAGCATGACAAGGTGGTGTTATTCCGCATGCTTTTTTGTCATTCTGAGCATTTCTCTTTGTGTCATTCCGAGCGCAGCGAGGAATCCATGACACTGTTTGTCATGGCAAAAGTGGATGCTTTACTACGCTCCGTTCAGCATGACAGCGGCGTTTGTCATAGCGAGCCTTTTCTTGTCATTCCGAGCGTGGCGAGGAATCCACTGCTAACGAGGAATTCCCTTGACCTCACCCTGTTTCGGCTACCGCCGAAGCGTCCCTCTCCTTGCGAAGGAGAGGGATGTCGCAGAGCGACAGGGTGAGGTTACATTCGTACACCTTCGCGAGATTTTCAACACAGCAAGCCTGGATTCTTCACGACGCTTCGCTCCGTTCAGAATGACAGTGCATCTGCAGGGCAATAGGGCGTAATCGGTTCAATTCGTATCCTTTTATGGGCATGCATTTACCCAATTTTAATGGTGCGTATTTTGACAATTTTAGAAAAAGCCGTTTATACACATCTTGAAATTCACACAGAACGTGCATAACGAGAACACTATGCCAGACCATCAAACACGTGAACAAGAATTTCTTGATAAGACCTACAATCCAAAAGCGGTAGAAGCCCGCTACAACGCGGAGCACTATGAAAGGCTCGGTGTGTATCATGCCCATAGTGAGGTGGTGCTACAAGGCAAAAAGCCGGCATTCAGTATCCTGATGCCACCGCCGAACATCACGGGCTCGCTGACCATGGGGCATGTGCTGAACCACACCATTCAAGATGTCTTGATTCGCTACCACCGAATGGCAGGCTATGAATCGCTATGGCTGCCGGGCACCGACCACGCTGGCATTGCAACACAGACACGAGTTGAAAAAGAATTGCGAAAAGAGAAAAAGACGCGCTACGACTTAGGGCGAGAAAAATTCTTAGAGCGGGTGTGGCAATGGCGAAATGAATACGGCGACCTCATTCTCGAGCAGCTTCGGCGGCTGGGCGTCTCGGCAGACTGGCGACGCAATCTCTTCACAATGGATGAGCGCGCCTCACAAGCAGTAACCTGTGCCTTCATTAAACTCTATAACGATGGACTCATTTATCGCGGCAAGCGCATCATCAATTGGTGCCCTGTGTCGCAAACGGCTCTCTCTGACGAAGAAGTCGTGATGAAAACACAGACCGATAAACTTTACTATGTGCGCTACTTCTTCAAAGATGAACCAGAGAAATTTATCACGATTGCAACCGTGCGCCCTGAAACCATACTTGCCGACGTGGCTGTGGCAGTCAATCCAAATGATGAGCGCTACCGAAGCTACATTGGCAAAGTGGTCATTGAACCGCTAACCAAACGCGAAATCCCAATTATCGCCGACGACTACGTTGATATGACGTTCGGCACGGGCGCACTCAAAGTCACGCCAGCGCATGATGCAAACGACTACCTTATCGGGCAGCGCCATCAACTACCATTCATTTGCGCAATTGATAAGACAGGCAAAATTGAGCATGGGTTCGGGATATTTTCAGGATTGGATAGGTTTGCCGCACGCAAAAAAGCTGAAGAAGTCTTGCGTGAGCAGGGCAATCTTGAAAAAGCTGAAGATTACACGCACAATGTCGGCTATTCGGAGCGTGCCGATGTGGTAATTGAGCCCTACCTGTCGGAGCAATGGTTTGTCAAGATGCCGCCTTTGGCTCAACCGGCGTTGGAAGCAGTAGAGGCAGGCTTTATCAAATTCTATCCTGAACGGTGGATAAACACCTATCGGCACTGGATGACGAATGTGCAGGATTGGTGCATTTCTCGCCAGCTTTGGTGGGGGCACCGCATCCCAGCGTGGTATGACGAAGAGGGTCGCATGGTTGTGGCGCAAACGCACAAAGAAGCCATAGAACGCTATGCGATGCTGTATGGACAGCGTGTAGAAGCCCTACGGCAAGATGAGGATGTTTTGGATACATGGTTTTCATCATGGCTCTGGCCACTCACGACGCTCGGCTGGGATGGCAAAAACAGTATGGAGAGCGATGACTTTCGTGCCTTCTATCCGACAAGTGTGCTCGTAACAGGTCCAGACATCATCTTCTTCTGGGTTGCGCGGATGATTATGGCAGGGCTGTATTTTCGCGCCAGCGACGAAGAGCGGCAAAAACTTTTCCTCAAACAAGGCGAGTGCACCAAAGAAGAGCGCTACGCTTACTACGAACGCCATGTTCCATTTCGCAAGGTGTATTTTACAAGCATCATTCGCGATGGGCAGGGGCGAAAGATGTCGAAATCGCTGGGCAATTCGCCCAACCCGCTCGATGTGATTGAAAAATACGGCGCTGACGCCATGCGCTTTACCACGATTTTTCTGGCGCCAATTGGTCAAGATGTGCGCATGGAAGTAACCAAAGACCAAGATACCCCGCAAATGGAGCAGGGGCGAAACTTTGCCACCAAAATCTGGAATGCCGCACGATTTTTGCTCATGAAACGCAGTGAGATTTTTGCCGACCTCGAGACCTTCAAGTATCGCTACCAAGCCCAGTCGCTCAGCGCCATTGAGACAGAGACACTTGACCTTGTCGAGCAGTGGATATTTTCACGACTTGCCACGACGCTTAGAGCATATCACCATGCAGTAGAAAACTTGCGCATCAACGACCTTGCAAAAATTCCATATGACTTTATTTGGAGCGACTACTGCGATTGGTTTGTCGAAATGCTCAAAGTCAAACTGCAAGCCACAGCATTGGCGTCGGAGCGTGAAGCCATGATTTGCCGCGCCATTCTGGTGTTTGAAGCTGCCATGAAGATGCTGCATCCTATCATGCCCTTTATCACCGAAGCGCTCTGGCAGCACCTTGCCCCACGCCATGAGGGCGAAAGCATTACGACGCAAGCCATACCGCAACCAGTATCTGAGCACATCAAAGAGCAGATTGAAGCGCAGTTCGAACTCATAAAAGGTGTAGTAAGTGAAGTGCGTAGCATACGCAGCGTGCTGGGTATTGCGCCATCGCTTATTGCACCGACGCAGATAAAAGCAAAAACAGAGCATGATGCCAAAATGCTGGCAGAACAAGCCATGCTGATTGAACGCTTGGCGCGCATCACGCTCAAGGTTGATACAGAGCTGACAAAGCCTAAAGCCTGTGCCAGCGCCGTAGTAGATGGTCATGAACTCTACATTTTGTTGGAGGGACTTCTGGATTTGGAAAAGGAGAAGGCGCGCTTGGCGAAAGAAATCGAAAAGACTTCGGCATATATCAAACAGCTTGAAGCGAAGCTCAACAATCCCGGCTTTCTTGCAAATGCCCCAGCCGCCGTCGTTGAAGCGGAGCGCAAGAAACTAAGTGATGCGACTCTCATGCTGAAAAAACTTCAAGAAAATGCAAATAGCCTAACATAGCACGGATGTAAAAGACGAGCTACAACTTCTGCTTGTCAGCTTGCTACGAAAGCACAAGTCGCTAAGTCGGTTACAAAAAACCAAATGCACATATAGTAATGGAAGAAATTGCACTTTGGGGAATTGCTTTTGTTGTCAGTCTTACAACACTGATTACGGCAGCGAGATTTTTCACAAATGCGGCAGAAGTAGTTGGCTTGGCGCTTGGGCTTTCGCCATTTGCGGTAGGCGTGGTGATTGTATCGGTAGGCACATCGCTGCCAGAACTGATTGCATCGGTTGTAGCGGTCAGCAAAGAAGTGTCAGAGGTGGTATCAGGCAATGTGATAGGTGCATCCATTTCAAATCTGTTTTTTGTGCTGGCGCTTTCCGCCATCTTCGCACGAAAAAGAATTGAGCTGGGCGACCAGTATATTCTCATCGACCTCAATTACCTTTTGGGCGCAGCGTTCTTGCTCTCGCTCATGATGCTCGATGGCAAAATCACGCTGGCTGAAGGTGTGCTGGGTCTGAGCGCCTACATTGCTTACACGCTTTATCTTCTGCGAGAGAGCAATAGCAAACCAGACATTCTGCTTAGTGAATCTGTCAAGGAGTCAGCCAGAAGTGGCAAAGGGCACTGGAAAGATGTAGCCGTGCTGGTTATCAGTGGCATTTTCATCTACTTAGGAGCAAACTATACCATTGAAGCCATAGAGCATATTGCAGATGCCTTGCAAATCAGTAAAGCGATTATTTCGGTAACTGTGCTATCGATTGGCACCACACTGCCTGAAGCGGTCGTTAGTGCCACAGCGGCGTGGCAGGGCAAGGGAGAAATTGCCGTGGGCAACATCTTGGGCTCATGTATCTTCAATAGCTTGGCTATTACTGGCATTGCTTCGCTGGTGGGTGTGATTGTGGTGCCAACCGAGATACTGAAATTGCCACTGCCAGTGTATGGCGTTGGCTCGTTGCTGTTCTACTTGCTAACGCTTGACAAAAAAATTTCCCGTTGGGAAGGCATTCTGTTCCTGATAATCTATGCACTCTTCATTTTGAAAGTTGCGGCGCTGTAGCACGCTCGGGTTGCAAAGCCAAAGCCTGTTGTGCGGCTTTCAACTTTTGTGCAATGCCAATGGCAATCATAAGGTTGCTTAGCGTCAGCAGACTTTCTGCAAAGCCATGCAGGAGGTCATCGTGTGTAAGCGTTGGGTAGCCGCGCACATTGACAGCAAAGTGTGTGCAGACAATCGTAACCGCCACAAAGACAAGCACGAACCAAAAACCAAAAACCGTTAGACCAGAAAAGACAGTTTTATCTTTGCGGTAAAGAAAAAGCAGAGAAACAAGAAAGCTGAAATAAACAAGGCTGGAGAGCTGAACTGAAACTTTCGGTATAAACTCTAACCAGTCTTGCAAATTGTAACTGGCGAAGATGCCAATCAGACTTGCCAACGCAATTGCTGGGCGAGCAGGCTGACGAATAATGCGCAGCGAGGCGTATAGTAATGCTGCACTGCCAATCAGATTGATAACCTTTGAAGCATTAAGCCAAAATTCAACAGAATCGGTGGTGAGGTGGTAGATAATCACGCACATGCCTCCGACCCAATGCGGCAACATCAGCAAAGCAAACTGCTCAATGTCTTTGCGACCAATCAACTTCCCATACCGATAGAGCAAAATCGAAGCAACGAACCACTCGACCATCGAGGAAATGTGGACGACCCAAGTAGGAAATGACAACAACATAAGGTTACTCCTTTCGAGTGTAAGGTTAAGCATAAAGGTATCTTATTGTGAAGCAATGTGCAAACTGGGGTCAATCGGTGGGGCAGCGTAGGGCGGCTGTAGAAAAGTTGGTGTCGAGCGGAATATCTTTTTCGTAAAGATGCCAGAGTTTTTGGCATGGGAAGGTTTCTTCGTAGAGGGCTTTGCCGATTATGACAGAATCGACTCCAAGCGGTTGCAATTCGCGCAAAACGATGAAGTCTTTGTAAGACGAGACGCCGCCAGATGCAGTAACTTTCAATCGGGTTTGTTCCACGAAGCGTTTGAGTGCTGGGTAGCCAACGCCAGCCAGCATGCCATCTTTGGAGATGTCGGTGTAGATAACGCGCTCGACGCCCAAGTCTTTCATTTTCAAGCCCAGCTCCACATCGCTGAGCGGGGCGCTCTCGACCCAGCCATTAACTTTGGGCACGCCGTCTTTGGCATCAATGCCAACAACGACTCGTTTCGCCCCAAATTCTTTGATGAGCTCGCGCACAAGGTCGGGATTGCTCACAGCCGCTGACCCTACGATAATGCGGCAGACGCCAATGTTGAGGTAGCGTTCGGCATCTTTGAGCGTGCGAATGCCGCCACCCACTTCAACAGGAATATCAATCGTGTCGACGATGCTTTTGATGGTCTCAAAGTTTTTCGGCGAGCCAGTCAGGGCGGCATCAAGGTCGACAAGGTGAAGCATTTTGGCGTTTTGTTTGCGCCAAAGAATTGCCATGTCGCAGGGTTTATCCAAGTAAATCTTTTCGCGGGTAAAGTCGCCTTGCGAAAGTCGCACGCACCGTTGGTCACGGATATCGATAGCTGGAATAATCAGCATAATATGGTGGGTTGTGTTATCTTAGACCAAACGAAATCAATGCTGCGCAAAATTTTGCAAAACCTTCAAACCCCATGACCCTGACTTTTCAGGGTGAAACTGAACTGCAAAGATATTATTTTTCTCAATGCCTGCCGCAAACGCGACCCCAGCATAAAATGCTTTGGCAGCAATAGACTCTGCTGAAACCACATCGCAGTAGTAAGAGTGCACAAAGTAAAAATACGTGCCTTCGTCGATACCTCTAAACAAGACACTATCGCGGCGAATGTAGTCAAGGCTGTTCCAGCCGATTTGTGGCACTTTGTCTTTTGTTTTGTCAAATTGGCGCACATAGCCTTCGAGAAGGTTAAGCCCGTCGTGTCGCCCCATTTCCTCGCTCTGTGTGAGCAGAAGCTGCATACCGAGACAAATGCCAAGAAGGTCGCGACCTTTATCGACATGCTCGGCAATGGCTTCAGCAAAGCCAGAGCGACACAAGGCTTCCATGCCTTTACCAAAAGCGCCCACACCGGGAAGCAAAATTTTGCTTGCTGAAGTAATCTCGCTGGGTTGATGAGCCACTCGAGCGGCAATCCCCAAGTAGTCGAGCGCTTTTTTGACCGAGCGCAGGTTGCTGGCGCCGTAATCCAGAATAAATATCACTGTCAGTTAAGGAAAAGCACTTGTGCAAAAATTTGCAATCTGAGCCAAAAGCCATGCTGCAAGTTTAAGTATAGCAGGTCGCTCTGCAAAGTGCCAGTGAAATGCTAAGGCGAAGGTTTAGCTTTCAAGATGAGCCTCGATGCCAAGACCAGCGCGCTCGAGTGGGCGCATGAGCCCATCTTTGAGTTCAAAGCCACCAGAGACCACATCGCGTGCAAGGTCGAGACTGCCATCAAGGTCAAGGTATTTTGTGGCTTTGTATGCGAAGGCAGTGTGCAGTGCTGCAGCAATACTGATGGCGCTCTCATCGTTACAGCCCCACATCAGGTTAAGGTGAGCCAGTTCAGCGAGCGTGGCAATTTCGCAGGCGCCGGTAATGCCACCGCATTTCATGAGCTTGATGTTGAAAATCGCACAGGCTTTGGGCGGCAAGAGCAGCGTCAGGGCATCCGCTGTCGTAAGAAGCGACTCATCCGCTGCCAGCACAGATTTAATGGAGTCAGGAAGCGATTTCATGTCCTCAATGGCCGAAGCTGGCAGGGGTTGCTCGATGAGCTCAAGCTCAAGCTGAGAGGTAAGACCAACGAATTTCTTCAAAGTCTCGGTGTCGTAACCTTGATTGGCGTCGACGCGCAGCCGAACACGATGACCAAACCGCTCGCGCAGCTTGAACAGACGCTCAACATCTTCTTCGAGCGACCGACCAATTTTAACCTTGAGAATTTGGAAGTGGCGTGCCAGATATTCTTCAGCTTCAAGGAGCGTCTCTTCAACGCCTTTAATGCCAATAGTGATAGATGTAGGCAAGGCTTGAATTTTCTGACCCAAGAATTTCACCAGCGGAATATCCAAATACTTCGTGAAGGCATCGTGCAGCGCAATATCTAACGCCGTGACTGCCCCAACATCTGCCGCATAGCGCAAGCGCACTTCGTGACAGAGCTGGCGATACTCGCGAATATCGCGTCCAAGAAGCCAAGAAAAATCATCTTGCTGCAAAGTATGAAAGGAATCATCTACAGATACGCCCACGACAGGCTTGGAAGGATTAGCAGCACCATAGCCCACTATGCCACCAGAGAGCACAAGCTGGACAATGACATTTTCAACTGAAGTGACCGTCTTGTAAGCAATTGTGTAGGGGCGCACCAGCTCAAGATTTTTCTTGTGGATGTGAACAGCCGCAATTTTCATGGTTATCTTAGGTTGTGGTGTTAAAATTAGAACTAAGTGAAAAAGGAACGGATTGAACCGATTAGCCCCAGTGTCTTGCGAATGCACGGCTATTCTGAATGAAGCGCAGCGTAGTGAAGAATCCACACTCGATGCCTTGCTGTGCTCGGATGACAACAACCGTGCGCAGAACATCTATGTTTTGCAACATCATGACAAAAGACAAGTGCAGAACAGTGTGCAAAACCTACACATTCATTTGTCAGCACGACCTGGTCAGATGTTGAAAAATTGGCGAATGGCGTTCAAGACTTCACCAACGCCTTCTTCAAGGGGTAAGACGACAGGAATACCAAGTTCTTCGCGGTAGAGTGCCTTAAAGCGCTGCACCTCTTCGGGCGTGAGCCCATCGGTGTTCAGCGTGAGGGCTAAGGTTTCGGCGCCTAAGGTGCGAATAAGCTCGACTTCACTTTTGACGGAAGGAATCTCAACGGGGCAGGCCTCTGTGCCTTTGAAATAACGGCGTGCAGGTTTATGCTGCAAGACCACTGCCTTGACTTGCCCTGATATGATAAATTCACTGCCGCACGGTCCGAGCGGGTTGCGTAGTGCTGACTGCCCTTCAATGAACATGATGTCGGGGCGTGCTTCTTCGAAGCATTTCACCAGGGCGCTTTCCAGCTCGCCAGTTACAAAGTCGTTGATGGTGGCGTCAAAAATGAAGCCATACTTTCCGCCTTGCATCCAGCCAGTCTGTCCAGTGTAAATCATTTCAGCTTTCAAGCCTTGCTGGCACGCTGCTTCGGTCAAAAAGCGGCAAGTAGTGCGTTTGCCAATTGCACAATCGGTGCCCAAGACGGCAACGCGTGGAGTGGTAACGGTGCAAATGCGACCGGACCAATACGAGAGTTCAGACTTTGGCTTCGGTTTGCGCACATCAATGAGTTTAACGCCATACTCCTGAGCCAGAGCCTGAAAGTCGGGCAAATCGGAAAGAAAATCATGCAAGCCATTCACAATAGACATGCGAGCACGAATCGCATCCTTGAGCACTGCCTGAAAATCTTCGGGCAATTTGCCACCGGCTACAGCGATACCGACGATGCAAAAGTCGATTTTTTGCGGAATCTGCGAAAGCGCATCGGCAAGTGATGCAAAAACGGGAATCCCTCGCGCCCTGCCATCCAAAACAGTGCCAGCATCTTTGCCAGCGCTGACATGGTCAATGATGCCAAGAATCTGAAAGCGCTCGGTGCCGCGAATAAGACCATGAGCGGTTTTTGCATGTTGTGTATGAAGTAAGCCGTTGGTGAGAACGATAGCTGTGCCGTCCATTCCAAATTGAAATTGAGTTTTGAAGTTGGTGTTGCGATAAGGTTATAGCCCCTTTGGCGAAGCATCCGTGCACGGGATTCCTCGCTGGCGTTCGGAATAACAGACAAAGTGTGTATGAATTTCTCGCTTTCGCTCGGAATGACAGAAAAAAGTATTCGGAATAACACAAAAAGTGCATGGAATGACCAAAAAAGAATGCCCAGAATAACAGAGCAAAAAGCATCTTTGAAAATTATTTTTCTCCATAGAGTTGCTTGAATGCAGACTCATACTTATCGCCGGCTATCCAGCGTGGGGGTGTGGCTCGTTCAGCGATGCGGCGAGCCGCATGAATGTAGGCTTGACAAAATCGATGCAAGTAGGCAAAGTTGAACTTGTCATCAGCTTGGTCGGTAACTTGATGATAGTATTTGCCAATTTCTGCATCGAAACTTCTGAATCCCGGACTGAAGGTAGGTGCTGGAATGCCTTGTGCGGCAAAACTGACGTTATCGGAGCGGTCAAAAAGATTTTGTTCGGGAGCGGGGTCATCAACTACGCTCAAGCCGAAAACCTTAGCCGCAGTTTCAATTTCTGCCTGAGCGGTCGTGCGGTTCCAGCCAATCACCGTAACGATGGTAGTGTCGTTGTATCCAGCGCCGTCGACATTCAGGTTGAAAATCGCCTTGTCTAAAGGCAGGAGAGGATGAGCGGCATAGTATCGACTGCCCAGCAGACCGACTTCTTCGCCTGTTAAGGCAAGGCAGAGCACGGAGCGCTTCGGAGGAGCTTGAGCCAAAGCTTTGGCAGCGGCTAACAGAGCAGTAACGCCCATGCCATTGTCGCGTGCGCCATTGAAAATGGTATCGGTCTGGTTCGGTTGCGGTCTGGTGCCAATGTGGTCGTAGTGTGCAGTCAGCAAGATGTATTGACTTTTGAGTTTGGCATCCCTGCCTTCAATGAAGCCAACGACATTTTGCGAAAAGAAAGGCTCGCGCGCAAGCCCGCTTGTAGAAATGGCGCCAGAGAGCGGCGTTTCAGGATTGAGTTGAGCGGCAAACGACCCTGCCCCAGCGTTTAGCCAAATGTGAGCGATGTTGTCGGATGCCGAGTCGGTGCGGAGCTCAATGGTTTCGCGGTTTATGAATTGCACGATAAAGGTCCAAGCAATGGAAGCATTGTAGAGCTCAACTAAGGCAATGGCGCCGCGTGCAAGAGCGGCTTTTTGCTTGGCTTCACGAAGACGGAACGCCTCGCGAATATCGGCGCTATCAGACGCCCCTAATTTGACCAGCACGATTTTACCTTTCACATCCAAATCAGCGTAGTCGTTGCGTCCAGTAGTTTCATCAACAATGCCGTGCTTAGCAAACACAACTGGAGCCTTAACATCCATTGCATTGCCACGCAGTAGCAACATGTTTTTGCCGTGTTGAGCCGTATCGCGCCCCAAAACAAGCGTGGCATGCTTTGGCGGTTTGACTTTAACCATAGGCACTTTCTGCATGTAGTCAGGCGCGCCCGGAAGCGGTTTGAGCCCGTAGAGGCGAAACTGCTCAGCGATGTAGCGAGAGGCGACATTGTTGCCCATTTCGCCAGTCATTCTGCCCATGAGTTCATCGGCAGCAAGAAATCGGATATGCGCGGCAACTTCTGCAGGAGAGAGTGAAAATTCAGGGAGCATGCGCTTGAGCGTGCTCGGCTTCTGTGCAAAGGTTGGCAAACCAAATGCCGTAAGTGTAAAAAAAGAAAGCAGAAAAAACGCGCGAAGCATAGAATTTGATTAAGTGTTTTGAAAACTCTTCAGCAGACTGCAACCTGACAAGGCACAAACATAAACATTCCCCAAGACAAAAGGTTTGAACGCCTCATGCTTAGTGTGTCTCATTCTCAGTCGGAAGGTTAAAGCTGCGTGTCATCATGGTGCTAAAAAAGAGGCTGTTGAGAAACAGTTTATTGGTGCCATACCAAAACGCACGGAAGTTAGGATTGTCAGCAAAAACAATAGCGCGTCCATTGCCAATGCGACTGACAATGGCAGCGGCAGTATTGCGCAGGAGCTCCTCATTTTGCTTAGAGATATAACCTGACAGCAAAGGTTTAGCAGTGTATTGAATAGGGGTATCGTAGCGATTGCGCGAAAGTTCCAAAAAAAGCGTGTGGTCACGAAAGAGGGCGATTTTTTCGCCGTCATAGCCGAAGCACAGAGGGTGTGAGCGGTCGAGCGAGGCTTCAAAGATAGCGCCAGTGATGAGCTGGGCACGAGAGCTTTGCTCAAGCTGCTCATATCGTATGCGAGTTCTTGCTGTGTCGTCCTTAGGCTTTTTGATTTTTTCAGGCACAATCCCGCGCTGAATCAGCCACTCTGTAGCGCCTTTCATGGCGATGAGCGTGCCGCCTTGCACCACGAACCGACGAAGGTTGGCAACCCCAGCTGAATCCAATGCCGAATAATTGCCGCCGGGCATCACGACGGCTGTGTATTTGGAAAGGTCCATTCGACCAAGTTGAGAGAGCTCCAAAATAGAGACATCAATGTCGAAGCGGCGGTCGAGCAGATGCCAAACTTCACCAGCATCCATGGGTGTGACGCCAGCGCCAGCAAGCATGGCCACGCGCAAGGACGGCACGGTTTCAAAGTTGGAGCTGCCTAATCCAACCGTCGAAAATCCTGTGTTGACAGCAAACACATCTATGCCATCGTCTCTGGCAATCTGTTGCATGAGTAGATGAATTGAGTCAGCTGGGAGCGATTGCTGACTTAGGGCAATCATGATGGTGCCGTAATCGAAGCGGCGCCGACCTTGTGCCGTGGCAATCTCGAAAGGTTGTAGGGCCACTTTGGCGCGAATACCGAGTTTCTGCAGGCGGTAGAGCGCACGCGGGGCATAGTAGCTGTGCCATTCAAAAAGGTAAGCGTAGCTGGCTCTATCGCCAATGAGCATGCCTTTTGGAAATTTGAGTGTATCAATGCGCTTGACCTCGGGGCGAGTGCTGACTTCTGCGTAGGGTAAGCCGAAGGCAAGCGGCATAGTCCAAGAAGAGATGTCGTAGAAAAGCGAGTCAGCAAATGACACTCGCTTTTCAAATATGGCAGTAATTAGGCGATACTGTGCTTGAGCAGTGGGCACTACATAAGCCTTACCAGCTTTGAACACAGTGCCACCTGCCTGCACATCCCTAGCAAGTTCATAAACCTCGATTTGATGGCGGCGCAGCATATCAACGAAATGGAAGGTTTTTGCCGCATCGCGTTCGGAACTGAAGACGTAGGCTTTGATGGGCGATTGCTCAGCTTCACTAAGTGCAGAGGTGAAAAAATCGCGTTGATGTGTAAGTAGCTCTTTGCGTAAGGCAATAGCAGCACGCAGCGTTGAAAATGAGGTAACGACCTGATTGCGAATGGTGAAGGGAAAAGTTAGTAAGCCATTCGTGCTTTCTTGAACATGTCCGCGTGAGCTGGCTTGCTCGAAGAGAATGCCAATGCAGCCTTGCAGGTCGGGGTAAGTTGACCCTTTGCCATAGTAAAAGTCGTCGTAGTTTTCTTTAGTGGAGTAGAGCGAGCCGATGTTGTCTAAGGCTTTGGCATGAAATTCGCCGATGGCTTCTGTGAGCTCTATGGTGCGTTTGGGTGTTAGGGGATGATTGCGAGAGGGAACGCCCGGCTGAAAGAAGAACGTGGTATTGGTGCCCTGTTCATGATGGTCGGTTAAAATGTTGGGCATCCATTCATGAAATTTGGCAAGGCGAGCTTGGCTTTCAATGTGTTGCACGGGCAACCAGTCGCGGTTTAAGTCGAACCAGTAGTGGTTGAACCGTCCTGAAGGAAACAGTTGATTGTGCTCACGATGTTGATTATCGGCGATAGGATGTTTGCCTTTGTGCATATTTGCCCATTGCGCAAAGCGAGCGATACCGTCAGGATTGATGTGCGGGTCAATGAGAATAATCGTGTTGCGTAGCCATGTTTCAACTTCATCATTCTGGGCAGCTGCCAAGTAGTAAGCAACAAGCGGCACGGCATTGACGCCGCTGGGTTCATCGCCATGAACGCTATAGCCCAGCCAGACCACAACAGGCATGGATTCAATGGGCAAGTTCTTAGACTTTTGCGGATTAGTTAGGTCTTTGTGCTGCTGTTTCAGAAAGGCAAGATTGCGATGATTTTCAGGTGAAGTAATGATAAGCAGCATGAGCGGTCGCTCTTCGTAGGTGCGACCAATGACCTCGATGCGAAGACGGTCGCTGGTAGCGGCAAGTGCATACAGGTAAGCATCAATTTGGTCGGGACGCAAATGCCACTCGCCGATTTGAAAACCAAAAAAACTCTCTGGAGTCGGCACCTGCGGATTATATTCCCCTTTGGGCAAGTAGTAATCCAGCTTAACCTGTGCGTGAAGATATGGAAGATGTATTGAAAAAGTCAGTGAGGAGAGAAAGACCAGAAGAATATGCAGTTTCATTTGCTCAAAATGGTTATAAAAGAGTTGCTAATGGCTGCAAATTTATACTTTTGTGCATTTTTGCTGAAGCACAAAGGCGATGCATGAATGCATCAGTAGTCTTACCTTAAGTTGTAAAAAAGTAGAGAGTTGTTTACCTTTGAAGTTTAAGGTAAATCCTGACTTGGAATACAATGATGGTGCTATCGCTGCTGACACTTTCACTTATCTTTTTGTTTGCGCCGCCGAGCGGAAATCCGAACGAGACACCTAACCCGCTCATTCAAGTTGTGCCGCTAATTTTAGTGGTGCTGGTGTTTTACTTTTTCATGATTCGCCCGCAGCAGAAAAAAGAAAAGGAGCGACAGAAAGCACTGGATGCACTCAAGAAAGGTGATAAGGTAGTCACGATTGGCGGTATGCATGGTACAATCGTTGAGGTAAATCAGGAAAAGAAAACTGTAATTATTCAAGCCGCTGAAAATATCCGCCTCAAGTTCGACCGCTCTGCCATTGCGACTGTAGAAAAGTCTGAGACTACCGACAAGTCCGAATCAAAAAAATAACTTAAACCTGTGCATGAGACCAGCTAAGCTGATTTTGGAGAGTGGTGATGTCTTCGAGGGCGTAAGCTTTGGGTATGAAGGCGAAGCAGAGGGCGAGGTGGTGTTTAATACTGCCTATACCGGCTACCAAGAAATTTTAACTGACCCCTCGTATGCAGGTCAGATTATCGTGATGGCGTATCCATTGATTGGCAATTACGGCACAAATGCGCAGGATGTAGAATCGCACAAGGTGTGGGCATCTGGATTTGTGGTCAAGGAACTTTCGGCAGTAGTGAGCAATTTTGCTGCCGAGTGTAGCCTTGATGAATTTCTCAAAGCCAACAAAACCCCCGCCATCTCTGGCATAGACACACGACGGTTGGTGCGATTGCTGCGCAACAGAGGTGCACAGCGCGGCATCATCACCAGTGCTGACCATAGCTACGAGCAGCTGGTTGCACGCGCACGCAGTCTGCCTGAAATGGTCGGGCGAGATTTAGCCAGTGACGTCTCTACCACCGAGCCTCACGAGTTCGCACATCCTGAACAGGCACTCTATCGCGTCGTCGCCTTCGACTATGGCATCAAGCGCAACATCCTTAACCTATTGAGACGTTCAGGGTGCAAAGTAACAGTGGTGCCTGCACGCACTTCTGCCGAGGAAGTCTTAGCCATGCGCCCCGATGGAATCTTCCTCTCCAACGGTCCCGGCGACCCCGAACCACTAGGCTACGCAATTGAAACCATACGAAGATTAGCAGATCCAAAGTTTGCCAAACGTGAAATCCCAATTTTCGGTATCTGCTTAGGACATCAGCTTCTGGCATTGGCTTTTGGGGCAGAAACCTACAAGCTCAAGTTTGGGCATCATGGCAGCAATCATCCCGTGAAAAATCTTATCACCGAGCGAGTCGAAATTACTGCACAAAATCACGGCTTTGCGGTCAAGCTCAAATCTATGCCAAAACAGCTGGAGCTGACGCACATCAACCTGTATGACCATACGGTCGAGGGCTTTCGGCACAAAAAATTGCCTATACTAAGTGTGCAGTATCACCCTGAAGCTTCACCCGGTCCGCACGACTCGCATTACCTCTTCACTGAGTTTACAAACTTGATGGAGCAATACCGCAACTGAACTACGACGATTTGGAAAAATCGTATCGCCGACCTTTCCACTCTGCCCCTTTCCCAGACCAAATCAGTTGCATGGAGTTCAAGGCAATAGCAACAAAGAGCCCTATTGAGAGTAGGTGAAGCCATGCACTTAGCGTAGGTAGCTTGAATCGCCAAGCAATAATGAGCCGCATCACAATTGCCAGCAGAATATGCACAAGCGGAAGCCAGAACCACGATACTGAAAACGGTTCAACAAAGAATGAGCAAAGCACAAAGAAATATGGTGCAATGAAACATGCGCTCATCATGAGCACAATGCCAAACATTCCTGCGTAGTTGTAATTCACGCCTGCAAAAAGATTTTTTGAAAACCCTTGCCACACTGCCGCCAGCGAATCATACATGCGACAACTGACCACATCAATCCCATTGAAGACCGTAGCTTTGCCACCAGCGCGCTTCGTGGCTTTAACGAGCCAGACATCTTCAACCAGTGCCGTTCTGACCGCGGCATGTCCGCCAATCCTCTCGTAAAATGCACGCCGAAAAAGAATAAACTGTCCGCAGGCAAAGGCAAAGGCGGTATTGCGACTGTTCCAAACTTGCGACAGGGGCAAAAAACACATGATGAGAAAGTGAACCAGCGGCACGCCAATCTTTTCCCAAAAAGAAATCATGATTTGATAAGGCACAGCCGTGAGCATATCGGACTGCGTCGAGAGCAAAGTCGCAACCGCGCGGCGTACAGCATCAGGGCGATGCACTGTATCAGCGTCCGTAAATAGGAGCAATTCTCCTGTAGCCGCTTCAGAAAGCTGTTGGCATGCCCATGCTTTACCAAGCCAACCGTGAGGCAAATCTTTCCCATTCAAAACCTTCAGGCGTGCATCGCGGCATTGCAGTCTGGCAAGAATCTCACCAGTATTGTCCGTGCTATGGTCGTTAAGGACAAGCACTTCAAAGCATGGATAGTCTTGCTCAAGTAAAGAGGTAACGCATCGCTCAATGTTATGTGCCTCGTTGCGTGCTGGCACAAGAATAGAGACAGAAGGAAATGCAGTAGCAGCACGAGAAAAGAAGTGCAAATCGAAGAGGTTCTTAACCAAAATGCCGAAGAACACAAGTAGGCATGCTAAGATGAAAATTTGGTAATAGAGTAACATAGAACCAGTGTGCGATAGACAAATTTACACGCACAATGAGCTTACTAAGAACGGCGAAAGCGCGAGCGATATAGGCGATAAGCAAGATAGCAGACCTTTGCAAGCTGACGCACTTTGCCAAGAAGAGTCTGACCATAAAAGAGAGAAACACGCTTACCATCAAAGCGACTGGGGACAAATCGTTTAGTGCGAATGTTAATTACTGGTTTGATATACACTCGCCCGATGTAAGGGTCTGACATCAAGGGCGAATAGTACATGCAGTTCTCAAAATAGTAGTGGGTTACTTGGCTAAATCGTGTGCGGCGTTTATCCCGAATAGGACTGCCGCCGTGGAACAGGTTAGCCGCCCAGATAAGACCTTCACCTTTTTTAAGAAGCAACTCTCGCCGCTCGAAGCCTTGTGCAGAGATGAACGACTCAACGAATGATTCATAATGCCCATAGTGTTGAGGCTGTGGGGTTGAAAATGCTAGCGACCCACGCCGACCCGTATCGTAGAGTTCATAAATAGGCAGTTTATGGCTACCAACATAGTAGTGAAGTGGTCCGTTGTCAGCATCAATGTCTTCGAGCGCAATCCAGACGCCACACATGTATCGTGGTGGAAAAGAGTGAAAGTGAATGGTATCGCTGTGTGTGGGTTGCTCAGTGCCTACTGGAAAGTTAAGCGTTTGAAAAGGAATGGGCTCACGTTGATAGAACAAGCGAAGCAAGTGTAGCACTTTATCTGCTATAGCAATTTGGCGGAAGACATCATACTCGAGCCATGCATCCATGAGGCGATTGTGGCGCAAGTTGCCTTGTGCATCGTAGCAGGCTTGACGTATAGCATGAATTGCAGAGTCCAGCAGCCAAGGTGGGAGCTCGCTGTGAAAGATGTAGTAGCCATCTCGTGCAAACTGATGTACGGCGTGTTCGTCTTCTGGAGAGAGCTGAAGTTGCCGCACAACTTCAGCACGCAGTGGGTCGGGTAGCTCTACGAGCGGAATGTTCAGTGGCATTATCTTGCTATAACTGGCTCAAGCGTATCTACTACACCAAAGCCTGAACATAAAATGCTTGTGAATCATTAGGACAGCAGTGCAGAGTTCATCCAGCCGCTAATTTTTCTTCTGGTTTGAAATCCACACAAAGCCATTGTCCTTCAAAGTAGGCTTCATCGGACTTCATGCCGGCAAGGAAAATAGGCAGTGTAACTGTCTTCTGATTATCCCCAATGCGGACCACGAGGTCATCCCCATGTTGTTGCAAAGCAATCGACATGTTGACATCAGAGAGGAAAGGCAGTTTCATGCGCATTTGGAAATATCCAGCGGGGACTTTTCTAATCTCTATGGGGTTTTCTCGGAAGAAAATAGTCAGCGGGTCAAGGTCACCATAGACTTCTTTTGCCATCAGGCGTAGCATATCGAGCCCAACCACTTCATGTGAGAAGTATGGCACTTTGGAAATCGGAATTGGTGAGAAAGCGGCGTAAATCTCATCAATGTATTTGTGTTGGATGGTTTTCCATTCGTTAAGGTATCCAGAATCTTTGTCGCTGGGCAGGATGCGGTTGATGATGACACGATCGACCGTAATGCCATAGAGGTTAAGGTAGGTAAGCGCCCGCATTGATTCTTTGATAACCATTTTTTCAGGGTTCATCACAAGACGTACAGTGGTTTTGGTATTATCGCTCAGCAGGTCAATCATGCCTTCTACAGATGTAAAGAGATTATCTATAGCAGAAAAGACCTCTGGCGGAGCAACGGTCTTTTCCATTTTCGAAGACATCTTAGAAAGCGGGCGAATGATAGGTTTGACAGCGTATTTTTCTACATTCCGTATAAGTTTGATGACCCATCCAAAGGTTTCTGGTAGAGAAAGCAAGCGCAAAGTTTCACCAGTGGGGGCGCAATCGACCACAAGCAAGTCATACTTGCCTGATTCATTATACTGCTTGATGTAAGAGAGTGAAAAGAGCTCTTCCATGCCGGGCAAAATCCCGATTTCTTCTGCATAGACGCCTTCGACGCCTTTATTGCGCATCAGTTCAGCAAAATGGGCTCGCACGACTTCCCAGTTGTTATTGAGGTCGCTGAACACACTAACTTCTTGGGCATATAGGTTCGGGATAACCTCCATGGGTTCAGAGGAAAGCTCCATATCAAGAGAGTCCCCTAAACTATGCGCAGGGTCTGTGGACATGACCAGAGTGCGATAGCCCATCTCGGCAGCACGTAGAGCTGTACAGGCGGCCACAGAGGTTTTGCCAACACCGCCCTTACCTGTAAAGACAATAATCCGCATACCAACAAAAGTTTTCAGACTTCAAAAGAATAAGAAAAGAATAACGTATTCCAAACTTTCTCTACCTCGTCTTTGTCTTGGAGCTGAGGTGTGTCCCGCTCTTTTGCCCATGCAAAGTAGAACCAGATGTAGTTGAACTTGCTCTCTTAGAAGGACGCTGCTGCCGAACAGTCTTGATGCAATGCGGAATAGCAGGCAGCACCGATTCAATAGCAAGCAGAGCGTTTTCAGGGTTGCCGGGCAAATTGATGATGACCGACTGGTTGCGGATGCCGCTCACACCTCGCGATAAAATCAAATTCGGGTTTTTGTCGCGGTTTGCCAAACGAATAACCTCTGAAAATCCAATCACCTCGCGATGCAATACTGAAGCAGTGGCATCAGGCGTAACATCACGCGCAGAACAGCCCGCTCCCCCTGTGGTAACAACTACATCAACACGCTCATTGTCCACACAGTTAATAATCTCGTTAGCGATAGCTTTGATTTCGTCGGGCACAATTTTGGTAATCACAACTTCGTAAAGATCCTTCGGAAACGCCGCAGCGACCTTCGGCCCCGATTCATCTTTGTAAATGCCTTGATATGCTCTATCGCTGACAGTAATCACCGCTACGCGAATCGGCCGCTCCTCAGTGGCAGAACGAGTGCGTTTCACTTGCTCAGACACGGTTTCAAGGTTTGCTTCAAGTTCTGCAAAAAATTTTACAGGTCAATAACCGTAACAACTAGTGAGACTACGTTCATCTCGAAAATATAAAGTTTTGTGATAACAATTGCAGCGCTCGAGGCAAAAGCAACACATTGCTTACAAGTTAGCACAAACGAATCAGTAAATCAGCTTACTGATTTCGTATTCGAAAATGCCCTCTGCACCAGAGCGCTTCAGCTCAGGAATAAGCGTGCGAACAATTTTTTCTTCGACAATGATTTCTACGGCAACCCATTCTTCAGATGAGAGTGGCGAGACGGTTGGGTTGCGTAGCGCAGGTAGCTTGGGAATAAGATTCTTCAAATCATCGCGGCGAATGTTGAATTTCAAGCCAACTTTGCCTATTGCATTGATAGCCCCTTGTAAGAGCATAGCAATGTTCTCAATCTTCTCTCGTTTCCATTTGTCTTGCCATGCCTTCTCGTTTGCAATAAACTTAGTGGTGGATTCCAACACAACATCCACAATGCGCAACTTATTGGCACGCAGCGATGAGCCCGTTTCAGTCACTTCAACAATCGCATCGGCAAGGTCGGGTGGTTTGACCTCTGTGGCGCCCCAACTGTATTCCACATCCGCCTGCACCCCATGCTTTGCCAAATACGCTTTGGTGATGTTGACCACTTCCGTAGCAATGCGCTTGCCCTCCAAATCTTTCGCTGATTGAATCGGTGAATTTTCTGGCACGGCTAACACCCAACGCACTGGACGCATGGATGATTTGGAATAAACAAGGTCTGCCACTTCAATGACCTTCGCATTGGTTTCAATAATCCAATCTTTGCCCGTTAGCCCGCAGTCAAAGGCACCCTGCTCAACATAGCGCGCCATTTCTTGCGCCCGAATCAAAATGGCAGAAAGTTCATCATCATCAATGGAAGGGAAATAAGAGCGCTCACGCACGATGAAGTGAAAACCTGCTTTGGCAAAAAGGTCTAATGTGGCTTCCTGCAAAGACCCTTTGGGTAAGCCCAGTTTGAGAACATTTGGCATAGTGGTGATGTGTCGTTGTGTGGTCAGTCAGTGAAAGTGCTGTCAAGCAAGATAACTAAACTGGTTCGGTCAGCGCCGCCATCACTTGCGATTCCGATAGGTATTCTTCTCGAGTCTTGGCTTTTATGAGTTTCATCTCGGTGCCGTCAAACACAGCGTAGGTTGGCATGCCGCCAATCCATGTGCCGCAATTGACATAGTAACTTTTTCGATTGCGAAGCAGATGCAGCTTAACAATATGGCGATGCCCACACACAAAATAATCAAACGCCTGTCGCTCAAGTTCTTGATTGGCAAACACGATGAGCCGTTCGGCTTCACCTTCATCCTTGGGCGAATAGGTGTGCTTGCGAGAGAGCTTGGATAGGTAATTCATCAGCCCAACCCCAATGTCAGGATGTAACCATCGATACCACATCAGGTTGAAGTCGTTACGCACCAAAGCACGAAACAGTTTGTATCCCATATCGCCTTTGCCCAGTCCGTCGCCATGAACGATGTAAAACTTCTTGCCATCAATCTCATGTAGAACAGCGCCGTAGTGCGTCTTGACGCCAAGTTCTTCATCGAAGTATTTGCCAAGGTAAAAGTCGTGATTGCCAGCAAGGTAATGCACTTCCACACCGCTTTGCACAAGGTCGTAGAGCGCCGCAAAAAATCGGAAAGGACCTTTGGGAACAACGTGCTTGTATTCCATCCAGTAGTCCAAAATATCGCCAACCATATACAGCCGCTTGCCATCGCGCTTGATGTCCTCGAGCAAGCTAAGCATCAGGTCTGTCTTGGCAACTTCGACGTGCCGCTCTTGCAAGCCAAAATGCACATCGCTGAAGAAATAAACTTTCTGCATAGAGCAAAGATAAGAGTTGAGCGCAACTATTTCTAAAAACGAACAACATTACTTGCTCGTTTCGCACCGATTGGAAGCCCAACAAGATTCTGCTAACTTATGCACACCGCTGTGCAACATAGCGACCTCTATCCATGACAAAAAACAATCTTGAGTTAGTGAAGTCTTTTTGGGAAACCGAAGCCTGTGGCAGTCATTTTGTGCAAGATGCTGCTGATGAGAAAGAGTTTTACACCAAATACAGCGATTATCGATTCAAAGTTGAATGGCATTTGCCGCTTTTGGTACCGTTTGAATCAGGGCGAGGCAAATCGGTGCTGGAAATCGGATGTGGCAACGGTGCCGATGGAGTTCAATGGGCGAAACACGGTGCAAAATACACGGGTGTGGATTTAACGGAAACTGCCGTCAATGCGACGCGCAGGCACTTCGAAATTTTGAACTTGCCCGGCACCTTCCAAGTGGAAAATGCAGAATCGCTCTCGTTTGAAGATGAGCAGTTCGATATCGTCTATTCGCATGGCGTTCTGCACCATACACCTCATCCGCAAAAAGCATTTCAAGAAGTCTATCGCGTGCTCAAAAAAGGTGGCACTGCCATTTTAATGCTCTACCACAAACACAGTTTCAACTACTATGTCCGCATACTTGGATACATGCGACTGCGCGTGCTCCTGAAAATTCTCACACGGCTCGGTAAGTGGAAAGAAGATTTGAACGCATTAGACGACCGCATCAAAGGCGTGAGAGGAAATCAAGATAAAAGCGTATGGCAATTGCATTACGAGCAATTCCTGCGGCAAGGTTGGTCTTACTTAAAACCTGAAAATTTCGTGCATCATTGCACCGACGGACCAGAATGCCCCTACGCTTATGTGTTCAGCAAAAGCGACCTTGCTAAACTGTTTTCTCACTGGCAAAGCGTAGAGTTTAGAGTGGCTCATTTCCCCATCAAGAAGTATCGCATTGGAAAGTTTGTGCCTTTCTGGATAGAAAAACTTTTGGCTTCAACGATTGGTTGGTATTTGTTCGTGTATGCGAAGAAATAATGCTCGTTCTCAAAACACCACATCACGATAAAGTTCCGTCATAGGAATGGAAAGCTCGAGCGATTCAAGTGTGAGCATCTGTTCCAACCCAAGCACATCGCGCAGAATCCATGCTTCGTTTTGGCGGTGAAAGCGCGACGCACTGACTTTATCAAAACTCATAAACACAATCTCCTGCACACTTGCAATTGCACGGTAGTAGTCTAATTTCTGCCAAAATCATACTCGCGCGTGGAATCGGACAGCACTTCGATAATGACCGTTGGATTGAGAAGCGTAGGCGGATTGTCGCTTGAAAATTCAGGCTTGCCACACACGATTGAAACATCAGGGTAAAAGTAGCCAATGCGTGAAGCAGAGGGTTGCTCGGCACGCACGCGCTGGTCGCTGTTGAAGACACGGCACGGCTTTTTGCTTCGTTTGATAGCGTCTCTCAACTCGCCTATCAGATTCACGCAGAGTGTATTGTGGTTGGGGTGCGCGCCCGCCATTGCGAAAATTTCGCCGTTGAAAAATTCGTGCTTGGTCTCGACGAGTGCTGTTTCTAATGCAAAGTATTCGTCAAGTGTGTAGATTTTCTTGGTCGCAATCTGTTGCATCGGTAGTGGAATTGTTCTGACTTGTGAAGTTAGTGCCAAAAACGCACTTGCCCAAAGCGATGAGTTAAGAATGTTTGTGTATTCCAGCGAGCCGTTTCAAATCGTCAAAAAACTTTGGAAAGGCTTTCACTTTATTGCTTTCCTCGAACTCATGCTCAGAAAGCACATAACAGCCATCGGTGTCCATTTCTACAATCGCACGTCCTTTTTTAATCAAGGCTTTGGATTTGAATTTCAGCGTTTGGTCTTCGTCAGGTGTTGCAAAGAATACAGCGATATGTTTTTGAGATGAATCTTGTAGGAATTTTGAGTTTCCAATATCCTGTTTGCGCAATGCGTTCTCGCAGCGTAACCTTGCACGAAATCACGCAAAGAATATCCAGCGTGTTTGGATTGTAAACGACCATATCCACGTCGGGCAAGTGCATACCGTATTCATCGTAGTCGACGCATAGTTTTCTTTTGATTTGCGAGAGTTCATCACTGACACGCTTTGCGCGTTCAAGTTTGTTACCGCTGATGATTTTTAAGCCTATTGCTTCGACGGCATCTCTAATAATAAACAAAATGAGTTTTTCCATGTTTTTGCCTTTGAAGGCACGCCAACTTTGTTCGTGGTCGCCACCTGCGGTAGGATTTTTCTTCCAGTCGCGCTTGTGAAGGACTTTTGCTTTTTTCAAGATTTGAGAAACATACTTGTAGGCTTCCTCGCCAACCGTTGCTTTCTTTTTCAGGTAGAGTTTTTCAAATCTTCAAATTTCATGTGTTTTCCTCCTTAATGCCAACGATGATATACTCTATCGGATAGGCTTCTGTATCGGCTTGCTCGGTAGAGGCAAATCGTCCTGTTTTCTCGTCGCGTTTTTGTGGCAAAATTTTGGAAGGAATTTCCCTTGCAATCACGCGTTCCAACCGAAACCCTGCCAGTTGCATACATTCAGCAAAGGCTTCAGCGTTTTGAATCTCAATGCCGCGCAGTTTCGTGTTGCCAATCACAAATGCGGCGCGTCCGCCAACTTTCAAGATGCGATAACTTTCTTCAATTACAGATTGCATATCGACAAAAAACGCTTCAATTTCTTTGGCGATTTTCATATCCACAGCCGACATCTTCTCTTTAATGTTTTGCGCAATGAGGCTTTTTAAGACAGGGTTTTCATAACGTTTGTAAGATGTGCCAATGAAGGCTTTGCGGTATTCTGAAAGGCTTTCTGCAAAATTGAGCCAAATTGTTGAAAGTTGGTGCAGGTCAGCATATTCGTAACTTGTTACATATGGACTTGAAGTAATTACCATATCCACGCTATTGCTTTCAACGGGTTGATGACGTGCATCGCCTAATGTAAGGCATAGAAAGGCTTCGGGGTTTTCTCTCACAGCAGGAGGAACGACAGCGTAAAACTCGGCATTGCCTTGCTCCATTTTTTTAAGGTGTCGACGAAATGCAAAAAGCGGCTCGGCAGGTATCTTTTTGAAGTCGCGTATCGGCTTATTGCTTCCTTGCGCCCAAATCGCGCACGACTTCAAAATGTGGCTAAATGCAACGGTAAAAAAATCTTTGATAATAGGATTTGGCTCTTCTTGAATAGCGGCAAGTATTTTGCCAAGCATGACGATATTGGGTTCTGGAAACCAATAGGCAATGCGCTCATAATGTTTTTCGGGAATCAGTGGCGAGAGTGCATGAGTGTCTTGAAACAGTCCATCGCTATCAGCGGCATCAAGGCGGGCAAGAAGTTTCTGGATTTTGCTTTTTAGAAGCGAGGGTTGAATCGGTCGTGATTTGACTTTGCTGATAAGATAGGCGATTTTGTTTATGTCCGTTCCGCTTGCAAAAAATCCACGTGAGATTGCTGTAGCAATCGTGGTGCCGCTTCCCATAAATGGGTCATTGATGTGTGCATCTCTGTTCAGGACATATTCATCTAACAATTTTTCTACAAGTTGTGGAATAAACTTAGCAGGATAGCGATGATAGTCATGCGACCATTTGCCTGTTTGCGACGGTTTGCACTCGGCAAACGACCACTCATTTTGCACGGGCTCTGACTGTATCCATTCCGAGATTTCAGCGGGCGTGAGTTTCTTCTGCGAAATAATTTCCATTTGCGAAGCAACAAGAATTTGAATGTGAAACCTTCTTCACTCTTTGTAAGTTTGCGGCTCTACAAACCAATAGACTTACTACATTAGAAAACGCTTGATTGATTTAAGCGATATTGACCGTAAAACCGCATGTCAAGTTCCACAGTCCCGCACACAGATGAAGCGCAGCATCTCACTTCTGCATCACCTTAAATCGGCTTCTATGTTGTAAAATAAAATACCGTTTTATCCCTCCAATCATATGCTCAACCTTCACTCGCACCCGTGCCATTGCGGCGTTCTCTTTTCTCTGCGCTTCGCTTAAAGCTTTCCCTCTTGACTTCTTATGTGGAATAAAAATCCTCGCATCGGAAAGCCAATGCCTTATCCCTAAAAACCCTAAATCCACCCACACCGCACGACCGTTATACTTCAACCCACTCAACTCCTCTTTGAACAACTTGAAATCGACTTCCCGTCCCGCTTTCAACTTTCCGACATAAATCGCTCGCCCCGCTCTATCCGACGCACATCACACTATCTTGGTATGACATTTTTTTACCACTGTAGTCCTCTGCCTGTAACCGCTTGTCTTTATCGCGCTCCACAGCACTTCAAATCCGTCTATCATTATCTCCTTGACCCCTTCAACGCTTTATCAAACGCCGCTTGACTGCCGAACACTTCAACCGCCAGACGCTTATCCGTTTCTA
>PHFL01000045.1:61856-63086 GCA_002794105.1 Candidatus Thermochlorobacter aerophilus | reverse complement strand
CTCCGCACGGATAACATCGATTGCTTCATCGTGGGTAACGATTCCTACTAATTGCTTTTCTCTGTTTAGGATTGGGATAGCTACCAAATCGTATTTTTCTATTTGTTGGGCAACTTTTTCTCTGTCGTCATCTACATAAGCAAATACAAATTCGGTGTGCAGCACCTGCTCTACTAATTGGTAAGGCTCTGCCATAATCAAATCTTTGAGTGTTACAAAACCTTGCAATTTTTGCTCTGCATCTACTACATACACATAGTAAATCGTTTTTTTAGACGGAGCATCGTTTCGCACTTTCTCAATGGCTTCATCGCAACGCATATTTTTTTGCACGGTGGCAAAATCGGTGCTCATAATACCTCCGGCAGTTTCGGGCGGATAGGCACTTAACGCAATCACATCTTCACGTACCTTTTTTGATAAATACGGCAAAAGCAATGATTGTTCTTGTTGGGTTAAGTGTTGGAAAAAATCAGCCCGATTATCAGACGGCATATTCTCAAAAATTTTTGCAAAGCGTTTTTGTGAAGTAACCTTGAATAGGTTGAGTTGCTTCACCATTGGAAATTCAGCAACTATTAAACCTTGTTGCTCCATAGTAAACCTGTCCAGTACATTGAGCAGGTAAGTTTCATCAATAGATTGAAGAATTTCTGCTACTTCAACCACCGGCATTTTTTGCATCACAGGAACCAATTCTATGATTTGGTCTATGTGCTGAAACTCCTTAGCAAGTTTTTGTAAATCTATTGTGTTCATCTTTTGATTTCGGATTTTGGATTTTGATTTCGGATTTTTGATTTCGGATTTCGGATTTCGGATTTTCTTCAATCTGCAATCCAGAATCCCAAATACGCAATTTTTTTATTCTTGTTGTCCGTTAACTTCCCAGCTTACTTCTGTTACCCCATACTCAATGGTGAGTTTTGCAGCTAATTGTTCCATTTCTGTATCATGCTTGCCGTTGGCTAAAATTTCTGCTTCTACAAAAGTGTATCCAGGGTTTCCATTGTCTCTACTTTTCAAAGAGCGTAATTGAAGGTGGGCATCTTTTTTAAGGGTTTCCAAAATCAAAACTCTCAAATGGTTTTCAACTTGCTCTTTGCAACGAATTTTGAAGGAATAGAAGAAAGAGCCGCCTTCTTCTTTTTTAAAAGAATATTTGTTTAACTTCATTCCCAAAGGTCTGAGTAGCAGATGGGTCATCATTACAGCAAAAGCTACAATAGT
>PHFL01000045.1:8066-61836 GCA_002794105.1 Candidatus Thermochlorobacter aerophilus | reverse complement strand
TGGCAAAATCGGTATTCATAATTCCCCGTGCTGTTTCGGGGGGATAGGCACTTAACGCAATCACATCTTCACGTACCTTTTTGATAAATACGGCAAAAGCAATGATTGTTCTTGTTGGGTTAAGTGTTGGAAAAAATCAGCCCGATTATCAGACGGCATATTCTCAAAAATTTTTGCAAAGCGTTTTTGTGAAGTAACCTTGAATAGGTTGAGTTGCTTCACCATTGGAAATTCAGCAACTATTAAACCTTGTTGCTCCATAGTAAACCTGTCCAATACATTGAGCAGGTAAGTTTCATCAATGGATTGAAGAATTTCTGCTACTTCAACCACCGGCATTTTCTGCATCACAGGAACCAATTCTATGATTTGGTCTATGTGCTGAAACTCCTTAGCAAGTTTTTGTAAATCTAATGTGTTCATAATTTAGTCATGTTGTCCGTTAACTTCCCAGTTTACTTCTGTTACCCCATATTCTATGGTGAGTATGGTTGCGGCAGTATTAAGACCTTGAACATTTAAGCCTTCTCTAAGAATTACACCACCGCCAAGAAACCCTATGCCTGTTACAATCTGGCCAATGATGCGTGTGGCATCGCCTTTGTAAACTCCATCGTCTTGGGAAATAAGTGCAAAAGAGATGAGTGTAAAAGCAGCCGCTCCCATACTCACCAAAGTATTGGTTCGTAGTCCTGCACTTTTTTGTCGCCACTGCCTTTCAAAGCCAATAGCCGCTCCAAGGAACAAAGCCAAACCTAAACGTGTGATAAAATCTAATGTATTCATTGTTCTTTTAGCTTATGCAAATGCTTACTCTATTGCACAGCTATTAGAACTGTGCAGGTTAAAACAAGAATTTGCGGATTATACAACTGGGACCTGCATCCATTTTTGCTTGATTTATTATTTACGCTACAAAACTAAAACAGCCTCCGTTTGGAAGCTGTTAGAGACCTTTTAGAAAAAAATTAGAATTTTATTAGAAATGAAATTAGTTCCTGCCTGTTGTTTAAAACTTACTTTAAACTGGCTGTAAGACCAACAGAAACAAATCTGCCTTGCATAGGGTAATGAACAAAGGTTTGATATTTTGTATCAAAAAGATTATTGACCGAAAATATAGCTCTGATAGCATAGCTGTCTTTGTCTAAAATATTTCTTCCTATTGATGCATCAACAATTAAATTGGAGGGAATATTATCTACTTGTGGATTTACCCCGAATTTCATAATTGGATCTCGGGTAATGCCTCTATATCTTAGCAATGTGTTGATGATGGTTTTGGAATCGGGGCGGTAAATGGCTCCGAAATTTGCCAACCAATCATACGCACCTGGGATGATGGTTTTACCGTCATATGGTAGGAAAAACTGTCCTACTGAGTTATTGATGGCAGCCTGAGCATTGGGGCCTCCTAATGGCCCTTTATAGAGCACTATGTCATCATATCTTTTTGTGGCGGCCTCGATAAAATAAGTTGCGTTGAGAAACAAAACTAATCCTTTCACAGGGGTAGCTTCTACCTCAAACTCTATCCCTTGGCTTATATCAAATCCGGGGAAGTTTCTATCGGATGTAACTAAAGCAGCTTGAAATCCTGGTGGTACGGGTGCTCCGGGATTTACAGGTCTAATTTCAAATACAGGAGCTCCAAATTGTCCCTCGTTTTGCAGATAGAAGTAATTTACTCTTGTGCTAAGTTTTTTGTCTAATAAGTTCAATTTTACCCCTCCGTCAAAACCCACAAATCGTTCCATATTAAGCTCATTGTTTGGCAAGCTCACATTGCCTTGCAAGAAAGGTGGGCCTAAAACACGTGCAGTACGGTTAAAGGTATTTACTTCATTGAGGGGTATCCAGCGTCTTTGAACACCATATGAAGCATAAAGTGTTAGTTTTTCATCTATCAGCGATTGAGAGATGCTAACCACTGGGCTGATGTAAGTTTTATTAATACCATTCTGTCCGTCTATTCTCCCCCCAAGAGTTATAAATGAACCTTTCCAAAAACTAAGTTCGGACTGTAAAAATGCTCCATAAAAATTTTGCCTATTAACATATTTGAAATAGATGTAATCATCATCAGTGGTACCTTCAGCCCAGTGCCCTTCGCCTCCGGCTTTGAATGCCAATTTGCCATCAAACAAACTATGGCGATAGTAGCCTCTGAAGCCCGTAAAGCTACGCTGTTGATTGCCCCAATGTACATTGTAAGTGGTATCTTCGGGGAAAATAGGGTTCAAAGTTTCACTTTCTCTGTTTTGATATATGATGAATTGGTAATCTAAATCAGACCCCCTGCCGGGCTGAAAAATCAACGAATAATTATGCATCAAACGTCTCCTTGAGGCTTCTTGTCCAAACATCGGAGTTGTATGAAACATTTTCTTGAAGTCCACAAAGTTACCTTGCAGCGTAATGTCTAAGTCTTTGATCACTTCATAACCTACTTTAAAAGCGGGCAAAAAGGTGCGAAGCTCTCTATTAGTGTATTGAAAATCGCTCAAAATTCCGTCTAAACGCCGATCGGTTTGACCTCGTGCCATATCAAGGCTAAAATTGGCTAAATAATGAAATCTACCAGCTTTGCCAATTGTAGCTGTAAAGCGATAGTTGGCTTGGCTGCCTATATTGACACCTGAAAAGAGTACATCCTCATTTCTTTGGGTTTTAATTTCAATTACCGATTGAAAGCCCCCATATTCAGCAGGAACAGGACCCGGATAAATCGTGATACTTTCAATGATATTGATGGGTATATCATCAAATTCTACCGTATGATTATTACCTAAGTTCAGTGGACGACCATCCAAAAGAACTAAGGTCATTCTGCTATTGTCTCGTCCGAAGTTTCGTACCAAAAACCAAGTTTCGGCACCGGCATCACCTGTGTTTCTGAACGTTAGTCCGGCTTTCAAAGCCAGTAATGAAGGTATACCGTTGGGATCATCACCCACCAGCCCCACCAATATACCATTAATGTCGTCACGTGTAAGATGTATGGCATTGGGAAAGTTTGATTTATTAGTTCGTGATTTTATTAAATCTTCATTGTACGGTCGCGAGGTATCGGTTTGAGCAAAAGCGGAGTGTAAGAACAAGATATTTGCCAGCAATAACACCCCCGTGTACTTTAGCAAAGAAAGGATAAAACGCTCTCCAAACTTCTTTTTTTGTTTTTCGAGACTATTATTAATTTGTTTTTGAACGTTGTAGATTACAGTTACTATTGTTTCAGGTGCCAAATAGTAGATTGGCTTGCTAAGTTGGCTTTGGTGCATTTTTTTCATAGTACTTCCTCCGCTTGGCAGGTTAAACAATTTTTTTAAAACGACTTAAAGGGTCACTTTACATTTTTACTGTTTTTATTAACGCTACAAAAATAAAGCATTCTCCGTTTGGGAGCTGTTAGAGACCTATTAGAAAAACATTAGAATTTTATTAGAACCGATTAGATGTGTAGTAACTCTCAAAGGCTGATTTATCTGAACACCCAAACTGTAAGCCGAGTATCTGTAAGGTCGGATAAGTTTTGTAATAAAATAAAACGAAAAATAGTGCTTCTCTGGCATCTTGAAATAGGGGTTCATATGGGCTGGCGGAATTGCCTTTTTTAGGCACACAAAGGACTTAAATTGTTCAAATAACTGATTGAATGTTTGTTCGCTCAATCCCGTTGATGCCCGATATTGACGCTCGGTGCGCAGGTTTGTGTAGATGCTTGCCATGTTGAGTCTCCTTTCGTTGAAAATGTCTTGAAGGCTTCTGAATCGCCTGAAAATTACCTAATTTGAACGGATTTTCAACGTAGTAAGTTTACTTAAAAAAGAAGGAAGATGTTCGTCTTTCTCAACTTATGCGGTGAGAGAAACTCCTAACCCTTTAACTTACTGACGCACACTGTATGGAAGCCTCTGTCATCAAACTTGTCGAATTGCTCGGCGATGCCCGCCAATATCTTGTGCCACTGTTTCAACGCCCATACAGCTGGGAACGCAAAGAGTGGCAAACGCTCTGGACAGACATCACCGACCTGTGTGAAGCCCAAAACCCACGCCCGCATTTCTTTGGGGCTGTGGTACTTATTCCTGCTCGCTCCGTGCCCGAAGGCGTGACGAAATATAGCCTCATTGATGGGCAACAGCGTTACACGACCATCTCTATTCTTTTTGCCGCACTGCGCCAAGTAGCCTTGCAAAGGGGGGAAGAACGGCTCGCCGATGAAATTTACAAGCGATTTCTTATCAACGAATTTGCAGAAGGCAACGACTACTTCAAATTGCTCCCGACTCAGAGCGATAGAGAGCCTTACACAAATATCATACGTGGACAGCTTCCTAATAATGACAGTTCTCGCTTGGCTAAAGCCTACCGCTATTTTGAAAGCGAGATTCGCAAATCAGAGCTTGAGCTAAGAAAAATTAAAGATGTGGTAGAAAAATCTCTTTCCATCGTGCGTGTCCTATTGGACGAGAGAGAAGACCCATACATAGTTTTTGAAAGTCTGAATGCCAAAGGGCGCAGTCTCTCGCAAGCCGATTTGATTCGAAATTATTTCTTGATGAAAATTCACACCAGTGAGCAGGAAAAGATTTACAATACATTCTGGCGACCGATGGAAGAGATTCTTGGTGAAGAGAATTTAACCGAATTTATGCGGCATTACTTGATAATGCTTCGTGGTGATGTCGTCAAAAAAGGAGATGTTTACTATAACTTGCGAGATTATGTAGAAAAAAAAGATACTGTTGAAGAGCTCAAAACTCTAAGCCGTTTTTCAACTTACTATGCAAAAATTTTGGAATTAGTCAATGAGTCCGACCAAGCAATTTCAAAAGCAATTCATCGCATAAATCGTTTAAATGTCACCACTGTTTATCCCTTTCTGCTTGCATGCTACGACGATTACATTCATCAAACTCTCTCGAGTGAAGAATTTTTAGAGGTTCTAAAAGTCCTTGAAAATTTTATTGTGCGCCGCTTTGTATGTGGTGTGCCTACGAATCAACTTGATAAAATTTTTGCTCCGTTATATCAGCAAATTAAGGCTTCATCAAGTTCCTTCGCAGATAGTGTAAAGGATATTTTAGAAAAGCGCAGGTATCCAAAAGACTATGAATTTGAGCGAAATTTGCGAGAGGCAAAACTTTATGGCGGCGGGGATAGAAAAGAGAAAACAAAATTCATTTTAGAAACCCTTGAAGAATCATTTGGGCATAAGGAGCAAGTGCGTTTTGAAAAGTTAGAAATTGAACACGTTATGCCGCAAACACTAACACTCATGGTGGGAAACGCACTTGGGCGAAAATTGGGAGTTCATTCATGAAACCTTGCTCGACACACTGGGCAACTTAACTTTGACAGGATATAATTCTGAACTGTCTAATTCAAATTTTGAGGAGAAAAAGTCGTGGTATAGAGATAGTCATATTGAACTTAACGCATATTTTTCAGGAATAGAGACTTGGCGTGAAGCGGATATTAAGCAACGCGCACAGGAATTGGCGCAGCGGTGCTTAGAAATTTGGCCCTACTTTGGAAAAGGTAACATTGTTCAGCAACCAGAAGTCCAACCCGAGCAAAGCTATACTTTTGAGACCATGCATAATGGGGATTATTTGCAAGGTGAAGTTCTCGAACTTTTTGAAGATTTTCAAGATAGCGTCTTAAGACTTGGCGAAGTCAGGGAAGAAATTCTGAAAAATTATATTGCTTACCGTGTAAGAAATAGGACCTTTGTCTCCGTTGTGCCCCTTCAGTCCAGCTTAAAATTGTACTTGAACGTACCTTTCAATGAAGTGCGCCATGAAGGATCATTTTGTAGAGATGTTAGCAACAAGGGGCATTGGGGCGTGGGCGATGTGGAGGTGAAAGTGAATACCTTGTCAGATATTAGTCGCGTGATGCCGCTGGTAGAAAGAGCCTATCGCAGGCAATTGGGCTAAAGGGTTATGCACGACTATGAAGGGTAGGTTGTTCAGGTTGGGTTTGAATAAGTTCGGCTTCAAGATGGAGCAACTCATGCCAGCGTGCTTCGAGAATGGGAGGGTCTACGACAGTTTCCGCTAAGGTCAAGAAGGTTTTGTAGTGACTGGCTTCGGAGGCAAAGAGGTTGCGGTAAAGCTGTTGCAGCTCAGTGTCTTGGGCAGTGTCAGCCAGCAGCTGGAATCGTTCGCAAGAACGAGCTTCAATGAGGGCGGAGACCAACAGGCGGTCTAATATCTCATACTTTCCTTGTCCCATCCGAACATGGCGACGCAGCGCTTGCGCATACGGATTACGATGCGTGCGTGGCAGAGTGCCACCTCGTTTGGCAATCAGACGCATGACAAGGTAGAGATGAGCTGTTTCATCTTGCGCCAGATGCGAGAGCGTTTGTGTCCATTGCTGGAATGAAGATGAGCTAACCCAGCGATTTAGGAGGTCTAAAGCGTTGGTGGCAGCTTTGCGCTCTAAGTAAGCGTGGTCGTAGAGCAAGTGCAGAGAATCTTGCAAAACGCGTTCAGCCCATGTTCTGGGCGTAGTATAGCGAAGCGGTAGTTGAAAGCCGTGATAAGATGCTATGCGCATTGGAACATTTGCGTTTAAGTAAATAATATACTTTTTATTGCGCTACTATTTCAAGCATGTTTTGCGAAGGCGAACGAACGCCTTTTCGGTCGTGCTGAACACTTTTTTCTTTTCTTGTCATTCCGGGCACAGCGCGAGGAATCCAGTGCGGATGTTTCACTTGACAAGACCGAGGATGTCATTCCGAACGCAGTGAGGAATCCATTGTATGGATGCTTCACTTCGCTGATGCTTTATTCAGCATGACAGAAAAGTGTATAATTCTGGCTACCATGCAAAATTGGTGGAGCAAAGGTCGTGGCTAGCGTGTGGATGTTTTTTCAACTAAGTGGATGTAGCATTGAAGATACTGGAAGGCGAGTAGGCTACGATGAAGGTGGAGCGGCAAAGCAGGAGCGAATGAATTGACGCTTGCCACGCGATTCAAAAAAAGAGAGGATGTCGTGGCGCTCTGGGGAGTCGGGTATTTCTGATTTAATTTTCTCGAGAGCGTTTTTCACAAGTAGTCCAGACTGAAAGATGATGCGGTAGCAATCGCGTATGGTATTGATTTGCGAGGAGGAGAAGTTACGGCGTTTTAGTCCGGTAAGATTGATGCCTTCATAGCGTGCTGGAGAGCGGTCGGCAGTAACGAAGGGTGGGACGTCGTGCACGACTTTAGCCGCACCGCCAATCATAGCATGTTTGCCAATGCGTGTAAATTGATGCACAACAGCAGCACCCCCGATAAATGCATATTCATCCACTGCCACATGACCACCGAATTGTACAGCATTAGCCACGATAACATTGTCTGCAATGACACAATCGTGGGCAACGTGCACATAAGCCATTAGCAGGCAATGCGAGCCAATAACCGTTTTCCCCAAAGCAACGGTGCCGCGGTTAAGTGTTACACATTCACGAATGGTTGTGTAATCGCCGACGATGAGAGTGGTTTTTTCGCCAAAGAATTTGAGGTCTTGCGGAATAGCGGCGATGACAGCATGAGGAAAGATACGACAATACTTACCAATACGAGCGCCGCTATAGATGATGACATGATGGGCAATTTCAGTGCCTTCACCGATTTCGACATCGTCCTCAATTACGCTGTAGGCGCCAATTTTGACACCAGCACCTAGTTTTGCACCTGTGCTAACAATAGCCGTAGGATGAATTTCTGCTTCTAACACACTCATCCTGATGACTCCCTGTTGCGAGTTTTGAACGCAAAAAGAGTGTTGTTGTAAAGGTTGAGCAATCCTAAAGCTTTGAGTTGGCGTTTGATGAAATTTTTTGCGGTTTCCTTGACAATCGTCTTGGCTTTTTTGGATAAGGGTTCGTCAGGGCGGGTACGAAAAGTAGTATCGTGGTATGCAATGCCGTTGGGTGCAGGGGTGTAGTAGTAGGCATAGAAAGATTTGCGCGATTCACCGTCGGGTACATTGATTTTAGAATAACCATGATAGGAAACGTCGTTGGTTTCAAAAATCACGCAGCGATTAAGTATCGGAAGATGTGCAGCGCCGCAGTAGCTCATGGTAGCATCCCACATTTCCAGCTTACCGCCATACTCTTCTTTCCAATACTTGTTCAAGAAAATGAGCACATTAACGCGCCGGTGCAATGGCTCTGTAGGATGAATGTTAAAGTCAATATGAATATCCAGATAACTGCCATTGCCACCTTGATGCGTGCCAGAGCCCAATGGTCCGTCGCAAGTCGTAAGATGGCAAATACCTGTAATCTGTTCCAGAAATTGAAGAAAGTGCTTGCTGTAGAGCGCATTGCGCACCGCTGTGAAGATGGGATGATAATTTGAGAACTGACTATCCTCAGCTTTGCGCTCATTGATACCGTTGTAATGCGTCTTCATCTGCTCTAACTTGGGGAAGTGCTCATAGAGCATGTCTGCCACTTTCTCATCAAGAAAACCATCAATGACAACATGTGGATAGGGCTGGGCAGTCTCATAGCGACGCTTTAGCTCAAGTATGGTATGCGGCTCAAGCCACTTTGGTTGGATTATCGATGTAACATCTGAAGCGATTAGCATAAACTGTTAAACTTTTTTGAAGCGTCAATTTAATTTTTCTTTTGTTAAAGTAGAACTATCCAAAGTTCTTTCACTATTGGCAAGGCGCTTTAACTCCTCGACCTCCTGCTTGAGTTGTGGGTCATCGGGATATAGACTAGCCAACTGCTGGAAGATAGGTAAGGCTTTTTGATATTCGCCCAGCGAGCGGTAGACTTGAGCTAGGTAGAAATTGGGCAGTGGGTCTTGCGGATTCTTGAGCATCAAATCTTGAACTTCTTTTTCCATTTGCGGCACAAGGCGGAGAGCTTTGTCTTTGGCACCAACATTTGCATAGATACGAATCATAGCTTGAGTTAGCCGAAAGTCTGGCTCTCGCTCTGCACTTAGTAGGTCAGATTGTGCTTTATCCAACACAGCAATAGCTAAGTCTCTATTGGAGCGTTCGCGCACGGTTCCATCTTTTTCGCGTATGCGACTGATGCCGTTGGGGTCATTTGCAAAATCTGAAGCAAGGCGCAAAAAGACATTTCGGTAGTTGCTTACTAGGCGGCGAGTGTTTTCATCAAAATAGACGGAGGGATTATTGAGATTGGTATAGCGGAAGACATTCATGAGCTTATCATACATGATTTCTTTGTCGACAACGCCATACCCATCGGACTTGATAGGCACAACCTTGTAAGCGAAACCATCCATGCGCAAGTAATCATCAATGCCGATGCGGTTGGATTCGCTGACCGTCATGGCAAAATAAATCGGACGGCTCCAGATGTTGTTGACAATAACTTCATAGACGACGCGGTCTTGGGCACGAATATAGCCTTGATTGCTCGGTCCTTGCACAACAGGCGGCATGACCCAACGGATGGTATCGACAACAGTGTAGTTGCCTCCGAGACTGGGGATTTTGCGGTCTCGATTTTCGTAATACGATTTGTATTCACCTTGCTTGACAGCATCTGGCACAGGAAGAACGATTTCGCGAGCTTTCCACGGTTCATAGCCAAAATCTCTCGGATTGAGCTCACGGTCAGAGATGTTCATTTTGACTTTTTTTGCACCACGAGGCTCTTCATTTTTGAGCTGCCAAACATGCCAATCAGTATTGGCAAGGCTGAGGTTGCAGACGCGCACATCTTGACGAATGCCATAGACTTCCTGCAAACACCATAGCGGAAAGGTATCATTATCCCCGTTGGTAAAGAGCACGGCGTCTTTTTCGCAGCTCATGAGCAAGTTGTAGGCGTAGTCGTAGGGAACATAGTTGCCAGAGCGGTCGTGCGAGTGATAATTGACCCGAAGCATGTTGGCATTGATGAAAATTAGACCAAAAGCACAAGCTGCAATTGCACCGAGTGTGAGCTTCGGCTCGTCGGTAACGCTTTCGCGTATGGTCTCAAAGAGCGCATCAATGCCGATGCCAACCCAGATGGCGAATGCAAAGAAACTGCCGACATAGACGTAATCGCGCTCACGCGGTTGCGGCTCAGGTGGGTTAGTGTAGATGTTGATGAATACACCAGTCAGCAGAAGTAGAGCAACCACCATGAGTGCCATCTGCCAATTGCGCCGAAAGTGATAGATGGCGCCAAACAGACCAGTGGCAAAAGGTATGCCCCAGAGCTTGGACCAATCTACTCCGTCGTCTTGCTCATCGCCAGCACGCCCAATGAATTGCCAACCAAAGTAACGCAGATACAGATGCGCAACTTGATACTTGATGAAGAAGTCAAAATCGCTCGTGTATTTTTGATAGTTGCGTTGGTGTTCGGGGTCGTTGGACCAGCGGCGTTTGAAAAGTGGGTAATCGCCATACTGCTCACGGTTAAGATATGAGACAAGTCGTTCAAATGTGGCTGGTGCGTTTTCGTTGATAGGCGGCTTGGCTTGCGAGCGTAACATCACCATTGTCATGGAGCTATATCCGATGAGGATAAGTAGCAATGCGGTAGAGATAAGATTAGCCAGCCGCATCCTGTTTTGGTAGGTGTAATAGATGGCATAGACTAACCCTACAACAATGAGGACACCGACAAGCGGAGAAGTGTCGCGCATGAGCTGTGGCAATTTCTGCACCACGCCGGGGTAAATTACCAAGAACATCAGAGAGGAGATGACAACCAAAAGTGCAAAGCCTTTGATAGAAAATTCATAGCGGCGAAAGTAGTAAATCAATGCTAATGCGAAGAATGCCAGCAGGGCTTGTAGATGTACACCCAAAGCGATACCGAAAGCATACGCAATCAGTAAGAGCCACTTGTCGCCTGTTTCCGTGTCAGCATATTCATACCAGCGCAGCATCAGCCAGACCACTACTGTATTGAGGAACATAGATGACGCATACACCTCTGCCTCTACAGCATTGAACCAAAAGCTATCTGAAAAAGCCAAAGTTAAAGCGGCAACAACTCCAGCGCCGTAGGCAGAAATTTTTTCTGCCGTCGACCACTCATCGGGCGGCGTGCCACGATAGATGCGGATGAGACGAACCGTAATAAGGTAAGTAAGCATCACGGCAAGTGAAGCCGTAATGGTGCTGATAAGATTGACGCGCAAGCTGATGTCTTCAATGAAAGGTGCAAAAAGGATGATGAAGACGCGTCCCATCATGGTGAAGATAGGCGTGCCCGGCGGATGAGGCACACCAAGCGTATTGGCAACGGCAATAAACTCCCCGCAGTCCCAAAATGAAAAAGTTGGAGCAATAGTAAGAAGATAGACCACTTGGGCAACTGCATAGACTGCAAGGGCAATATAGGCGTTGAGTTTCTTGTGTGGCATCAGACGAGTTTGGATGAGTTCAGAGGAAGAGTGATTCGGCAATTGCATCAGCAAGTGTAAATCCTTTATCGGTCAGCTTGACAATTTGGTGTCCGTTGTGCGACTCCATAACCACGAAGCCATCGGCTTCAAGCGAATTTAGCTTTGCCACGCATTTATCAAGATGCGTAGAAAATTGAGGGGCAAATTTACAAAACTTTTTCTGCAATTCCGATAGATTAAGACCGCTCTTTTGCCGAAGTCCTAACAGCACCATTTCGTTGAAAATATCCTTAGGGGTTAGGATTTCGCGAAAAGCCAGAGCGTGTTCGGGCGTCTGTAGATATGCTTTCAGGTTGGCATGATTGGCAAAGCGCTCTTCATGATGAGGCAAAATGATGAAGGAATGAGCTGAAGGACCAAAGCCCAAATAAGGCACTCGTTGCCAATAAGCACGATTGTGGCGCGACTGATAGTGGGGTTTGGAAAAATTAGACACTTCATAATGTTCGTAGCCTTCTGCTTGCAGAGTGTGCATGGTGCAGAGAAACATGTCGGCTTGCACTGCATCCAAGGGCGGCTGGCGCTGCCCACGCTTGATGAGCTTTTCGAGCAAAGTTCTAGGCTCAATGGTCAGCGCGTATGTTGAAATGTGTTGAGGCTGAAAGGAAAGAACAGTTTCCAATTCTTTTTCCCACTCGGTCAGGGTTTCACCTTCAACGCCAAAGATTAAATCTACGCTGACGTTGCTAAAGCAAGCCTGAGCAAGCTCGAGAGCGTGCTGACTTTGCGCCGCAGTGTGCTTACGAGAAAGCCAGCGCAGTTTGGCATCACGAAAAGATTGAATGCCAAGGCTAATACGATTGACGCCAAGGTCTTTGAGAGCAGAGAAATAATGCGCACTAACATCTTCAGGATTCACTTCAAGGGTGAGTTCCAAATTTGGAGCAAGAGTATATGTGCGGAAGATAAGATTCAGAATTGAGCTTAAATCTTTTGGTGAAAGCATAGATGGGGTGCCGCCGCCAAAGTAGAGTGTCTCGATAACATGACCCTCTAGAAGTGATGCACGTGCCGTCAGTTCTTTTGAAAGTGCGGTAAGAAAATCTGCAATCAGCGCCGAGTTGGTGACGAAATAAAAATCGCAGTAGTTGCATCGGCGTCGGCAGAATGGAATGTGAATGTAAAGCCCTGCCATAGTTTCATGCGTTGCATGCAGTTGCTGAAGAGCAATTTACGGTCGCTGATGCAGTTTGCCTACGATGCCAGTGTAGAGGCAGGTTTCATCTTGGTGTCTCTGCCATGTCTGCATTAGCGCGTGAAGCGGGCTGCAAGTGTTTGAGGTAATACTCCATGACTTTGCCAGCAATCGGCGCAGCAACTTGCCCACCAAAACCAGCGTTTTCAACGAGCACGCAGACGGCGATGGTCGGATTGTGGTAAGGAGCAAACCCGATAAACCAAGCATGGTCGTCGCCATGAGGATTTTGTGCCGTGCCTGTTTTGCCAGCAACTTCAATGCCATCGATTTGAGCGGCGCGTCCAGTGCCGTCAGAGACGCATAGACGCATGCCATTGCGCACAATGTCGAAAGTAGATTTTGAAATCGGCAAAGTTTTGCTTTCAAAAGTAGGCGTTTTGATTTCGCCGGTGTGTTTATCGCGGTAAGCCTTAAGGAGATGCGGTTGAACCAATGTGCCCGCGTTGGCTAAGGCGGCTACGTAGCGTGCCATTTGAATAGGCGTAGCGCCAATGTCGCCCTGCCCAATCCCCAAGTTGACAAGAAACCCATCATGCCAGCCGACTTTGTACGGACCATATCGTTTGTTGAAATACTCTCGTGTGGGTAGAGGTGGAGTTTGTTCATCGGCAATATCTAGCCCGGTTTTTTCACCGAAGCCAAACATGGCGCTGTATTTTGCCCAGCGGTCAAGACCAACGCGCAGCACCAATTGATAGAAGAAACTGTTGCATGAGTGTTGAATAGCGCGTGTGACATCCAATCCGCCATGACCTTTGCCACGATGGCAGAGAAAGACTTTATCACCAAACTTGAAATGACCAGAGCAGCCAAAGACTGTAGAGGGCGTGATGATTTTTTCTTCCAGTGCAGCGATAGCTGAAATCATTTTGAAAGTGGAGCCAGGCGGATAGCGGGTTTGCGTCGTGCGATTGAAAAGAGGATTTTTGGGGTCTTTAGTGAGAGCGGTCCAAGTTGCCGCATCGGTTGAGCCTTCCAGCAGAGCAGGGTCATAGTCGGGCTTACTGGTGATGGCAAGAATTTCGCCATTTTGGGGATTGAGTGCGACAATTGACCCTGACTTGCCTGTTGCGGTCAGCAGACTTTCTGCCACGGCTTGCAGGGAGGCATCTATGGTTAGCCACAAATCGCCGCCGCGCTGGGCAGGAATGTGTTGCGAGCCGCCTTCATACTCGGCAACTTGCTTACCCAACGAGTTGACAATCATAAGCTTGTAACCGCGCTGACCGCGCAGATAGTTTTCATATGTCTTTTCAAGCCCTGCATAGCCAATAATGTCATCTCGGGCATAGATGTCTTTGGGTAATTTCTCGAGCATTTGCTTGGAAATAAACTTGGTATAGCCAAGCACATGTGAGGCTCGAAAATCTTTGCGAGGATATTTGCGCTTATTTTCAATCACCACATCAATGCCAGGCAGTTGCCACAAGTGTTCTTCAAGACGCAAGAGGGCTTCGAGACGAATGTCGCGCAAAATGCGTGTAGGGGCATATCGGCTGTAGCTCTCGGCTTCTTTGAGCTTTTCATGCAAAAACTGCTCACTGACGCCTAAAAGCCAAGCAATCTGTGGGATTTTGGATTTGTCAAATTCGGCAGGGATGACTTGCACAGAATACTGAGGCTGATTTTCAACAATGGGAATGCCATTGCGGTCGTAGATTGTGCCGCGCGAGGCATCAACAGGAATTTTGCGCACGCTATTTTGCGATGAAATCTGACCGAATGTCTCTGATGAGATGACCTGCAAGTAAAAGAGCCGCCCAAGCAGCACAGCAAATACCAGCGAAAGCGCCCCATAGACTAACGGTGAAATTGTCTTCTCTCTCATCTCGATTGGTCTTAGAGTCGTTGAAGCACAAGGACGTAAGCGATGTATCCCAAAACCAGATTGTAGCCCATGCCCACGCCAGCAGAAAGCAGGTATTGCCACCACTCAAGCGTAAAGCCGTAGCTAACCAAGTTAAAGGCAACTACACCTGAAAGACTCGCCACAGCAGTGGCTAAGAGAAACTCATTTCGAGCACTGGGACGATCGACTTCGCGAAAAAAACCAGCACTAAACCCTGAAACGGTCTTGGAGAAGGCATCTACGCCTAATGTGCCACGCAAAAGATCCATCATCAAGCCAATCAAAAAACCAGCTGTAGTGCCAATGCTCTGACCTTCGCGCCGCGCAATAAAGACTGCCCAAATTATCAGCGCATCTGGCGTTGCGCCATAGAGTAAGAGCCTATCCAAAAAAAACTGCTGCACAAATCCTAACAGGACTGCGACGCCAACATAAAGAAAAATGCGCTGCCTCAAATGCCTTAAGGATTATTGCAGTTCTCTGTATCGGCGCCGAATGGCTTCGAACTCCTTGTCGGTCGGACGCATCATGACAAACACTTGCTCCAGCTTTCCAAAATTCACTGACGGGACAACGCGAATTTTATAGAACAGTTGAGCTTCACTTTTGTCAACGGCGACAATTTTGCCGACCTCGATATATGGCGCAGCAAATGAACTAAAGTGCGCCGTAAAGACACGCTCGCCAACTTCAACAGGGTTGCTAAGCAGAACATGCTCCATTGAAGCCAATTGCTCTTTTGGAATCCATGTCAGAAGTCCCAGCACACGCGTCTTTTCCGAAACAACACCCACCTTGAAATCACGATTGATAATAGGCTGCACAATAGCATAATTGGGCGAGACGAGCACCACACGACCAACCAGCCCATCATCGGTCAGCACAGGCATATTGACTTCAATGCTGTCGTTGGCACCCAAGTTAATCGTAAATAAATTGCGTTCAGCAGAAAAAGTGCGGTCTACAATTTGGGCTAATTTCAAAGGATATTCCGAGCGGCGTTTGTAATCCAAAAGCGATTTCAGTTCTTGGTTTTCAGCTTGAGCATTTCTTAGCAAAGACAGTTCAGCCAGCAGTTCCGTATTGCGCCGGTGCAATTCATCGTTTTCGCTCGCCAGACCAACATATCGTGTGATAAGTCCAAGACCACGCTCCACAGTAGCAAATATCTCAAGCCCTGAAGCACGCAGCACACGCAGGGCTGGGGTGTCCTGATTAACAAACATTGCCAGCGAAAGCAAGCAGAAGAAAACCAAGAGCAAATACTCTCGGTAATCAAGAAGAAGCGCCTCTAATAGTTTTTTCATATTCTTGTGTCGGCTTAGATAGCAAACTCAAAGTGTTATGGCTTTGAGCTTAGAGCGAAGGTGGCATATCAGCCATGCGCGTTCTGAAGAGATGCTCCGTAAGCCATATCAGCACAAAGACCAAAACCATAAGTAAGACCCCCGCTGCTGCAGCACTGCCAAAATTTCCCTGCCGAAGATGCGAAAAAATATCTACTGCTACAGGCGTATTTTCTGGAGTATAGAGCAAAATCGAGCAGGGAAATTCTCCTAAGGCACCGATAAAGGTAAATAAAAATCCTGATGCAATCGAAGCCAAAATCAGAGGCAGTATCACGCGAGTGATGACCCGCACAAACGTGGCGCCCAGCGTCAAGGCAACTTCAACAAGTTGATAGTCCAGCGTCTCTAATGCAGTGACTACACTGCGCACCATATACGGCAAGTGCCGAACAAAATAAGCCAATGGCAATAAACTCGATGAGCCAACCAGCGTTGTCCCGAGTGCAAAAGCAGATGGTTTGCTAAATGCGGCAATCAATCCAATTGCCAGCGCCGTGCCCGGAATCGCTAGTGGCAAAAGAAGTAAGACCATCGCAAGAGGCTGAAGCAAGAGCCGTCGCTGTGCGGCTAAAATCCCTGCGCCCAAGCCAAAGAGCAAATTTGGCACACTTGACAAGGTAGCCATAGAAAGGCTGTTGAGAAAAGGTTGGTAGAACTGCGCATCGGAAAATAGGCGCTGGTAGTGTTCCAAGCTGTATGCAGTGGGCAAGATGCGACCAGTCTTCAGCGGAGCATCAGCAAACGACATGAGAATGAGTGCAACGATAGGCAGAACAATAAAGAGCATCTGCGCGCTAAGGAGCAATGCAAACGGTAGAGATAGGCGCTCGGGTGGCGTATCACGCGGAGTGCCACGTCCTCTTATGCTCAAGTGAACATTCCCTTGATAGACCTCAAAGAGAAAAACCACTGCGGCGGAAATCATCACCAAGCCAATCGTCATGGCACTGGCAAGATTAAACTCGCCAGCTATCTTTTGGTTAAAAATCTCAACGGTAAGAAACCGAGCGCGACCGCCAAAGAGCAGGGGAGCTGTAAACGAGGCAACACTCAGCACGAAAACAACCAGGCTAGCAGAAAACAGCGATGGACGCAGCAGTGGCAAGAGTACTTTCCAAAACTGCGACCAGATTCCTGCGCCCAGATTTTGAGCCGCTTCCACTATGGCATAATCCAAGCGTGAAAGCGTCGCCGAAGCAAAGAGAAAAAAATGCACATAAAAGGAATACACATGCACCAACCACACTGCCCAAAGTCCTTCGAAGGCAAATGGTGGCGAAGACAGTCCAAATAAGGTTTGAATAAGGCGCGCCACCACGCCTGATTCGCTGTATAGAAATTGGAAAGAAAATACACCCACCAAAGGCGGCAACCCCAGAGGCAGTAGCGCAAGGCGAGAAAGAAATGGCTTAAGGGGAAACTCAAAGCGCCAGAATGTATAAGCCATGGTTACACCAAAAAGACCAGCGCCAAGCACACTCAGCAAAGCAAGCAAAAGCGTATAAGCAAACGCCATGAGCATATCAGTGCGTGAAAAAAGCGCCGCATAGTGCCGTAGAGTAAAACGCTGCTCGGCGTCAGAAAAGCCGCTGTGCATAGTCTCAAGCAGGGGATTGAGCACATATCCAATGAGGACGAAAAAAATGATTATGTTAAGCAACCAAAGCAGCAGTCGCGACATGCAAAAGCAGGTTTGTGTCGGCAAATATACGAGCCACGTGTCAATGTAGGAAGATGGGCTAGCAAGACGAAGTGGACACTGAAACGAATATACAAGATTGAAGTATTTCTTAACTTGCACAAAACATAGCATAACTTGCAATCTTTTATGCCAACGTTGAGAATAACCAGTATTACTGAGCAGGCAAGTGCCTTGCCCTTATCTCTGCCGCCCGTTCAAGACCTTGCCGTAGGGCGCACATTGGTCATTGTACCAACCTACAACGAATCAGAGAATATTGCCTTGCTGATTAAGCGCGTGATGGGCTTAGAAGTGCCTAATTTGGATATGCTCGTAGTGGATGATAACTCACCTGATGGCACGGCTAAAGTAGTCGAGGAACTGCAGAAGACCTACAAACGTCGGCTGCATCTTATCCAGAGAGAAGCCAAATTAGGACTGGGCACAGCGTATGTGCGAGGATTCAAGTTTGCAATTGAACAAGGCTACGATTTTGTGATGGAAATGGATGCCGATTTGTCGCACGACCCTTTCATGATTCCGCATTTTCTGGTTGCCATCAAAGAGGCAGACCTTGTCATCGGCTCTCGCTACTTAGGCAATGTAGCAAATGTGGTCAACTGGCCCCTGTCGCGCCTAATGCTGTCTAAAGGCGCAAGCCTCTACACGCGCCTCATTACAAGGATGCCAATTCAAGACCCAACGAGTGGGTTTAAATGTTTCCGACGCAAAGTCTTGGAGTCACTTAACCTTGAAGAAATTCGTTCAGGCGGCTACTCTTTCCAGATAGAGATGAATTTTAAGACTTGGGCAAAAGGCTTTCGAATCAAAGAAATTCCGATAGTCTTTACCGACCGCACCGTGGGCAAGTCCAAAATGTCGCGCAAAATTATATACGAAGCTATCTACATGGTGTGGGCATTAAAATTTCGGCAACTTATTGGCAGACTCTAATTGCATGCAAAATCGCAGCATGCATCAACGAGCTGACTTTTGAGAAGCGACATTACGGCAAATGACTTCAACTCGTAAAAACCACACTGCAGTCCGAAGATGTTGCTGAACACACAAGTGCAGTAAATCCGAAAGATTTGCTTTTGCTATGAGAATCCTGCTTGTGCGCAAGTGACAGCTATTTCGTAGCGCTGGAAGAATGCAGAAACGCTGCTACCAATTGCTGTACCATATCAGCTTGCTTGCTGTGTGCAGCTCACAGCTTTTGCGACAGTAGCAAGGCATCTTATCTTTGCGCACACAAGGCATGTGCAAGGGCAAAAAGCTTGCGGCACACTCGAAGGCGCACTATAGGAGTTGAACAAGCCCTATTAGTAGCACGAAATTCGAGACACTTCTTTCACCTAAATCTTGAATGAACTATGCTAGATGTTGTCTTGGACCGAAAAAGCTCACACCTCGCCTACATTCGCGAAACGCTGGAGTATAGCGCTGAACTCAAAAAACAACTGGCACGCGAGAGCGCTGAAGAAATTTTCCAGATGGCAGAAGTCATCACTGAGGCTTTTCGCAGTGGTAACAAGTTGCTCATCTGTGGCAACGGTGGCAGCGCAGCTGATGCACAGCACATTGCAACTGAATTTACCATTCGCTACCGCAGTTCGGTCAATCGCCCTGCCATGCCAGCAATTGCGCTGACAACGGACAGTTCTGCACTCACAGGTGGCGCCAACGACATTGGCTACGATAATGTCTTCATGCGTCTGGTGGAAGCGTGGGGCAAACCCGGCGATGTGCTCTTGGGAATCTCAACAAGTGGCAATTCTGAAAGCGTGTTGCGCGCCATGAAGTATGCCAAAGAACATGGCTTGAAGACTTTGGCACTCTTAGGCAATTCAGGTGGAAAGATGAAAGGACTGGCAGATGTAGAAGTCATCGTGCCGCACAAAGGCGCTGCCGATAGAATTCAAGAAAGCCATATTGCGATTGCACACATTATCATCCAACTTGTTGAAGAAAATTTTGGCTATACCGATAAATGAAAATCGTGGAAGGTCATCTATCTGCACAGGGCTTGAAAATTGCTATTGTTGCCTCGCGCTGGAACGACTTTGTAGGCGCACGTCTGATTGATGGCGCTGTAGATTGTTTTGTGCGCCACGGCGGTGACCCAAATGCCATTACGCTATACCGATGCCCGGGCTCGTTTGAATTGCCAATGGTGGTAAGAAAAGTTGCACTCTCTAAGCAGTTTGATGCCGTAGTGGCTATTGGAGTGCTCATTCGCGGAGCGACTCCACACTTTGACCTCATTGCCGCTGAAACCACAAAAGGCATTGCGCAAGCTGCAATGGAGTCAGGCGTGCCTGTCACGTTCGGGGTCTTGACCACCGACACAATTGAGCAAGCCATAGAGCGTGCTGGCACAAAAGCAGGCAACAAAGGCTGGGAAGCCGCCGCCGCCGCTATCGAGATGGCAAACCTCTACCAGAAACTTGATTGACGATGCAAAGAGAGAATGTGGGAGCAAAAAGCAAAAAAGAAAAAAGTCGTTACCTACGAAATTGCCATCATTCCCAGTGATGGGTCGGCTGCTCGAGCGTATGGCAATATTACAGTAGGCAAGGTGTGGTTGGCGGTATTGTTGCTGTGTAGCAGTGTGGCAATTCTCTCAACTTTGGTGATTGCACTGACACCTGTGCGTACATGGCTACCGGGCTACGGCGATGCAGAACGCTACCGGAAACTGTTGCTCGAAAATCAAATCCGATTGGATAGCATCAGCGGGCGCCTTATGCAGCTTGATGTTTATAGCCGTAAGCTGCGTGCTGTGCTGGGCAATATCTCGGACTCGACAGCAAAGGGAGACGCACCAACCCGAATGGGCACAAAACTATCAGGTGGGGTCCGCCCAAACCTGCCCAGTGACTTCTACACTACCACAAACAACGCCGAACTGCCCACATTCTTGAGCTATCTGGTAAAAGGCACGCCATCGCAGCCGTTTCGGCGCGACCGCAGTCACTATGGCATCGATATTGCAACCGCATCGAATGAACCAATCAGTGCACTGGCTGATGGCACCGTCCTCTTCGCTGATTGGACTATTGATTACGGCTACACTGTAATTATCTTGCATGGCACATATGTCAGTTTCTACAAGCATTGCAACGACTTACTGGTGCGCGATGGCGAGCAGGTTTTGAAAGGACAAATCATTGCCTTGACGGGCAACACAGGTCGTGAAAGCTCTGCACCGCACTTGCATCTTGAAATCTGGAAAAACGGAACGCCACAAGACCCAGAGATTTATCTGTTGCACTAAACCACAAAACAGCTAACGATATGCTCGCAGCACTGTTCGGCAAGAAAGAAGCAAATGACCATACCCTTGCCAACTCGACGGGCGGTTCAAGCAGTAGTGAAGCCAGACTTAGCATCATTGCAGAAGGTACTACCTGTCGTGGCAATTTTGAGACTGCTGGTAACTTACGCATTGATGGAAAAATTATCGGCAATATCATCTCCACAGCCAACGTGGCTATCGGAAAAGGCGGTTGCGTGGAAGGCAATATCACCGCCGCCACAATTAAAATCTCTGGCAAAGTGCAGGGCAACATAGAGGCAAGCGGCTTGCTGGTCTTGAGCGCAAGCTCCATCGTGAATGGCGAAATCAAAGCCAAATCGTTAGCAGTCGAAGAAGGTGCCGTCATCAATGGAAAAATCGCTATGGAAACAAACTCAACTTCAGAGCTGAACACTCTTGTAACAAACAAGGAGTATGCATAATGAGCATAACCGATGATGTGCGCAAATCTATACGTGAAGCGGGCGAAGCACACCGCAAGTCAGCTACCTATATGACTGTCGGAATTCAAATTGTCGTCGCATTCGTGCTTTTTGTTTTCGGAGGCTATAAGCTCGATAGTGCACTGAACACAACGCCTATCTTCCTGCTGGTAGGTGTGGTCTTGGCACTCATTGCCATGTTCACAGTGCTTTGGCGCTTGGCAGCGCCATCCTCTACACGACCTGTGTCAGAAACTCAACAGAAGAAAACAGCACAATGAAGCACCTTGTGCTTAAGCCGCTCTTTGATTTTCTTATCGTGATGACTATCTTTACATTCCTTTTCTGGATAGTGATTATCTACTTAGGGTTAGCCTCGCATTCGGTGTTCTACGCATGGGCAACAATGGCACTAAATGTTACCATAGGCTATCTTTTGTGTGAGTATGTCCACGCTTTGAAGAGTAACAAATTTCTGCGAACGCTGCTAATTGGACAAAGCCTACGATGGATAGCGGTGGCGTCAATAGTGATACTTCTGGTGCGCACACAACTGGTAAACATCGCAGAATTCGCTTGGGCTACTTTAGCGTTTTGTCTATGCTACATGTCCATAGAAATTTTTGCCATCCTCAATAAAATGAGGTTTGAAAAAAGGTTGGAAAAACTTTTGCAACTCTGAACGCTTTGAGTGATGTACACCTTGCGATACATTTTCGTAGTACTCCTGTTCATCATTTCTGCCACGACACTCCGCGCATCTGAGCCGAAAGCAGAAAGTGATAATGGCAAGCTCGATGTCATGCATCATGTCCTTGATGCGCACACCTTAGAGTTAGAACCGTTCGGAGAAATTCATCTGCCAAAATTTCCGCCCATTCAGATTGGCAATTTCACAATAGACCTCTCGCCGACGCGTCATACCGTCATGATGTGGATAGCCAGCTTGCTATTAGTCGTAGTGATGGTCAGCGTGGGAAACTATTACAAAGCCATGAAAACACCTCAAGCGCCAGAAGGCTTAGCTAATGTTGTTGAAGTTGTTGTGCAGTTTATTCGCGATGATGTGGCGCGACCAAACATTGGACCACACTATGAACGATTTCTTCCCTACTTATTGACAGTATTTTTCTTCATTCTGTTCTGCAACCTCTTGGGGCTGGTGCCATTTGCGGCGACAGCAACAGGCAACATCGCCGTAACCATGACATTAGCTTCTTTTACATTCGTGCTGACGCAGTATGCAGGAATCCGTGAAAATGGTGTCAGAGGGTGGTTAGCGCATCTGACTGGAGGTGCCCCACCAGCGCTCTGGCCAATTATGATTCCCGTAGAAATCATTAGCATGTTTGTCAGACCCTTTGCGCTAACCATGCGCTTGTTTGCAAATATGACCGCTGGTCATATTGTCATCATCGTACTAATCAGCTTGATTTTTATCTTTAAGAGCTTTGCAGTCGCACCCGTCTCTGTGCTCTTTACGATGGCAATTTATTGCTTGGAGATTTTTGTGGCGTTCATGCAGGCGTATATTTTCACGATGCTCTCAAGCGTCTTTATCGGGCTGGCAATGCAGCACGAGCACAGTGAAGGCGGACACTAAGTTTTCTTAAAACAATTTCGGAGGAAACACACAAATGGGTAACGAAGCACTTGCATTTTTAGGCGCAGGGATTGGCGCAGGAATTGCCGCCATCGGCGCAGGAATTGGTATCGGCAACGCGGTGAGCTCTGCCACCGAAGCGATTGCCCGTCAGCCACAAGCCTCAGGCGACATTCGCGGTTTAACACTTATCGCCGCAGGTCTCGTGGAAGGCACCGCTATTATTGCCTTAGTGGTTTGCCTATCACTTGCATTTAAGTAAATCAGACTAGTAGTCGGGCATTGAATGCTTCATTCAATGCCCAATGCTTTATCAGACAAATACAACAACGATGAGATATGCCGCTACTTGGGTGGTTGATTTTGGAAGGTAGTTTGCTTAGCCCTAATCCCGGACTGATTTTCTGGACGCTGGTAACGTTTCTGCTATTGCTTCTGTTTCTGCGTGCAACGGCATGGAAGCCTATCATCAATGCTTTAGATGAGCGTGAAAGAAGCATTCAGGCTGCCATCGACCGTGCTAAGCAAGCGCGCGACGAGGCTGAAAGAATTCTGGCTGAAAACAAAGCCATGCTTGCCAAAGCACAGCTGGAAGCCGACCGCATCATTCAAGAAAGCCGACAATCTGCCGAAAAAGTGCGCAACGAAATTCTTGAAAAAGCGAACATGGAGTCGCGCAAAATGTTGGAAGAAGCCAAAGCCGCTATTGCACTCGAAAAACAGCGAGCGTTGCTGGCGCTACGTAACGAGGTAGTAGAACTGGCAATTCAAAGTGCAGAACGAATTATTCGCCAAAAACTTGATGCCGAACTGCATAAGGAAATTATTGCTAATGCACTTAACGACATTCCTGCGCAAGCCGCTGAATTTGCTGGAAAATAAACCTGCAAAAGCAAAATCATGAGGTCAAAAGTTGGGCTGCGTTATGCTACGGCGATTCTTGAAGGCGCAGGCGAAGAACTCCAAACCGTAGTACAAGACCTTGAGGTCGTCAAAGACACAATCAAAGCCTCGCGCGAACTGCGCCAGCTGCTCAAAAGCCCTATCGTAAAGAACGACGACAAAATTCTTATCTTAAAGCAAATCTTCATTGGGCGAATCTCGCTGAAAACCTTGGAGTCTATTGAGCTGTTGGTAAGGAAAGGACGTAGCGAACTTATCTTGGACACAATTGAGGAATTTGAACGGTTGCTGGATAAGCGGAATGGAGTAGTGAATGCAGAAGTAGCCAGCGCCATTGAGTTAGATGAATCGCAAAAGCAGCAAGTTCAGGCACGCTTAGAAAAATTGGTCGGTCAAAAAATCCGACTGCAAACCAAAGTCCAGCCAGACCTAATTGGCGGTCTGACTGTCCGTATTGGAGATACAGTAATTGATTACAGTATCAAGCACCAACTGGCAAGGTTGCGAGAACGCCTAAAGCAAGGTAGCCTGAACTAACGTGCGGTGGCGCAAAAGCCAACGCACAGCGTTTGGGAGCGACAAGCGTCCCCCCTTTACGGAAATCTATCAAATCAAGTCGTTAGACCAAATGCTGAAAAATGATTTAGTCATTCGAGCATTGCAGCGTAAGCCTGTGCATCGTACGCCGATTTGGATTATGCGTCAAGCTGGTCGATACTTGCCAGAGTATCGTGAAGTGCGCAAGAAGACGGATTTTCTAACATTATGCAAGACGCCTGAACTAGCGGCTAGAGTAACTATCCAGCCCGTTGACATCATGGATGTAGATGCTGCGATTATCTTCTCCGACATTTTGGTCGTCCCAGAAGCTATGGGCATGCGCTTAGAAATGTTAGAATCTCATGGACCCAGATTCTTAGAGCCAATTCGTTCGCGCAGCGATATTGAAAAGTTGGTGGTTCCAGATGTATCGCAAGCATTGCGCTATGTGGAAGATGCTATTCGTCTGACAAAACGCGAGCTGCATGGACGCGTGCCCATCATTGGCTTTTCAGGAGCAGCTTGGTCACTCTTTGCTTATGCCGTGGAGGGTAAAGCCAGCAAAGATTTCAAAGTTGCAAAGGAACTAATCTACACCTGCCGAAGCGACGCCCATGCGTTGTTGCGAAAACTTAATAAAGTTCTAACCGATTACCTGCTTTTGCAAATAGAAGCAGGTGCCAACGCTGTGCAAATTTTTGATACCTGGGCATCGCTGCTCAGTGAAGACGCATTCATGGAATTCTCACTAAGCTATATCCATGAAGCAGTACAGACAATTAAAACTAAATACCCAAACGTTCCTGTAATTGTCTTTGCTAAAGGTGCTAATACCGTGCTGTCAGAAATTGCCCAAACAGGCTGTGATGCAGTGAGCTTAGATTGGACGATAGATATTGGGCGAGCACGCTGGCAGCTTGCTGACCGCGTAGCATTGCAAGGTAACTTAGACCCAACGATTCTCTATGCATCACACGATGTCATTTGCAAAGAGGCGGCAAAGATTCTGCAAAGATTTGGTGACCATAGTGACACCTCAGGACATGTCTTCAACTTGGGCCATGGAATTTTGCCAGATATTGACCCTGCGCACCTTAAAACATTAATTGATTTCGTGAAAGTCGAGAGCGCAAAGTATCATCGGCATGCACAGCTTATTCTAACGCAAAAAGACAAAAAGGATGATTCTACTTGTTGATGATAATCAAGAGTTACTAGGCCAGTTGTCAGAATTCTTGTCAGCTTACTATATCATCAGACCATTTCGGAGCGCCGAACAAGCCTTAGCATTTGCGATTGAAAACCGAGGACTCATTGAGGTAAGCGTCGTAGACTACGTGATGCCAGGGATGAACGGTGAGGAACTGGCAAGAGAACTGCGCAAAGTCGACCCGAACATGATGGTGATTATGATGTCAGGTTATGTAGATTTCGAACGTATCGAGCCTTTGCTGAAAGAGCGTCTGATTTATCGGTTCTATACCAAACCTATAAATTTCGAGCAACTGCAGCGAGGCATTGACACTGCAGCAAAACTTTACCTAAAAAAGCAAGCCATCTAATGCATGCGCCTGACCTATACGCCGCTGCCCGGACTGTGGATACTTGAGCCAAAAGTATTCGAAGATGCGCGTGGTTGGTTCTTTGAAAGCTACAATGAAAAAGTGTTTGAAGAGTTGGGTATTACTGCAAAATTTGTGCAAGATAATGTGAGCTTTTCGCGAAAAGGCGTGCTACGGGGGTTACATTATCAACTTGCACCCATGTCGCAAGGCAAGTTGGTGCGAGTCTCGAGGGGAGAGGTATTTGACGTAGTGGTAGATATCCGACGCGACTCTGAAACATTTGGCAAATGGTTCGGTCTCAGGCTCTCCGAGCAAAACAAAAAGATGGTTTGGATTCCACCTGGCTTTGCACACGGCTTTTTGGTGCTGTCTGATACCGCTGAATTCAACTACAAGGTAACTAACTTCTACTCGCCTGAGCATGAGCGTACTTTGCGCTACGACGACCAGCAAGTAGGCATCGAATGGCCCACATTAGAAGTACCGCTTTGCATCTCTGAAAAAGACCAGAAAGGACAAGCATTGAAAGACATTGAAATCAACTTCTAAGCTGGAAGGTCAGATTTGCTCACCTTGGTTGTAGCGCCGACCTGCATCTTGCTTTGGAGCTTTCTTATCAAACTCGGGGAGTGGAATACTACCCGGCACACCAATCAGCGGAAAGTCTTTGCGGAGCGGATAGTATTCAAAATCCTCAGGCATATACATGCGTCGCAAGTCAGGATGCCCTTCAAAGCGAATGCCATACATGTCGTAAGTTTCGCGCTCATGCCAATTTGCCGCTCGCCAGACGCTGGTAACACTGGGCACAACAGGATTTTCTTCACTAACACGCACTTTCAGGCGTAACCGCAAGCGCTTTTCAAGGTTAGTAAGGTTGTAAATCACTTCAAAGCGCTCTTCTTCGGTGAAGCGGTCGGCACCGCAAATATCGGCACAGTAGTTGAAGCCATGCTCGAGTTTGAGCACACGGCAGATATCGACAATTGCCGATGTTTCAACAAGAAGAGTGGTTTCGCCTCTGAACTCAGTGATGTCACGAATGGCGTGACCAAAACGGGCTTGAAGCGCTTGGATGATATCAGTCATACTTCCCGAACAATTTTATGCAACGACAGCCCTTTCAGCAGAAAGGTCATTTTTGCAGCACCAATTTCTCCAGCTCTTTTTCACGCTGCTGCTCGAGCTTGGCAAAGCCTTCTTCCGTAAGAAGCGCATCACGAAACGAATGTCGCTGACGCTTAATTTTTTCTTGAATATCCATCAAGGCGTGCAAGACGGCATCGGGGCGCGGCGGACAGCCGGGCACATACACATCAACAGGAATAAACTGGTCAATGCCTTGCACAACTGAGTATGAACGGAACATTCCACCCGATGAACTGCATGCACCCATCGCAATGCACCACTTCGGTTCGGGCATCTGGTCCCAGATTTTCTTAACAACATGAGCCATCTTATAAGTGACCGTGCCAGCCACAATCATGAGGTCGCTCTGCCGTGGCGACATGCGAAACACTTCGGAGCCAAAACGAGCCACATCATACTTCGGACCAGCCATCGCCATCAGCTCAATTGCGCAGCAAGAAAGCCCCATCGGCATAGGCCAGAGCGCATTCGAGCGTGCCCAGTTGGTGATAGCGTCCAAAGTGGTGGTCAAAAAACCATCTGCGAAAGGAGTGTTCTGTAGCATACTTCTTTGGTCATAGTTTAGTAAGAATTCCTCTCTTAAGAACGCAGTTTCCCCCTGCATCGTTGCAAGCATGGGGCATAAAGAACATGTTGGCAACGAAAACGATGACAACTTTTGCTAAAGACGAAACTCAATCCCATTCTAAAGCCCCTTTACGGATGATGTAAAAGTAACCTGCTAGCAAAAGCAGGGCAAAAGTCAGCATGGGAATAAATCCTGCAAGCCCAAGTTCACGAAAACTCGTTGCCCACGGATACATAAACACTACTTCAATATCGAAGACAATAAAGAGCATAGCCACAAGATAATACTTGACGGAAATGCGTTGCTTGACAGTGCCAACAGGCTCTATGCCCGACTCATATGTTGTGAGTTTCTGCGCAGTTTTACGCTTCGGACCGATGACAATGCCCAATACAGAAAGGATAATTCCTGTGGCTACAGCAAAACTAATCATGGCGAAAATCGGCAGGTAGGACTCAAGCATAATAACAACTCCTTGATGAATGTGCTTAAAGATAATGCACAATCAGCACTCTCTGAAATGTAGTGAAAGCAGGCAGAGATTGTTGTCCTGCTCTGCCTAAAGGGCTTGATATTCTTTTTCGTATCTTTGCCACTTCTATTCTATCAGCAAGACTCATCTATGAAGGTACTCAAATTTGGTGGCAGTTCCGTCGGTAGCCCAGAAAACATTGAGCGGGTAACCCAACTTGTTTTGAATGCGCGTCGGCAAGATAAAATTGCCGTCGTGATCTCTGCCTTTAGCGGTGTAACCGATGCTCTGCTTGAGATGACGCAAACCGCTGCACAAGGGGATGAGCGGTATCGCCCTCTGCTGGAGGAGCTGGAAGCGCGACACTTGGGCACGGTAAAAGCACTCATTGATGTGCATCGTCAAAGCGGAATTTTGGCAGGGGTCAAAAAAATGCTCAATGAGCTGGAAGATATTCTCCATGGCGTCTTTCTCATCAAGGAATATACGCTGCGCACATTAGATTTTATTTTGAGCTTTGGTGAGCGCCTATCTGCCTACATTGTCACTGAAGCCTTTCGCGAACAAGGCATTGATGCCGAATATCTAGATGCACGTCTGCTGGTGAAAACCGATGAGAACTTTGGTGCCGCACGCGTAGATATGGAGACCACATATCAAAACATTCGCTCTTACTTTGGATTGCGTCCAGCATTGCAGGTCATTACAGGATTTATTGGCTCTACGCATCAAGGGCAGACCACGACACTCGGACGCGGCGGCTCAGACTACACGGCAGCTTTATTTGCGGCTGCTTTGAAGGCAACAGAAATTCAGATATGGACAGATGTCAATGGCTTCATGACCGCAGACCCGCGCAAGGTGCCCGATGCCTTTCCTATCCCGAAAATGACCTACAACGAGGCGCTGGAAATGTCGAACTCTGGTGCAAAAGTGCTCTATGCGCCAACCATTCAGCCAGCAATGGCGGAAAACATCCCCATCCGTGTGCTCAATACATTCAACCCTGAATTTGAAGGTACGCTAATTTCAAATGAGCTACCGGAGCGTCAGTTCCCTGTATGTGGAATTTCATCGTTAGATGATGTGGCATTGATTCGTGTAGAGGGAACAGGGCTGGTGCGTGCGATGGGGTCAGCACGACGCCTATTTGGCGCACTTGCCGATGCAAAAGTCAATGTCATTTTCATTTCGCAAGCCTCATCAGAGCACTCAATCTGTGTAGCAGTTTCCCCAAAAGACGCCAAAGCGGCAAAGCAAGCAATTCAAAAGGAATTTGCACTCGAGATTAGCACTGGCAAACTCAATGAGGTGCAGGTTGAAACCAACCTTTCAATTGTTGCCGCAGTCGGCGAAAACATGCGTCGTCGCACAGGCATTGCAGGGTGGTTTTTCCAAACGCTGGGCAAAAATGGCATCAACGTTGTAGCAATTGCTCAAGGGTCATCGGAGTTAAACATTTCAGTAGTGATTGATAAGCGCGATGAATCCAAAGCGCTGAATGCCCTGCACGAAGCCTTTTTTCTCTCGGAGAAAAAAACACTCAATGTGTTTTTGGTTGGAACAGGACTCATCGGTGGCACTTTCTTGCGCCAACTGCGAGAGCATCGTGAAACGCTGCTCAAGGAAAAATCGCTCGACATTCGAGTCGTGGCGCTGGCGCGTCGCTCACAGATGTATTTCCAAGAGCGCGGCATTGATTTGGCACACTGGCAAGCACAACTCAAAGAATGCGGCGAGCCAACCAATCTCAAAAAATTCGTCGCAAAGATGAAAGAGCTCAACTTGCCAAATAGCATCTTCATTGACTGCACCGCCAGCGATGAAGTTATTGAACACTATGCCGAAATTCTCTCATCGAGCATTTCTATCGTAACGCCAAACAAGCGCGCCAATTCAGGCAAGTATGAAGTGTATCGCAATCTCAAGCTACTAGCTATCAAAAACGATGTAAAGTTTCTCTACGAGACCAATGTCGGTGCAGGCTTGCCCGTTATCAACACGCTGCAAGATTTGCTCAACAGTGGCGATAAGATCCTAAAAATTGAGGCAGTGCTTTCTGGCTCGCTAAGTTACATTTTCAACTCCTTTGTTGGCTCACGCACCTTTAGTGAAGTGGTGCGAGAAGCCAAAGAAAAAGGCTATACAGAACCAGACCCGCGCGAAGATTTGAGCGGCATGGATGTGGCACGCAAAATTTTAATTTTGGCACGTGAAGTAGGTTTGCCATTGGAGCTGCATCATGTCGAGGTTGAAAATTTTCTGCCACAAGCCTGCTTAGATGCACCATCGGTTGAAGATTTCTTCAAGGAGTTAGAAAAAGCTAACCCTATCTTTGAAGAAAAAAAGCGCCATGCTGAGCAACACAAGCGGAAACTGCGCTTTATTGCGTGCTTGGAAAATGCTCGAGCATCGGTGCGCCTTCAAGAAGTTGGTGAAGAGCATCCATTCTATACGCTCTCGGGAAGCGACAACATCATCTCATACACGACTGAGCGTTACTACGACCGCCCTTTGGTCATCAAAGGTCCGGGGGCAGGCGCTGAAGTAACAGCAGCAGGTGTATTTGCAAATGTGGTATGGATTTCAAACTACTTGTCCTAAGAAAAATATCTTGCTTAGCATGAAAGACGACTGTGCAGTAGCCTTTGCACCAGCTACAGTGGCAAATGTCGGGGCTGGATTTGATATTTTGGGCTTTGCACTACATCAGCCGGGCGATAAAGTAGTGGCGCGCTTCAATGATAGCCGCAAAGTGGTGCTCACACGCATTACGGGGGATGGCGGCAAATTGCCGTTACAAGCTGAACTCAACACGGCTGGTGTAGCAGTAATGAAACTGCTCGAGCACCTAAATTTGCAGGAAGGAATTGACCTTGAAGTGCACAAGAAAATGCCTCTTGGTAGTGGCTTGGGCTCTAGCGCAGCCAGTGCAGTCGCAGCAGTGGTGGCTGTAAATGCATTGCTGGGCTCGCCACTCAAGAAAATAGAACTCTTGCCCTTTGCCTTGGAAGGGGAACGCATCGCCTGCGGGGCGGCACATGCCGATAACGCAGCGCCATCCTTACTGGGCGGATTCATTTTGATTCGCAGCTATACCCCACTAGATGTAGTGCCTCTCGAGGTCCCTGAACGGTTGCATGCCGTAGTGGTGCATCCCCACATTGAAGTAAAGACCAAAGATGCTCGCGAAATTCTCAAGAAAAGCTTGCTGCTCAAAGATGCTATTGTGCAGTGGGGCAACATTGCAGGGCTGGTTGCAGGATTGATGAAATCTGACTACGACCTTATCAGCCGTTCGCTCAACGATGTGGTGGTAGAACCTGTACGCTCAATTTTGATTCCGGGCTTTAATGCCGTAAAAGCCGCCGCCCTGCGTGAAGGAGCATTGGGCTGTAGCATTTCAGGCTCCGGTCCATCCGTCTTTGCGCTGACAACTGAAATGAGCATTGCGCAGCGTGTAGCACACGCCATGCAGGAAGCATTTGCAGAGCAAGGTGTAGCCAGCGATAAGTTCATCTCCAAAATTAATTCCGAGGGCGCATGCCTAGTGCCAAGCTCTACTTATGCGGCTCTATAGTTCCAAGCGACAGTCACCCGAAGTGAGTTTGCGCGAAGCGGTGCTACAAGGCTTGGCGCGCGATGGTGGGCTATTCATGCCAAAGAATATCCCATGCTTAGCACCAGACTTTTTCCGCCAATTGCCGCAACTATCTATCCAAGATATTGCATTCAGCATCAGCAAGGCATTCATGCACGATGAAATACCAGAGCGCGATTTGCGCCATATCGTCGAAGCAGCATTCACCTTCGATGCTCCCATTGTAGAACTCGATGCGAACCTTTATGCGCTAGAACTTTTTTCGGGACCGACACTTGCTTTCAAAGATTTTGGCGCGCGCATGCTTGCACAGTTGCTCCAATACTTTTTGCAAGATGAATCACGAGAACTTCTGGTGCTGGTGGCAACATCTGGCGACACGGGAAGCGCTGTCGGTCATGCATTCTTGAACATGCCAAAGACACATGTAGTCTTGCTCTATCCAAGCGGCAAAGTAAGCCATATTCAAGAGCAGCAGCTAACTACCATCGGTAGCAATGTTGTAGCACTTGAAGTACTGGGCACATTTGATGATTGTCAGCGTCTTGTCAAGGAGGCATTCTTAGATGCTGAGCTCAATGCGCGCTGGGTGCTGTCGTCGGCGAACTCTATCAACATTGCACGGCTACTTCCACAAATGGTCTACTACTTCCGAGCGGCAGCACAAGTGAAGCACACAGACTTGCCTATCGTGTTTTCAGTGCCTAGTGGCAACTTTGGCAATCTAACCGCAGGCTTGATGGCTAAATGTATGGGACTTGCGGTTGAAAAGTTTGTTGCCGCAACCAATGCTAATGATATTGTGCCAACATACTTACGCACTGGTCGCTTCGAGCCGAAGCCATCGCAACGGACATTGTCGAGCGCAATGGATGTAGGCAATCCCAGTAACTTTGCGCGCATGCAGGAACTTTATCCAACCGTATCTGCGATGCAGCAAGATATTTTCGGAGCAAGTTTTTCCGATAATGATACAATAGCTGCCATCCAAGAGCTTTATCGGAGATATGCCTACATTGCTGAACCGCATGGAGCAATTGGGTATTTGGGCTTGCAGGCATACCAAAGTACACGACTGCATCGCACGAACAGTATATTCTTGGCGACAGCTCATCCAGCAAAATTTGCTGATATTGTCCAACCGTTGTTGCCCGTGCCTATCAGCGTGCCAGAGCGCTTGCAAGAGGCGCTAAACAAACCCAAAATGGCAATTCTCATGCCCAATAAGTTTGAGAGCCTAAAATCTTTTCTCTTGGATGCCTTAACGCAAAAAGTCAGCTAACTGCCTTTCCTGTAATCACTTACAGCTATACCCTCGCTTGTGGCGTGTTGCATTTAAGAGCACATTCACGCCATGTTTTCGTATATTTAAAGTCTCGAGCAAAAAGCATGTTTTTGCAAACAAACGAAAAAATTTGTGTCAATGACAGAGAAAAGCCTTGAGCAGGTCAGTAGCGCCGAAAAGGAATATAGCGCAGAAAGCATTCAGGTGCTAAGTGGAATTGAGCACGTGCGCAAGCGTCCAGCGATGTACATCGGAGATGTCGGTGTACGCGGCTTGCACCACCTTGTCTATGAGATTGTGGACAATTCTGTAGATGAAGCACTGGCTGGCTACAACGACTACATCTATGTTGGTATCAATGCCGATGGCTCAGTAACGGTTTCAGATAGAGGGCGTGGCATTCCTACAGCCATTAAAAAAGACACGGGCAAATCGGCGCTCGAGTTGGTCATGACGGTTATCGGTGCAGGAGGCAAGTTTGACAAGAGTGTCTACAAAGTCTCAGGCGGTTTGCATGGCGTAGGTGCATCGGTAGTAAATGCGCTCTCTGAGTGGTGTGAAGTTACTGTCAAGCGTGAAGGCAAGGTGTTCTATCAGAAGTATCGCCGTGGCGTGCCAGAAGGACCGGTAAGAGAGATTGGCAAGACAAAAGAGAAAGACACAGGCACAAAGACCACCTTCATGCCTGACCCGCAGATTTTCAAAAATCGTGAATTTCGCTACGAGACCATAGCTGACCGCTTGCGCGAATTGGCATATCTGAATCGCAACTTGCATATCGTCATAGAAGATTTGCGTGAGCAGCCGGTCCGACGTGATGAATTTCACTTCAAAGGCGGCATCGTCGAGTTTGTCTCCTTTGTCGACGCCAATCGCGTCCCGCTTATGAAAAAACCTATTTACATTGAGGGCGAGCGAGATGGCACCATAGTAGAAATTGCCTTCCAGTACAATGATTCCTACCAAGAAAATACTTTGTCGTATGTCAATAACATCAATACCGTAGAGGGCGGCACGCACCTGACTGGTTTTCGCAAAGCACTCACCCGCACCATGAACCAGTATGCTGCCAAAAACGACCTACTCAAATCCGCAAAGAATATTCAACTAACTGGCGATGACTATCGAGAAGGACTGACGGCAATTATTTCTGTCAAAGTCCCAGAGCCGCAGTTTGAAGGACAAACCAAAACCAAACTTGGCAATAGTGAAACACAGACAATTGTCGAGACCATTGTCAATGAAAAGCTAAGTGAGTTTATTGAGCAAAATCCGAGCGTTGCAAGAATCATTATTGAGAAAGCGTTGAATGCAGCACAAGCGCGCGAGGCGGCTCGTAAAGCAAAGGAAATGACGCGTCGCAAAAATGCTTTAGATGGTGCAGGATTGCCGGGCAAGTTAGCCGATTGCTCAATCAATGACCCAGAGCGCTGCGAGCTCTACATTGTGGAGGGAGATAGTGCAGGCGGCTCAGCAAAGCAGGGGCGAGACCGCCGCTTCCAAGCGGTTTTGCCGCTTAAGGGCAAAATCCTCAATGTGGAAAAAGCGCGGCTCAATAAAATGCTGGAAAATGAGGAAATCCGCACCATCATCATGGCACTGGGCACAGGTATCGGTGATGACGAATTCAATGTGGAAAAACTGCGCTATGGCAAAATCATCTTGATGACCGACGCCGATGTAGATGGCTCACATATCCGCACACTGCTACTGACCTTTCTTTACCGTTATATGCGTGGCTTAATTGAGAGCGGGCGAGTCTTCATTGCTCAGCCACCATTGTATCTGATTAAATCAGGCAAAGAATCGGTATATGCATGGGATGACGAGGAGCGTGATGAAGCCATCAAACGCTTCCAAGAAAAGGGCAAGGAAGTAACAGTGCAGCGCTACAAAGGCTTAGGCGAAATGAACCCTGAACAACTTTGGGAGACCACAATGAACCCTGAAAACCGCACGCTTTTGAAAGTAGGGATTGAAAGTGTAATGGAGGCAGATAAAATTTTCTCAACCTTGATGGGCGATGCTGTCGAACCCCGCCGTGAATTTATTGAAGCCAACGCAAAATATGTACGCCGTTTGGATGTATAGCCCCTGCACGATGAATGAGCGCCTAAAAGCCTGCCCTTATATGCTTTACCGGCTATGGTTAGCCGTTTTTCGTGAATCTCGTGGAAGGTTGAGTTTAGCAGCAGCCTCGCGTGCAGCAGATTGCTCAGCTTCTTTCTTACTACGCCCTGTGCCTTTCCCCACTATCTCTTCGCCCAACTTCACAGCTACGGTAAAGGTTTTGTTATGTGAAGGACCTTCCTCACTGGTAATCACATAGACAGGAAGTGGAATACGTTGAGCTTGTGCATACTCCAACAGCACACTTTTGTAGTTCTGCTCTGTGCTAAGCAGTTGTTCAAAATCAGTGCGGCTGAGAATATGAGCTTGCACGAAATGTTTGGCGCGTTCATATCCGCCATCGAGATAAATAGCGCCAATTAGCGCTTCGAGAGCGTCAGAGAGAGCAGTGTCGCTATTGCGGACTCCCATTGAAGCTGCTGAGTCGCTGACAATCAGCATAGAGCCAATATGGAGTGCACGCGCGTAGCCAGCTAAAGTCTTAGCATTGACCACAAGGGAGCGCAGCTTGGTCAGTTCGCCTTCATCGAGCGCTGGATACGAAGTGTAGAGGTATTCTGCTACGACAAGGTCTAATACAGCATCGCCTAAAAATTCCAACCGCTCATTGGATACAAATTTGGATTTGTCAGAAAAATCAATTGCGGAGCGATGTGTAAGAGCAGTCTTAAATAGGCTTAAGTTATTTATGGAATATTGCACAATGGCTTCGAGGCTTTCTTTGAGGCGAAGGTCAGCAGGCGATAGTGCAGGCGTTGGGGCAGGTGAGACTCGCGTTTGAAAAAGTCGACCAAAAAGCATGTCTCGAAGCCACATAACGCACTGAGTTTTGAGGTTGTGTCAAATCATCGTTTTGCTGTGCTCCGTAATGCTGAAAGTAGGTTTGCGTAAAGATAATTATTCTGGAGTATATTTCCTGAAGATAACTGTGCAATTATGCCCGCCAAAGCCAAACCCGTTATTTAAGACATAGTTGATGCTACGTGGTTTAGGTTTATTAGGTGTTACATCAACATCAATAGCAGGGTCTAAATTGAAAATGTTGATAGTAGGCGGAACGCATTGATGCTGAATGGCTAAGATGCAGGCTACTGATTCCACGGCGCCAGCGGCACCAAGTAGATGACCAATCATAGACTTGGTTGAGCTGATGCTAACACCTTGAACATCTTCGCCGAAGAGCTTTTTGATGGCGATAATTTCAGCAATGTCGCCTAGTGGGGTTGAGGTGCCATGTGCATTGATGTACTCAATGTGCTTGGGCTCAATGCCAGCTTCATTTATGGCGTTGCGCATGGAAAGTATAGCGCCAGAGCCTTCAGGATGGGGTGCTGTTAGGTGGTAGGCGTCAGCACTCATACCAACGCCTGCTAATTCGGCATAGATATGAGCGCCACGTTTTTCGGCTGACTCAACAGTTTCCAGCACAAGTGCGGCGGCGCCTTCTCCCATTACAAATCCGTCACGGTCTCTGTCGTAAGGTCGAGAAGCATGTTCAGGGTCGTCGTTGCGTGTGGAAAGCGCCCGTGCGGCATTGAAGCCAGCAACAGCCAGTGGTGTGATAACAGCTTCGGACCCACCACAAATCATCATGTCGGCATAGCCCATTTGAATCATCATGTAGGCATCAATAATTGCGTTGAGAGACGTGGCACAAGCTGATGCTGTAGCATAATTTGGTCCATGCAGCTTATGCCTGATGGAAATATGACCAGCGGCAATGTCAGGAATCATCATAGGGATAAAGAATGGGCTAATGCGACTGGCTCCGCTTTGCATGTAGATGCGAAATTGAGCATCGTAGGTAATCATGCCGCCGATACCTGTGCCGAAGATGACACCTACGCGTGTGCGGTCAATCTTGAGGCTACTAAACTTAGCATCCTCCAAAGCCATTTCTGCTGCCGAGACGCCAAATTGGCAGTAGCGGTCCATGCGTAGCGCACTTTTGCGGTCAATGTAAGTGTAGGGGTCAAAATCTTTGACTTCACATGCAAACTTTGTTTCTGTCTGCGAAGCATCATACAAGGTGATTGGACCAGCACCACTTTTGCCCGCCATCATGGCGTCCCAGAATGCTTGGAGCCCTATCCCAATCGGTGTAATTACGCCGATACCTGTAATTGCTATGCGCCGGCGTTGTGGTCTCATATTAGCGTCAAAGCTGAGCCCAACTTTGTCCGTCTGTGTATATTGCTGAGCAAAGTTGGGCTTTTGATGGAAAACATTAGGAGGATTTACTTTTTCTTGCTAAGGATATAGTCAATAGCATTCTTGACAGTCGAGATGCTTTGAGCATCTTCATCTGGAATTTGAATACCAAATTGGTTTTCAAACTCCATGACGAGCTCGACATTGTCAAGTGAATCTGCGCCTAAGTCTTCAGTAAATTTTGAGTCGTCTCTGATTTGGTCGCGACTGACGCCCATCTTGGTAACAATGATGTTGTAGACTTTTTCTCTTACTTCATCTGCAGTCATTTGTGCCTCCAAGAGTATTGGTGGTTTTAGGTTAAAGAAATCGTGCTTTCTGAAAAAATTTTAAGTTTTTTGCAAATGGGGCAAATATACAACCCACAACAACCTCTCCCAAACCCTTGTGTTACATGGCTAAACCTCCATCTACGCGTAGCACTTCGCCAGTGATGTAGCTTGCAAGTGGGCTACAGAAAAATAGTACAGCATCGGCAACTTCTCTGGTAGAGCCTGTTCGCTGCATAGGAATCATGGTTTCAATCGTTTTTCGCTGTGTATCGGAAAGAGCGGTGGTCATTTCAGTGTCAATGAAACCAGGTGCAACGGCATTGACCAAAATGTTACGCGAGGCTACCTCCTTTGCAACTGACTTCGTAAAGCCAATGATACCAGCTTTTGAGGCCGCATAATTAGCCTGACCCATGTTGCCCGTCAGACCAATAACCGAAGTGATATTGACAATGCGACCGTTGCGTTGCGATAACATAGGCTTCATGGCAGCCTTGGTGTAGTTGAACACACTTTTAAGATTACTGGCAATCACATCATCCCACTGCGTTTCGGTCATCCGTATGAGAAGAGCGTCACGGGTCTGACCAGCATTGTTGACCAAGATATGCAGGGCGCCGAGCGCATTGAGAACATCCTGCACAACTTTTTCAGCTTGGGTAAAATTTTCAGCAGGAGCTTGCATAGCAACGGCTCGGCGACCCATAGCCTCAATTTCGCTTTTGAGCGACTCAGCCTTATCTACTGATGATTTGTAGGTAAAAGCAACAGAAGCGCCAGCTTCAGCAAGACGCAAACAAATCGCTCGACCAATACCACGCGTGCCGCCTGTGACAAGAGCAATTTGTCCAGTCAAGTCTAAGTGCATGGCTTGATGAAGTTATGCACTGCGCTCAGCCACTACTGATTCACGCAGTTTTTCTGCTACATCTTGTGCCGTGTCAATGCCGAACACGGTCACATTTGGATTGATGCGTTTGATTAAGCCTTGCAAAACACGCTGAGGACCTAATTCAATGAACTCTGTAACACCAGCGGCAATCATTGCTTCCACGGATTGCTGCCAGAGCACGGAGTTGGTCAGCTGGCGAATCAATTTTTTGCGAATCTCAGTAGCGTCAGTGGTCAGGCAAGCATCCACATTCATGCATACAGGAATGCGTGCATTGCGGATTTCAACTTGCTCCAACGCCTGAGCTAAGGCATCTTTTGCTGGTTTCATCAGAGGTGAGTGAAAGGCTCCCGAGACGCTCAATTCTCTTGCAAGCTTGGCGCCATATTTTTTGGCAAGAGAAAGTGCGGCGTGAATAGCGGGTATCTCGCCAGATAGAACAATCTGACCAGGCGAATTAAAATTTGCCGCCTGAATAATGCCAAATTCAGAGGCACCAGCTAATACGGGCATCAATTTATCCTCAGCTAAGCCAATAATTGCGGCCATTGTGCCCGGGAATTGCTCGCTGGCCTGTTGCATCAACTCACCACGCTTGGCGACCAATCGGAGCGTGTCTTCAAACGAAAGCGCTCCTGAGTAGCAAAGTGCAGTGTATTCGCCAAGACTATGCCCAGCTGTCATGGCCACTTCGTCGCTGTCGATGAAGCGAAAGAGCAAATAGCTGTGGAGGAAAATCGCAGGTTGTGTATGGCGGGTCTGGCGAAGCAGTGCTTCATCGCCATAGAACATGATTTCTGAAAGTGAGTAGCCGAGAATATCATCAGCTTGGGCGACGATTTCGGCACACTCTGGGTATTGTTCGCAAAGTGTCTTTGCCATACCCACATACTGGGAACCTTGTCCCGGAAAAACAAGAGCAGTCCTCTTCATAATTTTATTTGTTTTGTCAGTAGCCAATAAGGGCGATGTGGTATTGGTTAAGGGCTACTGACGGTTAAACAAAATAAAATTCATAGTTCTGTGCTGCTGCGGTGCAAATGTCAGTTGAGTTACACCTGGTCATGGGTATAGCGCGTCCTACACACCGATAACAGTTTCCTTCTCTCATCAACAAAGAACAGCGGGGTTTTCAAAGAACATGTGTAGCTTGTAAGAAAGTCTTCCAAATTAATGATTTCACTAAAGAATTACAACTGCCACTTGACATAAATTCCGCCCCAAGTATAGCCAGCGCCATAGCTGACTAAAATCAGATTGGCGCCATCACGCAGTTTCTTCTGTTCATCCAGTTCAGCAAGGCAGATTGGAATCGTGGCCGCAGTAGTATTGCCATACTTATCAATATTCACGATTACCTTATCCATGCTAATGCCCATACGCTCGGCAGTAGCGCTAATGATGCGTAGGTTTGCCTGGTGAGGGACAAGGTAGTCTACATCCTGACTGGTAAGATGATTGCGCTGCATCATTTCATAAGCTACCTCTGCCATGCCAACCACGGCAGCTTTGAAGACCGCCTTGCCATCCTGAACGACATAATGCATTTTTTTATCGACAGTCTCATGAGAAGGGGGATTGAGACTGCCGCCGCCTGGCATGTAAAGGTAATTTTTACCGGCGGTCCCATCGGCATAAAGTCGCATGTCCAATATACCGTAGCCGTCACGTGCCGGCTCAAGCAAAACGGCACCAGCCGCATCGCCGAAAAGCACAGCAGTGTTGCGGTCCGTGTAGTCGACGATGGATGACATCTTATCGCCGCCCAGAATCAATACTTTTTGGTGCATGCCTGTCTCAATAAACTGTGCCCCTACAGCTAAAGCGTAGATGAATCCTGAACAAGCCGCTGAAAGGTCGAACCCCCAAGCACGAGAGGCGCCAATCATATCCTGCACTAAGCACGCCGTAGAAGGGAAGAACATGTCTGGAGAGATAGTTGCCACGATAATGAGGTCAATTTCCGTTGCACTGATGCCGCGCTTTTCAAGCAGTGCCTTAGAGGCTTCAGCGCACATAAATGCAGTGGCTTTTGTCTTATCCTTCAAAATCCGCCGCTCACAGATGCCTGTGCGAGTGCGAATCCACTCGTCACTGGTATCGAGCATCTTCTCGAAGTCGTGATTGGTGAGCACATCCGGCGGAAGGTATTTTGCCGTGGCAGTGATTGCGGCTTTCATAGCCCTGACAGGCAGCAGATTTAAGCGTTACAGAGGCTTATTCTGCAGCCGATGCCTGTTTCTTTGCAACGATGCGGCCACGATAGTATCCACAATTGTAGCAGGCGCGATGCATCATGGTTATGGCGCCACAGTTCGGGCAGGTAATCATGGTAGCAGGTTTGGTACGAGCATTAAACTGGGCACGGCGCTTATCCGTGCGCGAGTTTGACATTCTGCGTTTAGGATTAGGCATATCTTAGTGATGTTTTTACCCTACCTGGTTTTCGGTCTGTTTGGATACAAGTTAAGCTTTTGACTAATTTGGTGAAGTGCTCTCTGCCATTCCGTCTCAAGGAGAGGAGAGCTATTTTCATCAGCAAACGAGATTAGCCCAGCCTTGGGAGGGCAAGCTGGTTCGCAAACATTCTTCATAGGCAAAGCTAATAGGAGCGTATCGCGCACATCATCCGTAAGGTCTATCTCGAAGTCATTTTTGCCAAGCATGCGAACCTCATCTTGTAGGTTGCAAGCACGCACAGACCTTGATGACGCATAGAAAATGCGATACTCACCAGAAATGTGACGATGAAGCGGAGCAAGACACCTATCGCACTCCAATGTAGCAACCGTGCTGACGCAAAGTGTCACGCTCATGTCAGAAGTGCCTTTGTCAACTGTAACTGTGGTTTTCACAGGGTTGGAAAACACAGTAGTGCTGAGCGCCACATCCTGAAAGTCGGTGACAGCATGCGTAAACTCATAGCGGTGCTGACCTTGCGAAAGGTGCAATATCTTGATTTTTATGAGTGGATTTCGCTTAAACATACCGTCTCTTGTAGTCTGTGCTCAAAGAAAGAAATATAAAGCAAGGATGATGGAAATAAAAATTTTTTTCAAAATTTTGGAAGTGTGGGTCTATTCCGCTATTTTTGTGAATCATAAAACAGAACTTTCCGCGATAGCTCAGCGGTAGAGCAATCGGCTGTTAACCGATGGGTCGCAGGTTCGAATCCTGCTCGCGGAGCGCCGAGGCTTGGCTTGTGCCGAGCTTTTTTCTTTCACGCCTACTGTTGGTCTTTTGCGTGCTTAGCTATCTTGTGGTGTGTTAGGATTTGTAGTGTCGGATGAATTTGGCGGCAGAGAATCCGCAGAGGGGCGCATAGGCGAGAGGATTTCCAATTTGCGTTGCGCCGCAGTCAGTCGTTCAGTGCATATTTGTGCAATGCGCTGACCCTCCTCGTAGAGCTCAATAGACTTTTCCAATCCAACACGCCCTTCCTGTATGAGCTGAGCAATTTCTTCGAGACGTGCAATGAGGGCTTCCAAAGGCTGTGTCTCTTGTGATGGAAAGTCCTGTGTTGTGCGTTCCTTGCTTGACATTAGCGTACGAAGTTAGAGCGACATCACTTCAAGACGTTTTTTAAGCTCAGAGATATCACGACGCAGCTCTGGTGAAGTTTGCTGTTCCCGCTCCACCGTTGTTACGGCATGAATAACCGTAGAGTGATCGCGCCCGCCGAAATGTAAGCCAATAGTCTTAAATGACGAATTAGTCAAACGCTTGCTAAGATACATAGCCACCTGACGAGCAGTAGCAATTTCTTGCTTACGAGATTTCCCCTTGATGTCGTTTGGTGAGATGTTGTAGTACTCGCATATCACTTTCTCAATCATTTCGAGCGTGATATTAACCGTGCGGTCGCGAATAATATCTTTGAGCACAGACTTTGCCAGTGCAAGGTCAATGTCTTTGTTTTGCAAAGAGGCGGTGGCTAACAGGCGCACTAAGCAGCCTTCCAGCTCGCGCACATTGCTGGTTACGTTTGTTGCTATGAAATTTACCACATCATCTGGCAAGGTTGCTCCATTATCTTCCAGCTTGCGGCGCAAAATAGCAAGGCGAGTCTCAAAATCTGGCGGTTGCAAGTCTGCTGCCAAGCCCCACTGAAAACGCGACAGCAATCGCTCCTCCATATCGCGCAATTCTTTGATAGGGCGGTCGCAAGAAAGCACAATTTGCTTATTGGCCTGATGCAGTGTGTTGAAGATATGAAAAATCTCCTCCTGTGTTTTGCCCTTGCCAGCAAAGAATTGAATATCGTCAATGATGAGCAAATCAATATTGCGGTAGAAGGCAGAAAACTCGCTGATGCGGTTATTCTGGATGGCGGTAACAAAGTCAATAGCAAATTTTTCACTGGAAACGTAGAGAATAAATTCGGCTTTGCGTTTGATGCGGGCATAGTTGCCGATGGCTTGCATGAGATGCGTTTTGCCCAGACCAACACCGCCGTAGATAACTAGTGGGTTGTAGGCATTTTTCCCTGGCATTTCGGCAACAGAGCGTGCCGCAGCGAGTGCAAATGCATTGCAATCGCCTTGAATGAAGTTCTCAAAGCTGTGGCGTGGATTAAGGTAGCTCTCAAAGCGCTGAACATGTGCTTTGTAAAAATCATAGGCGGCATGCGAGGCGGCAATGGGACGCACTTCAGGTATTGGTGCCGAGGGCTGCTGCGGCAGCTTAATAGTTACAGGCTCAATCGGTGATTGCTGGACAACCACCGAGTAAGTGAGCTTAGCATGACGACCGATGACTTCAAGGATAGTGCGCTTGAGCAGAGAGTAATAGTTTTCCTCTATCCATTCGTAGAAAAACTGACTCGGCACTTGAATCATCAGCTCGCCGTTCGAGAGTTTGAGCGGCACAATGGGCTCAAACCAAGTCTTAAAACTCTGCGGGTTGATATTGTCGCGAATGATATTGAGGCACTGTTGCCATGCCTCTTTGGCGGCGCGCACCTCGTCTATTTGATTAGCCGACTCACTCATAGAGTGATAAACATTTTCGACCATGGAAGCAGCATAGTTTTTACATGTTTGGTACCAATCTTATCCACAGGTGCTTTGAGCAGAGAACGATTCTTTTTCCACACTCAACACATCAGTAGATGCGTGATAGAAGGAAAGTTCTTGAGTTTTCCACAGTATGAGCATTCTGGTAAGTTGTTTTACAAAAACAAGTTAGGGTTTTTAGAAGGAAAATATCCACATTTAACTATTGTTTTACAGCAAGTCGCTAAAAACCACATAAAATTCACTAACAAGTTATCCACATTTTATCCACAGGGCGTAGGCAAAGAGTCAGAAAATTTCTGCTTGTACCCCATGTGTGCATTTTTACTCGGACTCCACTGAAGAGACACGCAAAAATGGGGACTAAATCTACAACAAAGGGCGCAAGGCACAAACTTGTTTTTACAAAAAAAATGTAATACTTTTGGCGCTCATTTCTAACTATGAATAATAGCTTGGAGCCATGAAACGCACCTTTCAACCGAGCAATCGCAAGCGGCGCAATAAGCATGGGTTTCGCGCAAGAATGGCAACGAAAAACGGACGCAAGGTCCTTGCCCGTCGCCGAGCCAAAGGGCGCTACAGACTCACCGTCAGCGATGAAATGAGCCGTAAGCAGCGCTAACACCTTTGGAACACTGACGCAGTGTCAGCTGAGCCCAGCGGTGAAGGTCGCCTCCGCCGAGCATGCCTAAAAAAAAGCGAAATTCTCCGCCATAAGCGCGCTATAAGTGCCCTCTTTGAGGCAGGACGAAAAATTCAGGTGCCCTATCTGCAAGTGTTCTTTCATGTGGCGCCGCCATGCTCGGCTGCCAAAGCCATGGTGCTCTTTTCCGTCAGTCGGCGCCTGGTAAAGCGGGCAACGGCACGCAACCGCATCAAACGCTTGCTACGCGAAGCCTATCGCCTCCAGAAATGGCACCTGCTCGACGCCCTCAGCGAAAAACTTGGACCTGAACAACAACTGCACTTGGCTTTGCTCTATCACCCTCAACGCCAACCGCTCACATTAGAACGTGCCACCAAAGCCGTTCTGCAAGTCTTCGCAAAAATCCTGCAGCAGCTCTAACTCTCCTGCCAGCCAATCCAAACGCCACATCGTGCATCGCTAGCTCAAGCTGGCTAACTCAAGCACGGTAAGCACTGCAGCAAACATGACTCAACGCGGATTTTCGCAAGAATGCGATGGCTATTTTCTGGCAAGTCACAAGTGCAACGTCCTAAAAGCAAGGTTATGTCCTGTTGGGATATTCGAAGAATTGTGCTAATTTTGATGCAGAGGCTTTCATCAAAGGCAGTACGGCGTTGAAACGAATCGCTCACATACTTACGCTTGCACTCTTTTTCTGCTACGCAAACAGCTCTCCTATCCTTTGGAGCATTTATTTCGCCTTTGAAGATGAAATTGCTCAGCAATACTGCGTCAACAAAAGTGATAAGCGGTGTCATGGCAAGTGCCACATCCGTGCCGTCGATGAGGGCAAGCCAGCGCAAGAGTCCGATACCAGAAAGTTAGAACTACGGTTCCCAGAAGTCAGTGAGTTTGTTCAAGGTAAATTTGTGCTCGCCATTCCCCGAAGCAAGGCAATTTGCACGTTTTTTCCGACCAATGTGTCGGCTCTGCTAGCAGGATTTGGCAGCGAAGTCTTTCACCCACCTACACAAGCCTAACACCAATACCACAGTTTTTCACACCTAAACGCAGTCTTTTTGCGCAACCGCATCGCTTTGCGCATACGCGCAAGGGTTGCATGGCTGCGGTGCGTGCTCGGTCTTGACATGCCCAGAGATGGCGTGGGCAGTAGGGAAAGCTATTGCAACACAGCCGCTCTAGCATGCTTAGACCTTGCTTTGAACCTTGCATGAGTCTGTAAAAAATGGCGTTGTTCAACAAACCTAAAAAATTCAATAGCATATGAAATTCAGGGTTTTCCTAACGGCTTTTATTTCTGCAGTTTCTGCAGCTATTCTCTTTTCTGCCTGTTCGCAAAGTGCCACAGACCCAGCGCCGACGAGTGCAAATGTATCGCTGCGTCTTGAGCCAGTGGCTGGTAACCAAGTGTTCGATACGAATACGGTGATTCAAATCAGTGGGCGCAATGCGCGCATCAACCAAGCTCGGATTTACATCAGCGAAATTGCGCTCATTCGCGAGAACAATGAGGAAGTGCGTTTTACGGATGAGCCGCTTTCCGTGCGCTACATCAGAGGCGTAGGGGATACGGCGATTTTGAACATTACCGATAAAATCATCTTGTTCCGTCACGATGCAGGTCAAAGAGAGGCGGTGCTGGGAAGTGCACCAACGGGGCGTTACAAAGGAATTCGTTTCACCGTGGGGCTCAATGACCAAGTCAATAAGATCGATGCACTTGAAGTGGCACGGCTTCGACCGAACCATCCCTTGGCGCGCACAAGTCCGCCGCAGCCGGGCAATTGGTGGTCGTGGAATACAGGCTACATTTTTACCCGCGTGGAAGGTTTCTTTGATAACTCCCCATCAGGAGCAGGTACGCCAAATACGCGATTTTTCTACCATATCGGTGGACCAACTGGCTTTGCATCGGTTATCACGCTATCGCAGCCATTTGAAATTCGCGCAGGTGAAAACAATGTAATACCGATTCAAGTCGACTATCCGCGATTTTTCACTGGCATTGACTTAGCGGCAGCGCCAAGCTGCATGGTCATTCGAGACCCAGCGCGCTTTCCCAATGACCGGCGTCTTGGTGAGCAATTTCGCGACAATCAGCGTGCTGCTAATGTCTTCAGATTCAGACCATGATGCAAGTGCTGTGTGGGGGCGACCGCTTGCCTACTGTGTGGGCGGTCGCCAGTCTGTTAATCATGCTGTGCTTTGCCGCATGCGGGACACCGAGCGAGCCAGTGCATAGCCGTGATGCACCGCTCAACTTATCGTTGCCAGCAGGATTTCCTGCACCGCCGATTCCAGCAAACAATCCACTCACGGTCAAAAAAGTGGAACTGGGCAGGCGATTATTTTTCGAGAAAAAACTCTCCAGCAACGGTAAGGTATCTTGCAGCTCGTGCCACTTGCCAGAGCGTGCCTTCAGCGATACGCTACCAACCTCAGTAGGAGTATCAGGCAGAGCAGGACTGCGCAATGCACCGTCGCTTACCAATGTTGCCTACAACGGTTCTTACTTTTGGTCGGGCGGCGCCCTGTCGCTGGAAGCACAAGCTATTTCTGCCATCGAGAACAAAGAGGAAATGAACGGACAGTTCCCAGAAATTATTGCGTGGCTCACTGCCGACGCATCCTATCGTCAGTTGTTTGAGGAAGCCTTTCAAAGTCCGCCAACCTTCCTCAACATTTTAGATGCAATTGCTGCATTTGAGCGCACGCTGATTTCAGGCAATTCTCGCTACGACCGCTTTCAACGCGGCGACAGCAGCGCACTAAACGACTCGGAAAAGCGTGGGATGCAGCTTTTCTTCAGCGAGCGCACCAACTGCTTCCGATGCCATGGCGGATTCAATTTCACAACAAATGAGTTTCACGACAATGGCAGTCAAGCCGTCTACCGCGATGTGGGACGATACTCCATGACCTTCCGTCCCAGTGACAAAGGCAAGTTCAAGACGCCAACGCTGCGAAATGTAGCGCTCACTGCACCGTATTTTCATGACGGGTCTATGCCAACACTTGCCGATGTCGTTGAGCATTACAACCGCGGTGGTGCGGGGTCGCCCAATCAAAGCCCACTGGTCCGTCCGCTGGGATTGAGCGCTCAAGAAAAGCAAGACCTTGTAAATTTTCTAAATGCACTAACCGATGAAGACTTCATTCGTGCGCATCAGCGTCCATGAGGTGCTGCTGGGAGTGCTTTGCCTGTATCTCTATGGCTGTTCAGAAACCTTTCGTAACAATCCGCTGCGCAGTGTAGGCGAGCCCAAGGCAGTCTCCATCACGCTATTTGAAGGGGAAAGACATGGCGTTCGAGTCAAGATAGAGGCACAAGATTCATTGCGCACGGGAAGCAACGGGTTTGACATTCTGCTTTTGGACGCACAATCCAACGCGCTGCTCACAAATGCCAGCGCAGAACTTGCTGCATCGCTGCTCGAAGGCGATTCACTCCGCATAGCGCCCACGGTTGCCTTAGTGCCTCAAGATGGCAAGTTGGTAGGCAATCTCTTTCTGGCAAAAGCGTCGGCAGCGTGGCGTCTGGTGATGCGTTGGGTGCATCAAGGTCGTGCCGATAGCGTGGTTGTGCCAATAGCGGTAGTGCCTTCATGGCGCTGCGCACCCCTGCAGAGCCATGATGCCAGAACATACATGGTGGTTTTTGCCGAACCGAAAATTTTGCAAGTCGGTGTGCAGGAGTTTGAATGGCTCATTCTTGAGGCGCAGCATAGTCGCGAGCAAGGCAAAGTCGTCACTCGTTATGCACCGGTGGTAGATTTTGTGGTCACATTTGAGACGCTAATGCCCTCGATGGGGCATGGTTCAGAGGGCAATCGCAATCCTGTGCATACACGAGAGGGCAGATATCGTGGGCGAATTGGCTTCAACATGAGAGGCGATTGGCGGATTGATGTGTTCTGCTTCCGCAACGGTGTGGAAGTGGGGCGAACCTTCTTCTTTTTCATTTTATGACTTGGTTCATGAAAACACTCGCTTTGATAGCGCTACTGCTGGCACTGGCTTTGCACGCATTTGCACAAAGCGATTCGCTACGCGCCGCAGTCAGCAAAGTGGGGCAGGATAGTTTGCGCTTTCACGCTGAAGAAATCGTGGTCTACGGTAGCGCCTCATTTCAGCAGCAAGCAAAGGTGCTCAATGCCACAGACGATGCACTGTCGCTTTCGCAGAGTGTGCAACTGATGCGCCGCGCCAACTTTGCGCAAGAACCCGCCATTCGTGGCATGAACGCAGGGCAGATTGCAGTGACGATTGATGGCATGAAAATGTACCCTGCGTGCGTTGACCGAATGGACCCCATTTCTGCATACATTGAAATCGAAAATCTCGAAAAGCTCGACATCCGTGCTGGCGCAAGAGATTTTGCGTTCGCTCCGACCATTGGCGGTTCGGTAAATTTCGTGACCACGAAGCCAAATCCAGAGCGCTCGTTTCTCAAACTTGAAAGCGGGTTTGAGACGGTTTCAACGCTACGGCGTGTGCGAGGCGATGTAAATTTTGCGCCGAAATTTCTTGAAGGCTGGGCGATGCGCGGGTCGTTTTCAATCAAACGCTCCGATGATTTCTTTGCAGGCAATCAAACTCGCATTGAGCGCTCGGGCTATGCAAAAGAAAATCTCAAATTCAATCTGCTGAAAGACTTCGAGAACCAGCGCCTGCAATTTTCTTACATTGGCGATTTTGCACGCAATATCGGCTACCCTGCACTCATCATGGATGCCACACGCACCGATGCGCATCTTTTGAGCTTGGACTACGAAGTGCAATCGCTGGCAGCATGGCTACCAATGCTGACGCTCAAACTCTACACCAACCAAGTGGTCCACTTCATGGACGACCGGCAGCGCCCTATTCAGGCAATCCGAGAGCGTATCATCATGCCCGATATGTATATGCCGATGTATGGCGACAATCGCACCTACGGCGTGATGAGCACTGCAACCCTGCTCGGCAAAAGCGATGTGCTGAAGCTGACGCTGGATGCGTATTTCTTCAACGCATTTGCCGATATGGAAATGCATAGCATTTTCCCTGATGTGGCGCCAATGTATCTGCTCAATCTTGGAGACATTAGCACATGGAGTGCAGCACTGAACATCGATTATGTGCACTTTTTTGGCAATCAATTTTCACTGCGTTTGAACACTCGGCTCGATGTGCTGCGGCGCCTGTTGCACGATGAACTGGCAAAGCGTCAGTTTCAAGGCTATGTCGAAGAGCCGCACTTTGAGCTCAGTTACATAGTGCCCAATCTGGCGCTTGAAGGGACGTGGCAGCTCGGTGCCGCCAGCAAGCTTGCGCTGGCAGTGTCGCATGCTGCGCGCCCGCCAACACACATCGAAAACTTCGGCTTCTACCTCTACAATCCTCTTGACAATGCCATTTATGTAGGCAATCCATTTCTTGACCCAGAGCGCAGCGTGCAAGCAGAGCTGATGTTTGCGCACTCGGATTTGGGCAACACCCTGACGGCAAAAGTGTTCTATGTGCGCTTTGACAACTACATCGCGGGAGAGACATTTATCGAAGCCAATCCTTCCAATCGTCAGTTTTCGCAGGCGTTTCGGCGTTATGCGCATTTAGGTTCGGCTTACATAGCTGGTCTGGAAGTCAGTGCAGAAGTGTTGCCCACCGAAACCCTCATGCTATTGGGCACGCTAAGTTATCAGGTCGGCTACCTCATTGAGCTGCGCGACTTCTTGCCATTCATGCCGCCGCTGTCAGGAAATGTGCGTGTTCGTTTTAGTCAGCGTGTATGGCTTGCCGAAGTAGGGGTAAGGTTTGCACTGGCGCAAAATCAGGTGTCGCAAAAAATTCTGTTTGAAGATACCACACCAGCGTGGGCAGTCTTTGATATTCGCCTCGGAGCAAAACTGTGGGACCGAATGTCCGTGCGACTCGGCGTGGAAAATATCCTCGACCGACTTTATCACGAACATCTCAGCATCAATAATCTCCCAAGCCGCGGAAGAAATCTCTACATCAACTTGGGCTACGAGATTTTTTGAATAAACCCTCACCAGAAATGTAAGCGCATGTCACAGTTTTAAGTATATTTTCACGACGGAAACTGGCATTGACACCTTTGGTGTTAAGGCGGCGCGCAAGTTCCTTTAGCCTGAAGTACCCCTGCAGTGCCCTTGAAGTACCCAGAAGTGAAGTTCCCAGAAGACCATAAAACGATACGATGAGCGATGAACCCTGAAGAATTGGAACAACTCCTTATTGCGCGGCTCAACGCGCTCCCGACCGAAGAAAACCGCCTGCTCTACGACCTCGACTACGACGAAAGGCTGGTGATAGAAACCGCAAAAAACTTGCTTGTGCACAATCCCTTCCCGCTCTTGCCGAGATTAAATGCCCATCGCCTAACCATTTTGGCGGCATTTGCTTTGGCAATGGCAGATGACGAATACGCTGAACTCGACAGTTTCTACAACCGCCTCTCGGACATCTTCTTTGCAAATGCACCGCTTGATGTGCACAGACAAAATGAGATTCGAGATTTTGTCGAGGAAACTTGCAATCAGTATGGACTTCGCTTTTTGAGAAACCAAAATCGATTAGTGAGAAATACGATTTGGCTACACGGCGGCTTGCCCAGTCGGCATTGGGAAAGTTTCTTTAAGCGTGTGCTAATGCGTGTTGAAGAATCGCTCGAAAACCTTGATGCTCTTCTCAATCTACCTACACCAAGAACCATCAAACGCTTCTTTGACCTTTGCGGCAATTCAGCAAGAACATTTTTGCGCGATTGCATTGAAATGCGCGAAGCACTGCTTCAGCCCGATGCAAACACATATTCCGCTGAAGATTTTGGTGTCAGTCAATCATTCTTTGATGCGTTCAAGCAATATCTTCAAAACAATAAAACACAAGTCCACCAGCCACGCTCTACGCTTTTCTTTGATGAAAGACGGTTGCGCGTCATAGAATTGCCACAAGGCAACGAGATTAAGCCCACACAAGATTGGTATGCGTTCAGAACAAACGGGAAGTATCTTTCACGGTGCAGGACTGAACTGCCGAAAGCGACAATCGTTTTCATTTGCAAAAATGAGTTTCGCATCAAGGAGAAAGTGCCAAGACCGATTGAGACCGAACACCTTTTCGGCAACTGGAACGGCTACCGTTGCGAGTGGCTGAACCTTGAAAATCAACATGCTTTGACGCTCACACGCGGAAATGATGAGTTTTCAGAAACCGTGAGCTGATTTTCTGGAACTTGTGTCGCCTGTGGGAAAAACCAATAGTTGTGCAACTTCCTGATGGCGCAAATGAAATCACTCACACCTTCGAGCATGAGGGCGAGTATGGAATTCAAGCACGCATCAGGGCATCAGGCTGGGGAAGACCCCGTGACCTCTCCCCGTTTGATGTGCCCACATCATTCAATACACAGTTTCAGATTGGAAACACAACCTTCAAGGACTTCTTGCGCCAGCGTAAAGAGGAACTTTGCAGGATACTTTTGAACAATGAAGCTATTCCTGTCAGGCAACACGAGTGTATTGCCATCCTAGCGTACTTGCTCAAAAAAGAGGAGCGAGAATGCGTGAAAAGATGGATTCAGTTGTTTCTTGGCTTGCCTGAAGCAATTCATAATCGCTTCCAATCTGCGCTGTATTCTGAAACACACGCTGCAGTGCAAGCCGTCCAACACATGTACGAGCACATCTTGCCGAAGTATGGCTTCCCTGTCAATGTGGTTCAGTTGGATACAAGTTTCATCAGAAGCACAGAAGCGCAGGGATTGGATTTACAGCGCGACCTTAGACAGGCAATTGCCGAATATGCGCCTGAATCGGAAGTGGTGGCGCGCAAGAAAATTTGGACCAGTTGGGGCTTGAAGATTGTTCCCGGAAGGCAGTGGGAGCGTCGTGCCTTTAAGATATGCAAAGACTGCGGTCGCTACGAGAGCGTGCGCATCATTGATGATGCTCAACTGAATGCTTGGCGACATGAGCCATGCAGAGGGTGCGGGTCAACCGACTTCAAGCTTAACGACAAGTTCATTTTCCCAGAGTTTTGCTTCATTGCGGCGCAGAATGCTGGAAATTTCACAGGTCGTCGGCCCGAAAGAACCTACGCCAGCCAAGTCTATTTTGCAGGCGATGGACAGCCTTTGCAGGAAAGGAATTTTCAGCGAAATGGCATCACGCTTCATTTTCAAAGTGCCAGCAACGCTAAATTAGGCGTGATTAACAGAACACGTTTTCGCGTCTGCGCATTATGTGGGTACAGCACAACGGCAAATGGGAACAACAACGCTCACAACAACCATTTAGGCAGGGCTTGCAACGGTCAGTTGAGCCGAGTGCATTTGGGACATGAGTTCAAGACCGATGTGGTAAAAATCACATTGCCGCCAGCATATGCGTTTAATCAGCAAGATGAATTGCTCTCCATTCTCTACGCTCTAATTGAAGGACTATCAAACGCCTTAAACATTGCGCGCACCGATCTTGACGGTTGCTTGTACTTCAGCAATCGACAACCTACGCTGGTGATTTACGACAACGTGCCGGGCGGCGCAGGACACGTCAGACGCATCACCGATGAAGACGGCGTGATTGAAGAAATGCTTCAAGAAGCCTACAAGTTGGTGAAGAATTGCACATGCGGCGGCAAACAGGGCGACGCCGCATGTTATGCCTGCTTGCAAAACTACAACAACCAATTTTTCCACGACCAGTTGAAGCGCAAGTATGCAATTCAGTTTCTCAAACAATTTTGCGAGCAATACCAATTAACCCTGATTTAGGTTGTGTTAGAATTAGGTGAATACATGCTCTGAAAAGGATATGAATTGAGCTGATGATGCCCCAGTGTCTTGCAGATGCGCCGTCATTCTGAACGGAGCGAAGCATCCAGCACCTTACCCTGTCTGCTGGCGCAGACATCCCTCTCCTTTGCAAGGAGAGGGACGTTTCGGCGGTAGCCGAAACAGGGTGAGGTCAAGGGAAAGTCTTCATTAGCAGTGGATTCCTCGCTACGCTCGGAATGACAAACGAGGTGCAAAGACAAACGAGATGCAGAAGCCAATCGCACCGTCATTCTGAACGGAGCAAAGCGAAGTGAAGAATCCATGCTTGCTGTGTTGAAAATCTCGTGCAAGGTGCGCGAATGTAACCTCACCCTGTCTGCTGGCGCAGACATCCCTCTCCTTTGCAAGGAGAGGGACGTTTCGGCGGTAGCCGAAACAGGGTGAGGTCAAGGGAAATTCTTCATTAGCAGTGGATTCCTCGCTACGCTCGGAATGACAAACGAGGTGCAAAGACAAACGAGATGCAGAAGCCAATCGCACCGTCATTCTGAACGAAGCGAAGCATCCAGCACCTCACCCTGTCGCTCTGCGACATCCCTCTCCTTTGCAAGGAGAGGGACGTTCGGCACTGCCGAAACAGGGTGAGGTCAAGGGAAATTCTTCATTAGCAGTGGATTCCTCGCTACGCTCGGAATGACAAACGAGGTGCAAAGACAAACGAGATGCAGAAGCCAATCGCACCGTCATTCTGAACGGAGCGAAGCATCCAGCACCTCACCCTGTCTGCTGGCGCAGACATCCCTCTCCTTTGCAGGAGAGGGACGTTTCGGCGGTAGCCGAACAGGTGAGGTCAAGGAAATTCTTCATTAGCAGTGGATCCTCGCTACGCACGCAGT
>PHFL01000045.1:0-8046 GCA_002794105.1 Candidatus Thermochlorobacter aerophilus | reverse complement strand
CGTCAAGGTGAAAAGCACCTGACTGTCTATTTCGGCAATCGCCATGAAACCTGTGCTACACTGCATCTCAAACGCGGCGATGAAATTCTCCAACGCAAAACTCTGTCTATCAGCGATGGCTACTTGAAACTTGACCTTACGAGTTACCGAGATATTGCCAACGCCAACCCTGAACTGGATTTCATCTTCACCATTGGCAACGATGTCATTCCTGTTTTGAGAACATTCAAAGAATGGGAGCCAAACATCGAGCAGAGAATTGATGGCAGGGTGGTAACACTCACGATTCAAGACAACGCCAAAGGCTTCATAAACCGTGAGCTGATTTTCTGGAACTTGTGTCGCCTGTGGGAAAAACCAATAGTTGTGCAACTTCCTGATGGCGCAAATGAAATCACTCACACCTTCGAGCATGAGGGCGAGTATGGAATTCAAGCACGCATCAGGGCATCAGGCTGGGGAAGACCCCGTGACCTCTCCCCGTTTGATGTGCCCACATCATTCAATACACAGTTTCAGATTGGAAACACAACCTTCAAGGACTTCTTGCGCCAGCGTAAAGAGGAACTTTGCAGGATACTTTTGAACAATGAAGCTATTCCTGTCAGGCAACACGAGTGTATTGCCATCCTAGCGTACTTGCTCAAAAAAGAGGAGCGAGAATGCGTGAAAAGATGGATTCAGTTGTTTCTTGGCTTGCCTGAAGCAATTCATAATCGCTTCCAATCTGCGCTGTATTCTGAAACACACGCTGCAGTGCAAGCCGTCCAACACATGTACGAGCAGATGATAAAAGGTATTGTGAACGGTCAGGCTTATGTTACGCAATTCGCTTTGGTGAATCTAATTCAAGTGAAGGAGTTTAGAGCGTGGCGTCACCAGCAAGATGGACATGATGGGTTTATGCTACACTGGAACACAAATGCCGATAGGGTTCGCATTATTGGTATCCCAAATGCAAACAACCTTCAACCCAAAGGACAAAGGTTTGTTAAAACAGATGCACTGAAATTTTGCACGCTCATTGCAAGACAAGGCGATAGCACTGCGATTGCAACGCTTGCAGTTGCCCGTGAGCCGCTTATCGTTTGTTTCCAAGCTGTGCGGGTAGATAACGCACGATTCAGGCTTGTTTGGAAGGTCTTGCAAGCCGATGAGGTAGAACTTTCAACACAAGGGCAAAACGAGCGCGTGCCATCCAGTGGCATGAAAGAAGTTCAGCCTGAACACGGTCAAGAATTTACGCTAACGGCAATCGCACAAGGAAAAGATGTACCACACAAGACCATCAGAACAGAATTTGCCAAACCACATATTGAACAATTTGAAGCAATAGAAATTGAAGGCGATAGCGTAACAATTTGCTGGAAAACACTTCGCGCCGATAGCGTGAGAATTGAACCAAACATTGGCGAAGTAGCACCCTCAGGCGAGATGAAGATTACAAGGCAACAACTTGCGGCAGGTATCAGACTGCTTGCAACGAACAAAGGTGGCACCGAAGAAAAAGAATTGGTGATGGATTTTGATGAGATGCCCTTCTGGTTTCAAGAGGGCGTATTTGTGAGAATCGAGTGCAATGAAAAAACTTTTTATGCCAAAGTGGGCAACTCATTATTTGGTAAAACAGGACAACTAACATTTGCCAAAGCGCGTGCCGTTGATTTTACGATTTTATGTTCAAAAGCAAATCGTGTGTGTGTCAGGTTAAACGGTGATGCAGTGCCTGCTTTCGTTCTTGAATTAAGTTTTTGTGGAATGCCTGAGCCGTTATCCAATTTAGATGACCTAATCTTAGAGATGAACCTTGTAGAGCAAAAGTTTAGCCGCTGGGATTACGATAAGATAGCGAGTTAGAAACAACGACACTTCAACTGTTGCAACGATGCCGATTGAACCCATTAGCACCTCGCACCACATCAGCGAACGCTACAAGCGATACATTCGCACTACCTTCAATATTCGCGATGCCGAATTTGCCCGACTCTTTCATGAGCAACTTTCTGCCGATGAAGAGTTTTTCAAAGGTCCGTATTTAGACGCAATGACGCCGTATAAGCCGGGCGCATCAATTCAATCGTTGGTTGAAAAAGGCATGCTCTCCCGTTTTTTTGCACCAGCAGAGAACGGCGGAATTTGCGTGGAGCATGCAACGGGCGATGAATTGGTCTATCGCCGTCCGCTTTATGCGCACCAAGAACATGCGCTTCGCAAGGCATTAGAAGGCAAAAATCTTATCGTCTCAACTGGCACAGGAAGCGGTAAAACGGAAAGTTTTTTGCTTCCGATTCTCGAGCATCTTTTGCGCGAAAAAGAGCAAGGAACGCTGAACCAACCGGGCGTGCGCGCCTTACTGCTTTACCCCATGAATGCGCTTGCTAACGACCAAATGAAACGCCTTCGCGCAGTCTTATCACGAGAAACCAGCATCACCTTTGGTCGCTACATCGGCGAGACCCAGCAAGATGAGCGAGAGGCAAATGAGGCTTACCAAGCGCAGTTCGGAGCACCACCGAATCCAAATGAACTGCTCTCGCGAGCGCAAATGCAAGCCACTCCACCACACATCTTGCTCACGAACTACGCCATGCTCGAATATCTTTTGCTCCGCCCTGATGACTCTGTTTTCTTTGATGGCGAAACTGCAAGGCACTGGAAATTTCTCGTAATGGACGAGGTGCATACCTACGACGGCGCGAAAGGCATTGAAACTGCCATGCTTCTCCGCCGCCTCAAAGAACGCATTTCCCGAAGTAATCCGAACCTTCAACTTCAATACATTGGCACGAGTGCCACACTTGGCGGCAGAAACAGCGACCAAGAAGCCAAACGATTTGCCGCTAATCTTTTCTCTGCGCCCGAAGACACTTGGGACATCATCAAAGCCGAAACGGTAAATCAAGACCAGCACGCTTGTCCGCAGGGATTCCCAGAAGAAGACCACAAGTTACTGCAACGCTTGCGCCAAGAATTAAAGTCAGGTCCGAAAACGCTTACTGAACTTGCCCAAACGCTTTTGCCGCAGGATACCAACGGTGAAAGCAAGTTAGTCGAGCTTGTTAAAGAGGCATCTAAAACGAATTACGAGGATGGCACGCCGCTTTTGCGCGCCCGCTATCACTTCTTTGTGAAAGCCTTAGAAGGCGGATTCATTGCCTTTCACCCGAGAAAACAACTCTTTCTCAAACGCCGCCTCACGCTCGATGACGGCACACCTGTCTTTGAAGCGGCAGTCTGCACCAACTGCGGTAGCCTGTATCTTGTCGGCGATATTCAAATTCAAGCCAATCGATTTGAACAGGTGCAGCGAATTAGCGATGACAATAGAGATGCGGCAAAGTTCTTTTTAGTAGAAGATGAAACGCTCGACAATCGTGAGTTTGATGAAGAAGATGGCGTTGAAGCCTCATATTATCTCAATCCCGCAACGGGCGATGTGATTCAACTTCAGGATACAAATCTGCCTGCACCACGCAGCAGAGGAAAGAAGCGACAGCCTGCCTCTCAACCGCATGTGCCAATACAACCGCCGCCAAATGCAATAAAAATTCACCGTGTTAGGCAAAACGAGCACAACGGCGTGAGTAAATGTCCTGTGTGCGAGAGACAGGATTCGGTAAGTCGATTCTTGCTTGGCAAAGATGCGCCTGCCAGCGTGCTGATGACCTCGCTCTACGAAAGAATTAAAGTCAATAATAACGAGCGCAAAAAGACCATCACATTTTCAGATAGCCGACAAGATGCGGCGTTCTTTGCGCCTTTCTTGGAAAGTTCATTTAGCCGCATTGTGCGTCGACGCGCCATACTTGATGTCATTCAACAAAACCTTCATGAAATTCGGCAAGATGGCGGATGGCTCATTCAAAATTTTGTGGAGCGTTTGGCACAGTATGCTATCAACAAGCAAATTTTGACCAATAACGAGGGCGAAATCATTAGAGATATAACACAGGCGAGAGAGGAAGTCCGAAAATGGCTGATTGCCGAAGTGATTGGCGTTGATGGCGAAAACAGTTTAGAGCGACTTGCGCTTGTAAAGTTCAATGCGTCTCATCCTGATTATGACGCTTGGATTTCACAGCCGAACTTTGAGTTGCACAACCTCAACTTTTTGCGAAACGACTATCACCTTTCTGACGACGATATACGCCATCTGTTGCAAGCCTTGATAGATAACTTCCGCCTTGAAGCGGCAATCACACTCTCGATTCCAAACTTGCAAGACCTGCTCATCTTTGGCTTTATTCAGAACTCAACTTCGTTTGTCAGAACAGGCGCAAATAGCAAGACAATTGAATTGGCTTCCAAAACAACGACAGAATGGAACTTACCACTCAAATCGTCGCTCCCACTTTCTTAAAAAGGTCATTAAAGCCAAAACAGGTCAAGAGCCAAACGACGATGTATTGAAGAAATCCTCACTCAAATCTGGGAAGCATTTACAGAGGGAAATTCTCCTTTCTACAACCTATTTGCTCACAATCCTGATGGCTCGTTGCAACTCAAGCACGACTGCATTCGCCTAATTCCGCTTTCAGAAGGCGATGTGTACTACCAATGCGAGAAATCTAAAATCATCACGCATCGCAATGTGGCTGGCGTTAGCCCAATTTTCCGTTACGAGAGCCGATTGCAAAAGCGCATTTTGGGACAGCGAGAGGGCGAAGAAAAAGATGTGTTGATTGACAATCACTATCGAAAAATTTATCAAGAAGTTGCGCCTGAACCATTAGTAAGCAAAGAGCATACGGCGCAACTGAAATCCATTGAAGCGGCGCGAGTGCAACAGCAATTTCTCAATGGTCAAGTAAATGTGCTAAGTTGCTCGACCACGTTCGAACTTGGCGTTGATGTCGGCTCACTTGAAACGGTGTTTCTCAGAAATGTGCCGCCAACACCTGCAAACTACATTCAGCGTGCTGGACGGGCAGGACGTCGGCTTTCCTCAACGGCTTATGTGCTGACCTTTTGCTTGCGCCGCTCGCACGACCTTAAACATTTCCAAAATCCTGTTGCGATTATCAAAGGTGAAATCCGTGTTCCGCGTGTCTCGATTGTTAATGAAAAAATCGTGCGTCGGCATATTCACAGCGTTGCCTTTGCGGCATTTTGGAAAGCCTATCCGCAATACTTTGGAAACATGGAAACGTTCTTCCTGAGCGGACAAGCAGGCGCGGCTTTTCAAGCAGGGTTGCAACCCGTACAACAAAATCCTGATGGGTTTGATGCAAACGCATTTGTTGAAAACTTTGTGCGCCAAACACTTCCAGAGACGCACGAGATTTTTGCCTTCTTGAATGGAAAGCCGCCAGAGGTCGCAGATGCTGTGAAAGAAATTATGCCTGAAACCTTGCACGCAGAACTTTGTGGCGATGATGGTTGGAAATGGCTTCCTGAACTCATTGGAATCAATGCCAAAGATTCAAACTTAGATGGACTTCTGCTCAGATTTGCCAGTGAGTTTTATAGCACCCTTGCCAAATTGGAAAAGAGCATCGAACAATTTACTCGTGATAGAAATTTTGGTGAAGCACAAAGACTCGAGGAATCTAAGAACACCTTCAAACAAAGACAATTTATTGCAGAGGCGGCACGGTTTGGCATCTTGCCGAAGTATGGCTTCCCTGTCGATGTGGTTCAGTTGGATACAAGTTTCATCAGAAGCACAGAAGCGCAGGGATTGGATTTACAGCGCGACCTTAGACAGGCAATTGCCGAATATGCGCCTGAATCGGAAGTGGTGGCGCGCAAGAAAATTTGGACCAGTTGGGGCTTGAAGATTGTTCCCGGAAGGCAGTGGGAGCGTCGTGCCTTTAAGATATGCAAAGACTGCGGTCGCTACGAGAGCGTGCGCATCATTGATGATGCTCAACTGAATGCTTGGCGACATGAGCCATGCAGAGGGTGCGGGTCAACCGACTTCAAGCTTAACGACAAGTTCATTTTCCCAGAGTTTGGCTTCATTGCGGCGCAGAATGCTGGAAATTTCACAGGTCGTCGGCCCGAAAGAACCTACGCCAGCCAAGTCTATTTTGCAGGCGATGGACAGCCTTTGCAGGAAAGGAATTTTCAGCGAAATGGCATCACGCTTCATTTTCAAAGTGCCAGCAACGCTAAATTAGGCGTGATTAACAGAACACGTTTTCGCGTCTGCGCATTATGCGGGTACAGCACAACGGCAAATGGGAACAACAACGCTCACAACAACCATTTAGGCAGGGCTTGCAACGGTCAGTTGAGCCGAGTGCATTTGGGACATGAGTTCAAGACCGATGTGGTAAAAATCACATTGCCGCCAGCATATACGTTTAATCAGCAAGATGAATTGCTCTCCATTCTCTACGCTCTAATTGAAGGACTATCAAACGCCTTAAACATTGCGCGCACCGATCTTGACGGTTGCTTGTACTTCAGCAATCGACAACCTACGCTGGTGATTTACGACAACGTGCCGGGCGGCGCAGGACACGTCAGACGCATCACCGATGAAGACGGCGTGATTGAAGAAATGCTTCAAGAAGCCTACAAGTTGGTGAAGAATTGCACATGCGGCGGCAAACAGGGCGACGCCGCGTGTTATGCCTGCTTGCAAAACTACAACAACCAATTTTTCCACGACCAGTTGAAGCGCAAGTATGCAATTCAGTTTCTCAAACAATTTTGCGAGCAATACCAACTAACCCTGATTTAGGTTGTGTTAGAATTAGGTGAATACATGCTCTGAAAAGGATATGAATTGAGCTGATGATGCCCCAGTGTCTTGCAGATGCGCTGTCATTCTGAACGAAGCGAAGCATCCAGCACCTCACCCTGTCGCTCTGCGACATCCCTCTCCTTTGCAAGGAGAGGGACGTTTCGGCGGTAGCCGAAACAGGGTGAGGTCAAGGGAAATTCTTCATTAGCAGTGGATTCCTCGCTACGCTCGGAATGACAAACGAGGTGCAAAGACAAACGAGATGCAGAAGCCAATCGCACCGTCATTCTGAACGGAGCAAAGCGAAGTGAAGAATCCATGCTTGCTGTGTTGAAAATCTCGTGCAAGGTGCGCGAATGTAACCTCACCCTGTCTGCTGGCGCAGACATCCCTCTCCTTTGCAAGGAGAGGGACGTTTCGGCGGTAGCCGAAACAGGGTGAGGTCAAGGGAAATTCTTCATTAGCAGTGGATTCCTCGCTACGCTCGGAATGACAAACGAGGTGCAAAGACAAACGAGATGCAGAAGCCAATCGCACCGTCATTCTGAACGGAGCGAAGCATCCAGCACCTCACCCTGTCGCTCTGCGACATCCCTCTCCTTTGCAAGGAGAGGGACGTTTCAGCACTGCCGAAACAGGGTGAGGTCAAGGGAAATTCTTCATTAGCAGTGGATTCCTCGCTACGCTCGGAATGACAAACGAGGTGCAAAGACAAACGAGATGCAGAAGCCAATCGCGCCGTCATTCTGAACGGAGCGAAGCATCCAGCACCTCACCCTGTCTGCTGGCGCAGACATCCCTCTCCTTTGCAAGGAGAGGGACGTTTCGGCGGTAGCCGAAACAGGGTGAGGTCAAGGGAAATTCTTCATTAGCAGTGGATTCCTCGCTACGCACGGAATGACAAACGAGGTGCAAAGACAAACGAGATGCAGAAGCCAATCGCACCGTCATTCTGAACGGAGCGAAGCATCCAGCACCTCACCCTGTCGCTCTGCGATATCCCTCTCCTTTGCAAGGAGAGGGACGTTTCGGCACTGCCGAAACAGGGTGAGGTCAAGGGAAATTCTTCATTAGCAGTGGATTCCTCGCTACGCACGCAGTAACCTCCGTTTGTCTGCGGAACGAAGTCAGCATGACTGTTTAGCGACAAGGCTTGGAAAATAGAACGAGCGTACGTTCATTCATCATTCAATAATAACGCTTCCACGAGTGCATCAATTTGTCCAAGTTCCGCTGATAACTCCCTACGCAGTTGACTGCGGACTCGCCCTAAAGTGCGTGCATCAAAATCGGCATTAGCGTAGTTTTTATCAATGAAGGCTTGGGCTTTTTTAGCGCACACTGCACCCAAA
>PHFL01000044.1:17979-29536 GCA_002794105.1 Candidatus Thermochlorobacter aerophilus | reverse complement strand
TGTAGCAGGTGCATTTGTAACGCTCTATAATCCGTGGCGGGGTTACCAACACAATGTGCACATGGAATGGGCGGCAGATTATGTGACCATGACAAACGCCTTCCGAGGGTTTTGGAACTTCTTCAAGGTGGAACCGCGTGTGCCATGGGATAACACACTGGCTAACAGCAACGGCGATATTACTTCTATTCCTTTCCAACGCTGGCATGCCGCTATCTCGAATGCCAACGACGTAATCCGCGCCATTGAAGTCAATAGGCAGAGTGCAGGCACGCCAGCTGTCAATGCAGCAACTCTTGCCGGTGCGTGGTTTGTGCGTGCCATGGCATTGGGCTACTTAGCCACATCCTTCGACAGAGCCTACATTGTCTCGCCAACGCAAGACATCAGCCAGCGCTTGGATTTATCAAACTACCGAGAAGTGATGGCTGAAGCACAGCGAAGTTTTGACCGCGTGCTTCGCATCTGCGATAGTGTTAGCTTCACGCTCCCAGCTAACTTTATCAATACCCCATCACCATACACCAACACCCAATTGGCACGGTTAGCAAGAACATATGCCGCAAACTTCTTAGTGCAGAATGCACGTAATCGACGCGAAAACAGTCAAACAGACTGGAATCGAGTGCTTGCTTTAACGGAGCAAGGAATGACACAAGATTACGTCATTGACCTTGATGGAAACAACTGGCAAAACTGGTTCGTGGAAATTGCTGGTCTGCAATGGTATTGGCGTACAGACCACCGTGTGATACGGCATATGGACCCGACATACCCGACAGGTTACCCTGCCACAGGCACGCTACGCCGCGCAGATTCCACCAGAGATGCACGTATGCGAGAGACCACCGGATATTTCAAGTATGAAAGCAGTTTAGCATTCTTCCGCTTGGATAGAGGACCACAGCTGCGTAGCCACTACCGCTTCAGCCGCTACGATGAACTCTACCTTGCAAACGGCGTTGGTCCGTGCGTATTTCTCTATGCAGAGACCAATCGACTGCTACGCGCCGAAGCCTTGGCGATGCTTAACAGAATTCCTGAAGCAGTTGAGCTGCTCAATGCTGGGCGCAGAACAACCGTTGGGCGACGTCCTCCGCTGCCGCCTACTGCCTCACGCGAAGAAGTCTTGGATGCGATTTTTGTGGAAAGAGACCTTGAGCTGATGATGACTGACTTTGGTATCCATTTCAAGGATATGCGTCGTAGAGATGCACTGCAAAGAGGTACGATACTGCACTTCCCAGTGCCAGCCATTGAGCTTGCGACGCGTCAAGAAGCGCTCTATACCTACGGCGGAGTTGCTGCAGCTGACGGAGTAAATACAGCAGATGGATCAAACTCGTGGCTTGGAGGACCTACTGCCACGCGCTTTACAGGCGGACAAACACAACCGTAGTTTTTAGAACCAAAAGCCAGCCACAAAGGCTGGCTTTTGTGTTTTAGTAACACGCTGCAAAAGCATACGTAAATGCTAAACTTCTTTTTTGCTTGCAGATTTTGAGAAGAGTGTGTATAACTTCGCACGAATATTCAAGAAACAAACAACATTACACGTGGCATACCTCTGCGCTCTTTCTTAATGCTTTTTCCCAAGAGAAGTTTTTACAAGAAGAGATATGAGATATGCTAATTCCTTCTGCATGCATCTATCAACAACAAAATATCATTGACATGTTAAGCTCCGTAAAGAGAAACCTTGCAATCATTAGTCTGATAGGGCTCACGCTGCTCATCCATCACGCCGCATTGCAGGCGCAAACGGGTGAAATCAGAGGCGTCGTCACAGATGCAAGCGACGGTCAAAAGCTGATTGGGGCACAAGTGTCGCTTGTGGATACAAAAGTGGGGGCAGTGACAAACTTGGATGGCGTATATGTTTTGCGCCAAGTCAAGCCTGGAAACTACACGATAGTAGCAAAGTATATCGGATACAAATCTGCAACCAAGCAAGTAACAGTGGAGGCTGATAAAACTGTGGAAGTCAACTTTGCTCTGGTGCCGTCAGCGGTCAGTGCCGAAGAAGTGGTTGTTACAGGCTTGGCTGCGGCGACAGAAAAGCGTAAGCTCTCTGCACCTGTGCAATCCATTACCCCACAAATGATTCAAAATGTGACCGTGCAATCTATCGACCAGCTTTTACAAGGGCAGATTGCAGGAGTCTCGGTTGGCATGGCGTCAGGGTTGCCGGGAACGGGCTCGCGAATTCAGTCGCGTGGCGTGAAGAGCGCCGCCAATAACTCTACACCTGTGTTCTATGTCGATAATGTTCGTGTAGATGTAGGCGACAACTTCGGAATCGGTACAGGTGGAACGGTCAGTTCCTCTATGGCACAGCTGGTAACAGGAGAAATTGAGCGCGTGGAAGTGGCACTGGGCGGTTCAGCGGCCACGCTGTATGGCACACAAGCGGCAAACGGTGTTACGCAGATTTTCACTAAGAAAGGGGTACCAGGCACGCCAAAAGTCAGAGTGATTGCCACATTAGGTGCAGATAATCCAGAGACACGCTTCGTGCAAGAGGATGTGACGCGACGGCTATTCTTCCAAACGGGGATATTTCAAAACTACACCATCAACCTCAATGGTGGTAGCGATATTTTCACCTACAACATTTCCGCGATGGCACGCAGCACAAACGGATTCATTACGAGAAATCAAGCACGAGATGATTTGTATAACATTGCCTTCGGTGCACGCGCCATTTTGAATGAAAACTTAGATGCAGAAATCTCTACCACATTTATCCGTAACGGATTTAGCCGCTTCAACCAAGGCAACAACATTTTCGCCCCACTTGGTGCGATGGAGCATGGCACAGCATTCAGAGAGCGGCGCTTTACGCCAGCAGGGACTGATAATCCCGACAGCCTATTGGCACTGTGGATGCTACCTGAATACGACGAAAATGTCAACCGTGTTATCACCTCCTTTACCTTGAACTATGCTCCCTTCAAGTGGTTTACAAACCGTGTTACGATTGGCTTTGACTACAATAAGCGCGAAGCGCGCTTTTTAATACCGATTGAAGCTAGCATCGCATTCGGTTCAGCAATTTTAGGTAGCATTACGCGTGCTGACCGAGAGTTCATGCAGCCCATTATCAACTATGCGGGTAGCATCAAGCTGCCAGAGTTGGAAGGCGTGGCTGTGTCGTTGAACTTTGGCGGTGAAGCCTTCCGTCAAGACGTTCGCTCAATTTCCGGTTCAGGGCAAAATCTGGCAGCAGGCACGCGCACCTTCAACCAAGCAGGTATTGTAACAGGCTCTGAAGGAGTCGGCTCTATCTTTCTTGCGGGTGCATTCGGTGAAGTGAGAGCTGAGCTCTTAAAGCATATCTTCATAGATGGCGGCATGCGTTTTGATGGAAGCACAGCGTTCGGTCGCAACGTGTCGTTCATCCCGCTGGCAAGAGGAGGAATTGCCGCAATTCTCTCCGACTTTGAGTTCTACCCTGCGGAGTGGAAAAAGTATGTCTCCTTCTTGAAACTGCGTGGCGCAATTGGTCAAACAGGTAATTTCCCCGCACCGTTCTTGAGAGACCGCACATTCAGCGCCCCTTCCTTCTTAGGCTCTGCGGCAATTGCCCCTGCTAACCCGGGCAACCCAGACATCAAGCCTGAATTTGTAACCTCACTGGAAGGCGGGGTTGAACTGGGATTCTTAGATGACAGAATATCATTTTCCGTCACCTATAGCTCCACGCGAACAACAGACGGACTCTTTGCGGTGCCCAGCGACCCAGTAACAGGGTTTGGCTTGGTGCAGCGCAACGTCGGCGAAGTGTTTAATGGTGTATGGGAACTCTCTCTTTCAGGTAATGTGGTGAAAATCACCGACTTCGAGCTCAATGCAAGGGTAAATATGGCATTTGTCACCAATGAAGTTACAAATATCGGTACCGTAGGCGGAAGACCAATCCCAGAGTTTGGCGTCGGCGGATTTGCATTTTCAGGATTATTTGTGGCAAATGGGCGACCCATCGGAGCGATTCGTGCCAATCGCATTGCGCAAGAAGCCGACGGAACTTACAGAGGGCGCTTCATTGCCAATCAGTTCAATGGCGCGCAAGCTATTCCAACCTACTTTGGGTCATTGACATTAGAAGCAGTCATTATACGAGACATCACGGTCAGCGCGCTGTTTGAGTATTCAGGTGGCAATGCGCTGATTAATACACTGCAAGTGCTAAGAATTGCAAACAGCTATCCTGATGCTCTGGCACGGATACCCGGCTATGTATCATTTAGCCAAAATTCAGTGGTGAACCCGGCAAACTTTGCCGCATATGGTGCCTTTTTCGTCGAGGATGCACGCTGGATTAAGTGGCGTGATGTGACGGTGCGCTACCGTAATGCATTTGGATTCAAGGGCGCTAACCTTAGCGCTGCAATTCGCAACCCATTAGTGATTTCAACTGCGGCGGCAGGGGTTGACCCTGAAATCAACTGGGCGCGTGCAACAGGAGCGCTTGACTTGGGCTCGACAGGCGGAGCCAACCTTTCAGCCGCAAGGCAGATTCGCTTCACTGTGGAGTATAACTTCTAAGCGCCGGATAACAACAACCGCATAACCTTAAACCAAGAAAGTATGAACAAACTAAAAACGGGTCTCAAATTACGGCTAAGGATAAATATCTTAGGGCTTGCGCTCTGCGGCGCCATGCTGTGGAGTGCATGCCAGACCAATCCCACTGAAGTAGTTAACCCTACTATCACAGACGAGGCGCTGCGAACCTTTCCCGGCGGAAGTGCTAACCAAGTGCTACAAGGCGTGCGCAATCAATTCTCGGCAATGATTGCGAACGTGGCGCTCTATAACGCATATGTCAGCGACGATTACGTCAATATCTCAACATTTCTCTCCCCCATTGCAGATAATCCGCGTAACATCAATGCCGATGACATCAGTCTGCCTGCCTCATACTTCAGTGCGCAAACCTTGCGCGCTCAAGCTGAATTTGCCATCTCGCAAATTCCGTTGGATAGAACCCTAAACGAAACACAGCGCACTAATGCAATTGCTCAAGCACGGTTCTTTAGAGGCATGGCGCTAGTGGTGCTGGCAGAAAACTTTGCTAACATCCCACTCACAGAAGGCGGACCCGGACTCAGCTCGAGCCAAGTGATGCAGCAAGCCATCAATGACTTTCTGGCAGCTTTACCGGGTTTAGCCTTGCCATCGGTTTTGCCACCGGGAGCAGACCCAAGATTAGCCATCAACCAAGTGGCGCCGCGCCTTGCATTAGCACGTGCATACCGATTTTTGGGACGTGCAGATAGCGCCGTGTTTTACGCCAATGCGGCACTCAATACCCCTGGCAGCGCCGGGTATGCCTACCGTGCCCTCTATGACGCACAAAACTTTACAAATGGGCTTGTCCCCTTTCTTATCACGCGTGTAACACGTGACTTGCAGCCATTGCCAAGATTAGATTTTCTTGACCCAAAATACACTGCTGTGGATTCGCCCATTCCAGTGCTCAAGATAGAAGAGGCACATTTAATTTTAGCAGAGGCTGCTATTGCCGCTGGAGATTTTGCTCAAGCTAAGACGCACCTCAAAAATGCCATTGCAGCAGCGCTCCGTCCAGACTCAGTGATTGGCTTCAACAGCACCAACACCCGCCCAGCCGTTCCAGCTGTAGGTGGATTCCGACCGCGCTCCAGCACATTTACTGTGAAAGCCGATGCAGAGTCACCAGCCATTGCTGGTCTCATCCGCACGCGTCCAGGCATTGTGAATGTGTATCCGACATCCTTTACCAGCTTGCGTGCCGCCGACATTGATGCGCTACCTAACACGGAAGAGGAGCTGGTAAGAACACTCTTCCTACTTCGTCAGGAAATTTTCTTCCTTGAAGGTCGTCGTGTATGCGATTTGGGGATAAGGTTGCCGCTTTGGCGTAGGCAATTGGATGTGAATCCAATAGGCTCTGGACCCGGCTTTGATTTACCAATTGTGCCCGCATACATTCCACAGTTTGGAACATTTAACCCGGGCACGCATGATATGGATGCCTTCACGGTATCAGGCAATGTGGTCACCATCAGCGTTGATATGAACCGTGTCTTGGCACGAAACCGCGCCTATCCGCTCCGGCGACCATAACTTTTTGGAACATCAAAACCATTGAAAAATGCTAAAGCGAACATACTTACTTTGCTTCATCGTTAGCCTAACCCTGTCGTCTCTAACCGTATCTGCATGTTCTAACTTGCCAACAACGGGCGAAACCCCTGAAATTGGTAGTATCCGCATTCTTCACCTTTCAGCAAACGCAGGCACGGTCGACCTGCTACTCGATAACCGCGTGGTGGGAGATACTGTCTTTGCCTTTCTTAATCGAAGCATTCCCGGAACCGTGCCCCGCTTTACCGGCCCACCCGTGTCATACTTAGCTAATACGGGCTACATCGGTGTAGATGCTGGAACCCGTAACTTGAAAGTATTTGCGGCGCCGGGGGGTGTGGCAGCCAGACCGCCGTTGGCGTCGCCTGACCCACGCGTAATAGCACAGGTTGATGTAAATGTCGCCGCACGACGTGCTTACACCATCTTTATCTCGGATACCGTTGGCACACCTGGCGGTATTCAACCAAAAGTGGTAGAGGATGATGTGCCCAGTTTCCCTGACCTCACGGTATTCAGAGGCAGCGCACGGTTCGGGCATTTCTCACCGAATGCTCCAGCAGTACGCGTGCTGATTACCCGAACCAGTAGCCCAGGCATCACAAACCAAGAGCTCTTTGGCGAAACCCGTTACAAAGAAGTGCGAGACTTTACACCCATAGACACAGGCACCTATCGCGTGGATATTGTGGCAGGCGGCGCAACCGTGACCAGTACCACACTAACCGTTGCACCACGCCGTGTCTACACGATTCTGGCAAGAGGGTTGGTCAATGCAAGCGGCGCGGCAGCCTTAGGTGTCACATCATACTTGAACAACTAAGGCGGTCGCAGAACGAAAGGATGTAGAGACGAAGAGAATACCAGTCGCGGCTGGTATTCTTTTTCACTTCAACGAGAACGCAAAAGCAATCGCAGGGTGATGAGGAAACGATGCGAAGGAAAAGGAAAGCGAAGATGCTGCTGGCAAAAAATTAGTGTATGGCTCTGGCTACTTAGCATGATAACAACCTATGCGCATGCCCAGCTACCATCCACATCAGTCGGAGGGAGAACACGGCAGTCATCAGTAGCAGATAGTCTCTACATCGAAGGCATCCGAGCCATGCGACAAGCGGAATTTGCACGTGCTGCAAATACATTCGGGCGCGCCATTGAACAAGATTCGCTCTACATGCGGGCTTACTTAATGCGCGGCTATGCTAAGCAGTTCCTGAACGATACCCTTGGTGCGTTTGAAGATTACAACAGAGCCCTTGCACTGAACCCAAGAAATTTTGAAGCCTATATCTTTCGTGGGCAGCTTGCACGAGCTGCGCGCAATTTCGCAAGAGCTAATGCGGACTTCACCGCCGCCATAAGCCTTTGCCCCGACAGTATGCAAGCCTACTACTACCGCGCTATGGCAAGAATTGAGCTCAATGCCATAGAAGAAGCAATCGAAGATTTAACCGTCATCATAAATAGCAAAACCCCATTTGACGAAGCGCTATCGCAGCGAGCAGCTTGCTATGCACTCCTTGGAAAAGATGATTTGGCAATGAAGGACTATTCTGAACTTATCAGGCGATGTGAAGATGCAGAAGCCTACAGACTGCGCGCCGCATTTTACAGACGCCGAAAAGAGTATGCACTCGCCTTGGCAGATTTGGAGCGAGCGCTCGAGCTCAGTCCAAATTATCCTGAACTGCTCTTCGAGAGCGGCACACTCAAATTAGGACTCGGCATGAAAGAAAAAGGCTTGGCGGATGTCGTCAAAGCACAGAGTCTGGGATACAAACCCGCCAAAGAATTGCTAAGCAAGTATTACGCCAAAGACAAAACGGTTGACTCTCTACGCACCTACTACGCGCCACAAATTGTCGTCGAAGCCTTAGCGCCTGAACAGATTGCTGCCGCAAAAGAAATAAAGTTAGTGTCGCAAGCGGGCACAACCGTCGCACGAGCTAACATCGCCTCCATGCGCTCCGGTCGAGCACAAGATTTGTTCAATCACCCTGTATTCAAAGCTGCGCGCGTGGGCGGACCGAACCTCTTCGGCTGCAATGAAAATGCCTTGCTCGCTGCAGCTGCCACAGACAACAGCCAAACCCTGGGAATTCTGGAAGGTAGCGGCTTGCGTGCCATGCCGATTCAGTGTATCGTCATTCTCCTCCAACGCCGCGCACAAATTCTCAAAGACCCCTTCATCATAGAATTGGTGCGAGAGATGGCATTTTTGGTCGATAGAATCAATACCCAAATGCAAATGGCAGAAACATCGCAGACCGTAGATGATGCAAGACGAGAAGCCGAAAATGCAATTCGCGATATAGAAGAAAAAATTCAACAACTGCGTGAGTATATGCAAGCCAAAAACTATGAAGAGAAACCGTAGCGCTATCGCACAAAGTAAGCAAGTGCTGCAAAGGAGGAAAAAAGTAGCAGGGCGAGTATGATGGTCATATCACTTAGCCAGCGACCGGCATCGGGAAGTTCATCGTGATAGGAGCTGGTAATCAGCATGACGGCCAGATTGTTCGAAAGCAAAAAATAAGAAACGCTTGGTAGGAGACCGAAATAGGTCACGATGAACAAGCCCAAGCCAGAAAGGGAACTGGAGATAATCAAGAATAGCTTAGTGCGATAGAGCGAAAAGGTATTGGCAATAGTTTTGATACCTGAGAGCAAATCACCGCGCCGGTCACGAATGTCCCACATTACCTCAATGAAAAAAGCGCATGTAAAAATGTAACCCCAGCAAATCCACGCCTGAAGTGAAAGAGGCTGACCTGCAAAGATGTGCGGCAAGAAAATCATAGCCGTTGCCCAATCAATCGGGGGCACAAGGTTCTTGATAATGTAGATGTCTTTGAGTCGGCGAGCCCCGCCAAGCCAGCGCGCAAGCACATCAGGGAAACATTTTTGACTGTAGAGAAACCCTACAAGCTCAAGAAATAGCGTAACAAAAAATGCACCCCAACCGAGCCGCGCTGCTAAAGCCAAGCAAAAGAGCGTGACACCATAGAAAAAAATATATGTGATGAGAAACTCATGCTGTTTGGCATGGCGCAAGTTCTCAGGCTGGTTGATAGCATCTTCGACACTATCCGTGAGGCGGTTATACTGGTAGATGGAAAGCGTCACAAAGAAAACCACTAAAAGCGCTTGCCAAAGGATAGGGATACCAAAGAAGATAGACCACGCAGCAGCGCCCAGAGCAGAAAGAAAGGAAAGATGAATCTTATTGCGAAAGATATACTCGAGCATGATGCAAATGCAGTCGGTTACTGGTTTTTATTGCGCTGTAACTGGTGTAATTGCAAGAATACGCAAACTTCGGCTGTGAGTAAACAAGGGCGAACGTTTCAGTGCCACTAAAAGTTTTCAGATATACCTTTTCGTAATTATCTTCCTAAGAAAAAAGGCAACAAACAAAATAAAAGTAACCGAAAGTGAATACATCTATGGCACAGGATAAGTTCTATATGCATCGTTCTCGTTTTCAAATTCATGCATCAGTACTGACGCAAGAGCGCGAAGAAGATATCGACACTATCACAGACGAGCCGTATAAAGTTGTGCTGTTTAATGATGACTATCACACCTTTGAGGAAGTCATCAATCAAATTATCAAGGCAACGGGCTGCAGCCGTGCAAAAGCAGAAGCCTGTACTTGGGAAGTGCATAACAAAGGCAAAGCTATCGTCTACGATGGCGAAATAACAGATTGCTTACGCGTAAGTGCCATTCTCGAAGAGATTCACCTAAAGACGGAAATTCAGACATGCTGACGGTGAATCGGGTCTCAACAAAATGTGCATGGGGTTACTCTCGAGCTTAGAACGCTACTTTATCTATGCTCCGCAAAAATCACTGATTACTACACCCGCTGAGCATGGCTTTGAGTATGAAAATATCAAGTTTCGAGCGGATGATAGTACCTTGCTTCACGGGTGGTTTGTGCCCAAAGCAAATGCACGAGCAACGGTTCTGCTCTGTCACGGCAACGCTGGCAATGTATCGTACCAAATAGACCAAATTCGCCTGTTTCAGAGTCTACAGCTTAGTGTTTTCACATTTGACTATCGTGGCTATGGGCAGAGCGAAGGTAAACCTTGCGAAGAGGGGCTATACCGCGATAGTAAAGCCGCCTGGCGAGTTCTAACTGAAACTAAACGATTGCTGCCAGAGCGCATCGTCATTTTCGGACACTCGCTAGGCGGCTGCGTTGCCGCATGGTTAGGCAAAGAAGTCAAAGCAGGTGCATTAATACTGCAGGCTACCTTTACAACCATACGGCAAATTGCAAAAAGTATTTATCCCTATCTCCCACTGCGTAAAATCATGCGCTCACGCTACGACAATCTCTCAAACATCGCACAAGCAAACTCTCCTGTGCTAATCGTCCATAGCGTCGACGACGAAATTATCCCCTTCGAACACGGTAAGCGCCTGTTTGAGGCAGCAAAAGAGCCCAAGGAATTTTTGCAGATTTGCTACGGGCATGATGAAGCAGGGCGTAGCCCAAATTACCTTGCGGGTCTTAAGGCATTCTTAGATAAGTATCTCCCACCAAGTCCTGCAACTGAAAGCGAAGACATAGCACCAGCGTAAGCTCAAGGCAGTGCAAAAAGTGCAGGCAAGCTGGGGTTGATTTCATTTCAGCCGCATTTTGAGTGCAAGGATGCGGCGATAAGATTCATCAATTCGCTCGCGTGAAATAGTGCCTTCTGCAATGAGTCGCTTGATGATGGCAACTGCCTTTTGGGCAATTTGCTCATCGTAGTCCATGTTGTTACCAAATGTGAGCATGTCAACACCAGCTTGCAGCGCCAGTCGGATGGCTTCTTCAAGTCCGTAGTGGGCAGCGATTGCCTTCATTTGCATGTCGTCGGAGACAATCACGCCGCGAAAATTCAGGCTGTCGCGCAAAAGTTTGGTAAGAACATATCGTGATAGGGTGGCAGGCACAGTGTCCCAAGTTGCATTGAAAATATGTGCGGTCATAACAAGGTCAGCCATCTGTGCTGCAATGATGGCACGAAATGGCTCGAGCTCTTTGCGTTGCCAGCGATGTGTGACATCCACCAAACCTAAATGTGAATCAGCGGCGCTGCTGCCATGGCCGGGGAAGTGCTTGATGGCAGTCAGAATGTTTCTTTGACGATGCTCTTCAATTACTGCCAAAGCATGTTGCGTAACAATGGCAGGGTCACTGGAGAAACTGCGCTCCTTAGCGCCGATGATAGGATTTTGAGGATTGAGATTGACATCCACACATGGTGCAAAGTTCAAGTTAATACCAAGTGCGGCAAGTTGCTCAGCAGTTTTGCGTGCATAAAACCGTGTGGAATCAAGTTGGTTGAGCGTGCCAAGATAGGCTTGCGAGACCGTAGGTGTGAAGCCGTATCTTTCTTTGAGTCGTGAAACTTTGCCGCCCTCT
>PHFL01000044.1:9785-17649 GCA_002794105.1 Candidatus Thermochlorobacter aerophilus | reverse complement strand
GCCAAGAGAAAATGCGGGCAATAGCAAGAAGAAAATGGCGAGGTTGCGCCGTAGCAAGTCCGAAATCGGGCAGAGATGCATGCTTACAATTTTATTTTCCAATACACTTCTTTGCGAAGCTGTTTTAGCCATTCTTCGTAGAGCTCGGCTTGACGCTTTTGAAGTGCAAGATTTTTAATGCGAGTGTAATCGCTCTCTAGGTTCATTTTGTGTGGGCCAGATTTGAATTTGAGCAGCACAATATGGTAGGCGTAGTCATTAGGGTTGGTAAGAGTAATGCGACGCGGTTCAGAGATTTCTCCGGGCTGAAGAGTTTCGATAACTTCTCTGAACGAAGCATCGAGAGATTCGAGCGGAATGCGATTGGAGCCTGTTTGTGGCAGAATAATATCACCCCCCTGTGATGCTGTGCGCTCGTCCTCAGAGTAGAGACGTGCCGCCAGACCGAAGCTAATCTCGCCAGAAAGAATCTGTGAGCGGAGCTCATTTAAGCGGCGAATGGCAGCACTGTCGTCACGGCGAGTTTGGTCGAAGCGAAGGAGAATGTGGCGAGTGTGAACAGATTCGCCGCGTCGGTCGAGAAGCTGAATGAGGTGAAAGCCGAATTCGGTTTCGACAATTTTTGAGATTTGTCCTTCGCGTAGCGCAAAAGCAGCTTCCTCGAAGCGTTTGACGAATTCTCCGCGCTTGACATAGCCCAAATCGCCGCCGCTTTTGGCAGAGCCTAAGTCTTCAGAATACTGGCGAGCAAGTTCTGCAAAGTCAGCGCCTGCGCGTAACTCAGCTTCAATTTTTTGCATTCTCTCAAGCAATGCCAGCCGTGCAAGACTGTCGACTTTCGGACGAATAAGAATGTGCGCAATTTCAACTTCAGCTGGCACAGGTGGCAGTGAATCCTTATATGTCTCGTAAAATTTTAGCACCTCATCGTTAGAAATGGTGATGTTTGCAAACTTCTTGCGCTGCAATTCAGCCACCATTTGTTGTGCTTTAAGTTCCTCACGCAAATCAGCACGCAACTGCGAAATTGATTTTCCAAAATATCGAGCTACTTCTTCATCTGAGCCTAAGCGCTGCCGAATGAAGGAAAGACGCTCAGACACAAGGGCATCAAGCTGACTGGAGCTGACCTGAATGCTATCCAACTTAGCCTTCATGACCAAAATTTTCTGGTCTATGGCTAACTGGAGCATTTTTTTCCATAAGCCGGGCGTGCGCGGGTCTATCTGATTCTGATAAGCATAGAGTGCAACTTGCGTGTCAATGTCTGATTTCAAAATCACCTCATCGCCGACAACAGCAACTACACCGTCGAGCAGTTGCGCATAGGCTGCAGCATGCAAGAGCAGGCTCAGCAGCAACACCTTGCTAAAGTAAAGCAACCATGAGGCAAAATAGCGTGAAACTGACGGATTTTGCATAGCACTATTTCCCTGACTCTAAGGACGATTTGGATAAATTTACGAGATGTCGGAAAAACGATTTTTCCTTCTGGCGGCGCAAGCATTCGATAATCTCGGGATAAGCTTGCTCGAGTGTCATGGTTGTACCAGACTCAAGCTTTTCTTCCAAGCGCATGACTACAAAAACTGAATCGCGAACTTTGACAATAGGCGTGATGTCTTTTGGACGCATGCGCTCCAAGAGTTGCACAAGAGCTTCAGACTCCAGATGCAATTGCCAGAGCGGACGCGCTGTTTTAGCCAGTTGAAAAGCTACATCATTCATTTGAGCAAGCTTAGGCGAAAGAGATTGAGCAAGGGCAAGTAACTCACTTTCTGGCGCATTTGCGGCAAGTTTTTGGCGCAGTGTAAGAATAGCGTCTTGAGAGGGTGCATAAAGACGCAAGAGCCGATAATGAGGTTCACGGAATTTCAGCAGTTGGGGATTGGCGTAGTAGAACGCCTGCACCTCTGATGAATCAATGCGAAATTTGCCCGCAGCAATTTCTTCTTGAAGTTTGCGCGCAACATAGCGACTGGCGACAATTTTGCGGCGCGATTTTTCAATCAAAAGCTGAGTAAGGGTATCTTTGTCTTGTCCTTCCTGCAAAGCTTTTTCATAGAGTGCAGTAGTGATTAGCCAGTCTTCAAGATACATCGCAGCTTGCGTGATGCTATCCTCACGATTCTGATAAGAAAGTGAGTAACGCAGTTCATCACGCGTCAGCACACTTTTGCCCAGCGTAGCAACGGGCGGTTCGTTTGGGGCACTCGAGCAGCCAGAGAAAATGAGCATCATGCTAGCAAGAAAAGTAACGAGTTTTACGCTCACAGGGCAGCATGGAAGTGTCATTTGGTCATGGCAGTTTGAGTAGGTGATGCAGAGTAAAACGCAGACCTGAGTACTTCTTCGAATACTTGAATCTGGCTTTTTCGACGAAGCGCTTCGACCCATGCAGCTTCGAGCTTACGATTTTGCTCATCTTGATAGCGCGAATAAATTTCAGGCAAAGCTTCCTCAAAAGTTTTAGGACGAGCAGGCTCACGCCTGTCAAGGCGAATCAGATAGTAGCGGTCTTCAAAGGTGATAGGGGCACTGATGCTACCAGGCTCGCTTTGGAAAACAATATCTGCTAATATGTTTTCTCCTTTCTGAAAGAGACCGACTTTCGCTCCGTTGACGGTATCATATTTTTCGCTGTAGCGTTGAGCCAGCACTTCGAATGAGCGTGGCTGGTCATCAACCTTGAGAGATGAGAGCTGTCTAAGAAGAGAATCTCTTTTGCTGGCGTAATCTTTTGTGCCACGCTTGAGCTGCGCCAAGGCAGTACGAATGGCAGCACGCGCCTGCCTGACGCTATCGGCTGAAACAAGGTCTAAAGTGCGGCGCTTCTCTACAAGCTCTTCACGCAATTGTTCAATGAGTGATTTGCTAGATGAGACAATCTGCGAAATCTGGACACGCTCGCCAAACTGAAATTCATCGCGATGGATGTCAAAGTAAGCTCGTGCAATTGAATCGTTAGCATTCGACTTGTTCCAGACTGTGCGCTCGGAGACGGTAAAGAGCAGGATGCCATCTGTGTAATCACGCATGAGTTTGGCAAATTCAGGATAGCGCGTCTCCAGCAGTGTGGTTTCATAGTCAATTAACTCGCGCTGTGCGTAGCTATCGCGGTAAGCAATAAGGTCTTTTTCAGTGAGCTTGCGTTTGCCTACAAATGTACGCATGTAGGAAAGCAAACTATCAATGGTATATCGCTTTTGAGCGAAAGCAAAGCAAAGCATGCGTCTAACACTGTCTGGTGAGATGCTCTCGAGCTTAGCGTATCCTTCAGCGGTGGTGTCAAGGGCAGCATAGAGTGCAGAAATAGCTGCTGGATTTTCATAGTAGCCATGTAGCTTTTTTAGGCGCGCAGTCAGTTTGGCAGTTTCAGCATTGATTTTTTCAGGGTCGCGCCGCAACATGGATTTAAGCTCCTCTCGCTCTTCTTCAAAGCTCTTTGGCATTTTGCGATCGAGCAACTTGATGATGTGGTAGCCAAAAGGCGAGCGAATAATCGGCGAAATATCACCGATGTTTTTGAGTGCAAATGCTGCTTCTTCGAAGGGCTTGACGGTGCGACCCAATCCAAAGAAACCAATGTCCCCATCTCGTGAAGCCGTGCTGGGGTCTTCGGAGTAGAGGCGTGCCAGTTCGGCGAAGTCCCTGCCTTGTTGGAGCGAGTCGTAGAGTGCGCGGATTTTCTGATAGGCTTTGAGTGTATCGTCAGCTGAACTGCCGCATTGCACAAGGATATGTGCGGCACGAATGTCAGGTGTGCGCGGACGCTTATCCCACACCTTTACAAGGTGATAGCCAAACCGTGTGCGGAAAGGACCGTAAAGTTCGCCGACTTTAGCTGCATAGACCGCATCTTCAAATTGATGCACCATCATGCCGCCGGTAAAATAGCCAAGACGACCGCCGTTCTGCGCTACACTTGGATCTTCAGAGTATCGGCGGGCGACGCTATCGAACGGCGCACCACCTTGCAAAGCACGAAGCGCTTCTTGGATTTTCTGGTAGGCTCTTTGTGTATCAGCAGGCGCTGCATCGGGGGCAACAAAGATGAGAATATGCGAAGCATCAATTTCATACTTGCGCTTCTCGTAGAGGTCTCTTATGCCATTTTCATAGACTTCCCTTTCAATAAGATAGGGCTGCGCAAGCTGATTGCGGTACTCTCGCAATTCACGAAGAACCTCTGGGTCTTTGTCGAGTCCCTTGTCCAAAGCATCCTTAACCTTGAGTTTGAAGTCAATGTAGCGCTCGAGAAATTCACGGTATGCCGCAAGTGAATCTTGACGTGCTTCTTGGGCAGAACGGCGCGTTTCAAGGTATCGGTCCTCAAACTCTGCAAGCGTAATTTGAGTTTGCCAATCACCTTGCCTAATGATGGCAACAATCGCATCACGGTTGTAAGTAGTGCTCACTGCAGAATCTGTAGACCGACAGGCTGAAAAAACGATTGATACAGCAGAAGTAAGTAGGAGACAAAGAGCAAGGGTGTAAAGACGAGCGTAGAAGTTGGTCATAGTATGTTGATGTAAAGCAATGTATCTGTCGTCATTTTTTAAGTTTAAAGAGGCTTGCAACAAAAATGCGGCGCAAGTGTAGCAAAAAAATTAGGCTTTTGCAACACACAAATCTTGCCCAGCGTCTATGAGCAAGCATGGGCGATTAGAAATCTTGAAGCGAAAGAACTTGCCAAAAAGTATGTAGATTAGGCAACGCAAACTTTTTACGCATTTTGCACATGCTTAACTTTGAACTGCAGCCAAGCGCGCATCAACCAGCCGATGCCGACATCACCTATCGCTACGACATTTCCATAGTGGTGCCGCTCTTCAACGAAGCAGAATCCATTGCAGAACTTGTTGAACAAATCATAGATGCTATCTCCAAAAGTCGGCTCGAGGAGCTCTTCGGACACCGACCATCGTTTGAGGTGCTCTTTATCAATGATGGGTCAAATGATGGTTCCGATAAAGTTATCAAGCAACTGATGACGGTGCATTCTGAATTGAAGCTCATTTCGTTTCGGCGCAATTATGGCAAGTCTGCGGGGCTTGATGCTGGTTTCAAAGCAGCACAAGGGAAATATGTGATTACCATGGATGCAGATTTGCAAGATAACCCCTACGAAATTGAACCCCTGATTCGCAAGTTAGAAGAAGGCTACGACCTCGTTAGCGGATGGAAGAAAAAGCGCTACGACCCTATCACAAAAACTTTGCCGTCAAAACTTTTTAATGCCGTCACGCGCCTGCTATCGGGCGTGCCCCTGCACGACTTTAACTGCGGCTTGAAAGCCTACCGCCATGAAGTAGTAAAATCGCTGCAAATCTACGGAGAAATGCACCGCTACATTCCCGTGCTGGCAAAGTGGAATGGCTTTCGGGTGGGCGAATTGGTGGTGCAGCATCGAGCACGCAAATACGGACAATCCAAGTTCGGAATTAGCCGATTTTTTAATGGCTTTTTAGACCTGCTGACCGTCCTTTTCATCACAAAATACATGAAGCGCCCGATGCACTTTTTTGGTATGGTAGGGATTGTAGCGTTCATCATTGGCTTTGCCATCAGTTTTTACCTTGCTCTCGAGAAAGTGATGTTCAATGCCTCAGTAAGTCAGCGCCCACTGCTGCTGCTTGGCGTGATGCTGATTATTTTGGGTGTGCAACTCTTTGGCATTGGTTTGCTGGGCGAGATGATTACCAAAACCTACCTGCAAGCAGAACCCTATCTTATCAAAGAAAAAGTCAATGTGGAATAGACGCTGGAAAATGATGTGGTGGGTGTGGCTGATTGTATGCGGTTGCGTGGCACCTCTGAGCGAAAGTGTCTCGCCAACGATAGAAAACTTCACCGAGACCGATGCTGCAGGCAACATCCTACGCATAGACCCAGATGACTGGCGAATTCAAGAACGCTTCCGCAATGAAGTGCGTGTCAGACCGCCGTTTCCAAATCCAACTGCCAATGGCATCGTCTCGCTGATTGTGGAGTACAACACCACAGCGCCACTTGGACGAATTGATGTGCTTTCGACCAACACAGCAGGAAATCCTATCTTCATTGCGCGCTGGAATGTGGCAATATCGTTTGGCACAGAATTTTATCGCCTCAATCTTGCGCCGCTTGCTGTCAGTGGCAATTTGAATGAGTTGCGTGGCAGGCTGTTTCGCATTCGCTTGCTGGATAGTTTCGGCAATCTCATCACTTACGGCGACATCAAGTTTGCAGATTAAGAGGAGCGCAGCAAGTTGCTGATGTAAGCAGGCACAGGAGCACCCAAGTAATGACGGAAGTTTTGTTCACATAGCTCCAAAATTTTCTTGGCGGCAGAAGGACGGCGCAGCTGTAGGTAGCTCTTGATTAAAATCACATAGGCAGGTTCATAGAGCTCATCAGCCATGAGCATTTTCTGGGCAAATTCAATAGCGGCATTGAAGTTCTTTTCAGCTTGTGCTTGTTCAGCTAAAAAGTTTAGCGCGTGCAAATAGTCATCTTTCAGCATCTGCCGCTTGTAGTTCGACCACTCTTGCGCTTTGTCGCCAGCCAGAAAGTCATCGCAGTAGAGGTCAATAGCGGCAAGATATTTTTCGGCAGAGCATGTGCGGTCGGCTTCACGAATGAGCATATCGAACCACTCCACATCGTAGAAGTAATCGACATTCCACTTGCCTAAGTTGAGTTCGTATCCTGATTTGTGCGTAAGGATGTATTTAGAGTTACGACCGTGCCGCAAATTGGGCTCAAAGAGGCGACGAAGAGAAGAAATCGCTGTAAAGAGCATGACTTCTGCGCTGCGCTGTGAAACTTCTCCCCAAAGCTGTTGAGTGATGTCATCAACGGAGACCACTCGCTTGTGATGAATAAGCAATATCTTCAAAACAGCCGCCTGCGAGCCGGGCAAATCTGCTTCGGAAATTACCCTACGACCAATCGATAAGACCAAATTACCAAACGCTTTTACTTTTATCTTGACCTTTTGAGAAGGGGCAGGCGTAGGAGCGGCATCGGAAGAGCGTGGCGAGCGCAGGCGCTGTTTTTGCAAAAGTCGCTGTTTGGCACTCTCCAAAACGGGCAGCAGCGTATCGAGAGAAAGGGGTTTCGGCACAAAGTCAGAAACACCCTGACGCAAGGCGTTGATAACCATTGACATATCGCCTTCGCCAGTGATGAAGATAATTTCAGCGTCAGGATAAGATTGGCGCAAGACTTCCAACACAGAAAAGCCACTGAGGTCAGGCAAGTGAATATCGAGCAGCGTAATGTGCGGTTGCAACCGACCGAAAAGCGCAATTGCCTCCTGACCACGGCGCGCCGTATGCACATGGTAGCCAATCAATGACAAACTTTTTGCAGCGGTCTCTCGGACAAAGTCATCGTCATCAACCAGCAAAAGCACAAGTGGGGCTTCAAATGGCGATGCAGTGTGTGTCATGCTGGCGACTCCTGAAATAAAGCAAACTTGATAGAGATAGATAGTGCGGCTTTCTTCGGAAAAGAAAGCATAGCGCCTAAGTCATGCACGAGCGACTGAAGAATGTCAAGATAGGCTTCATTGATGCTGAAGCCTACATGAGCACGCGACTTAACTCGAGCAGTGCAAGTAAAGTGTAAATCTACAGTCTTTTTGTGCCGCACGGTTTTGAAAAGAACCTGACGCGGCGAAATACCGTTCGAGGGCTTGCGATTGATTATGCTAAAGATGAGAGCAAAGACGAGAAGCCGAAGGCGAGCTGAGGGAACAAGCACCACAGGCTGTACTTTGGCTAAAGCAGTTTTCACAATAAGCTGGTGAGCATTGAGCCGCGAGCGCAGAATTTGTAGCGTGGTTTGCACAACCTCATTGAGGTTGATTGGACGTGGC
>PHFL01000044.1:6867-9461 GCA_002794105.1 Candidatus Thermochlorobacter aerophilus | reverse complement strand
TAGAAAAGAAAGTAAGAAGTTTCTCTGCTTATTTAACCCACAGCAAACAGCGGTATGGATACAGTCGCAAAGGGTGCATTAACCGAATCTGGGAAACTGCGTCTGAAAATTTCGGGAATGCATTGCAAGGCGTGCGTAGAGCATGTTACGCAAGCGCTGAAAAAATTGGACGGCGTAGAAGCAGTATCGGTGTCGCTCATGCCACCCGAGGCAGTGCTGAAAACGGCACGCATGCTATCGCTTTCGGAGATTAACCATGCACTGGCGCAAGTGGGGGAGTATCAAGCGTCAGAGCACTTCGGTGATAGCAGCCCTGCACCAATGTTTCAGATAGAGTTGCCCGTGAGTACAGCAAATGCAGCGCCGCAAGCCAGCCAGCATGGGTTTTGGCAAGATGTATCAACATGGCGGCGAGCTTCGCTCAATACGCTCAATTGTCTTGTGGGCTGTTCAATTGGTGATTTTGGCTTCATCATTTATGCGCAAGCGACGGCGCTTGCATGGTCAATGTGGGCGATTATGGGCGTGGCCATGCTGTGCGGACTAAGCACGTCGGTTTTAATGGAAACCCTGCTACTGAAGTGGCGCGAAAACTTTGGATGGAAAATGGCAGTGCGCACAGCATTTTCCATGAGCTTTCTTTCCATGCTGGCAATGGAGCTGGCAGAGAATGTAACAGACTACATGCTGACAAGAGGCGAGGTTGCACCAAGTGAACCATTTTTCTGGATAGCGCTGGCAATTTCACTGCTGGCAGGATTTTTAGTGCCGCTGCCATACAACTATTTCAAACTGCGCAAATACAACAAGGCTTGCCATTAGCCGCTTAGGCATAGCGTAGCCACTTGATTACTTCGTTCAAGGAGGGCTTTTTGCCATACAGCAGCACGCCCATGCGGTAAATTTTAGCCGAGCCCCAGAGTATGGCGCAAAATGTCAGCATCATGAGCACAAGGCTAAGTGAAATTTGCCAAAGCGGTACATCGGTTGCGCTAAGCCGGCAGATCATCAAAATAGGTGTAAAAAATGGCACAAGCGAGAGCAAAGTTGCAGGGAGCGAGTCTGGTTTTGAAGCAGTGAAGTAGATAAACAGATACGACAGAATGACAAGAAAAGTAATTGGAAATTGTAGCGACTGGGCATCTTGTTCATTTTCAAAAATGGAGCCCGTAGCGGCATAGAGTGTGGCATAAATCAGATAACCTAAGACGAAGTAAAGCACAAAGTAAAAGAGCAAGAGCGGAGGAATTTCAAAATTGATTTTGGATGCCGCCCCACCAAGCCCTTTCAGCGAAAGTCCAGACAAAGCTAAAGCGGCAATCACCCACACAGCATATTGCGTGAGTGCAACAAGTCCAATACCGATGATTTTCCCGATTAGCAGCTCGAATGGCTTAATGGATGAAATAAGAACTTCCATGACCCTACTGGATTTTTCACCAATGATAGATGAGGAGATGAGTGCGCCGTAACCAATGATTGTGCTGTAAATTAGCAGGCCCATCACGAAACTGAGTACGATACTGCTAATGCCAGAGTCGCTGGAAGCCTTTCCACCACTTAGCTTTTGGGTTTTGAACTGCGTAGGTTTTTCAAGAAACTCAATATCGGCATGACTAAAGCCTCGCTCCGAGAGAAGTTTTCGGCGAACTGCTGCCCTGACTCCACTTTCCAACTCTCTCAAAAGGTCAAAATCTGTAAGGTTTTTGCTGGTGTAGGTAGCAAGAACTTTTCCAGTGGAGTCATATTGAATAACCAAATAGCCACTAAGTTTGCCTAAGTCCGTTTCTTTGATGAGCACTTCGCGCTCTTGTGCATCGGCAAAGTCAGCAAAGACAATCTGCATCGATGAACGCGAAGCGAAGACATCTGTTAAATCGGCTTTGAGTTGTTGAGTTTTATCAATGATGGCAACTCGTGTATCGGATTTGCTGCTCAGGAATTGAATCAAAATGGGCACTACAACGAGGACTATCATCAGAACTGGCACGAGAATCGTTGTGATGATAAACCCAGCACTGGTAATGCGCTCTGAATACTCTTTACGGGCAACAATGGCAATCTTACTCATAAGCGTAGGTATTGAAATTGAGCAAAAGTCAACAAAGCATTCAGCAAGCAAGACTGTGAGTCTAATGCCTACTCTGTTGCTTCAGCTTCGGTAAGCTGATTGTCAGTTTCTTCTTCAGCAGTAGGTGACACACTAAAGTCAATACGTTGGTTCATCAACCCTTCGCGCACCTGCAAGAGAATTTTGTCGTAGAGGTTCTTGTTAGTTTTGAGCACATCGCGCACAGCTTCTCGACCCTGACCAATTTTTTCGCCTTCGTAGCTGAACCATGCTCCTGATTTTTTGATAATCCCCATCTCCACAGCAAGGTCAATAAGCTCACCAGTTTTGGAGATACCTTCGCCGTAGATGATGTCGAACTCGACTTCTTTGAAAGGTGGTGCAACTTTGTTTTTTACCACTTTAACCTTAGTGCGGTTGCCGATAATGTCTGTGCCTTCTTTGATAGCACCGATGCGCCGAACATCTAAGCGAACAGAGGCGTAGAATTTGAGAGCGCGTCCGCCAGTAGTCGTAGTAGGGT
>PHFL01000044.1:0-1308 GCA_002794105.1 Candidatus Thermochlorobacter aerophilus | reverse complement strand
GGTAGGTAGGGCAAAAGAAAAAGCGGCAAGAAGAAGTGCTCGCTAAAGATGCTTGCACTGGAGAATTTTAACGAGTAGTGAATGATTTCCCTCAAGAAAAATCGCCAAAACCCCGTGTTGTGAGTTGTGGCACAAATATTGTAAGTTAAGTGATGTTCCTACCTTGCTGAGTCGCCGCCGCTAAGACAGGGTAGAAAGGAAAAGCCCGGCGGTAACTAAACCGGATAAAGAGCAAATGGCGATTGAAAAATCGACGGGGTCATCAAGCCTTGCGGAGGTCATTGACCGCATTTTGGACAAGGGCATTGTAATTGATGCCTTTGCCCGTGTCTCATTGGTCGGCATTGAGTTGGTATCGGTCGAGGCGCGTGTGGTTATTGCGTCGGTCGAGACCTATCTCAAGTATGCTGAAGCCATCGGCTTGACAGCAACCGCTGCGTAACCCTTGGGAAGACGGCTTGCTGAACTGCCCTTTGCGCAACATGCGGCGAGTGCAATTCACCAAGCGCGTCATAAAACCGCCATCTGCTCCGAAAAAACAGAGTCACTCGCAAACCAAATTCATATGCAGCAATGAGCCAACCAGCAAACATGCTATCGGAAGAGCAAATGCTGCGCATGGAAAAGACCGTGCTGTATGAGGAAGCATTGAATGCCCTGCATGCAGCCTTGGATGCGGCTGGCTGTGTGGTCAAAGAATTTCAAGACGCAGCAGAGTATACGCAATCGGCGTTTCGTGACTATGATACCGTCTTGCGCAAATCTTTAGCCCAGCATTGCTCAGTGCGCCACAAAGATTTTGACGAGATGTTCAAAAATGCCATAGAAGCGCGTCGGCGTCGTGAAAGCGAACTCTCCCTGTCGGTGCGTCAATTTTTATCAGAGCAAACCGAGTTGAGTCAAGAAGTGCTGCGCGAGCTTGCCAGCCTGCCGCAGACAGAGCAATCACAACAAGCCCGACGTACCGCAGAAGTTGCCGCACTCACAAAAAAGTTTGCAGAATTGCAACACAACCGCCGCAGGGAACTGCTCCAGCTCTTTCGAGACTTCAAGGCTGAACAAGAAGCCTTTTCAGCACAATTGCGAGCATGTATTGCACAAGCTAAAGAACTGCGACTCAAAGACTTGAAAGCCATGTTTGAGCAGTTCCAGCGCGAGAGTGAAGCACGTACTCGTCAAACTCAAGCACGGCGTAAGGAAGTAGCCGAGATGCTGCAACGCTTCAAACTTCAACGACTAAAAAACAGCAAGAATCACTATGCCAGAAAAAATGCTCAATAGTTCCAGTGGCGCATCCATGCGGGCAAT
>PHFL01000043.1:7766-23682 GCA_002794105.1 Candidatus Thermochlorobacter aerophilus | reverse complement strand
AAGCCGATGTTGTGGCGTGTGCCATCGTAGCGTGGTTCAGGATTACCTAACCCGACGATGAGTTTCATGGCAAGCGCAGGTCAAACTTTGGCTTATTGAGTATGTATGCGATTGCAAAAAACACTGCACCTGATTTTTCGTTCTCTTTTCTCTTTCGCCTTGCTGACACTGAGAGGCTACCGCCTGCCACCGCAGCCACGATGATACAGAAAAGACAGGCAGTCGTCGTTCCGATGACATGATCTTCTTTGTCATTCCGAGCGTCAGTGAGGAATCCAGTGCATGGATGCTTCGCTTTGCTCAGCATGACAAATTGAAGATGGCAAACCTCACCCTGTTGTCCCTCGCCTTGCAAAAGGAGAGGGACGTCTGCGCCAGCAGACAGGGTGAGGTCAATCCAGCGAGTGGATGCTTCGCTCCGCTCAGCATGACAAGCGATGTCATTCCGAGCATTCCTTTTGTGTCATTCCGAGCGTCAGCGAGGAATCCACAGTTTTGGTATCACCAAAACAGGGTGAGGTCAGAAACAGGGTGAGGTTGCCCTGACTTACATTGCAAAATCAATGCCGATGGTGGCAATAGACAGTCCCCAGCCCAGCCGTAAAAATCCAGCTACCAATGGAGTAAAGAAGTATCGTGCGCCGACATTTAAGCCAAGACCAACACCTGTGGAAGAGCCACCGAACCGACTGCCCGCAAATCCAATCAAGAGATTAAGCCCAGCATAAAGGTCAAGTTCTGGCACGGTGGGAATATCAAAGTGATAATTGCCCTGTCCGCCGACCATTACAGCTGTTGCTCCCGGATTGAAGTAGATTCCCGCTAAAGCGCCCACGCCAAAGCGTCCAATGCCGATTTTCGGACCCACGCCGAACTCTAATTGCCCTACGATTGGCAACCCTCCAAATCCATCTAACCCAAGACCTGCGCCCGCAATCATGCCTTTTCTTAGAAACAGCGATTGCGCTTCCGCTTGTGGTATGGCATAGCCGAGACAAAAAAAGAGCACGAGCAGCAGGAGATTTTTCGTTTGTTTGTAAGTCATATTTGGTGATATGTGTTAATGTGTGTTTATTGCACTACCGCAGTCCGATAATGGCTTGCATGCGTCCCGTTTTGCCCGCCGATTCATGCACTGCCCGTCGATACGAAAAGAAGTGCTCGTGCTCACGGTAGGTGCAGTGTGCCGAGACTTCGATTTGCTCATCGGTTAGCCCAAATTGGTGCAATTGATGCAGGTTTGCCGCCTTCAAATCTAAGAAAAATTTTCGAGTTGCTCCGTCATAGATTTTGAAAGCAGGTTCGAAATAGCGCGCCACATCAGCATCTACGGCATAGACCTCGGCGCTGATACATGCTCCAATATAAGCCAGACAATCTTTTGCTGTGGTGCCAAAGGCTTCGTGCATTGCTAGTAGCGTTTTGTAGAGAATGCGCTGTGCAGTGCCGCGCCAGCCTGCATGCACGGCAGCGATAGCCTTGTGGGTGTAGTCGTAAATCAAGATAGGGGCGCAGTCGGCAATGGAAATCGTGATGAAAAGGTTGCGTCGGTTGGTTATCAGTGCATCAAAATCGCTGTATCGCCCCGGTTCATCAACACGCAGAATATGGTCGCTGTGCGTCTGGTGTGCCAGCGCTACTCGTGCTGGTGAGATATCGAGCGCAGAGTAAAAAATTTCGCGGTTATGCAGTACATGCTCTTGCTGGTCGCCAGATGAAAGCCCAAGGTTGAGCGAATCAAAAGGTTTTGGACTGACACCACCATGCCGTAGGCTTTGTGCCGCTACAAGCTCAGAAGCGTCTGCAAAAATGCTTGGCACAATGTAGCATTTATCGGTTTGCAGAGAGACTGTTGTTTGCACCATCTTACATCCATCAAACTTTTATATTCGTGGCAATTTACACCAAAAACTTCAGTGTAAGCATAAGTCTTCCAATGTTTGCTTTGTCTGCGTTGCCATGTTTTATCATGCTCTTTCTGCTCTTTGCGCCGGCGCTCTTTGCCCAGCGCGTGGGGACATGGAAAAACTACACATCGTTTCGCAATGCATCATCAGTAGCAGTGGAAGCGCAACGTGCAGTGTGGGTCGGCACCGATGGCGGCTTGTATCGCTTCAATCGAGAAAATGGTGAGATTCGCACCTTTACCAACATTGAAGGCTTATTTGAGACGCGCATTTCTGCCCTGACTTACGATAGCGGTCGCAACGGCTTGTGGATTGGCTACGAAAGCGGCGCCGTCAGCTTTTTTGCTTTAAGCGATGAGCGTTTTTCAACCTTTCTTGAACTGACGCGCGTTACACAATTTGCTAACCGTACCATTCGCAAATTCTTTGTGCGCGGCGATTCGCTCTATGTGGCGACTGACTTTGGGCTTTCACTTTTTGTTGTTTCACGGCGAGAGTTTCGTGAAAATTATATTCGCTTTGGCACATTTGCCAGCGGCACGGCCGTGCGCGATGTGCTCATTGCACAGGGTCAGTTGATTGTGGCAACGGCTTTAGGTCTTGCCCGTGCCAGCCTTCGTTCAACCAACCTCAATGCGCCGACAGAGTGGCAATCCTTTGCAGTGTCTGGCGGCATCAATGCTTTGGCGATTCAAGGCGAAGAGATTTTTGCCGCTTCTGCTGATGGGCTTTTGCGCTTGAGCCGCTCTGGACTTGAGCGCGAGAGCGGATTTCCACAAAAAAATGTGATTGCATTAGCTACTACTTCCAATGACCTTTTTGCACTTGCCAGCGATGAACTGATTGTTCGCCGTCGCGATGGCTCACTTGTGCGGCGCGCTGGGAATTTTTCACAATCACGTGCCCTTGCCAGCGATGCCGATGGACAAATCTTCATTGCCGACCGCCGGCAGTCGTTGCTTGTCTTAGGCGCTGGCACAACTGTTACGGTCATTACCCCAAACTCGCCGCTTTCGAACAGTTTTGAGATTGTGCAGATTGATGCCTTTGGGCGAGTGTGGGGCAGTTCCTCTTTGCGCAATGGCGGCGCACAAGGTTTTTACCGTCTGGAGAACGGCGTGTGGCGCAATTTCGAAAATCTGCCTTCGCCGGGCACGGCACCCGTGAGCCAATTTAGTTCGCTGGTCTCTCGCGGCAACACTACCATCCTAGGCACGTGGGGCGGCGGCTTGTTTGAATTTGACGCTCGCGATAGCCTACGCGTGCTAAATCGTTCCAACTCTCCTTTTGTCGGCATTCGCCAAAGTGAAAGCTTTGTAGTCTTGCCCTCTCTTGCAATTGACCAGCAAGGTGTCGTTTGGATTGCTAACTTCCTTACCGCACAAAATCCGATTTACGCCTACTTGCCCAATGGTAACATTTTACGCTTCGGCACCAGCGGTCTTGGTCCCGGTCGGGAATTTCCGTCAAACCTTACCGCACTGCGGCTTGCCATAGACGGCAATAATCGCAAGTGGATTGCCGTGCAAAGTGAAGACGGTGTTACAGGTCGTGGTATTGTGGTCTTCGACGACAATGGCACCCTGACGGACGTGCGCGATGACCGATATGTGCTGATAGATGAGCGCCAGAATTTTGGTCGACTCCCTCATCCGAAGGTCAATGACATTCAGTTGGATAACGACGGTAGCATTTGGCTGGCGACCGACCGCGGGGCGGCATATTTTTTCAATCCCGATGCAGTATTTGGCTTGCGTATTCCAAATGCATCGCTGGTTTTTGATTTGCGCAACGAGTTTCTTTCCTCGCTGGCTATTGACGCTCTGAACCGAAAGTGGTTTGGCTCGCAAAATGGGGTGTGGGTGGTCAGTGCAGGCGGCGATAGCATTCTGATGCGCTTTACTACTGAAAATTCTCCGCTGCTTTCCAACAACGTGCGCTCAATTGCCTACGACCGCAAAACGGGCAAGATGTACTTCGGCACCGATAGAGGACTGTCGGTGCTATACACTGAAGCCATTGAACCTCAAGAGACTTTGAGCGCCCTTACCATCTATCCGAATCCCTTTCGCATTCCTGCTTCGACTCGTCTTGTTGTCGATGGGCTGGTGCGTCAAGCGCTGGTGCGAATTATTTCCCTAAGCGGCACTCTCGTGCGAGAGTTGCCGTCTTCGGGTGGACGGCTGGTAGAGTGGGATGGCAAAGATAGAAACGGCAACTATGTTTCGTCAGGGATTTATTTTGCAGTCGCTATCAGTGAAGACGGTCGGCAAAGTGCCATTGCCAAAATTGCCGTCATTCGGCGTTGAACTGCCACGCAGCAGCAGGTGCTTTGTTTGTGTGCATCGCATCCGCTTCAAGTTTGCTTCAGTGCATGGTCATTCCGCTATCCATTCGTTTAGCTTCTTTTCGTATTCACTGACGAGGCGTGCGGCACGGCTTTTGGTGCGCGATTCAGCATTGATGTGGAAAATGTCTCTTTCACGGTCAGGTAGGAGTAAAAGTGAAGTTTCATTGTCGTAGATAATTTTGACGCCGTCAATCAGCACGCGATAGTGTTCAGCTGTATCTTCCATGATTTTGCGCATCACTTTGCCTTTCAAGTCTTTGGGGCAGGCTACATTGCGTTTAACTAAGAAATAGCGTTCGGGCATGCGTGCCGCCAGTTCGCCGATGCGTGTTTTGGATTTGGCAATCAGCTCCATAATCTTGGCTGCCGAGAACATGCCATCGACGGCAAAGAGAAATTTTGGAAAAATGAATCCGCCCTTTGTTCCGCCAACGAAGCCGATTTCTGGGTCAGCGGTTACAGCGCGCATCAGTTCTGAGTGGCTATCGCCAGTGCGGACCACCTGCACATTGCGCTCGCGGCAAATATCATCGACTTCCATGGAGGCTGTAATCGGCACGGCGATTTTTTTCGTTTCTGGATACACTTCAAGGTAGAGATAGGTGATAAGTGTCAGCAAGCGTTGATGCTCTAGGAAATTGCCTTTCTCGTCAGCAACATGGATACGCTCGGCTCCGCCATCGAGCATGAAGCCAATATCGTAGCCGAGTGAGACGACCACTTCCGAGAGCCTTTCAGCGGCGGCAAAAAATTCTTCAGCTGTGCGTGTGAATTTGCTGGGGTCTAAGAACGCATTGAGCGAAATGACATCGACGCCCAAGCCACCGATGATGCTGGGGAAAATAGCTGCTGCCGCTCCGTATGAGTAGTCAATTGCCACGCGTAGACGCGCTTTCCTGATGGCTTCAGTATCAATGCATTTGATGAAGCTATCGGTGTAACTTTCTAAAGCGCGCTCAGGAAAATTTAGTGTGCCAACTTTTTCGTAGGAAGCACGTCGATACTCTTCACCGAAGAAATTGCGCTCAATGCTCTTTGTTTTTGCTGCAGGTAAGTCTCGCCCGCCTTTGTCGAAGAAAATCAGGTCGCAGAGCTTTTTGTCAAATGGAGACTTGCGAACATGCACGCCGCCAAACTCTGTGCTATTCTTCAAGCGATGACGCGCAATAGGAATTGGAGTTGCCTGTAAGTCATTGACCGACACACCTGTGGAAAGCAGCCCTGCAATCAGTGCCCGATTGACCATACGCGAGACATTATCCACATCGCGGCTTACACACACTGTGGCGCCTTCTGGCAGAATAGTACCAAATGCGGCACCAATTTTGGCGGCAAACTCGGGACTGATTTCAATGTTGGCTAACCCTGTGATACGCGATGCCGTAAAGAGCTCTCGCGACCATTTGGACTCCCAAATCAGGCTCTGTGTTAGAATTGCACCGGCTTCAATTTCTTTTTCGGGCCAAATTTTGATAGAGGATTTTATCGTAGCTCCATCTCCAATTACACACTTATCTGCAATGAAGACTTGCTCTTCGATTTTTACATCATTCCCAATTTTGGTGCCGCTACATATCACAGCAAGGTGAATTGTCGTGTTTTTGCCAATGACCGTATCGTTCCATACTACGGTTTTGCTTAGTGAACTGCCATCACCGATGCTTACATTTTCACCAATGACGCTATTGTGCAAAGAGACGCCCTTTCCCAATTTTGCTCCCTTGCCGATAAGTATGCTGCCTGAGAGCTTGACAGCATCTAGGTCAAACTTGGCAGATTTGTGTGCATAGATACCCGTTGCGATTTTTTCATATCCTTCGTAGAAGTCCAAATTGACTCGTCCATGCAAGCAATCTAAATGGGCTTCTTGATACTCGGGCAGGGTGCCGACATCACGCCAGTAGCCATCGGCTACATAGCCATAGAGCCCTAAGTTTTCGCGCAGCATTCTTGGAAAGAGGTCTTTGGAGAAATCATATTCCTCACGGTAGGGAATCCAATCCATGACTTCTCGCTCAAGGATATAGATGCCCGTGTTGATTGTATCGCTGAACACTTCGCCCCACGATGGTTTTTCCAAAAAGCGCGACACCCTACCATCTTTTTCGGTGATGACCACACCAAACGCCAGCGGATTTTTGACCCGTGTAAGAATCATGGTTGCCTTGGCATTGCGCTTGATATGGAACTCCAAGGCTTTGCTCAAATCAAAGTCAGTGAGCACATCGCCAGAAATGACGATAAAGCGGTCGTCAATGAATTCATATGCGTTGCGCACGCTGCCTGCTGTGCCGTAGTCTGCATCAGCTTGAATGTAGTTCATCTTGATACCAAACCTTCGCCCATCGCCGAAGTAATTGCGAATCGCATCGGGCTGGAAATAGAGCAGCGCTATCACTTCCTTCACCCCATGTGCTTTCAGCAAATTGATAATGTGATGCATCATTGGCTTCTGCATCATGGGCACCAGTGGTTTGGGAATGTTGATGGTGAGCGGACGCAAGCGCGTGCCAAATCCACCTGCCATAATGATGGCTTTACGAATTGTAGATTCAGTCCTGACTTCGGGCATAGTCACAATCTGGTGAGACTTCGGTTTAAGTTTGAAGTGAATTGAAATTAAGCGGCTTTCTAGAGCAAAGACTGACCTAATGCCGTCATGGTTCGGTACGGCAGTTTCGTGAAGTTTGGTCTATGCAGACTTTGCTCTTTTGTTGCAGTGTTCTCTGCCTTATTATCGCAACTGGCTTCATGCGTCTCACTCCAATTGGTTTGGCTTTGCCAAGAATTTTGGCCTACTGCTGCATCAAATGGCAGCGCTAGATTAGCCTGTGCTTTTAACATTTTTTGAAACCGAATCTTTAATTTTTTAGAGCAAAACCTTTTCTCTTTTAAAAGATTTAGGAAAAAGCGTTATTTTCCCTACTGGTCCATTTGACTATTTTCAGATGGTATGTCGAGATTGCTTTTTTACCAAAAAACATGGTGAAGTTTTTCGTTTTTTTCTATTTTGGTGCGGTATTAGTTTCGTCTTCGTCGCACTGCACAGAGGTTGTAGTGCTGTAATATATCTTTTTGGAAGGGAACAAACATGCAGAAGTCAGCAAAGATTTGGATGAACGGCTGCCTTGTCGACTGGGACGATGCCAAAATCCATGTTCTTTCTCATGTCATTCATTACGGCTCGTCCGTGTTCGAGGGCATTCGTTGCTACAACACAGATAAAGGTCCTGCCATTCTTTTTCTCAAAGAGCATGTGCGACGCTTATACGACTCGGCGAAAATTTACCGCACGGAAATTCCCTTTACGCAGCTTGAACTACGCGAAGCCATTTTGGAAACTGTTCGTGCCAATCAGCTGACTTCATGCTACATTCGCCCACTGGTCTTTCGCGGTGAGGGCCCTTTGGGAGTCAATCCCCTAAAATCCCGAGTTGATGTTGCTATTGCCGTTTGGGAATGGGGCAGTTATTTAGGCGACTCAGCATGGGAAGATGGTGTCGATGTCTGCGTTGCCTCTTGGCGCCGCATTGCCCCAAACACTATTCCTGCTAGCGCAAAAGCTGGTGGCAACTATCTCAATTCACAACTCATTAAAATGGAAGCTCTCGCTAACGGATATGCCGAAGGGATTGCACTGGATATAAACGGTTATGTTGCTGAAGGTAGTGGCGAAAATATCTTTCTTGTGCGTGACGGCGTTATCTACACGCCGATAACTGCACAATCCATTCTACCAGGCATTACACGCAAGGCTATCATTGAGCTGGCTAAAGAGGAAGGCATTGAAGTAAAAGAAACCCTGATTTCTCGCGAAAGCCTCTACATTGCCGATGAGGTCTTCATGACAGGCACCGCTGCTGAAATTACGCCTGTTCGCTCAATTGACCGCTACAAAATTGGCACTGGCGAACGCGGCGACATTACCAAGCTTCTGCAAAGCAAATACTACGACATCATCAAGCATGGCGATAATTCTCGTGGTTGGCTCACTTTTGTCTCCCCTGCTTCTGTTAGTCAGCCTGTAACCAGCTTCCTTGCTAAGAAAGCCTGATTACTACTCTGCCTTCAAAATTTCATCCCGAGATTAGCTTAAAGTGTTGTGAGTGTGATATCTTTGTGTAATTCTTACGAGCTGTTAATCTTCAAGCGCATGAACCAAGCTTTGGCTTATTTGCAGTCGCGCATTGGTCTATCGTTCGGTGAAGCACATCCCTCGCCTGTTGGGCGCTGGCTCAATGGCACTGTGCGCGCCGTAGAGAGCGGCGAGTTTGTCGCTGATTTCGTGGTGCGTCCAGATATGGTCAATCCCGTTGGGATTTTGCACGGCGGCATCATGGCAACCATCATGGATGAAGCTATCGGCATTGCCATTTACACCTTAGACGATACCAACTTCTTTGCTTCTATTAACCTTGCTGTGGATTTCCTACGCAGTGCAAAGTTAGGTGAAGTAATCACTGCACATGCCAGAGTTGTGCGTCGCGGTCGGCGCATTGTCAATGCGGAATGCCAAGTTCACAATGCATCTGGAGAGCTCTTGGCTAAAGGTTCATGCAACTGCGTGATGACCGAGATGAGCAAGGTATAAGCTCATGCTGGTAATGCGCTCACCACTATTGTCTTGAATTTGAATACCAGAAACAAAAAAGGCGACCCGCTTCGGAATCGCCTTTTCCAAATGGTCTGCTTTCGCAGTTAGTTTGCCGCAGGTGCTGCCTGCCCTTTCTGGTTAGACGGCGCCGATGGACGCAAGAACCACAGGAGCGCAATGATAATCACTTGCGGCGTATGCACCAGCGCAAAGTTCGACCAGCTGATAATTTGCTGTGCGTTAAGCACCTCAACGGTCGAAGTAATGGCGCCCACCACCTGCTCCACAACGACAATCCAGAGCATCTGCTCATACTTGACCACGTCGGTCGCAATGATGGCATAGGCTACCGCCAGCACATACAGCACCATGCCATACTGATGGAACACGATGGCAGACTGCGCATTACTGGCGTATTCTTGCCAGCCATAGAGTGCTGCTCCCCAGTTGAGAAAGATGGTTGAGCCGAGTGCATTGAGCAGCTCCCAAGCGGCTAAAAGCCACATCAGCCCAGAAAGCATCTTGATTTTCGTTTCGCGATTCATATCTAATCCTCCAAATGAGTTAAAGGTTAATGAAAGAAAGAACAAACAAACTCACTTTTGCTTCGGCACACAGACAGTGTTGATGATGAGCGGTTTCTGAAACCATCGATGCCAACGAAGCGATAGAAACCACTGCTTCACACGCACCACACGCGCCACCAAGAGCAACGGACAAAAACTTACGCACGCGCCGCGCTTGCCCAACACCATCACCGATGCTCCGACCACCACGAAAAACAACGCCTGCAACACATGCGCATTCAAATCTGTGTAAGTGATACCAAACGGCGCAACAAGTGAGTGCATCGTGTCAGGTCGAATCAGCCACGAGACAGGTGCCCACAGCACCGCAATAACCAACACAAACGGTCGCCAAAAATTTGGATTGGCGCGCCAACGCCGTTTCGCCAACGGCTCTGCCCAATCTTGCGCCGCACCTAACCAGCACACCCAACTGCACACAATCGGTCCATTGGTTATCGTGATGACAATTACCGCAAGCCAAAATGCACCGCCGACAATTGTCCATACAAGACTTGGCAAGCGGCTATCAACCAGAATCAGGTTAATTGCCACGAAAATGGCTTGCACAATTCGTCGCTGTCGCCGTAGGGCGTTGGCTTCTTCTTCACTTGTAGCACTGCGTCTCATCATCTTGCCTCCGCTACATTCGGCATCACTGCACTATCGGGTTTTGGTGCATCACTCGCGCTGAACTTCAAACTAGCAAAGAGCAAAAGCGTAATGACTTGCACGGAAAAGACCGTGAAGAATTGTCCCAAAAGAATGGTGCCAAACCCCAGTTCCACTGCCGCACTGATGGCGTTGATGACTTGCTGTGCGATGATGAAATCAATCACTTTGGAATAGGCGATTGGATTAAGTGCAGCAAACGCTGTGATGGCACCGATGGCGATAAGCACAATGCCTTGCTCATTTCTCACGATGGCGTTGGCTTGCATGGATTCCAATAGGTAGCGTTCTACGGTGCTATCGCTACTGATGTTGGCAACGCCAATTTCCCAAAAGACCGTTGAACCAAGTCCCCACAGAATCCACAACACACCAGCAATTATGCACAGGAATTGCAATGCACGCCACTGCATCAAGGGCGAAAGCGAGAGTCCAAAAAAGGATTTCTTGTTGAGCGTTGGCAGAATCTCTTGTGCGGATAAGGGTTTTTCGGCTTTCGGAGCAAGTCGCCAGAGAGCGATGGCTAATCCGATGTCAATCGTAAGCGATGGCAGAAGTTGCCAAAGCGTTACTGCGCCACTCGCGAAACTGTATGTGCCTAAACTCGCCATGAGCAATCGCGCCCCAGCAAGCAAGCGGATAAAGGGTGCGTAGCGTTCAGGGTGCGTGGCAAAAAGCGCGGCGACGAGCGAAAGTTGAATCACCAAAAAACCATATTGGCGAGTGATGGAATGGGCGTAAAGGAAACTCTCGTTGCCACTCATCAGCGTTGCAACAGGCGGCACAAAGTAGGGCGCGGCAGTATGCTGAAAAAAGAGTGCGCACCACACAAACTCGGTAAAGTGAAAGAGTGCGGAACAAAGCAGGACAAGTTTGATGGATTTGTGTGAGGCAAGCGAAAGGGCAAACAAGGCGTGGAGGCGACTCGTCACCAACTTCGGCAAAACTGACAAAACGGCACTGCTCATACTACCATAAATGTTGAAATGAAAATGTTGAAATCACAAAACTTAACTTATGAAACCGACCAAAAAGTTCAAAATGCGGTTGTATCTTCTTGCAAAAAAACAAGCGAATGTCCCGACTGCTTATTCTTGCTTGTTCAGCACGCAAACGCCTTGACAGAAGTGCGCTGCCAGCCATAGAGCGTTACGACGGCGTAAACTTTCGTGTTCTCAAAAAACTTCAACGCGAACACGCATTTCCACACGATTTAGATGTGCTAATCCTTTCAGCAAAATACGGCTTGCTTCGTCCCGAAACGCCGATTAAACCCTATGATTTGAAAATGACGGAGCGGCGAGCCGCCGAACTTTGCGCCTCTGTTTCATGCGACTTGGATAGGCACTTGCAAGAAAAAAAATACGGCAGCGTTTTCGTTAATTTGGGCAAAACCTACCTCAACACGCTTGCGCTCTCGCGCAACTTGAAGGAGTGTAAGGTGCAATACGCAACAGGTGGGATTGGCAGTAAGATGAAACAAATGAAGGAATGGATTTTGAGATATGAAACAACCTACACTTTTCGACGAGCCATCCAACGGCACAGAGACACAAAGCGCAGAAGCACAGCTTCAAAGACAAGTTGAAACTGCTCGCGACCCCTTAACCGCACAGATTGTAAACCCAATCATTGCTAACATTCTTCTTGACTACGAAAATCTCAATGAAGAAGCCAATCGCATTATTGACGATACGCTCAACTTTCTCATTGACATTGTGCCCGAAATCGCCAAAGTGGAAGTCAAAAACTATGTCCAAGACAAGGCTTTTCCCAATTTCACATTGGCACATCTCAATTCTCTATTAAGAAAATCGGCGACATCATTGAGGAAATGAAGGGCAAATGGATTGTTGCGATTGATGAATCTATGATTGATGAGGAAATGCTTTCGGGCAACATCTCCTATCGCCACAGTGCCGCTTTCGGCATGCGAATTGATGAAACTGGCAGAGAACCAAAAGAAAAAATGCTTGCCTTGTCTTCCGCCGTCAAAATTCAAGAGGAAGAGCACTTCAAGGATAAGATGATGTTCATTTCCTACTTGATGAATCTTTATACTGCGTATTACACAGCTAAATTTTTAACCAGCATTGGCGAACAAGTTCATTCTATCATCATACATGGACCGCTCATTCGCCAATTAGGACCATTTATGGAACTGGGGTTTAAGCGCGATGTGCTGAACAAGGTTTTCAGTTTGGGAAAAAATATTGAATTAGACGACCATATTTCGCCTGATATTAAAAACTTAGCGGAAGGCGGATTGCTTGAAGAAATTCTTGGTAGCAATGACTACAAAGAGTGTGTTGAACAGGTCAAAGGTTAAATTAGAAGTCTTGGCAAAGATCGAGAGTTCAGGCATCTCTCTTTATTTTTGCTTGCTAAAAAAGCTCTATGACCTATCAAAAGCAGAGAACTTCTATGTGATTGGCTGTGTGGAAACCGCTAGGTCAAGCGAATACAGCGATATTTACTTTCGCTATCAAGTAGAACGATACCTCGACGAGAATAAAGATAAAAGGCAAACTTTTGAAGAATTGCTGCAGAGATTTGGCATTCAGCCACAAGAAGACTTAAAGCCATGCTTTCTGCAGTTAAGGGAAAAAGCGGGCTGGGACGATGAAAAGTTGAGCTTTTTTAGCGTCAAGTATGATGCAGCGCAACAGCGTATTTGCTACACAAACCCTGTGCCGATTCGCCGATATTTCAGCGTTTTAGACAATCAAAACGTGATTGGCGATGCGCAACTTGCGCAAAGAATCAGTTCAACATCAGACAGCGCGCAAAATCTCGCCCTGCAAAATATGCTTAAACAAACCCTCAAATTCCCCGACTACAAAGTGCTCATGAGTTATGTGAGAACCAGTGAACTGAAAGCTCCAATTCGCGTCGAGTTTTTTGAAACGGGAAACTGGCAGAACATTGTGCCATTCGTTTATGCAGTTAGTCAGCCGTATTCCAGTTTTGGATTGCCTATTTTTTTATACTTTGCTGATAAAATTGCCCGCGTGCCGAAGTCCGTCATTTCAACCGTAACGACAGAACTCTTGATGAAAAAAGCAGTCGAGTATGTAACCAAAAATCCACAAGGCGATATGCACTTCGTGCAAATTGTTAATGCCTTGCTAAACAAGTTCCGACGTGATTTTACTCAACGCTAAACCTTTCTAACGATGAACAGCACCACTTCACATCTTGGCATTGTGTTTGAAGAAACCACCACGCGCGAATTTTCTTTCATTTTCGATAGCGAACAACACTTGCGCCCGCTCAAATTTTCATTCGTGCAAGTGCATCTTGAAAAAGAGGAGTTTGTTGTGGCGAAGGTGGTTGATGTGAATACCGATAACCCGCTTTTAGCGAAAGACACCGCAAAGTTTTACGCTGAAAAAAATGGTATCGCGGAGATTTTGCCTGACGTGATGTCAAAACGCTTTATGCTCTACAAAGCACGGTGCGAGGTGGTTGGAAAAGTCAATAAAGCCGCATCGCCCGTCAAAATTGAGCCGCTGACACAAGCCATCAAGACAGGAAGCAAAGTCGAGCCGCTCGATAAAGAAATTTTAAGCAAACTCTACTCCGATGATGAACCGCACTTCGTTCAAATCGGAAAAACCTATTCTCAAACGCCTGAATCTATTGCCAACGTCTCGCTCAACGCCGATGAACTGACCACCATGCACACCTGCATTTTCGGCATGTCAGGCATGGGCAAAACCACCACCACCGCAACACTCCTTGAAGAACTCATTTTCAGAGGCGGAAAAATTATTCTCTTCGACCCACACGCCGATTATGTGAATCTCAATCGCCTATCCAGCCAGTTGAAAGCACAGTTTGGCGAGGTTGATCCATCAGGGAAGTTGAGCATTCGCAACCCAGAACTGAAAGAAAAAGTCAATAAAGTAAGAAAAGAACGCCTCAAAAAATACTACCAAGAAACTGGACACAACGATTGGGCTGACGAAAGCAAGAATGAGGAACTGGAAGATGCTAACATTATTTATCGACTGCTTGGATTTCGCTCTGTGCTTCACGGCAAAATCATTCACAAACATAGCGACGAATCTATTGCTGACATTGAGCGCGATTTGATTGACCTCAACACCGATGCAATTCCCGATGAACTCTTTTGTCGAAAAATTCTGCTTCAAACTAAGCGTTATCCCGAAGTAAAATTTTATGAGGGGAAAGGCTACTTCTATACACTTCGTTTGATTGAAGCAATGTCAGGGCAAACCATCACTGAGGCACAAGAAGGATATTACCGAGATTGGATTTTAGGTGATGGACAACAAACCAGTGGTATATTGTATATGGACACGTCTCTTTCTGAGCAGGACGTTTTGAAAAAACTTTTGGAGTGTGTTGGCAAATTAGATAATAAAGTTACTTCAAAGACAGCTATTGAACGTCAGTTGAAATTAACATTAGACAGAGTGGATTCTCTGAAAAAGAAACATCAGCCTTTAAATATTGAAACCTTCACTAAGGAGTTCATTGAGCAAGCAGGAAAACTCTACAATGCATCTGTTGCATGCTTTGACTTGTCAGATTTGGAAACTGATGAAGTGCGTCGTGCCTTAATTTATGCAGTGGTCAGCTTCATTTTCGAGAAGTATAAATCGAAGGAATTACGCATTGAGGAAAACGCAAGTCCGATTCTCTTTGCGATTGAAGAAGCACGCACCTTGATCCCGCGTGCTACGGGCGACCCTGAAATGGATAAGCCTGCCACCAAGTTGGCGCGCAGTGCCGTGCGTAGCATTGCCACCGAAGGACGTAAAATGGGCTTGGGGCTGTTGGTCATTTCTCAAACTCCATCGTCGGTCGATAACCTCATCACATCGCAAGCCAATACGCAAATTCTGCATCGCATGACAAACCCTGACGACCTCACCTACATCAAGCAAATTTCAGAGAGTTTGTCGCAAGAAGATTTAGAGAATTTGAAAACGGTCGGTGAAGGCACGGCAATCGTTACGGGCGTTGCCATGAAAACGCGCACCTCTATCTTGGTTGATGTTCGCATGCGTTATAGCGAAGAAGGCAGACAAAAGCCCACGCCATTCAAAGACCGCTTGAAAGGACTGAAACAAAATATCCGCGCAGTCGAGACTAACGAAAACTCGTCTGAAGGTATGCCCAAACCTGTTGAGACAGGTAAAGCGGTCCTCTCGAATGATGACTCTAACTCTCCGCCCGATGGAAAAAATCTTTCTTGACACTGGCGGCATCGTTGCTATTCTTAATAAAAGCAACCAATTTCATAAGCAAGCAATGGCTTGCATTTGAAGCACTCAAAGCTGCAAAAGGCGGGATTACTAAGACCGATTATTTTTAGATGAACTTTGTAGCAAGTTTGCCAAAGTCTCACTTAGACGAACAGCCGTTGAATTTATTGACTGGTTTCGGAGCAGAAAAAATTGCAAGGTGATTCGCGTTGATGAAAGGCTATTTTCAAGCCTTTCAGGATTTTCGGACATACACCGATAAAGCGTGGAGTTTAACAGATTGCGCAAGTTTTATTGTGATGAAGCCAGAAGGCATCACAAAAGCCTTTGCAACAGATGCTGACTTCGAGCAAGCGGGATTCACAAAACTTATTCAATGAAATACTTCTTACCTGACTGGGAAGACCGCGTTCACACGCATTTTAATTTTGAAGAAGATTTTTCGCCGTCTACTTCCAAAAATGCCTACCAAGAAAGTGTTTATGCGCATGAAATTTTTGCAGAACCGCCTTACGACGGCTTGCTCATCAGCCTTGCACTTTACGCCGATAAGCACCTTTACTTTGAAAACGAAAAACCCTTGATACGCG
>PHFL01000043.1:0-7746 GCA_002794105.1 Candidatus Thermochlorobacter aerophilus | reverse complement strand
AAAAAACACTTTCTTCATTAAAGGATAAAAGCATTGAATCATTAGAAGTTGAAGAATTTGTGAATGATTTTTGCAAAACAGATGGCAAGTTAAAAGACGTAGCGGTTACATGTTTTGACCTTTCAGATTTAGAGTCCGATGAAGTGCGGCGTGCTTTAATTTACGCGGTGGTTAGTTTCGTCTTTGAAAAGTATAAATCGAAAGAATTGAGCATTGAGGAAAACGCCTATCCAATTCTTTTTGCGATTGAAGAAGCGCGCACCTTGATTCCGCGTGCCATGGGCGACCCTGAAATGGATAAGCCTGCTACCAGGCTGGCACGCAGTGCCGTGCGTAGCATTGCCACCGAAGGGCGTAAAATGGGCTTGGGGCTGTTGGTCATTTCTCAAACGCCATCGTCGGTCGATAACCTCATCACATCGCAAGCCAATACGCAAATTCTGCATCGCATGACAAACCCTGACGACCTCACCTACATCAAGCAAATTTCAGAGAGTTTGTCGCAAGAAGATTTAGAGAATTTGAAAACGGTCGGTGAAGGCACGGCAATCGTTACGGGCGTTGCCATGAAAACGCGCACCTCTATCTTGGTTGATGTTCGCATGCGTTATAGCGAAGAAGGCAAGACAAAAACCGTTGCCGTTCAAAAACCGATTAGAAACAATTGAAACAAAATATCCCCGCAGTCGAGACTAACGAAAACTCGTCTGAAGGTATGCCTGAACCTGTTGAGACAGGTAAAGCCGACCTTTCAAACGATGAACTCTAACTATCCTCTCCCTAAATGGAGAAAATCTTTTTTGACACAGGCGGCATTGTTGCTGTTCTCAACAAAAGCGACCAATTTCACAAGCAAGCACATCTTGTTTTTGCAGAACTCAAAGCCACGAAAGGCGGGGTGATATTGATAACGACTGATTATGTTTTAGACGAACTTTGTAGCAAGTTTGCAAAGGTCTCACTTCGACGAACAGCCGTTGAATTTATCGATTGGTTTCGGAGCGGAAAAACTCGCAAGGTAATTAGCGTTGATGAGCCCCTGTTTCTGCAAGCCTTTGAGGACTATCGGAGTCATGTAGATAAAGAGTGGAGTTTGACAGATTGCATCAGTTTCATTGTGATGAGGCGAGAAGGAATTACAAAAGCCTTTGCAACGGATTCCGACTTTGAACAGGCGGGATTCACAAGACTTATCAATGAAATACTTTTTACCTGACTGGGAAGACCGCGTTTACACACATTTTAATTTTGAGGAAGATTTTTCCCCTTCCATTTCAAAAAACGCCTACCAAGAAAGTGTTTATGCGCATGAAATTTTTGCAGAACCGCCTTACGACGGCTTGCTCATCAGCCTTGCACTTTACGCCGATAAGCACCTTTACTTTGAAAATGAAAAACCCTTGATACGCGGCTTTAACGACATTCGCAAGTATTTACGCTTGGACAGTGCTTCAAAGCCGCTGGCAGTCATGGGCGATTGTGGGGCGTTTAGTTATGTTAATCACGAGGTGCCACCCGTTACGCCGAAAGAAGTTGCCGACCTTTATCACGCTCTTAACTTTGATTTTGGTATTTCGCCTGACCACATCATTTTGGATTCCATTACGGTTGATGGAAAATCACGCTCGCTCTCGCGCAAAGAAAAAGAAGCGCGCCGAAAGATTACGCTCACGAATGCCGATGAGTTTTTAAGTATGTAAAAGCGAATGCCATGCGTTTTACCCCGCTGGGTGTCGTGCAAGGCTATGATGAGACTTCCTACCGGGATTCGCTTCATGCGCTTCTTGATATGAATTATGAATATGTGGCAATTGGTGGTCTGGTGCGTTATCCCAATCAGGAGTTGCAGAAAGTTGTTGAAGCCTTGATGCGCGAGATTCGCCGAAGGCGCAGAGAAGTCAAAGTGCATTTGCTTGGCGTGCTTCGTCCTGCACTACTCGAGCAATTTAAGGAACTCGGTGCGTCAAGTTTTGATAGTGCCTCGTTTATGAGAAAAGCGTGGCTTCGCTCGACAATGAACTACTTGGGCGTAGATGGCAAATGGTATGCGTCGATTCGTGTGCCGCAGTCTTTTAATCCGCTTTTCAAAAAATCTATTGGCGCGCACTCAATTAGCCATGAGCGATTGCTCAAGATGGAGCGAGCGGCACTACGCGCGCTATCTGATTACGGTCGCAAACGGCTATCGCTTGGCGCAACGCTTTCGGCAGTGATGGAATACGATAGTTTGCTCGAGCGTGAAAGCGAAAACTTAAAGAAATTGCACACGCGCTACCGCCATACGCTCGAGTCCCGAATTTGGGAAAGATGTCCATGCGAAGTGTGTCGAACAATCGGTGTTCATGTCGTTATTTTTCGTGGCACAAACCGCAACAAACGCCGAGGCATGCACAACACTTGGATGTTCTACCAAAAACAGATGAAAGGGAAATTAGACTAACATGCACCCAAACGCCGCCGAGATTCAACAATACCTTGCCAACGTTCAGCAAGCCAATAGCGAAGAAGCCAAAAAGTTGCTCTTTCAATCGCTCCTGACAACGCTCTTTCAGCACGATGCCGATGCACTCGCCATCATTCAAACCATGAGCAAAGGCGCAGAAAAAACCATCTTCAACATTCCCGCCTCGCCAAAGCACAAGAAAATCGGTCGCGCCGATACGCAATACAATCAAATCATTATCGAGTGGGAAAAAGATTTGAAACGCACGGGCGAACACGCTGTCGAACAACTCAAACAATACCTTGCTGGCAATTTGCAATCAGGCAACACCCTTGACTTCACGCTCATTGCCACCGACGGCATCGAGTGGCGCATCTACACACGCATTCCCAGCGAAATTTTCTTCCAAGACCTCAACACGCTCGAACTGCGCAAAATCGATTCGTTCAAACTCACCGAAGAGACACTCAACGACTTTCCCATTTTTCTTGACCGCTACCTCTTCAAACTGCAAGCCCTGCAACCGACACTTGCCGATACGGTCATTCACTTCGGCGCAGGTTCGGGCATTTTTGCAGAAGTCACAGCGCACCTCAAATCATACATCGGCAATCTTGAACGCAAGCCTGATGTTGCCGTTGCTTACGACGAGTGGCGACGATTTCTTTCCATCGCCTATGGCAAGTTCAACGATAGTCCCGATGTGTTTTTCGTGCATACCTATTTGAGCGTGTTCGCAAAACTCATTGCTTTCGTTGCGCTCTCGCCGAAGAAGTTTGTGCCGATGTCCGAACTGCAAGGCATTCTCAATGGCAGTGCGTTTGAGCAGTTCAATGTCCGACGCTTCGTGGAAGAAGATTTCTATCACTGGGTTGCAACCGATACGCATTTCAACGCGCTGAAATTGGCGTTCCAACGGCTCGCCGATAAACTTGCTGACTACGATTTCAGCACCGTTCAAGAAGACATCTTGAAAGGCATTTACCAAGAACTCATTGACATCGACACGCGACACGCACTCGGCGAATACTACACGCCCGATTGGCTCTCTGAACTTATCATCAACGACCTTGCGCTTGAACCGCATAGCATGGTGCTTGACCCTTCGTGCGGAAGTGGCTCATTTTTGCGTGCGGCGATTATGCACCTGAAAAAAAATTATCCAACACTCTCCGCTGATAAATTGGCATCACAGGTCGTTGGCATTGATATTCACCCGCTTTCGGTTCAAATTGCTAAGACCACCATCTTGCTTGCGCTTGGCGATTTGATTTCAAAAGCCAAACAGCCAATTTCGCCAAATGTCTTTTTAGCCAATTCGCTCCTGTTGCCCAAAGGCTCAACGGAAATTTCAGGCGAACTCTATGGCGAGAGTTATAAAGTCGACATTGCAGGCAAAGCATGCGTGCTCAGCGAGAAAGTCTTTGACGAAAGCGGCTTTTTTGATGAAGCGATAAAATTTGTTGAAGAACAATCTAAACGCGATGCAAACAAAACCCCTACGAGCGTTGCCAACTTTCAGCAACTCTTTGCCAAGAAGTTCAAAGGCTATGAAACCTTTGCTGATGAGTTTTATCGCATTTACGACTCGCTCCGACTTGCTAAAGCGGAAAATCGCGACAGCATTTGGGCATTCATTTTGCAGAACTCATACAAGCCATTTTTTCTGCGGCGCAAGTTTGATGTCGTGGTAGGCAATCCGCCGTGGCTGACCTTTTCAAGCATCACGAATGCGGAGTATCAAGCCAACTTGTTGGAGTTAGCGCATCGCTACAAGGTTGCGCCGTCGGCGAAAGCGAATATGCCACATCTTGAAATTGCCGCTATCTTTTTAGCTCACAGTGCCAGTTACTTTTTGAAGCCCGAAGGCAGATTAGCCTTTGTCTTGCCGCGCAGTTTCTTTACGGCTGACCAGCACGATAACACTCGAAGCGGCACTGCCGAAGGGTTTCGCCTGACGAAAGCGTGGGACTTGAAAGATGTTGCGCCGCTCTTCAATGTGCCGTCGTGTGTGCTGTTTGCGAAGGCAACTTCCGCCAAAGCGCGCACCAGCCGTGAAATTCCCGAAAGCGGTATTGAAGGGCTCGTGCTTTCTGCCAAACTTGATACGCAAGATATGCCGCTTGAACGTGCTTTGCCCGCTCTCACGCAAACCAAAGTGCGATGGTATTACTCCCTGCTGACGAAAAATTCGAAGACGACACGCTCAGCACTCACGCAAGAGCGATATGTCAATAGCAATGGGTCAAGTCCCTACGCCGCTCGGTTCAAACAAGGTGCAACGATTGTGCCGCGCAATTTTTATTTCATCGAGATTGACCAAGTCTATGAAGGCGACCCGAAGGAATACAAGGAACTGCGCGTCAAGTCGCTTGTTTTGCCCGAAGCCAAAGCCCCTTGGAAATCGCTCACGATTGCGCGCCGCATTGAGCCGAAGTTCTTGTATCGCACGGCTCTCTCGAAGAACCTTGTGCCGTTTGCAATGGTCAATCCGCTACGCGTGTTGCTACCGATTCTTATCACGGAAGAAAAGGGAATGAAAACGATACAACTTCTCACCGCGCATCAACTGCTTTACGAAGGCTTCAACCAAACTTGCGCTTGGTTCGAGAAAGCCGAAGCCTTTTGGGAAAAGTATCAAGACAGAACGCTCGCAAGGAAATTTCGCTTTATGACTGATTCAATTATCAACGCGGTCTGACAGGACAAGACCTCAACACGCGCTACCTTGTGCTTTACACGGCATCGGCAACGGATGCATGCGCCGCAGTTATTGACCGCAAGAAGTTAGATTCAGAGTTCATCGTGGAAAGCGTGTGCTACTGGTATGCGACATCAAATCGGCGTGAGGCACACTACCTTGCAAGTTTCTTGAACAGCCGCGCCGCAAACAATAAAATCAAGGATTTTCAGGCACGCGGGCTCTTTGGAGAAAGACATGTGCATAAAAAAATACTCGACCTGCCCTTTCCGCTTTATGATTCAAAGAATGAACTGCACCTGAAACTTGCCGATTTGGGTGCAGTGTGCGCTAAAAAAGCCCAAGCCTTCATTGATAAAAACTACGCTAATGCCGATTTTGATGCACGCACTTTAGGGCGAGTTCGCAGTCAGATGCGCAGGGAGTTATCAGCGGAACTTGGACAAATTGATGCACTCGTGGAAGCGTTATTATTGAATGATGAATGAACGTACGCTCGTTCTATTTCCCAAGCCTTGTCGCTAAACAGTCATGCTGAATTCGTTCCGCAGACAAACGGAGGTTACTGCGTGCGTAGCGAGGAATCCACTGCTAATGAAGAATTTCCCTTGACCTCACCCTGTTTCGGCTACCGCCGAAACGTCCCTCTCCTTGCAAAGGAGAGGGATGTCTGCGCCAGCAGACAGGGTGAGGTGCTGGATGCTTCGCTCCGTTCAGAATGACGGTGCGATTGGCTTCTGCATCTCGTTTGTCTTTGCACCTCGTTTGTCATTCCGAGCGTAGCGAGGAATCCACTGCTAATGAAGAATTTCCCTTGACCTCACCCTGTTTCGGCAGTGCCGAAACGTCCCTCTCCTTGCAAAGGAGAGGGATGTCGCAGAGCGACAGGGTGAGGTGCTGGATGCTTCGCTCCGTTCAGAATGACGGTGCGATTGGCTTCTGCATCTCGTTTGTCTTTGCACCTCGTTTGTCATTCCGAGCGTAGCGAGGAATCCACTGCTAATGAAGAATTTCCCTTGACCTCACCCTGTTTCGGCTACCGCCGAAACGTCCCTCTCCTTGCAAAGGAGAGGGATGTCTGCCGAGCAGACAGGGTGAGGTTACATTCGCGCACCTTGCACGAGATTTTCAACACAGCAAGCATGGATTCTTCACTTCGCTTTGCTCCGTTCAGAATGACGGTGCGATTGGCTTCTGCATCTCGTTTGTCTTTGCACCTCGTTTGTCATTCCGAGCGTAGCGAGGAATCCACTGCTAATGAAGACTTTCCCTTGACCTCACCCTGTTTCGGCAGTGCCGAAACGTCCCTCTCCTTGCAAAGGAGAGGGATGTCGCAGAGCAGACAGGGTGAGGTGCTGGATGCTTCGCTCCGTTCAGAATGACAGCGCATCTGCAAGACACTGGGGCATCATCAGCTCAATTCATATCCTTTTCAGAGCATGTATTCACCTAATTCTAACACAACCTAAATCAGGGTTAATTGGTATTGCTCGCAAAATTGTTTGAGAAACTGAATTGCATACTTGCGCTTCAACTGGTCGTGGAAAAATTGGTTGTTGTAGTTTTGCAAGCAGGCATAACATGCGGCGTCGCCCTGTTTGCCGCCGCATGTGCAATTCTTCACCAACTTGTAGGCTTCTTGAAGCATTTCTTCAATCACGCCGTCTTCATCGGTGATGCGTCTGACGTGTCCTGCGCCGCCCGGCACGTTGTCGTAAATCACCAGCGTAGGTTGTCGATTGCTGAAGTACAAGCAACCGTCAAGATCGGTGCGCGCAATGTTTAAGGCGTTTGATAGTCCTTCAATTAGAGCGTAGAGAATGGAGAGCAATTCATCTTGCTGATTAAACGTATATGCTGGCGGCAATGTGATTTTTACCACATCGGTCTTGAACTCATGTCCCAAATGCACTCGGCTCAACTGACCGTTGCAAGCCCTGCCTAAATGGTTGTTGTGAGCGTTGTTGTTCCCATTTGCCGTTGTGCTGTACCCGCATAATGCGCAGACGCGAAAACGTGTTCTGTTAATCACGCCTAATTTAGCGTTGCTGGCACTTTGAAAATGAAGCGTGATGCCATTTCGCTGAAAATTCCTTTCCTGCAAAGGCTGTCCGTCGCCTGCAAAATAGACTTGGCTGGCGTAGGTTCTTTCGGGTCGACGACCTGTGAAATCTTTAGCATTCTGTGCCGCAATGAAGCCAAACTCTGGAAAAATGAACTTGTCGTTAGGCTTGAAGTCGGTTGACCCGCACCCTCTGCATGGCTCGTTTCGCCAAGCCTTCAGTTGAGCATCATCAATGATGCGCACGCTCTCGTAGCGACCGCAGTTTTTGCATATCTTAAAGGCACGACGCTCCCACTGCCTTCCGGGAACGATCTTCAAGCCCCAACTGGTCCAAATTTTCTTGCGTGCTACCACTTCCGATTCAGGCGCATACTCGGCAATTGCCTGTCTAAGGTCGCGCTGTAAATCCAATCCCTGTGCTTCTGTGCTTCTGTTGAAACTTGTATCCAATCGCACCACATCAACGGGGAAGCCATACTTCGGCAAGATGCCAAACCGTGCCGCCTCTGCAATAAATTGTCTTTGTCTGAAGGTGTT
>PHFL01000042.1:7658-8896 GCA_002794105.1 Candidatus Thermochlorobacter aerophilus | reverse complement strand
CCCTTTTGACCGAGTGCAGGACCAACAGGTGGCGCAGGATTTGCCGCACCAGCAGGAATTTGAAGTTTGATAAATCCTGTTACTTTCTTTGCCATTGTTTATTCTGTGTCAGTTGCAAGATAATTCGTTAATGGGGCTTGTGGTTATGCACTTATCGGTTTGACTTGCGAAAAATCGAGTTCCGTTGGTGTGCTTCGCCCAAAAAATCCGATAAGCACTTTCACTTTCATTTTTTCAGGATTGATTTCTTGAACCGTTCCTGTGAGTGAACTGAACGGTCCGTCTGTGATTTTAACCGTACTTCCAACCTCGAACGGTGCTTTGATTGACATGCGCTTTTCTTCTTGACCATCTTCCAAAATGCGCTTGATTTCATCAGGGCGGAGCGGAGTTGGCTCATCTTTTACGCCCAAAAATCCAATCACTGACGGTGTATCAAGGATAATGCTCTTGGTTTGCTTATCTAAAACAGTTTCAATCAAAATGTACCCAGGAAAGGCATTTTTCGTGCGGCTCTTTTTCTTTCCATCTTTGACTTCCACGAATTTTTCGTAAGGAATGTGAACAGTCGGCAGTTTTTCTTTGATGCCTTGTTTTTCAACCTCCCTGTCGATATGCTCTTTGACCTTTCGCTCATGACCCGAATAGGTGCGCACGGCATACCACTTCACATCAGGGTGTCGCTTCACAGTGGCAACTGACTCTTTTGTTGTCTCAACCGATGTTTGAGATGCTTGTTCTTGCGAAATCACTTCTGGCTCTTGATGTTGCTCTTGTTCATGTGCGTTCATAGTTCAGCCCTCTTATCTCAAAAATTGCTTAATCAGCAAATTCAAACTCTCATCAATTACAAAGGTAAAAAGTGCGAGAATCCCCGCAACTGTCAATACAACAAGGGTCGATTCGCGAAGTTCATCTTTGGAAGGCCAAGTCACCTTTTTCATTTCTGCGACCACATCGTTGTAGTAATTACCGATTTTTTCGGTCAGTTTCATTAGCCTTTGTGTTCGAGATTGAGTTGAGAATTAGGCGCATCTCAGTTGCGACTTTGCACGGGCGGTAGGACTCGAACCCACAACCAACGGTTTTGGAGACCGCTACTCTACCGATTGAGCTACGCCCGTATTTGTAAGTCTTTCGAGCTGATGACCGGGATTGAACCGGTGACCTCGTCCTTACCAAGGACGTGCTCTACCAACTGAGCTACATCAGCACAACAGTTCTTCACCTAAACCTTC
>PHFL01000042.1:0-1361 GCA_002794105.1 Candidatus Thermochlorobacter aerophilus | reverse complement strand
GTGGCGTAATATGCGCCGACCATGTAGCCGCCATGCGTATGCACCACGCCTTTCGGCTTGCCACTTGTGCTACTTGTATAAAGCACAAAGAGCGGGTGATTAGATTCGACAATTTCAGGATTGCAGAATTGCGATTGCCCAGAAATGAAGTCGTAGAAATCAATTTCGCGCTCTGATGTGAGGTGCAGTTTTGGCGATTGACGGCGCAAGACCACAATTTTCTCGACGCTTGCACACGTGCGCAACGCACTGTTGAGCGTCGTTTTCATCGGGAAGTGCATGGCTTCGCTGTAACTGGCATCAGCGCAAAAGACCACCTTCGGCTCAATATCTTCCATTCGGGTTTTGAGAGCGCGCGCCCCTGCCTTTTCGTGAATGACGGCATGAATTGCACCAATGCGCGCACAGGCAAGCATCGCATAAACGGCTTCCACCGTGTTCGGCATAAAAATCAAGACCGTATCGCCCTTTTTGACACCAATTGATTTGAGCGCATTTGCCACTTGCGACACACGCCGAATCAAACGGTCAAAGGTTACATAGTTTTCAGGTCCCGATTCGCTCGACCAAATCAGCGCGACTTTATTGCGCCGCTCGCCGACAATGTGGCGGTCAAGCGCATTCAAGGTGATATTCGTTTTCGCTCCGATAAACCACTCATGCTTGGGCGGCTCAAACTCAAAGACCTTGCTCCACTTCGTTTCCCAAAGCAGTTGCTCGGCAATCGATGCCCAAAAGTCAGATGGATTTTCAATCGAGGCTTTGTAGGTGGAATCGTAATCCAACTTGTTGCGGCGCAAAAAAACCGGCGGTGTAAATTGTTTCGGTGATTCGGATAAAATGTCGGTCGTCATGATTCGTTTAGGTTAATTACACTTCTCATACTTACAAACTGCTTACAACTACTCTGCGATGTGCGAAGACACTCGCCTCAATTCCTACTCAATTTTTAACTATCACTTCTTACCGCATCGGACAAGCGATTCAACTGACGAAGTAATGTTACAGGCTTTTTCCCTTGCTTAATGTCTTCGCGCAGTTTCTCTAACTGAATCTGCAATTTCACTTTTTCTTTCGCACGTGCATACAGTTCACGAAATTCAGCATTTTGCAACTGCTTGCTGATGTATTAGACATACTACATTGAAAATCCGTCCAAAAAAGGCAAAGAAAGTCGGCTCAAGAGGGCATTTACACGAATCTGCACGCCGAGCCATCAATCTTATGCAAGGCGCGTGTCTGTAACCTCACCCTGTCGCTCTGCGACATCCCTCTCCTTTCGCAAGGAGAGGGAAGTTTTGGCGAAGCCAAAACAGGGTGAGGTCAAGGATAAGGCGTTGCGGTTAAGATAAATCAAGCAC
>PHFL01000041.1:7555-9138 GCA_002794105.1 Candidatus Thermochlorobacter aerophilus | reverse complement strand
ATCATCGCAACGTTTGTTGTGCATTGACTTGTTGTGCATTAACTTCAAATCTGAATTTGTTACATTCTTCTCCAAATCAGAACAGTATGACACGGAAAATTTTACTTGCCGACGACGACCAAGATATTCATCTTTACATTCAGTCGGTACTTCAATCTCAATGGCTTTCCATCAAGTCTGTTTATACAGGTAAGGAAGCACTCGACGAATTTCAAGCCATGAGTTATGATTTGATTATCACCGACCTTTCCATGCCTGAAATGAACGGACTGAACTTTATGAAGGCACTCTTTCAATCCAAGTTCACAATTCCGCCTGTCGTCGTGCTTAGTTCAGTTTCAGACACGAACTTGATTATGAAGTGCCTCAATGTTGGCGTTTCCGATTACATCTTGAAACCTGCTGACCCCACACGCATTCGCAAAACGGTCTACGGCATCTTGCACTTGGATGAGAGCGGCAAGCCGATTGAACATCGCCCACTTTCGAGCTACATGGGCGAAATCACTATGCAGAAACTCACAGGCAAGCTGCTCATTGAAGATGGACGAAATAAAGGTGAATTGCACTACGAAGAAGGCAAACTCCGACACGTAACGTTTGCAGGTCTTACAGGGGTCGATGCACTTGAAGCCGCTAAGAGTGCAAAGTTCTTGCAAACCAAATTTGTTCAAGGTGAACCGATTCCGCCTCAATGATTGTTAGTTTGAAGCGTTCTCAATTTGCACGATGTCCGAGAATCCTTTACAACTTTCACTTCGCAAAATTCTCATCGTTGATGATGAAGAAGATACCCATTTTCTTTTGAAAGCCGCACTCAAACCCTTTCCGATTGATTACATTGACCTTTTTGACGGCGAAAGTGCGATTGCTCAAATTGATAAAACGCACTACGACTTAATTTTCCTTGATGTCTTGATGCCCAACGGCTCTGGCGGCGATTTTCTCAAATACGCTCTCGACCATGCCATTAATCTCCCTACGATTGTGATATTGACTTCACTTCAAAACGCTTCATTTATGCGCAATGCGCTGAATCTTGGCATTGCCGAAGTGCTTTACAAGCCCATTCAGCCTGATGACTTGCGCCAAGTTGTTCAAAAATATCTTTTCCCGCAATTTCAACTCTAACCTACTTGCGATGCCCTACGACTTGCGCCTTCCCATGATGCTTTTTTTGATTGTGCTTTCAGGGTGCGCCTCAACGCAATTCATGCTTGAAGATGCCGAGACCAAAGAGAAAATGATTGTGGGAACTTGCACTTGGAACGAGTGGAAGAAACATGCTGATTGGACAACCTACGATGCCCCTGACTACACGCCCGACAAGGAAATCCTTGCTCGCCTTGCGCCGCTTCTCAAAAGTCCTGACCTCTCGATAATCATCTTCGGTGGAAGTTGGTGCGGCGACACCAAAGCCGAATTTCCCAAATACTTCAAACTCTTTTCTACACTCAACTTTCCGCAATCCTCTATTGCACTTCACGGCGTTTCGCGCAAGAAGAAAGAGCCAAGCGGCATTGCCGAGCGTTACACCATCAAGCGCGTGCCTACGCTCATCGTATTGAAAGGCGGAAAAGAAA
>PHFL01000041.1:0-1401 GCA_002794105.1 Candidatus Thermochlorobacter aerophilus | reverse complement strand
CGCTATGAAATATCAAGCCACTGTTTATCAATCTGCTTTTGAAGTCGAACCGCTTGGAAGCGATGCCGTAAGCATAAACGGTGCAAGAAAAGACTCACGCCTTGTTCAACTTTCCGAGCGGTTTTATCACTTCATTTATGACGGCAAAGTGTATCGAGTTGAGGCTATTAAAACTGACGACGGATTTAATTTCAAAATCAACGGTGAATTGGTTTCAGTTGATGTCAAAGATGAACTGCAACTCTTGCTCGATAAAATGGGCGGAAACGCAAAGAAGAAATCGGCTTCGGGCGACATCAAAGCCCCAATGCCCGGCTTGGTCGTTAAACTTTCGGTCTCCGTTGGTGAGAGTGTGAAGAAAGGACAAGGGCTACTGATTTTAGAGGCAATGAAAATGCAAAACGAAATTAAATCTCCGATGGACGGCGTTGTCAAAGAAATCAAGGTCTCCGAAAAACAAGCGGTTGAAAAAAATTACCTCCTGATGAAACTTGAATAGCGTGTGTCCAAAGAAACTGTTCTCATCACGGGCGCAACGGGCTACATTGGCTCGGCACTTGCGCGCCGCCTTCATCAAGCATACGGCACTTCCCTTCGCCTCAAAGCCTTAGCGCGCCGTTCTTCTTCACGTGGCTATTTAGGCTCGCTTCCGATTGAGTGGGTTTATGGCGATTTGCTCAACCCTGCTTCGCTTTGGGACGCAACCGAAGGCGTTGATGTTGTTTTTCACTGTGCGGGGTTAGTTTCCTTTCATCAGAAAGATTATCGGCGGCTCTATCGCGCCAATGTGGTTGGCACGCGCAACCTTGTGAATGCCTGCTTGAAAAATCACGTGAAGCGATTGGTGCATGTGAGTTCAACAGCGGCGATTGGCTCAAACGGATTACGTGCGTCAGAGTTAAGCACCGAGCAAACGCCTTTTCAAGCATGGCAACATCAAATCGGCTACATGCTCTCAAAGTATTTGTCGGAGTTTGAAGTGTTGCGTGGCGTTGCCGAAGGGCTCGATTCGGTGATTGTCAATCCGTCCGTTGTGCTTGGTGATTTAGAAGAGAGGCGTCATTCCGCATCGGAATTGATTGCGGATTTATTTCGCGGAAAAATCCCCTTTGTGCCAACGGGCGGAACCGGCTTCGTGGATATTGGCGATGTTGCTCTTGCGATTGAGCGTGCGTGGCAGCACGGCAAAACAGGCGAGCGTTACATCATCAGTTCCGAAAATCTCTCTTATCGCGCCCTTGCAGAGCGTATTGCGCAGTTTCGTGGCGCACGGTCTCGCAGTGTCGTCGACCTTCCGCTTGCGCTCGGCTTCACGATTGGTGCTATGTGCGACGCGCTTGCCTTTGTCTCCAACTTTCGCTCTACGATTACCTTCGACACCATGCGCCTTCCGAAAAAACG
>PHFL01000040.1:17097-18303 GCA_002794105.1 Candidatus Thermochlorobacter aerophilus | reverse complement strand
AACATTTGCAAAAGAGCAAAAACAGGAAATTGACAGTGCTGCCGTAATAAACAGCCAACAAATTGCCCTTTCCACTTCTCGCCTGATACCAAGAGATGTCATGCGCGCAAAAACAGGAAATCTCGAGACAGATAATATCTTTTCCTCCTTCACAACGCGCCAAATTCAGTTGATACTGCGTGAATATGAAAAGAAATTAGAAAAGACAAGAGAACGAAAGCAGAAAATTACACAGACAAGTCTCAATGTTGCAGAGCAGTTTCTAAAAGTTTTTCCTGACAGCAAGGTCGCCGATGAAATTGCTATCAGGTATGCTGATCTCTACTATGAGAAAGTAACCGAAGAATACTATGCCAAGCGCGCTCCATATGATAGTGCCTTTGCATTATTTCAAAATTCAGAAGAGTATAAAAATTATCTTAAACAAGTAGACGCTTGGCTTGCAGGAGGCATGGATGAGAATACAAAACCTAAATTACCAGATAGTGCGCCTGTTCCACCAGATCCGAAATTAGATGAAGTCATTGCACTTTATGACCGTATTATCAATGATATGCCCCAAAGCCCATATGTGGCTGATGCACTTTATGGGAAAGCGTTTATACTCGGAGAACGATATAGCGACTATTCTGCATTACGCACCTACCAATACGAGCGGAATATGCCTAATGCTAAGCGTTGGGAACGAAAAGAAGTAGAAGATAGAAGACGAGAAGCAATCTCAGTCTTAGGACAAATTATCCGCAGGTTCCCTGATAGTCGATATGTCGTTGACGCATACATGCTCACGGGCGAATACTATTTTAACTCACGACGTAACCAGCCCAAATCAACCAGAGACGCAATACCATACTATCAAAAGGCAATAGATTTAATTGCCAAAAAAGGGGAACGCTCTGAGTATTTTAACCAAGCCCTCTATAAATTAGGGTGGTCATATTACCGACTCGCAGAATACCCACAAGCAATCGTATACTTCACACAACTTGTTGATGAAATTGAAAAAGCCGAAGAGATATTTGAGGGGGGGAATGCTACCTGATTATGTTCGGACAGATATGAAAGACGAGGCAATGGAGTATATTGTTGCATGCTTTGTCAAAATTCAAGATCAAATTGACAGAGACAAACAGCAATCGCTTTACTTGACATTATTTTAGTTCAATGCCGAGGAAGCGATATGCGCCACTCATTTATGAAATGCTC
>PHFL01000040.1:7438-11055 GCA_002794105.1 Candidatus Thermochlorobacter aerophilus | reverse complement strand
GTAGCAGTAATTTGCCAAACAGATAAATCGGTGACTAAATCGTTGTGAGTTTCATGTAGCCATTCAGCATGGCTTTCCAAAGTTGGTAAGCGTATTTTAACTCACGTTGGGCTTCATGAAACTTCATGCGAAGTTCAGCGACTTGGTGCGCGATTGCTTCGTTCTTTGTGGCTCTAAGCGATTCGTATTGTTCGCGAACGATGGCGAATCGTTCGGAGGCATGTGCAAGTTGTTCCTTTGCTGTTTCAATCGTTTTGTTGATTTGCTCCATCAATGCAGGCGATTTGACCTTCTGAAGCGAGAGTTTTTCACGCAAGGTTTTTTCTTGCATAGCAACGCGGCTTTGCAAAATACGTTCGGGAGAAACTTCATGAAGGCGCCATGCTAATCTGACTTTTGACAAGCCGTAGATGAGCCATTTGGTAAGGTCAAAATCATACCAACGAATACCGTTTCGATAATCGCCTGGAAAGGTATGGTGAAAATTGTGATAGCCTTCGCCGTAGGTGAAAATTGCAGTCAGCCAGTTATCTCGAGCAGTGATTTTATCCGAGAAAGGTTTTGTGCCTGCAAAGTGGCAAAGAGAGTTAATAAGAAAAGTAAATTGCTGATTGAGTGCGACGCGTAGGAATCCACCGATAAGCAACCCGCCCCAAACATCGCCCCATAATGAACAAACGAGCATCGGTAAGCCAAAGCCCATGAACCCTGACCAAAGAATGTAGTAATTATGTTGAGAACGAATCACAGGGTTTTTCCAAAGGTCAGGCACAGCAGAGCCATCGGCACGCCAATTCTTCGTGTAGAGCCAACCAATGTGCGCAAACCAAAATCCCTTGTGAATTGCGTAAGGGTCTTCGTCTTTATCTTGATAGCGATGGTGCGTGCGGTGGTCAGTCGCCCAATCCACAACCGAACCTTCAAAGCATGAACTTCCAAGTGCAATAAATGCCCATTCAACGGGTTTGGCGGCGTCGTAACTGCGATGTGAAAAAAGGCGATGATAGCCCGCCGTAATGCTAATGCCTGCAAGATTGAGATAGGCAAAAGCGAAAACAGCCGTTGCCCAATTAAATTGACCTGTGGAAACCCACCAAATTGTACCTGCAAGTCCCAAAATCGGCATTGCAGAAAGAAAGATGATGTTCAGCCAGTTGAGTTGTAAAGGTGTTCTGCAAGATGGCATATATTCAGATATTTGATGATTGCGAAGAAGTGTTCGTAAAGTTGGTGTTTGATTTTGGCTTGTAAAGAACGGCGTAGATAATCCACAAAAAACCACCAATGATGAGAAAAGGTGAAACATTAAGCGAAAGAAATCCATCAACATCGCGCTCAATACCGATAAGCAAGTAACCAACTAAGATGACGGCGAAGCCAATACCAATGAAGATGTAATTTTCTTTTTGAAGTGGCATTCCGTAGAGGGCTTCGCGCTTGGCGCGTTCGGCAAGCACGCGTTTCTTCTCGCGTTCTTTCTTTTTGTCAAGTGTTTTTGCCATGATGAGTGAAATCAATTTGAAGTGCAAAGCCTAAATATCGTTCTTTCGAACTACAATGCAATGAAAAACAAATCTTGTAAAAACGTTCAAAATTTTGAGATGTGGCAAAGGCTTCATAGATTCACCCACAGTAGATTGCTCACTCACACCCAAGTGCGGAACAAAAGACTCGAACATTCCAATTAACAAGACATTCTTGAAAAAGGAGTACCACCAATGACAGGACAAATTCATCGACGCAATGAGAAGATTCTGCGCAATGTTGCCTTCACCAACTTTGATTTCCTTGAGCTCTCGGAGATTTACATTCATTCAGGCGAATTGACCCCACGTGAAATTGCCTTCGTGCGTGAGCGTGTGCAAGAAATGATGGAAGCAAAACTGCTCTGCGATTCCGCTTCCATTCCTGCACTGAAACAAGCAAGTGAAGAACGAATCATGAAGTTTATCGGAGAAGCACGTTACAGACGATTGAAAGCCGATATGGAACTGCATTACCTCGAATACTGCGACCGATACCTTGAAAGCAACGAACCGATGTTTTTTTCACAACCACCCTTTTTTGAAAGAGTGAGAGAGCGACTCGTCAAGTTTATCGAGCGATTAACCAACCGAAAATAAAGTGCGTATGTTGAACGTTGCGGAACTGCAATAGCAATGAAGAGCAGTCACAGCAAATTGTGTTATCGCATATTCTTTTGAGTCAATTCACGATCGACTTCCTCTTCGGTCAAATTTGAAAAATTGATGTTGCCGTAGAGGTCGGTTGCGTTCTCAATTTTTTCTTTTAGTTCTTTGCGAAGTTCCTTACCGCTTTTTGGCGCAAAGAGCATGCCAACAGCAACGCCTGCCAAGAAAGAAAAAACGCCGATTGCAATGCCTTGTCCGCGTGTCATAGTTACTCCTGTTTAGTGAGTTTTGTTGTTTGATAATTTGGTATCATGCTGAAAGTTAAGTTTCAGCGCGTAACGAAAGAAATTGTTTTGGAGAAAGCCGTTCAAAATTTTTAGCCGCAACAATTACACCTGGAACTTTGCGAAGAAAGGCGACGCAATGCGTGGTCGCAATGCCGATAATTCGCATGCCTGCACGGTGCGCCGCTTCAATACCAGGAAGTGCGTCTTCAAAAACAAAACATTGTTCAGGCAACAAGCCAAGCGCATCAGCGGACTTCAAATAAATTTCAGGATTTGGCTTGCCATGCTTCACATCACCTGCGCCCAGAACAGATTGAAAATACGTGCGAATACTCAGCCCATCTAAAATGAAATCAATGTTGGCTTTTCCGCCACCTGTGGCTAATGCCATCGGAATCTTCAAGGTTTCAGCGGCTTTGAGAAATGCAAGCAATCCTTTTGTGGCTTTGAGTTTCTTGCGAAAAAGAACGCGATAGAGAAATTCCTTTTGTGCGGAAAGTTGCGCAAGTTCAGCATCAGAAAAACGATTGCCAAGAAAGTGTCGCAGAACTTCCGTTCCTGTCATGCCTGCTGTTTGGTAATGAAATTCTTTGAGGTCAATCTTCAAGCCTAAATCCGCAAAGAGCGCAAGCCATGCTTTCTCATGCGTGCGCATGCTGTCCACAATCACGCCGTCCATATCAAAAATAAATCCAATGTGGTTCATCGTTAGTTGTTGGTAAAACGATAGCGAAAAGCCAATTCAAGCGTTTGAGAGAGTTGAATTTTTGGGCTAAGCAATTCTTGATAAACAAGCGCAAAAAGAAATTGAATTTGGAGCGATTCAAAGACTTTCATCGTGAGGGTATTGCGAAAGTTGACGTCCCAAGTGCTTAATTGTTCAAACGAAGAGAAAAGTTGAATGCGACTTTGGTAGCGCGTGCGGTCATCAAAGTCAATCGTCCAAGAAGACTTGATTTCAATTCCTGTGGTGAAATTGATGCGCTCAACTTCGGGTGTTTCGGGGCGGTCGCTAAACGACGTGAATTGCCGTGTAATGATTTGACGAAACGCAAAGCCCATCGAGGCGTTGAACGTGCGCGACGGCTCTTCATAAAAGATGCCTAAACTTTGAACAGCGTAAGCAGGGTCAAAGAAAGCAGAGATTTGTGGCTCGTTTGGACGGGCGTAGTCAAAGCCATCAGCGAATTGTGAGCGA
>PHFL01000040.1:0-1639 GCA_002794105.1 Candidatus Thermochlorobacter aerophilus | reverse complement strand
TTCGCCGTTGTGCGTTCTAAGTTGCGCACCATTGAGCCAAAGCCGCAAAAAGTGAGCGGAGAAGAAAGCGAGGCGGCATCACCAAACAGCACAATCCCATCATCCGCCGTTATGCGCGTCTTGCCAAACCCATCGTGATGATAGGCAGGAATGATTCCAAAAACAGGCTTCTCGATATGAAACTTCTCGGACGGCTTTTTGTAGGTCGGCAGTTTTTCAAAGTAGGTTTCAAAGAGGTTTAAGAGCGATTTATCGTTATCGGAATCAACGCGGTCGTAGAAGAAAAGGTAGGACGTGAAAAGTGTGTCGCTGGCAGGGAAGCCTTCCCAAATGAGTTGGCGACCGCTTCCGTGCGAGGTGTCAGCAGGTTCAGTGCTGACAAGAATTTCGCCAACGTCATAATCAATATCTTCCAAGCCGCTTGCAAGTGTGCCGACTGTTGGACAAATGTGCGTGTGCGGTTTCACAATCCCATGTTCGGAATTGAGTTGCATGGCAATCGGTGACATGACGCCCATTGTGTCGACCAAGACTTTGGCTTTGAAGAATTGCGCCGTGCCATTGCGTTCAACTTCCACAATCACGCCGCCATCAAGTTTCCAACATCGCTTGAAAGTCGTTTGTGCCAAGACCAAATTTTCTTTGCGTGCCGTTACTTTGTTCAAAGCAAGTTGCAGAATCATGTCAGATTCAAGGGCGCAATCCAAGACGTGGTCAATGAAGAGACGCTTTTTATTTTTTCGTGCGGCAAACTCAACAAAGCCTGTTTTGTAAGTTTTCGTGATGGCTTTTTCAGTTTCGGATTGTTTGAGAAAACCCATTGAGTCAAGGCGTTGGAGCTCGCGCAAAGAGATGTTCCAATCGCGGTGGGTTTTGGCAGGTGTGTATTTATCAATGACAAGCACGCGCTTTCCGAAAAGGTCAGTAAGCGCGGCGGCATGAAGCAAACCAAGCGTTGCGCCGGCATAAATCGCATCAAACTCGCCTGAAATCTCAATATCTTTGGGCAAACTGGCACTGTCAAAAATCACTTGTGGTGCAGGGCGATTGCCAATCATTGACCAGTAGCGGTCAAGTTCAATGATGCGCTGAAGCCAAAACTCGCCATCTTTGATGGTTGAAAAATGCTCATAGACGCGCGGGTGCGTCTGTTGAATCTCTGAAAGCATAGAATTGGTTTGAAAGTTATCTGCCGTTGTAGAAATTGAACCCTAACGAAAATAAATCACAGGTTTAGTAACTCAAAATTCTGTTCAAAATGATTTTCAAATCTGACCCTCTCCGAAAATTCAGTCTTACCCTTGAAGATACCAGCGCAAATTCGCGAGGGCTACACAAAGCGGGGTTTATTTTGCAGAAAAGTTACGATGAAGTGTGTCAAATCTTACGCGATTGCAATCAAACGCGCACACGCGTGACGCTTTCAGGCAACGGCACAGGCACCACCGGCGGCAGAATCCCTTTTGGCGGTGTGGTGTTAGCCATGCCGAAACTCAATCAAATTTTAAGCATCAACAAACATTCAGACGGCACAGGCACAGCGACCGTGCAAGCCAGTGCATTGCTTTACGACGTTCAGCAAGCCGTTGAAGCCGAAGGATTGCTCTATCCGCCTGACCCCACAGAACGCTTTTGCTTT
>PHFL01000039.1:171095-286560 GCA_002794105.1 Candidatus Thermochlorobacter aerophilus | reverse complement strand
ATGCTTGTCAGCCAAACTTATCTTGAAGGCGGTCAAAGCAAAACAGCGGTAGAACTCTTCAAGGCGTTTCGCAATGTATATTTGCGGTCCTTTGGTCAGGAAGCTACTATTGAGCATGATGGCAGCGTTATGATTGATGACCAAGATGTTGCCCGAGTGACGGTAACGATGGCAGCGGACTTCAAGCTTACGGTGTTGTTGGCTGATGTGGTTGGATTGACCCATGCAGAAATTGCACAGGTCATTGGACAGCCGCTGGCAACTGTGCGCATGTGGCTGCATTGGGGACGCAAGCTCATCGGCCAAGAAGTCAATGAAAAGGTAAATTAAGTGTAGAGCCGCTACAAGAGTAGCGGCTTTTTAGCTTACCCAGAATGGCTCCCATAAAAAACGGTGCAGACAAAAAGCTATCTCATAACCCAAAAAGTATCAGCGCTCTAACTAACCAACAATGATTCTGGTCACGGGCGGTGCAGGCTTCATTGGCAGTGCAATGGTGTGGAAACTCAATCAAGTTGGTTACACGGATATCATTATTGCAGATAGCTTAGGTACCTCTGAAAAATGGAAGAATCTTGTTGGGCTACGGTTTGCTGACTACCTCGACAAAGACGATTGTCTGCACAAACTCCTTGCAGAAAAATTTCCTCGCCTCGATGCCATCATTCACATGGGCGCAATCAGCACAACAACAGAGAAAAATCTCGATGTGCTATTGCGTAGCAACTATGAATACACCAAGGAACTGGCAGCATTTGCTGTGCAGCGCTCCATTCGTTTTATCTATGCATCGAGTGCAGCTACATACGGCGACGGCTCTCAAGGTTATGACGATGATGAGAGCAAACTGCATACGCTCCGACCGCTCAATGGATATGGCTACTCAAAACATCTTTTTGACTTGTGGGCACAGCGCAAAAATCTCCTGAGCAAAATCGTAGGACTCAAGTTCTTCAACGTCTTTGGACCAAACGAGTATCACAAAGACGACATGGCAAGTGTGGTCTTCAAAGCCTATAACCAAATTTTGCAACATGGCTATGTCAAGCTCTTTAAATCACATCATCCGAATTATGCTGATGGAGAGCAAATGCGTGACTTTGTCTATGTCAAAGATTGTGTGGAAGTGATGTTTTGGCTACTGCAAAATGCACATGTAAATGGCATTTTGAATCTTGGCACAGGTAAAGCTCGCACATTCAAAGATTTAGTAACCGCTACATTCAACGCAATGGGCAAACCTGTACAGATTGAGTACATTCCTATGCCAGAAGTCTTGCGAGACAAGTATCAGTATTTTACGCAGGCACAAATGCGAAAACTCTATGCGGCAGGTTGTCCAGTGCGCTTCAAGTCGCTTGAGGAAAGCGTTAGCGATTATGTAAAACAGCATCTTGAAAAAAGTATTCCATATTTGCGAGCGGCGGACTGAGACACATGTAACTAATGAAGACGATTGTGCTACATGTTCGTGCACTCGAGCTCAATGATGTGCTTTACTTCAATCGGCTGAAGGCAGGCATTCGAAAAATTGTTCAAAATAATCGTCTGGTCGTTGTGCACAGCGGTCAAGCGTCTGGACAGTCGGGGATGGAAAGTTCGCTTCAGGTAGCTGCGCTTAAGACGTTCAATAAAACCTTTGCAGCAAAACTTTCTGAAGAACTTTTGCCAGCTGTAGCTTTGGCAGCCCATCACTTGGGACTTGCTGCCTACAGCGACCAATCAGATGAACCCAACTTGTCAATTAGACCGAAAGCTTTGCTATACCTTCTGCAGCAAGGTAGCATACCGATTATTGCGCCAATTGTCAAAGATACATTTCATGAAGAGAAAATAGTAGAGAGTAAAGAGCTTGCCGAAAAAGTGTCGGCAACAATCCAAGCGGATTTGCTTATCTTTTTGATTGAACAAAAGGAACAACTTCAGAGTAAGCAAGAGTGTCAGGCTATGCTGGAAGGTAAGTATGAAGCCAGAAGCCAACAGACAAGAGGAGGACGCGCCGTTTTGACAGACATAAGCGGAATGGAGCAACTTGTTTTTGCATCATAGAGTTAACCATTCAGTATCTGAAAACAATCAACAAGGAAAAAGGAAGGTGGCTATCGAGAAGAAGTTTTCCCTAAAGGGCATTGAGCCCATGTTGGTATTTGGCGCGCAGAATATGTATCTGCAGCGCATTGAGGAGCAGTTCCCAGAGGTCTTTATCATTGCGCGGGGCAATGATGTAACCCTGCGTGGAAGTGATGCAGATGTGCGGCTGGTTGAGAAGATTTTTGCGGAGTTGCTCTTTCTGGTCAATCGTAACGGTGAAATATATGCCAAAGATGTTGATGCGGTCATCAAGCTTATTGTAGCTGGCGAATCGCAGACAACATCTTCTTTGGTAGAAGGCACTGATGATGTAATTGTCGTAACACGCACCGATGCAATAAGGGCGCGCACTCCGGGACAGCGCAGGCTGGTAGCAGAATCCAAACGAAATGATATTGTATTTGCCATCGGTCCAGCAGGTACAGGCAAAACATATACGGCAGTTGCCGTGGCAGTTGCTGCCTTGAAGGCAAAGCAAGTACAACGCATTGTCTTGGCACGACCAGCTGTCGAAGCAGGAGAAAGCTTGGGATTTTTGCCTGGGGACTTGCAACAGAAAATTGACCCCTACCTCCGACCGCTGTACGACGCACTGGGTGATATGCTCACGCCAGAAAAGCTCAAGGAATACATGGAAAAGAAAATTATTGAGATTGTGCCGCTGGCATATATGCGTGGGCGCACACTCAATAATGCCTTCATCATCTTAGACGAAGCCCAGAATGCAACCAGCTTACAGATGAAAATGTGCCTGACGCGACTTGGCACAAATTCCAAAGCAATTATCACTGGCGACATTTCACAAATTGATTTGCCCAATAAGCAAGATTCAGGGCTGGTAGAAGCACAACGATTGCTAAGCCATATCGAAGGCATTTCTTTTGTGTTCTTAGATAAATCTGATGTCGTGCGGCATCGACTGGTGCGAGACATCATTGAAGCATATGAAAGAGACGAGCGCAAAAATGCAAAACGAGCTGTTTCTAAAGCCAGTGAGACACCTGAGACTGCTATGCCCTTGTCTGAACATTCTTCATAAGGAAAGTTAGACGCCATCCAAACAAGCCAAATCTACGTTGCCATAAAATTGATTTTTGCTAAGTTGCGCCCGAAAACTTTTAGCCTCAAACATCCATGCAAGAAGTCTATATTGTCAGTGCAGTAAGAACCCCCATTGCAAGCTTTCAGGGCGCATTTTCCTCAAAGAGTGCAACCGAGTTAGGTGCCATTGTGGTGCGTGAAGCGGTGAAAAGGGCAGGAATTTCACCCGAAGATGTCCAAGAGTGCATAATGGGAAATGTCTTGTCAGCAGGCTTAGGTCAAGCGCCTGCGCGGCAAGCGGCAATTTTTGGCGGATTGCCTGTCTCTGTTGAAGCCCTGACCATCAACAAAATGTGCGGCTCCGGATTGAAAGCAATCATGTTAGCAGCGCAAGCAATTGCCGTAGGCGATATGCACATTGGCGTCGCTGGCGGAATGGAATCCATGACTAACGCACCTTACCTTTTGACAAAGGCACGAAGCGGTTATCGCTATGGAAACGCAGAGCTAATTGATTCCATGCAGCATGATGGATTGCTCGATGTCTACAACAAATTCTTGATGGGCAATGCTGCTGAACTCTGTGCCAAAGAATGCAACGTGTCGCGTGAAGCACAAGATGAATTTGCAATATGTAGCTACACACGGGCACTCAAAGCGCAGAAAGAAGGTTGGTTCAAAGATGAGATTGTCGCAGTAGAATGGGAAGAAAAAGGTAAAAAAATGGGGCTATGGGAAGATGAGGAGCCCAAGAACTTTCGCCCTGATAAAATTCCAACACTCAAACCAGTTTTTCAAAAGGATGGCACTGTAACGGCGGCAAATGCTTCCAAAATCAATGACGGAGCTGCAGCGGTAGTAGTGGCTTCAGCTGAAGCTATCAAGCAAAAGGGGCTGAAGCCGATGGCGAAAATCTTGGCTTATGCCACTGCAGCAAAGCAACCAGAATACTTTACTACGGCTCCAATTGATGCTATTCCAAAAGTACTCAAAAGAGCGAACCTATCGCTCAAGGATATTGACCTATTTGAAGTTAATGAAGCGTTTGCAGTAGTAGCTTTGGCGGCACGCAACGCTTTGGGAATTCCCGATGAAAAACTCAATGTGCATGGTGGGGCGGTAGCGCTTGGACATCCCATCGGAGCCAGCGGAGCAAGAATTTTAACAACCCTACTGTATGCTCTCAAACATCGAGGCTTAAAGCGAGGATTAGCAGCTATTTGCCTTGGTGGCGGTGAAGCTTGCGCAATGATTGTAGAACTTGTCTAAACAAGTGCTATAAGAAACTTTTGTTAAAAAAAGTTTTTTTATTCGTGTGAGTAAAAGAGTAGCGCGGCAGCTAAGCTCAAGTTTAGTTAGACCCTAATAACCTTAAACCAAACTCAGGAGGAAAAACAATGGCGTTAATGATCACCGAGGAGTGCATCAACTGTGGTGCTTGTGAGCCAGAATGTCCAAACACCGCAATCTATGAGGGCGGGAAAAACTGGACATTGTTCGGCGAAACTTATCCACCACTGAATGAGTCAATCTACTACATTGTGCCAGACAAGTGCACAGAATGTGTTGGCTTCCACGAAGAGCCACAATGTGCCGCAGTGTGCCCTGTAGACTGCTGCGTGGCTGACCCCAACTTCCCAGAAACCAAGGAGGAGCTTCTGGCGAAGAAGGAGCACCTTGAAGCAGATAAGAAAATGAAAAAGTAAGGTCTGCCCAGCTGATTAAACAGGCGATTCTGAAATCGCCTGTTTTTTTTTGCACTGTTTTGTCCTACAGGGAAAATTATGCTTGTATGCCAATTTGTTTGTGCCTATCTTTGAGGACTTTTCAAGCTCACAAAAACTACCACGCATTATGAAAATCACTATCATCGGCGCTGGCAATGTAGGGGCAACAGCGGCACAGCGCATTATTGAAAAAGAGCTAGCACGAGAAGTTGTCTTGGTAGATCTTGTGGAAGGCATACCGCAGGGCAAAGGATTGGATATGTATCAGTCTGCACCAATTGAGCTATTTGATACGAAGGTGATAGGCACAAACGGCTATGAGGAAACTGCAGGGTCGGACATCATTCTCATTACAGCTGGTGTGGCGCGCAAGCCGGGCATGAGTCGCGACGACTTGCAAGCTACAAATGCAGCCATTGTGAAAGATGTGACTGAAAAGGCAGTGGCGAAGTCCCCAAATGCAATTCTGATTGTCGTGTCTAATCCACTCGATGTAATGACCTATGTGGCTTACGTCCGCAGTGGATTTGCTCCACATCGAGTAATAGGAATGGCTGGTGTACTCGATACGGCGCGCTTTCGTGCCTTTATTGCTATGGAATGTGGCGTGTCGGTGCAAGATGTGAATGCATTTGTGTTAGGCGGTCACGGCGACTCTATGGTGCCAATTATCAAATACACAACCGTAGCAGGCATCCCAATTCGAGAGTATTTAACCATGCACTACAAGGACGAGCGGAAAGCAGAAGAGCGTCTGAAAGCACTTTCTGACCGAACGCGTAATGGCGGCGCTGAAATTGTCAATTTCTTGAAAACAGGCTCGGCTTACTACGCCCCATCTGCTGCCGCTGTGGAAATGATTGAAGCAATTGTCAAGGACCGTAAACGCATACTACCATGTTCAGCATGGCTAACTGGGCAATATGGTCTGAAAGATGTCTATGTCGGTGTGCCCGTAAAATTGGGCAGAAATGGTATTGAACAAATTCTTGAAATCAATCTGGATGAGAGCGATTTGAAAGCCTTGCACAAATCTGCTGAAGATGTGCGCGCCAATATGGCTAAGCTGAAATTTGACTGACACCGGTAAAAAACCGAAAGGCAAACATGTGTCAGAAATAATTATCCATGAAAACTTCAACCAAGAGTACCATGAAGTGGCAAAGACGGCTTATCTTGCTGCTGGTGCTTTCAAGTGCAGTGCTAAGCTCCTGCCAACAAGGTTCCTCGCCAAGTGAGCCGGAAGGCATTTTCCCAACACGGGTAGGTGTAACATGGACATACAGTACCTCTGTGGATACAGTAGGCAATAATGTCTTTCGTCCATCGGGAACTAATGTGGTGCGCATTGTAGGCACACGCCAACTAGGCGGCAGAGAAGCAACAGTTGTGGTGACAACCACCACGCCACTGGTTGGCGCGCCAACCTCGGATACCTCATTCTATGCTTACGAAAATAACCGCAGCGACCAACTGATTTATCTGAGCAGCATCCAAGCGCTGATTGGTAACATTGAAGGGGTTCGCAACATCACAGGGTTTCAGGCAGGGTGGTATCCTTTCATTCGCACATCAGGCGGAGTAGGCAGCACTTACACTATCCTAAATGCACAAGTCAATGCAGCAGTTGAAGGGTTGGGCAATGTCACTATTGCGGCGCGTGCAGAAGGCAGAGTCGAAGCCAATGAGCAAATCACCGTAAGCAATCGTACTTACAACGCCACACGGGTCTTAATTGACACGAGGGTTGAACTAAGAACTACGGCAGGTGGCTTCCCAGTAACGATACCTATCAATGTGCCCTTGCGCGTGTGGGTGGCACGAAATACAGGGGTCGTGCGTCAGGAAAGCAGTGCCGTAAGAATTGCGATTACTGGTATCACACTGCCGGGCGTGCGTCAAGAATTGCAAAGCATTACAGGCAATTAAGAACCCCCAAGAATGCACCCTGTTTTGCAAGCCATTCGCCAGAGAGCCAAAGCAAAGAAAGCGAGAATTGTCTTTCCTGAATCGCAAGATGAGCGCACGCTACGCGCCGTCGAGGAAATGGCGGCACAAGAGCTCGTTGTGCCAACGCTCTTAGGTAAGCCAGAGGAGATTATAGCAAACTTTAAACGGCTGAATTTGCCTTTCCATGATGGAAAAATTTGCATCGTAGACTTTGAGCCAGCAAAACTATCTGACTACGCCGATGAATACTTCCATTTACGTCGGCACAAAGGCATAAGCAGAAGTGAGGCAGAGAGGATAATGAGCAACCCACTATTTTGGGGAGCTATGATGGTGCGCCGAGGCGAAGTAGATGGCTGCGTGGCTGGAGCAGTAAACACAACAGCTGATGTGTTGCGTGCTGCGATTCAAGTGATTGGAGTAGATAAAGAGTGCACAAATTTGGTCTCCAGTTTCTTTTTGATGGCGTTTCCAGCTGAGCATCCGTCAGCGGCAGGACGTGTTTTTACGTTTGCCGATTGTGGAGTGGTGCCATATCCCTCTGCAGAAGAATTAGCAGATATTGCTATCTCTTCAGCTCAATCGCATCAGATGCTCACAGGCGAAAAGCCGAAAGTGGCAATGCTCTCTTTCTCCACAAAAGGTAGTGCATCGCACGAGTCTGTCGAGAAAGTCATTCGTGCCACGGAAATTGCCAAAGCGCGCTGCCCTGAGCTGGAAATTGATGGTGAACTGCAGTTTGATGCCGCATTTGTTGAAAGTGTCGGTAAGCGTAAAGCCCCTGATAGCCCTGTGGCAGGTCGAGCCAATGTGTTCATCTTTCCAAACTTAGATGCAGGCAATATCGGCTATAAACTTGCCGAGCGGCTTGGCGGAGCCACGGCTATTGGTCCAGTCATTCAGGGGCTGGCAAAACCCATGAATGATCTTTCACGTGGTGCAAAACCAAGTGATATTGTCGATATGGCTTGCGTCTGTGCCGTGCGAATGAAGTAACGCAGCATTTACTCCAATCCTACAAATCATGCTGTTTTCCCCGTCATACCTTGAGCTTTTTGTCATTCCAAGCTCCTTTTTCCTGTCATTCCGAGCGGTAGCGAGGAATCCACTCATGGATGCTTCACTTCGCTACGCTTCGTTCAGCATGACAAGAGCGGTGTCATTCCGAGCAATAGCGAGAAATCTAGTATGTGGATGCTTCGCTACGCTCAGCATGACAAGGCAAGAATTGTGAATGCGTTACTTCGTTCGTCATAGCAAACAAATCGGATGCCTTATTCGGGTCGCATTTGTGGAAAGAGAATCACATCGCGAATAGAGTCTTGACCGGTAATAAGCATGGTGAGGCGGTCGATGCCAATACCGATGCCAGCTGTGGGAGGCATGCCATACTCAAGAGCACGTAGAAAGTCTTCGTCAATCGTCATGGCTTCATCATCACCGCGTTCGCGTAAGCGTGCTTGTTCTTCCAATCGTTCTCGCTGGTCAATTGGGTCATTGAGTTCGGTGTAGGCGTTACAAAATTCCTTGCCAGCAATAATAAGCTCAAAGCGTTCGACAAGCCCGGGCTTGGAACGATGCTTTTTGGTAAGCGGCGACATCTCAATCGGGTAATCAATAACAAAAGTGGGTGCAATTAGACGAGGTTCAACACATTCACTGAAAATAGCATCAATGATTTTGCCACTGCTATCAGTAGAAGCTGGATGTAGCCCAAGTTCCTGAGCAATTTGACGAAGTTCATGTTCACTTTTGCCTTCGATGTCTTTGCCAGTGAATTCTTTAATGGCATCAGTAATGGTGAGGCGGCGATAAGGGGGTTTCAAATCCACGTCATAACCATTGAAATGAACTTTTGTGGTGCCATTAACAGTCAGGGCAATGCGCTCGAAGAGTATTTCGACTTGCTCCATCATCCAGAAATAATCTTTATAGGCGACATAAAACTCAACCTGCGTAAATTCAGGGTTGTGGAAACGACTAAGCCCTTCATTACGGAAATCTTTAGCAAACTCATAGACGCCTTCAAAGCCGCCTACAATCAGCCGTTTAAGATACAGTTCATTAGCAATGCGCAAATACAAATCCATGTCTAATGCATTGTGATGCGTGATAAATGGACGAGCAGTGGCGCCACCGTAGACTGGCTGTAGAATAGGCGTTTCGACTTCCAAGTATCCTTTTTCATCAAGGAAGGCACGGATAGTGTTGATAATTTTAGCACGCTTGCGAAAAACCTCGCGCACGTGTGGATTGACAACCAAGTCTACATACCGCTGGCGATAACGAAGCTCTTTATCTGAGAAGGCATCATAGACAATCTTCTGACCATTAACCTCTTTTTCCTTGGCAATTGGAAGGGGACGCAAAGCTTTGGCAAGCATCACGATTTCTTTAGCATGAACGGAAATTTCTCCCAGCTTTGTGCGAAACGTAAAGCCCTTGATGCCTACAAAATCACCTATATCGTAGAGATGTTTGAAGATGTCATAAGTAGTCTCGCCAACATCATCTTGACGCAGGTAGATTTGAATTTTCCCAGTAGAATCTTGGATGTGAAAGAACGAGGCTTTCCCCATGTTACGAATGCTCATGATGCGACCAGCAACTGAGACAGTTGTAGACTCACCATCTTTGAACGAATCCAAGATGGGTTGGGCATAGTGCGTAACATCAAAAGAGTGCGGATAAGCGTCGATGCCTAACTCACGAAGTTTCTGAAGTTTTTGACGACGCATCCGCATCTGGTCGTTTAGTTCTTCAAGCGAAGACGGTATAAGTTCCTTTGACATGGCTGAAAATTGGTAATGCGTTGTGTGTGCATGTTGTTAATGCGAAACCTCATTGCTTCAAGCAACCGCCTACGTAAGGCAATAAGCCATAAATATACCCAAGCGCATGCAAAGAATAAATGCTATGCATAGCAAAGCAAAAATTTCCGTGCAAGGAAATCCATCAACAGGAAAATCAGTGCTCAAGACCCTTGGACACAGCCTGCACGATTGAATAATTGCGCCAACCAATTGCGGCATGAAAGACTTACCATTTGCTCAATCATGAATCAGTTGCCAGCTTTGATGCAAAGTCAAAGTGAAAGATGGCTATAAATCTGCCTGAACAATTTTCCCATACGGCAATTGCTCAAGGAGTGCAATAGCACGCTGGCGCCGAATGGGGTCGTTGATACCAATTTCATCCAAACCTTTTTCAAGGTTGCTAGCTTTGAAATAGCCAATAATCGCATGAGTTTCATTGCGAACTTGAATGTAGTCAGGCACAGAACCTTTGCCTTTAGACTTAAGCAGATAGACCTTCATAAAAATTGGGTATAGAATTTGTACAAATTTGCTTGAAAGAAATGCGGGTGTGAAATTTGAGCTAATCAAGCTTCATCAAGTAAAAAATCCCTGCTGCGCTTCAAAAAAAGCAAGCAAAGCAAGTCTTTTCCAAATATGAAAAGATTTATTGTATATTCAGCACAAACCCCTACAGCCCTGAAAGAAGTTATCCATCAACCCTTATTTTCTCTGCAATGGTAGTACATCAGCTCAGCGAACTTGCAAAACTTATTGATCACACTAACCTCAAACCTGAAGCAACACTGAGAGATATTGAGCGGCTGTGTAATGAAGCTAAGGTGTATGGTTTTTATGCCGTCTGTGTGAATCCTATTTTTGTGCAGCAATGTGCACAACTGTTGGCAGAAACAGAGGTAAAAATTTGCACCGTGGTAGGATTTCCGCTGGGCGCCACACCAACGGAGCTAAAGGTGAAGGAAGCGGAGTTTGTCATTCAGCAGGGGGCGCAGGAAATTGATATGGTCTTGCCAATTGGGCTGCTCAAAGCAAAAGTGTATAGTGCAGTGGAGCGCGATATTCAGAGCGTCGTCAAGGTGGCAAAAGAGCGGCAGGTAGGTGTAAAAGTCATTCTGGAAACAGCGCTTCTGAATGATGCCGAAAAAGCAATGGCATGTGAAATCGCAAAAAGCATGGGTGCGGCATTTGTCAAGACCTCCACTGGCTTTGCAAAAGCGGGTGCAACCGAAGAAGATGTAAGATTAATGCGCAAGACAGTAGGCAATGAACTTGGCGTCAAGGCCTCTGGGGGAATAAGAAGCTACAAGGAAGTCGTTGCCATGCTGGAAGCAGGTGCCTCACGAATAGGAACATCAGCAAGCGTCGCCATTCTTGAAGAAGCACGGCGTATGTTGCCGTAAGCTAAACCGAAATCAAAACACATTTTCAATTTGAAAAGACACCTGTGAAACTTAGCGTTGAAAGCCTCACCAAACGTTTTGGCAATCGTTTGGTTCTGGATAACCTTTCCTTTCAATGCAACGATGGGGAATTTTTTGCGGTGCTGGGAAAGTCAGGTAGCGGCAAATCAACTTTGGCGCGCATCGTTGCAGGGTTGGAGAAATGCGATGAAGGCAGGATCTTGTTCGATGACAAAGATGTAACGCGAGTGCCAACACACGCCCGCAATGCGGTGATGGTCTTTCAAAACTATGCTCTCTTTCCGCATCTGAATGTCTATGAAAACATTGCATTTGGGCTACGCGAAGCACGCTGGCGTGAAACAGACATTCATCAGACCGTGGTGCAGGCGGCAAAGACCTTGCAAATTGATGACAAGCTCTATTGTTCCACTGCAAAGCTATCTGGCGGAGAACAGCAGCGTGTGGCGATTGCACGCGCTATTGCCGCTCCATCGCAGATTGTCTTGCTCGATGAGCCACTCTCGAACTTAGATATTGTGCTGCGTCGCGAGTTGCAAAAAGAGCTCAAGTCTCTACAACGCAAAACAGGCAAGACCTTCATCTACATTACGCATGACCAGGAAGAAGCACTCATGTTAGCAGACCGCTTAATACTACTTCATCAGGGAAAAATGATGGAAATCGGTTCGCCAAGAGAAGTCTATGAACGACCAAAAACGCATTTTGGCGCCACCTTCATCGGAGATGCAAATTCTTTGCGCATGCGGCGACTGGATAAATTCTTGATAAAGTCCGAAACAGGCTTAGTCTTGCAGCACAATCAAGGAGAAATGAGTGCAAAAGTGTTTGATGTTGTTATCCGCCCAGAGCACATTGTGCCCGTAGAGAAACCACAAGGTGAAAATGTATTTCGGGCAGTTGTAAAAGAGGAATTTTTCAAAGGTGCGATAAGTGAGTATCGGTTGATGGTTGAGGGCACAGAACTTGTCATGCAAACTTCACGTCCGTTCAAAAAAGAAGGCTTTGTGCAGATTCAGAAGTTTTATGTCTTTCCACTCAAGGAGCCTGAGGCATAAGCGTGATTTACTGTGCGCGTTCCCAGTCTATGCCTTTGGATTTGAGAAATTCACGCACTTTGAGAGAACCTAGTTGTGCAGCTTTGATGTAATCCTGATAGGCGCCGATTGAGTCGTTGAGCTGTAGCCGGGCATTGGCGCGATTGGTGTAAGCATTAGCGTACCCGGAATCAAGACGCAGAGCGGCAGTGAAATCTGCAATAGCAAGTTCGTATTGCTTGAGTTCCATGTATGCGCGCCCACGGTTGTAGTAAGTTCGAAAGTCGGTGGAATCAATGTTCAGCGCTGCCGAATAGTCCAAAATTGCGCCCTCGTAATTGCCTAACCTTGCCTTGACAATACCACGATTGACCAATGCAATGCTATTATGAGGACTTAGCTTGAGGACTTCATTAAAAAAGTTGAGTGCGGCAGGATAATCCTTTTGGTTAAGGCGCGCCACCCCTTCTTGCAGAAGCAAAAGAATATCACGATTCGACAAATCTTGAGCCCGAAGAAGCATAGGGGAGGTGTAAAAACAAAGCCATGCAGCAACTAGAAACATCAGACGCATACTTACCACAGAGTTGGATTAGCAAAAAAGTAACGTGATTCAGCAATTGAACGGAGAAAGTTAACTGTTTCTTAACATTTGTCCTTACCGCTCTGCAGTGGGTGAGGTGGGGTAATTGAGCCAGACGTATTTTAGGTCGCGCCGGTCCATGGCATTGAGGGGATAATCTTGAACGGCTTTAGCCAGCAGCTTTTCATCACGGTCATAAATCAGCAGTAGGAGAGGAGCGTCGTTGAGTGCGAGCCGTTCCGCTTCGGCATAGAGGCGATAGCGCAGCGAGTCGTTCTGAGTGGCAAGTGCCTGTTCGAAGAGCGCATCGAAGGCTGGATTGCAGTAACGTTGCATGTTGGGGTAGCTGACAGCGCTGGTGTCGGCAGGCACAAACTTGCCGTACAAAAGGTTGAGAAAATTTTCTGGCTCGGGATAATCGGCAACCCAGCCCAACAAGAAAAAGGCGGCGCGACCAGACTCACACACTTTCAAGTGTTCAGACCATGGGAGCGGTGTAGGTTGAATTTCAACATTGAGGTGTTGCTTGAGCAAGGCGCGGATGCTCTCGGCAAGTAGCCGATTGCGTGAGTTGGTAGAATCGTAGTAAAGTGGAAGCAATGGAAATCCTTTGCCATCGGGATAGCCAGCACTAGCAAGCAGTTCACGGGCTTTGGTTGGGTCAAATGGCTCAAGCTCAATAAAACGTGCCGACTTGGCTTTATCTTTTGCGGGTTTGGTAGGGTTTTGCTCTTTGATGGCTTCGTAGAGCGTGAGCACTGGCGGCACCAAGCCACGCGTGGCAGCATACTGACGGCTTTGTAAAACGGATAATGAGATAGACTCGCGGTCGAGAGCAAGTGAAAAAGCTTGACGAACGCGGCTGTCGTTGAAAGGTGCAAGCGCACAATTCATGCCGCAAAACTGAACCGACAGCGAAGGAGTCGCAAAGTAGCTGAAGCGGTCTTGATAATTAGCAGCAAGTGTGCCGTTAGGCAAAACCTTCTGCCTGAGGTCAGCAGGAAGTTGATTGAGCTCTAAAATTTCGCCGCGCTCGAGTTGCTCAAGTTGCACTGACGCTGGGCGTGAAAAATAAAGGATGATATTTTGAAGGTAAGGCAAACTGTTGCCATGGCTATCTTTCTGCCAGTAACGAGGGTTGCGCTTCAGCTTGAGAAAGTTCGGGGCAAATTCGTCGAGCATAAAAGGACCGGTGCCTACGGGATGCCGAGTAAAATTGACACCGTAGTAGCTAACAGCTTCACGCGGAATGATGTAGCAGAAGGCTGAAGCAAGCGTCATCAGGAAAGGTGCAAATGGTTTGATGAGGCGGATTCTAAAACGCCGGTCATCAAGAACTTCAAAACCACGCACGCCGAGGACTTTTGGTGGACGGTTTTCAGCACGTGCCAAGCGGCGGTCTTCATAGAATTCCGTAGCCCCAACAACTTTGTCACGAAAGACCCAAAATCCTTTCGTGTTTGTGGTAGGGTCGCAGATGCGCTCAAAAGAATACTTGACATCGGCAGCGGTGAGCTTGCGCCCTATGCCTTGCGGGAAACAGCGGTCGTTGTGGAAAAAGACACTATCGCGTAGCGTGAAAGTGTATAGAAGCCCATCTTCCGAAATCTCCCAACGTTCAGCCAGTTCAGGTACAGGTGAAAGAGTATATGGGTCGAGATCTATGAGCAAATCATAGAGTTGGTGTGCCGCATGCTGCGAAACATTCTCGATAAGTTGCGCAGGGTCCAGCGTCGTCAGGGGCTGGAGTTCGGCGTAGGCGTAGGTACCGCCGTAGACCTTGCCGCCTGCCGCCATTCGGTATTGAGGAGCATTCTCGGGCTGTGATGAAGGCTTTTGCTTTTTGCACGAGAGGCAAACAAGTGTGCAAAGTGCAACAAAGAGTTGAACGGAAATCCTCATGAGAAGCGTTAGACATCAAAACCAAAATTTAATCAAAGCAAAAGACATGCGAAAGCAAAGACTGGCAAGATACTCATGCGCAAATCGCAAATGAGTAAATAGTTGTCTAAGCATAAGCAAGAAAACTGAAGCATTTGCAATTGCCTCTGAAATTAAATCAAGCAGAAACATGGCAGAGACTCTAACACTGGAATCATTAGACATCATCTTGGAAGAGGCATGGCAACTTTTGCAACAAGCTGTCAAAGACCGCCGGCACCCCATGCATCTGGGAACATTTGCGACGGTCAGAAACGGCATGCCAGAGGTGCGAACAGTGGTGCTACGCGGCGTCTGCAAAGATGCAAGACAGCTCTTTTGCCACACCGATATTCGTTCTGCTAAAATTGGAGACTTGCGCACAAATCCAAACTGCGCATGGCTATTCTATCATCCTGAACTCAAAATTCAACTGCGATTTGTAGGCAAGGCAACTGTGTGGCATCAGACGCCATTGTCAGAAGAACGCTGGCAACGGACCCAGCTGATGAGCAGGCGCTGCTATGCAACCCTATTGCCACCGGGCACACTTGTTAGCGAACCTACATCGGGCCTGCCAGACTACCTCATTGAGCGTAGCCCAACCGAAGAAGAAAGCGAAATTGGCAAGGAAAATTTTGCTGTCGTGGAAACCAAAGTGCATGCATTAGATTGGCTGCGTCTGGATGCAAAAGGACATCGCCGCGCAAAATTTGAATGGGAAAATGAACAGCTTTCAGCATCGTGGGCAATTCCTTAACTTTGCAAACAATTAGAACACCCAAATTGCCTTTGAACATTTTGTAACGCAAGTCAATATATGTCTAAGCCAGCCAAAAAAGCACACACAGACAACCACACGAGTAGCAAAAAGGACAAAAACGAATCGGAACTGGCACATAAAGCAAGCTCGGTTTCTGGAAAGACTGGAAAAGTATTTCCATTTACGGCAATTGTTGGGCAAGATGAAATGAAACTGTGCCTGCTGCTCAATGTAATTGACCCGCGCATTGGCGGTGTGTTGGTCATGGGGCATCGTGGCACAGGCAAATCGACAACAGTACGGGCGCTGGCAGATGTCTTGCCTATGATTGAACGCGCAGAAGGTGATGTCTTCAACCGCACGGTGGAAGAGGTTATGCAAGAAAAAGCACAACAGGCTGATACAAAGGCATCGCGTGCAGCGCGCAAACTGCATGCTGAAAAAATCCCTGTGCCTGTTGTAGATCTACCGTTGGGGGCGACAGAAGACCGTGTCTGCGGCACCATAGATATTGAGAAAGCACTCACCAAAGGTGAAAAAGCATTTGAAGCAGGACTGTTGGCGCGGGCAAATCGTGGGTTTCTCTACATCGATGAAGTCAATTTGCTCGATGACCATTTGGTAGATGTGCTATTAGATGTGGCGGCAAGTGGCGTCAATGTCGTAGAGCGAGAAGGCATCAGCATCAAGCACCCGGCGCGGTTCGTGCTGGTAGGCTCAGGAAACCCTGAAGAAGGTGAATTACGCCCGCAACTGCTCGACCGCTTTGGATTGCATGCGCGAATCACTACCATCACTAACCTTGCACAAAGAGTAGAAATTGTCAAGCGCCGCCGTGCCTTCGATGCCAATCCTGATGAATTTTTAGAGACTTGGAAGCCAGAACAACAAGCACTTCAAGCCCGCATCGTGCAGGCACAAAAATTGGTTAGTAAAGTCGAGCTGCCTGATGATTTGCTCATGCTGATTGCTGAACTGTGCATGAATCTGGGTATCGATGGGCATCGTGGCGAACTGACCGTATCACGTGCAGCATCGGCGCATGCGGCATTTTTTGGTCGCACGACCGTTACACTCGATGATATAAAAGCAGTAGCCGTGCCAGCTCTGCGTCATCGCTTGCGTCGAGACCCATTAGAGACAATGGATGCAGGTGAAAAGGTCGAACGAGAATTGCAAAAGATTCTATCATCGATGAATGAATCTGTAAGCCCAGTGTGAGCGTGCAGAGCAGGGAGAGGCGAGCGTGTCAAACCTGCCTTCTATTCAGTCCAAGATAACTACCATTTCATCGTAGCCAACGCAAATGTGTTCAGGAAGCATGGCTTCCAGTTCAGCATGTGAGACTTCATGGCTCATGTGGATGAGTACAGCTCTGCGCGGCTGAATGCGTTCAATGTGAGCGAGCGTTTCAGACAGGCACGCATGAGTAGGATGGGGTTTCAATCTAAGGCAATCAATGAACAAAACATCCAATCCTTGCAAGCGCTCATACGAGTGAGTGGGTAGGGTTTTGCAGTCAGTCAGATATGCAAAATTGCCAATGCGATAGCCGTAGATGACGATATTGCCGTGTCCAACATCAATTGGAATTACCTCAACACGCTGACCATTTTTCTCGATGACAAACGGTGCATCAACTACATGCATCTTCAAAGAAGGCAAGCCCCATTTCAGGTTTTGTTCGCTAAATGCATAGCCGAAACGACGCATGACTTCAGGCTCACACTGCGGAGAGGTGTAAAAATCAATCGGGGCTTGTTGGGCGTTGCTGAAGGCACGAATATCATCCAATCCAAAGAGATGGTCGTAGTGATGGTGCGTTTGCAAAACAGCGTCAATGCGTTGCACCTTGCTGCGTAGCATTTGCTGGCGGAAGTCTATTGAAGTGTCAATTAAGATGGAAAGCCCAGCGGTTTCAACGAGTGCAGAGCAGCGCAGGCGCTTATCTCGCACATCGGTTGAGGTGCAAACGCGGCATTGGCAGAGCGGAACTGGAATGCCCTGTGAAGTTCCTGAACCTAAGAGTGTAATCTTCATAAGTGCAAGTGTCAAGGCGTCGAGTGTTGAGCAAAAGATGAACGATTTTTTTGAGCCGATTCTTCATCAATCAGTTTTCTGACCTGCGGTGTGATGAACAACCCCTCCACACCGATGCGTGAGAGTGCTCTGGCAAGCGTGGCAATGCGTCCTTCAATTGGCAAAAATTTGTTGATGACCAAGATTTTTTCTTGCCGCACGCGGCAGTCACCCCCCACAAAGTTCCCCTTCTCGTAACGCAGACGATAGCCAAGTCGTTTGGCGATGTCCTCGAGTTCTTGAAGGATGTCTTGTTTTCTCATATCGGCAAACAGGATGATTTAGAAAGTAATTCCCGCCGTAATGGTATGAGAAAGAAATGAATAGCTGAACTGAGTGTTATTTGCAAAGCGTGAGGCACTGGTGCGAAACCGGTATGTGAAAGCTAAGCCAATTTTATTAAGAAGATATGGAAAATGCACGGTAACATCACCGATAAGTCCGCTACTAAAACCCACAACAGGACTAAACCCTTGAGAAGCAACAGCAACAAACCCTTCTGCTTTCGCTTGAGTAATCCACTGTTTGCTCTGATAAGCTAAGCCAAGTCCAGCGCCGACTCCGATGGTAGCAATGTTAAGATTGCTGACGTTTGTGGTTTGTGGGCTGGGCGGGGTGCTTGCACTGACAATATCAGCCACACTGGTAAAGCAAATGAGCGGTCGCAGCACATCACTGGCAGGGGGAATGAGAAAGAAATCAAAATCAAACCTGACGCCACCACTAACCATGGTAACAGCATCAGGAAAGTTGGGGATATTGCCAACCGAGTAATCAATGTAAAGCATGGTGTTATCCAAGCGAGCAAGTGCCGAGAATGTGGCGCGTGTGATAACAAAAGGCAGGCGAGCGTTGTTGTCCGAAAGCGGCTGCAGGGTAGCATACGGTGTAATGCCAACCTCAATGCTTCGGAAAGACATCTCACGCGGTTGCTCTCGAATGTCGTCTGAACTGGCTTCACCAAGCACTTGTGCAACAATTTCAGGAGCAAAGAGAGAAAAAGCACTGCTAAGCAGCATCATTCTAAGGAAAGCCTGCATAGTGGTAATTTCAAAGAAAAATTTCATAGTGTTGTGGCGCTGTCTGTATGGTTTTGTGTCGAATCTACAAATTTGCACGGGCTAGCATGAAACCCGGCACAACCATGCTGATAGCGTTTGGGTGAAAGGGTAGAGCTGAAACATGACTTTTGCGATGCAGAGCTACATTGAGTTGCTTGCTAAGTCGAGTTGCAAATATAACGTCAGTCGGCACTTTTGGCAGAAAGAACAGTCTCATAAGAGTGAAGCCTATCATGTCTTTTGAAGAGATTAACTTGGCAAAAACATAGTACAAAATAGCACAGCTATGAACAAGGACCTCATTTTCAATACCCACATGTCGCATGCCGTGATTATTGACGGCCAGACCTACTTACCGACGAACTACTTGGTAAAGTATACCAATATTCTCGAGCTGCTGCTCGAGAAGGCAAGTCGCCACAAAAACGAGACGTTCATCACATTCTACGCAAGTGGCGGTGTGGTGATGCGTTACACATACGAGGAGTTTCGGCGAAGAGTGCTTCAGACGGCAAACTACCTGCGTGCACAGGGCTTGATTGAAGAAAGCCGTGTGGCCACTGTATCGCATAACCACATTGATGCTGTTGTGCAGTATTTTGCGGCGTGGTGTGCAGGGATGACCGTGGTGCCCATCAATGTCGGAGAGACGCCTGAGCGAATTAAATACATTTTAGAAAACGCTGGCGTACAGCTGGCTTTTGTACGCGATGAATACCTGCCCATGATTGAAAGTCTGGGACTAAATCTGACCATCTTACCATCTGGTGATTTTGAACAAACCATCGCCGCATTTCCAGACGAATTCGGGCAAGCACACATCATTGACTCGCGCGTTAAGCCAAAGGCGACTGCTGATGAAAATCGAGCCACCTATGCTGACTTAGAGACTGAAGCAATGATTGTCTATACCAGTGGCACAACAGGGCTGCCCAAAGGTGTAGTGCTAACACAGTATAATCTGCTAGTAGATGCTGATGCGATTGCAGCGTGGCATGGCTTAAAAGAAGGCGATGTGATGATGTGCGTGCTGCCTATTCACCACGTCAATGGCACAGTAGTGACACTTCTAACACCGCTATACTATGGTGGCTCCGTAGTATTAAATCAGAAATTTCAGACTGAAGTATTTTTTGAGAGAGTGGCAAATGAAAAAGTAAAAATTGTAAGCGTGGTGCCTACGCTGCTGCAATTTCTCCTACATGCAGATATTGATATTTCAAAGTACGACCTCTCGCATTTTAGCCACTTCATTTGTGGAGCAGGACCGCTAACCGTAGAACTTGCGATGGCATTTGAAAAACGCTATGGCTTAAAAATTATTCATGGATACGGACTGTCCGAAACCACTTGCTACTCATGTTTCTTGCCATTAGATTTAAGCGAAGAAGAACATCGAAAGTGGTTAAGCGAATACGGGTTCCCTTCTATTGGTGTGCCAATTCCACCTAATGAAATGGCAATCTTTAATGAACGGGGTGAAAAGGTGCGAGAAGGCTGGCGAGGAGAAATTGTTATTCGTGGACATAATGTGATGAAAGGCTACTACCAAAATGAAGAAGCCAACATGAAAGCCTTCGAAAAAGGCTGGTTCCATAGCGGAGACGAAGGATTTTTCAAGACCGATGAAAAAGGCAGGAAGTTCTTCTTTATTACTGGAAGAATTAAAGAACTAATTATTCGAGGCGGTGTTAATATCTCACCCTTAGAAATTGATGAAGTACTCTGCAGCATCCCGGGCGTAAAAGCCGCTATTGCCGTAGGGTTCGAAAATGATTGGTATGGCGAAGAAGTTGGGGCACTGGTGCAACTCAAAGAAGGAGTAACGCTTACAAGTGAGGAAATTATCAAAAAATGCGCAGAAAAATTGCCTTTTAACAAATGCCCAAAAGTGGTGCTCTTCAGTGATGAAATTCCAGTAACTTCAACAGGAAAGTATCAGCGCAATAAAGTAAAGGATTTATTTAAGCCGTGGAAAGCCGTACAATTCAAACAGCAATCTTGAGTATCAATTCAAAATAAACTGTACCGTATGGCACTTTTAGAAGTTGGTATGCAAGCCCCAAATTTTAAGACGATTGACCAAAATGGAGAACCCGTCACACTGGAGCAGTTTAGGGGAAAAAAAGTAATCCTGTATTTCTACCCCAAAGATGATACGCCGGGCTGTACCAAAGAGGCATGTGGATTTCGCGACAATTTTGAGAAATTCAAAAAAATTAATGTGGAAGTTTTAGGTGTAAGTGTCGATGATGAAAAAAAGCACAAAAAATTTGCGGAAAAATATAACCTGCCATTTCGGCTTTTAGCAGATACTGAGAAAAAAATTGTTCAAGATTACGGTGTCTGGGGCGAAAAAAGCCTGTACGGAAAAAAGTACATGGGAACGAACCGTGTTACTTACCTGATTGACGAAAACGGAAAAATTGAACGAGTATTTCCAAAAGTCAAACCTGAGACGCATGCTGAAGAATTGCTACAGATACTTTCCAGCGGAAAGAAATGAAAGCTATTGTCGTAGAAAAATATGGTAGTGAAGAAGAATTAAAACTGCGAGAAAAAGACACACCGCGACTTAAACCTCATGAAGTGCTCGTGAAATTGCATGCGATAGGAGTAAATTACATTGATATTTATCACCGCACAGGGCTCTATCCACAAATGCTGCCATTTACACCGGGCGTAGAAGGTGCAGGAATTGTGGAAGAGGTCGGAGAAGCCTGCAAGCTCTTCAGGAAAGGCGACCGCGTGGCGTATTACGCGGGAGGAAACTTAGGCGCCTACGCCGAATACCATGCCGTGCCAGAAGAGTTGCTGGTTGCACTGCCAGATGCTGTCTCAATGGAACAAGCAGCTGCTGTCATGCTGCAAGGCATGACCGCTCACTATCTTGTGCATTCCACCTATTCGCTCAAACCCGGAGAGACTGCCCTCATCCATGCTGCGGCAGGTGGTGTAGGATTGCTGCTGGTGCAACTTGCCAAGATGCGTCAAGCCCGCGTGATTGGCACGGTATCCACCGAAGAAAAAGCCGAACTGGCAAAACGCATGGGTGCCGATGCAGTCATTCTTTATACCAAAGAAGATTTTATCGCGGAAACAAAACGGCTGACCAATGGCAGAGGTGTAGATGTGGTCTATGATTCCGTCGGTAGAGATACCTTCGAGGGAAGTTTAAGTGTGCTGAGACCGCGCGGCATGTTTGTCTCATTTGGTAATGCAAGCGGCGTGGTGCCGCCTGTGAGCCTGTTGCTACTTAGCCAAAAAGGCTCGCTATTTCTGACACGACCCTCGCTTGTGCACTACACTGCCACACGCGAAGAATTGCTCTGGCGTGCCACAGACCTTTTTACATGGATTCAAAACGGAAGTTTAACCGTAGTTATCTCTCAGCAATTGCCACTAAGTCAAGCCAAAGAAGCGCATGCATTGCTGGAAGGGCGCAAAACCGTCGGAAAATTGCTACTAAAGCCCTAACGGTAAGTCAGCCTGCTTTGCTATATTTGTGTTGAACCAAACGTTCTGACCAATGAGCGCGGAAAACTTCTGTATCCATGCGGAAGTCAACACTGTATATGATGTGCCCATCGAAAAAGAATCCCTCATGCAGTTTTTATCGCAGCCGAAGACATTTGAAGATTACATGCCGTCCGTCAAAGCGGTCAAGCTAATTGGCACAAGCAAAAATGGCTTGCCGCTATACGAATGGCAATACGATGTAGAAATGCCGCTTGCCCCAACGCTGCGTGTAAGCATTCCCACCGAATTTTGTAAAAACGGCGCAGTCTTTACGCACCACACGCCTGACGAACAAGCCCGAGATTGGATGAAGTGCCAACTGGCATTCGAGGTAGCGCCAAACAGTACGCCAAGCGAGCCGCATACGCTAGTAAGAATGCAACTGCATATTCGGCTGCAGCGCGCCTCTGGAACAGACTTTCATCCCTTGGGCGCATTGATGGGAAAAGCATTTATGTGTGCGCAAATGCAAAATCGTATGCAAAGCATTGCAGATGCATTTGTGCACAAAAGCGTAAATGTGCTCTACCAACAACTGCACAACAGCAAATAATCATGGCAAAGCTGGAGATTACGGTAAGATATGGCAATGGCAAAGAAGAGCGCTATACGATTGAAACTGATAACCCAACCGAGCGGTCGCTGCAAGACCTTGCACTCGACGAAGGCGTGCAAATCGGTGGAGCCTGCGGCGGAATGGGACTGTGCACCACATGCCGTGTGGTCATTAGTCAAGGCAGTGAGCATTTGCCCCCGCTAACACGCGCCGAAAAAGATTTCCTTGCGCAAAAACTGCTTAAACCAAACGAACGACTCGCCTGCCAAATTGCCCCGAAACATGATTTGAGTGTCATCTTCGAGAAATAGGTCATAAGATGAAAATTTCCCAATCTGTGCTACTTGCCATAGTGGGTATGGTGGTTGCAAGCTGTGCCACGCAGCAGCCTGAAAGAGCACTTTTCTTGAAACAAAGTGCTCAACCAACTTGGGACTCAGCGCTCATCAGGCTCTATGAGCGTGCTGCCTATCTGGGGCGCCGTGTGCAGAGCATGGAAGGATTCGGTAGCGTGCAAATTCATATGCCTGAAGTGCAGCAATCGCTCAGTTGTGTGCTAAAAGTCAAGCGTCATGAAGGGGTGCAAATTGTGGCAACCGTATTTTTGGGCATCGTAGCTGCCGAGACACTGCTACGCGCCGATAGCATATTTGTCTATATCCCATTTCAAAACACGGTGTTGGTGGGACAAAATAATCCGGAGAACTTGCGCCGCGCCACAGGCATTGAGGCAAATTTCAAAGATGCTATGGACATTTTTCTATGTGCGCCTGAATTGACAGTGCCAATCGATTCGCTGGAAGGCATGAGCCAAAGGGGCAAAACAATCATCTACACGCTGCGAACTGCAAAAGGCTTTCAAATCGTCGAGATTGATTCAGTGACAGCACAAGTGCAAGCCGTGGCACAATTGGATACTGCCAAACGCACGCAAATTCAAGTGAGCTTTGAGCAGCCAGAAACTTTAATCAACGGTAGCGATACAATCTGCCTGCCAAAGCAAGCGACTATCAGTGTGTTTGAATATGCGCAACCGACAGACTTGAACCAGCAACCTGTGGAGCGCCGCGTAAGGCTTGCCTACTTCGAAAGAACCATCAACAGCAAAGAGGTGGCACTGTCATTTACAATGCCGCTTGATGCAGTGCAGCGCCGCATTGAAGACCTGCTCTTTTTCACGAAATAGTAAAGTCCCTGTGGGCATGGTGAATTTTCAGCAGAGTTTGCAAGTTTTACTGCAAAAAAGTTGTGCAACATCATGCCAAAGCCGATTCTGATTTACGACGGGCATTGCAACCTGTGTATTCGCCTCATTCGCTGGCTTGAACCGCTCAATCAAGAAGGGCAAGAGTATCGAGTGGAATTGGTGCCATTTCAGAAAGCAGATAGCTTGATAGTGCAGTTTGCATTGAAAGAAGAAGAGTTGCGAGCCACATTGCACTTTATCGATGAGCAAGGGCAGGTCTATCAGCGCATGGCGGCAATTGAAAAGCTGTCTGAAAAATTTCCCTTACTGAAATTGGCAAGTCCGTTCTGGAAAGCTGGATTTGGCGATGCACTCTACAATGCTGTAGCCGAGAATCGCTACAAACTTTTTGGTTGCAGCGAAACGTGTTACATTTCCGAGCATACAAGTCGTAAGCCATAAAAGCATGATGACCTTGTAATCACAAAGAAAACACAATGAAAATTCTACATACAGCAGATATTCATGTCGGATACGACACGCACGGACGCCACGATGCAGCGACAGGCTTAAACTCGCGCTGGCTCGATGTGCAAAAAAGCCTCGAGTTTATGGTTGGGGTGGCGTTGCAAGAAGACATTGACCTGTTTCTCTTCTGTGGCGATGCTTACAAAGATGCGTTGCCATCGCCGACTGAACAGCGCATCTTGGCACGCGCATTAAGACCGTTGCTCGACAAGGGCATTCCTGTGGTATTTGTGGTTGGCAATCACGATTACCCAGCGGCATTTGGAAAAGCAAACGCCTTGCAAATTTTCCCTGAACTGCATGAGAGGGTCTATCTTTTTTCGCGTCCGCACAGTCATGACTTTATGACCAAATCTGGCAAAGTGCGAATTGTAGGACTGCCTTGGCCCTCGAGAAACATACTGGCAGGCTTGAAAGAAAATCAAGGCAAAACGGCAGAAGAACTGCGAGCACAAATACACGAAACTTACATCGGCTTTATTGAAAATGAAGCGGAAAAAATTGCCCAAGAGCGATTGACTTATCCAGCTATTTTGGCGGCGCATATACACATCGTCAATGCCACTGTGTGTCCCGGGTCAGAAAAAATCAACACCAACGATGTGATGTTTAGTGTGGCGTCTGTGGCAAAGCGAGAGTTTAGCTATGTCGCTTTGGGGCATATTCACAAGCATCAAGACCTGAATCCGGGCGCAGCAGAGCGCGGCGAACCGCCAGTGGTGTATTCAGGCAGTATTGAGCGCATCACATTCTCGGAAGAAAAAGACCCAAAAGGATTTGTTATCGTGGAAATTGACGAGCAAAAACGCGCAACCTATCGCCATGTGCCAACCCCAGCACGCCGAATGCTCACCATAGAAATAGATGTCAGAGAAGTAAAAGAGCATAGTGAGATTGAGCAGAAGATTTGTCAAATGCTGAAAGAGTATAATGTCCAAGATGCAATTGTGCGCATGATAATATCATGTCGAAGAGAGCAGCAGCGCCACATTGATTTCAAAAAAATTCGCGACATGATGCATTCAGCGTTTAATCTTTTGCCAATTCAGTTTCAAGTGCCAGAGGAGAGAAATGAAAGGGAAGCATATCGCCGAGCTGTGGCGCACGCTAAAACCATGCGTGAGGCGCTCTCGCTCTACATTGATGCGCAGCCAAATCTTGCCGCAAAAAAAGAAAAGCTCCTAGCCAAGTTTGATGAACTAACGCAGCATGAATAACATCCGTGAGCAAACAAAACGGTCAGCGTTACGACGCTTCAAGACGGAGCACTTCAAGGGGCGGCTTGCTGACAACATCGCGGCTAATCAGAATCCCAATCAGAACCGTAAGACCCACAATCACAAAAAAGCCAAGACCTAACGGTAAGAGCGAAGGCAAAAATACCGTCTCAAACACGAAATACGCTAACGCCCAACTGCCAAGAAGCGCAAGCGCAAAACCAGAAATTGCCGCAAAGCTGCCCAAAAACACATACTCCACAACCATAATCTGCGTAACCTGCTTTTTGCTGGCGCCAAGCGTGCGCAGCAGCACACTTTCTTTCATGCGCTGGTAACGACTGGTCAGCACAGCACCTGCCAAAACACTCAACCCAGTGAAAATGCTAAAGAGCGACATGAAGCGAATCACTAAAGAAATTTTGTCAAGAATGGTGTCAAGTGTGCGAATAATCAGTGCAAGGTCAATGATAGAGACATTCGCAAAAGCCTGCACAACGGCTTGCTGAACTTTAGCGGAGACTTCAGCCGAAGGCGTTCGTGTAACCAGTGCGTAAAACTGCGGCGCATCGTTGAGCACACCATCCGGGAAAAGCAAAGTAAAGGCTGGCTGCACGCGCCGAAAATCGACCCTGCGAATGCTGCCGATGTAGGTTTTGACCAATACGCCTTGCACATCAAAGACCAGCTCATCACCAATTTTCAGCCCTTGACTTTGAGCAAAAAAATCGGACACAGAAATCAACACAGAATCTTGTTCAGGATTGACTTTGCCAATGAAACGACCAGCAACAAGTTGCTCCGTCTCGAGCAGCGAGTCGCGATAAGTGGCACGAAATTCAGCACGCAAAAAAGAGTTTTCGGAAATGGTTGTATCCTGCTGCAAAATTTTGCCGTTGAGCGCATGTAGGCGCATGGTTACAACGGGGATGGTCTGCAGCACAGGCATGCCAAAGGCGCGCACCAAGTTTTCGACATCATGCTTTTGGTCAGATTGAATATCAAACATCACCATGTTTGGTTGCTGATTGCCGCGACCCAAGAGCGCAACTTCACCGAGCAAGGTGATTTGCGAAAGATAGACCGTAGAGATAAGAAATGTGCCCAGTCCAAGCGAGACAATCAGCACCAAAGTTTGATTGTTCGGGCGGTAAAGATTTGCCAATCCTTGACGCCACACATAGCTCCATGATGCGGGAAAAAATGCGCGTGCCAGACGCATTAAAAGTTGAGCCACAAGAGCCAGTAGCCCAAGTGCCGCCCCAATAGAGAGAGCAAAGAAAACACCAGCGAGCCAGCCTGTGCGTAACGATGCCGTCTGTGAGATAGAAAAAAGCAAAATGCAACCAGCGATGAGTGCATAGACAAGCCAGCGCAGCGCATCTTTGGGAATAGCTGAATCTTCAAATGCGGCGCGCAGCACAAGCAGCGGCGAGACCTTGCGGATGCGAAGCAGTGGCAAAAGTGCAAATGCAAGTGAAAGTCCAAGTCCAATGCCTAAGCCTTGCAACATGGCTTTCGGCGAAAGCGAAAGCGAGAGTTTGATAGGCAGAAAATCGCCCAAAAGCGAAGGCAAAAGAAATTGCACGCCAAAACCGAGAGCGGCACCCAACACCGACCCCACGAGTCCCATGGCAGCAGCTTGAATGAGGTAGATGAAAAAAGTTTGTCCCGCACTGGCGCCAAGACAGCGCAGAACAGCCATGGTGCTAAGTTTTTGTTTGACATACACATTGATTGCGCTGGCAACTCCTACGCCACCGAGCAAAAGTGAAATAAAGCCAACCAAATTCAGAAAGCGGTAGAGATTATCGATGCTGCGACCAAGCGAGGCTTGACGAGCTTCAGCAGTGGTCAGAGAAACCTGTTCTTTCTCGAGTATGGGGCGAAGCAAAGTGGTAAGGGCAACCAAGTCTTTCTCTGGCGGAAACTTGAAATACGCCTTGTATGTGACGCGACTGCCGTATTGAATGAGCTTCGTATCGGGCAAAGTTTCAAGGGGAATGTAGATGCGCGGTCCGACCAATGCAGTTACAACGGCTTCGCCTGCAACTTCCTTGAGAATGCCAGCAATTCTGAAGTAAGCCTCACCAAGTTTGATAGTGTCGCCAACTTCAGCACCGAACTGAATCATCAGCGTTTCATCGACCAAGGCTTGGAAACCTTTGCGGAAGGAGGTAGCGGCATCTTCGGGTTCAGTGGTGAGGGCGCCGTAATAGGGGAAGTTACCTTGCAGGGCGCGAATTTGTGAGAAGCGTGTGCCGCCGCTCTTGACAAAATACGCCATGGATGAAAAACTCACTTCGCGTGAGTGTTCGCCAAGTGAGTCAATAAGGCGCTCGATGGCAGGAGAAAATTTCTGACGCGATTCAAACTGTAGGTCTGCACCCAGAAGCGATTTGGCTTGTTCGCTGACAGCGCGTTGCAGGTTTTCGCCAAGCGATGTAATGGCGACAAGTGCGGCTGTGCCCAGCACAATTGATGACATGAACAAGAGCAACTTACGCCGATGAGTGCGGCTGTCGCGCCAAGCCATTTTCCAAACAAATGAATCAAAAAGCATCGTCATTCATACCATTAAATTTCACCAGAGGCATCAAGGCGTGCCGTAGCTTTGGCTGGAGAGATGCGTTCATCGCTAATTACCGTACCGCCTTTCAGGCGAATGATGCGCTGAGTTTTTTGAGCAAGCTCAAGGTTGTGCGTAACAATGACAAGTGTGGTGCCACTATCGCGATTGAGCTCGAAGAGCAGGTCTTCGATTTTTTCACTGGTTTCAGCATCAAGGTTGCCAGTTGGTTCATCGGCGAAAAGAATTTTGGGGCGATTGATGAAAGAACGAGCGATGGCCACGCGCTGCTGTTCGCCACCGGAAAGTTGCGCTGGATAGTGTGAAAGGCGGTGAGCTAAGCCCACTCGCTCTAAGAGCATGATGGCGTCGCGTCGCGCCTGCTTGTCGCCGCGTAGCTCCATTGGCACCATCACATTCTCCAATGCAGTCAGTGTGGGAATGAGTTGGAAGTTCTGAAAGACAAAGCCAACAAATTGATTGCGCACTTTGGCGCGAGCATCTTCGCTAAGCGTATCGAGCACAATGCCGCAAAGCGTCACCGAGCCAGAACTTTGCCGGTCTAATCCAGCGCAGATGCCCAAGAGTGTGGTTTTGCCGCTTCCCGATGGTCCAACAATTGCGCAGGAATCGCCTTCGGAAAGCTCAAACGATACATTGTTTAGAACAGTCAAAAAGCCTTCGCCACTACGGTAAGTTTTGGTCAAATTGTGGGCGCTAAGAACAATCGACATAAACTCAGAGTTGGTACAGCATTGAAAAAAGTCAATGCCTTAAACTACGCAATATACTTAATCAGTTCATCGGCATACTGTTCTGTAGTGGCTGTGCCTTTTAGGTCGGGCGTGAGAACCTTGCCTTCGCCCATTACGCGGTAGATAGCATTCAAAATGCGTTCAGCAGCATGGTGCTCATGAATGTGCTGCAACATCATCACGGCTGAAAGTAGCATAGCGGTCGGATTAGCAATACCCTTGCCAGCAATGTCTGGTGCAGAGCCATGAACCGCCTCAAATACACAAGCTTCTGTGCCAATGTTAGCACCGGGCACTACACCCAGACCGCCAACCAAACCTGCGCACAAATCCGAGATGATGTCACCATACAGATTTTCAAGTACCATCACATCAAAGCGTGTGGGATTGAGCACAAGTTGCATGCAGCAATTATCCACAATGACTTCCTCGTATTGAATTTCGGGGTAATCTTTGCTGACCTCTTGACAGCATTGCAGAAAAAGCCCATCAGCGAGCTTCATGATGTTGGCTTTATGGATGGCACTGACTTTCTTGCGTTGATGTGTGCGAGCATATTCAAAGGCAAACTTGGCAATGCGTGTAGAGGCTTCGCGCGTAATAATCTTCGAGGCTTGAATGACGCCGGGGGCAATTTCGTTTTCTATACCAGCGTAAAGGCTCTCGGTATTTTCACGAACGACAACAATATCAACCCCTTCGTATTTGGCGCCAGAACCAGGCAAGGTTTTCACAGGACGTAGGTTGGCATAAAGGTTAAGGGCTTTGCGCAGTTGCACATTGACCGACTTAAAGCCCTTCCCAACTTCAGTGGTGAGCGGTCCTTTGAGTGCAACTTTGTTGCGCAGAATGGAATCAAGCACTTCTTTTGGGAGGGGGTCGCCATATTTTTCAACGGCGGCTTTGCCAGCAAGGTATTCTTCCCACTCAATTTTGACGCCTGTAGCGGCAAGAATACGCTTGACTGCGCGCGTAATTTCAGGACCGATACCATCGCCGGGCAGCAGTGTAATAGTATGCGACATAAACAGTGAGGTTTTTGTTCAGGAACTAACAACGGCAGAGCTGGATAACAAAAATCCACCAGCACACCAAATTTGGAGCATAGACTGCAGAAAGCTCACTTACTCCGAAAACTTGCGCAAAAGGTAGAACACCAAAGAAAGCAAGACAGAAATCACAATAGATGTGCCCAACGGAAAATAAAAACTGAAGTTTTCTCGCTCAATTTTGAAGTCAAGTGGCAAGCGACCAAACCAATTAAGCAAAGAGACTTTTGGTGCAAGATAAAGCAAAAATCCAATCACAAGCAGAAGTGCACCAAGAAAGATGAGAGATTTGCCAAGTTCAGACATCATACGAGCTTTTGACAAATTTAAGTTTGCTTATTAAATTTTGTCTCTAAAAATCGAGTGAGAACATGCATACAGCGCATATCATTGTTGTTAGTCTTACGATTATTGTTTCAATTTTATTGATTTTAGTCGTTCTTCTGCAAAGCAGCAAAGGGTCGGGGTTAGCCAGTGCGTTTGGCATAGGGATGGGAGCGGCGCAAATGTTAGGCGTGCGACGCACGGCGGACATTTTGAGCCGTACAACCACATACCTTGCCGTAATCTTCATGCTGTTATGCGTGGTAGCAGAATTTACCACCCGCTTGGGCAAAGACGACCAGCCTTCGGAAAGCATCATTCAGAAGAATGCGCCGAAGACTGCACCAGTTTTGCCGTCGCTACCTTCATCTAGTAGCTTACCAAAAGGTAATGTTGCGCCAGCAAATGACTCTGGCAAATGAGCGCTGGCAGAGCAAAAAGTTTTTGCATCCGTAGCTCAGTTGGTAGAGCAGCTGACTCTTAATCAGCGGGTCCTAGGTTCGAATCCTAGCGGATGCACAAAACCTTCGTTTTTCGCTCAAAAACGAAGATTTTTGGTCTCAAAAAGCCTACTTTGTGGCGTTTTTTGTGGCGTTTTTGACATGCAAGGGGCATTTTCAGGGCACTGGCATCCATTCAGGGCTTACCGATGCGGTCGTTCGGGGCATTGCGTTGTGGATTGATTGTTGTGGATTGATTGCATTCCGCATCGTTGTCCGCATCGTTGGCACCGGGCATCATGCAGGGCACGCGGCGCGCATCACGGGCTTTGCTTGCGCTGGCATTGTCGCTAAGCCGCTGGCATTCTCACGATTCAGCACATCGTGCTTCCTGCGCCGCATTCAGCGTCGTGGTCGTCTCAGGCTTTGCCACTGGCACCGGGGTTGGGTCGGTTCGGGATTGATTGGTCAAGCAGTTGGTTTGGCGCCGTCCTGAAAGTAAACAAGCGGTCAAATGTTAGTAAAGGGAAAGTCAAGCGAAAGTCAAGGTTAGTCAATGGAAAGTAAATTGAAAGTAAAGGGAAAGTCAATAGAAGTCAATTTGCTTTGGTGCGTGGCTGCATGGTTGTGCGTGAAGGCTTTGTCAAGGCGTCCGCGGCTTCACTCAGGGTGAAGCCGCGCGGCTTCATTGCGGCTTCATTGACTGAGTAGCCCTCAAACTGGCACAAGCGTTGTGACAGTGTGGTTTGTGACAGTGTGAAGCGTTTTGCGGTTTAGGTTGTGTTTCGGTTGTGTTCATTTTCCACACTGTCACAACTGTCACACTGTCACAACCGTTCTGCATTTTTTTGGGGCTTTACTCAGGGTGAAGCCGCGGCTTCATGGATGCACTGGATGCAGAACGGTCGGTTCCAAACTGGCACAAGCGTTATGCCACTTTGGTTTATGCCACTTTGAAGCGTTTTGTCGTTGCGGTTGCGTTACGGTTGTGGTTATTTTCAAAGTGGCATAAAGTGGCATACTGGCATAGCCGTTCTGCATTTTTTTGGGGCTTTACTCAGGGTGAAGCCGCGGCTTCATCGGAAACACTGGCATAGGCTTTGCCTTCACGATTCAGCACATGAAGCTTCCGGCGTCGCATTCAGCGTCGTGGTCGTCTCAGGCTCCACCACTGGCAAAGGTTGGGTCGGTTCGGGATTGATTGGTTCGGGAACGGTCGGTTCGGGAACGGTTGGTTGTGATTCAGGCGCAACCCTGGGTTCGGGCGAACTAAAAAACGCAGTTTCTTCACCCTTTTTTTCTTCACCCTTTTCGCCCTTTTGCAGTTTCGGTTGAGTTTCTGTTGTGTTAATTTCAAAAGGGTGAAGTAGGGTGAAGAAGGGTGAAGAAGCGGTTTCTTCACCCTTTTTGCCCAATTTTTCAGGGGTTTGAGTTTCAGTTCCGTTACGGTTGTGTTTATCGCAGGGTGAAGCATAAAAGGGTGAAGAAAATTTCGCCGTAAGCTTTACCGTCGGTTCGGGCATCGGTGCAGACTTTGGCGTTTCAATCGTTTCACGCGTTTCAGGGGGTGAAACGATTGAAACGATTGAAACGGGTGTAACGGGTGTAACAGGTGTAACAGGTGTAACAGCTTGTAACGGTTGTTACGGTTGTTACGGTTGTTACGGTTGTGTTACACTTGTTACGGTTCAAAACGGGGTCGAAGTGTTCAAGGTGCCACTGCTTGCCTTTTTCAGCACGCGGCTAACGCGCATTTTATTTGTTCCCATACGGCGCGCTATCTCTCCGAAACTCAAATTCGGTTCGCTTTGGTGCAAGGCAATTATTTTTTTGTCTAACTCGTTCATTTCAGCATCGGTTCGGGCGCGCAAGTGTTCTCTCTCATCGTCAAATCCGATGTGCTCAAAACCGATGAACCTATCGTGTTTGACAATCCGAAACACAGCCACATTTTCACTATCATACTTGAACTCAGCGGAACGGCATTTGACTTGTTTAAGGTAGCGCACATCGGTTTCTTTCATGCTCTCTCCAATCGCAAACGCGGAATCACATAGGTTGAGCAAATGCATCGAGCCAACCATGTCGTTTTTGGTTATCGGTCGGCTCAAATCTCGTTTCGGGCTGTGGCTTAGAACCAACATGGAAATGTTTTGGCGCAATTTTAGCAAACGAAGTCGGTGCATTAGTTCCAGCGCGTCTTTCGTTTCAGTGATGTTCGATAGCAGAGCCGTAAGATTGTCAATCGCAACCACTTCAATTCGGTGCTCAATTATCGTTCTCTCTATTTCTTCAAGAATAAAGTCCTGAAAGTTCATGCCCTCAGGAAGTGGTGTGTTCGGGTCTATTTCAGAGCGCAAAAAATTGTCAGAAAATTGATGAACGTTGCCGTTTTCATCGCTGTGTCTTTTCAGGAACTGGCGCACGCTTAATTCAAAGTCAAATAGGCAAACTTTCATCGGCTCTTTTGGGCCGTCAAAGCCTTGAACCTTTGCGCCCTTGCTTATTGCGTCAAGTAATTGAACCGTAAGAATTGTTTTGCCGACATTGGTAGAGCCGAACAGAAATGCAAGTTCGCCTGAAAGCCAAAACACATCGAACAAAGGTGTAATCGGCGGCTGTGCCTTTGCTTCATTAAGCCACGAAGAAATCGGCTTCGTTAAGAGCAATTGCAATTTCGGTTGCGCCTGTGCCTCTGGTGCTGTGCCGTTGTGTGCCTGTGGTGTGCCGTTAAGGCTTTGCAACGGGTAAGCCTCAACGGGCGTGTGCATCGCGTCGCGGTGTTGAACCGTGAAATGGTTCGCATTTCCCTGAAAGCCGCAATGCGAGCACTTGACTATAGTCTGTTTATTTACCTCGTCAATCCCCAAGGCAAATTCTCCACATGCAGGGCAAAATGTGCGCACGTCGCCGTCCGCGTCGGCGAAAGTCAGCACAGGTCGCGGTATCGGTGCCTTTTGAGAATTTGTCGTTTGATGTTTATCTTGCATCACTGTCGTATATGTTTTAAGGTTGCATTGTTCGTTCGATGTTGTGGATTTGGATTGAGCCGTCGCTGGGGCGCGACGGCTTTTTGTTTTTCATCACTCACCACTCTCCACGTCATCGGTTGCAGTTTTCATTTCAAAAGGGCGCCGCAAAGCCTCGGAGTTTTGCCAAAGCCACTGCGAGAACGCGTGCGCATCATACAAGTAACTTTTCCCCACGCGGCGTCGCGGCGGTAATTCTATACCTGCCTTAGCGGCAACGTGAAGCTTCACCTTGAGCGTCCCTATAGGAATGCGCATTTCACTTGCGATTTGAGCGAGAGTTTGGTAGTTATGCATATGCTTCAATTTATTTTAGTTGCAAAATCGCTGAAAGAAACGAACGGGGGTTAAGGGGGTTCAAAATTTAATTCACCAAAATCCGAAATAATTAACCCACGTTTGGTGAATTTTTCGGATGCGCCTCAGGTAGTTGTGGATTGTTGTGGATTGAAAAAGCCGTCGCCGGGGCACGACGGCTTTTGGGATGCGCATTAGGTAGATTTGAGCCGGCGCAGATGTTTTTTCACTAGGGGGTTGGTGCGAAGCTTCTGCAACACTTTGCGAAGAGAATTTTTTTTCGGCATTTCGTTAATCATGCCGCATCTTAACCACACGTTGAGTTCGTTTTTGACGTATTCATGAAGCGAATCGTTAGGGGGGCGTCCTGGCTCTTTTTTCTTGACAAAATCCTCAATCATTTTAGCATCGTTGCAGTCTAGTATAATATGTAGGCATAAATCGCTTAGGTCGTTGTTGTTACTTGGATGTGAGTGAATGTGGGAAATGCAAATAATGTTCTCTCTATTTAGTTCAACTTCATCATGCACTGCAAGTAATGACTGCATTATCTTGCCGTCCGGGTCAAGCCGTTCTCGGTGAAAATCAAAGTGAAATCTTCGCGACTGGCGATAAATCCTATCGTAGAGCAAAGGTGATTTGCGATACTCTTTAATTTCATTTAAGAGAACGAAAAATTCGGCTTCCAGTCCGTCAAAGCCTTGCTTGAAATTTTCATCGCTAAGGAGTTCGTTGAGTTTCTCGCAATCAAAATCCGGGGTTTTTTGCCTTGCACAACTTCTAAGAGTAACTTCGTTTCCTTTGTGCTGTTTAATGAAATCTCTCTTTGTTGAAATTTTGAGTAAAGAGAACGCAAAACTTCGAACGACCTTTCTAAAAGGCTTTTGGTGCCGATGTTTTTGGGATTTTTTGTTGTGGATTTAGCAAAGATGTTTGTGAAACCTGTGGCTGATTTGTACTACAAACATTTTGGTGCGATGCTTCGCCCGCATGAGTTGGATACAACGCAACGCAATTTCAACGGCGCAACCTATGTCACGCTTGCCGCTGTGTTAGTGGTGTGGCTCTTTCCGAAAGTGATAGCGATTGCCGCATTTGCGATTCTTATTCTTGCTGATACTGCCGCCGCACTCGTTGGAAGAAAAATCGGCAAAATCAAAATTGGCGCAAAAACGCTCGAAGGAAGCATTGCCTTTTTTCTCTTTGCGTTGCTGGTCGTGTTCGTAACGCCGAGGCTGAATCCTGCGGTTGGACTTGCGATTGCGATTTCGGCAACAGCCGCCGAACTTTATCCTATTAGACTCGGAAATTGGAACGTCGATGATAACCTCTCCATTCCGCTGATAGGTGCAACGGCAGGGCTAATTTGTTATATGCTCTTCATTCCACATGAACTCGCCTCACTCAACTAATTTTACTCGCCGTTTCTGTCAATGCTTCTTTCAATCGTGATTCCTGCATACAACGAAGAAAAGCGAATTGGTGCGTCGCTTCAAGAACTTCAGGACTTTTTACCCAACCATTTTGAGCAAACAGAAGTGATTGTTGTCAACGATGGCAGTTCTGACAAGACAAGCCAAGCCGTCAGAGCCTTTGAAACTTCTAACGGCAAACACCGGTTCACACTGATTGAATTTGATAAAAATCGAGGCAAAGGCGCGGCAGTGAAGGCAGGGATTGAGCATGCATCGGGCGACTACATTCTCTTTATGGACGCGGATTTATCAACACCGCTCTCGGAAATTTCAAAAGTGCTCTCGCCACTACAAGCAGGCAAAGACATTGCGATTGGGTCGCGTGCAACTCGAACGTCAAACATTCTTAAACGTCAGCCGTTCTATCGCGAGTCAATGGGAAAAATGTTCAATGTGCTGGTGCGCATGTGGGTGATTGATGGGATTTCCGATACGCAATGTGGGTTCAAAGCCTTTCGGCGTGAGGCGGCAAAAGAGATTTTCAAACGACTTGAAACTGCACGATTTGGATTTGATGTAGAAGCCCTGTTGTGGGCGAAAGTCTTAGGGTATTCAGTTGAAGAGGTCGGAGTAACTTGGATAAATTCGCCACACTCACGAGTCTCGCCGATTCGAGATTCAATTGAAATGCTATGGAGCCTGTTTCGAATCAGACGACGAGTGTATGGGGCGTTCAAGCAATCGGAGAAAAGCAGAAACATAAGCGTTAAGTATGGAGAAAGTTCTCTACGATGAGATGCGCCAAAACGAGACCGACCATTGGTGGTTTCAAGCGCGGCGTGAAATTCTGTTACAAGTCATAAAATCATTTGTGCCAAAAGGCGCGGCGGTTTTGGATGTTGGGTGCGGCACAGGATTTATCCTTGAAGCACTGCAACACGAGTACGACGTGTATGGGTTAGACCATGCTGAAGTCGCTGTAAACTACTGCCATGAGCGAGGCTTAACCTGTGTCAAACAAGGCTTGCTCGGCGAAGAAACTTTCAACGGCAAGAAATTTCAACTTGTTTTGTTTTTAGATGTGATTGAACATATTGAAGACGACCTTGCGGTAGTTTCAATCGCTAAACAGTATTTAAGCGAAAACGGCATCGTGATGATTACCGTACCTGCATTTCAATTTTTGTGGAGCGCGCACGATGAAATTCATCATCACAAACGCCGATACACGAAGGAATCTTTGACCAGCTTATTGCTAAGAGCAGGCTACACCGTGCGATATATCACTTATTTCAATACACTGTTATTTCCAATAATTGCACTCATACGCGCGGTTGGAAATTTAACAGGACGGCGCAACGCTTCCGATGCGAAACCTGAAAACAAACTTATCAACGATATGCTCTACCGTGTTTTTAAGAGCGAGCGCGTCTTGTTGCCGAACATAAGTTTGCCCTTTGGCGTCTCGCTACTCACAGTTGCCGAAGTCAAAACAACAAATAATGCCTGATTCAACGCTTACGACAATTGCGCTTGATTCAAGCCGAGTTGGCGCACCCACCTTTCACGAAGTTGACGCCGATTCGCTTTCAAGAACTCTCGGAAGCCGTTGCAGGATTTGAACGCACAGGCGTTCCACTCGTTTCCGTGCGTGGCGACAGTCTGATTCCCACAGCAGGTTATACTGATGATGTTGGCATGTATTACCTCGCCATGAAACTCGCGTCGCTCTTTCATCTTTCGGCGGCAGCGGCATGGGATTTGTTTTTCTTTCTCATCATCATTCCTTGTTTTGCGATTGGATTTGTCGGAATGATGAAAGTGATGAAAACGACTGTTGCCAAAGTGTTTTATGCCGTGATGAGCTCTTTACTCTTCGTTACTGTGTATTTATCGGGCGATATTTACGCGCTCTCGCCATCGCTTGCAGTAGCAGTGATTCCATATATGGTTCAATTCACACAATCTGAAACGAGACCAAGCATTAAGCATTGGGTTGTGTTTTTGATGTTCGGAATGGTCATTATGTTAGCGCATTTAATTCGTGCGCATTCAGCAACGGCAATCGTATTAACATTTTGTAGTTTATTCTTTTTTGAAAAGCGATGGCAGGCAAGAGAAAAATGGATAAGTCTTGCGCTTATCACTGTTGGAATTGTGTTGGTATCACTATTTTTCAAGACGCGATATGCTGAACGCGATGCGTATTTGAGCCAAAGGCAACCGAACTATGTTGCACCGCCGCAAACGCACCCGTTCTGGCACAATGTGTATATTGGATTTGGATTTTTAGAAGGCATTCGCTACAAACATGTAGCGATGAAGAACGATGTTGATTAGCGCCCTTGTGCGATAAAATACTTGCGTCCACATGTTCAATCTCCTTTTTTCCTTAGCCGCTGGTGTTTATGCAGCGGCTTTTTTTATTCAGCGGTGGGGTTGATAGCCAGTCGCATCACGGCATGTGCGCGTCGCGCGTCAAGTAAATGCGCATAGCGTGAAGTGTGCTGAGTTGATGTATGCCCTAACACATTAGCGACCGTGTAAATATCGTTGCCGTTCTCCAAAAGAACGGTTGCACAAGTGTGCCTTAGCGAATAAACATGCAACCTATCTTTCACGATGTTTGCCGCTTGTGCCCACTTGCGTAGAAACAGGGTAAGCGTATGCGACCTTTCACTAGGTAAGTGTGGGAAAATCTTTCCGTCCGGTGAAAACTCGGTTTGCCTTTCTTTGTGCGCTTCAAGCAAGAAAACAAGGTGTGGATGTAGATACACACGGTGCTGGCTTACGCCTTTCCCTCTCGTTTTGCTAACGACAAAATCTACGTAGCAACCTAACTCGCTTTCGCAAATTTGGCGCCAACAAAGGCGGCGCGCATCAACCGGGCGAATGCCAGTGGTTGCAATAAGAGCAAGAAAAGTTGCAATTTCATGCGATGAATAGCCACGAATCTTTGGCGGCGGTGTGGCTAAGAGCCGGTTTAGTTCGGTTGTTGTAAGAAATGAGATAACTGGCTTTTCTTCGCTGAAAGCCTTTAAGGCATGCGCATGATTGACCGTAATCATTCCGCTATCGTAGAGCACATTCAAAGCACACTTGAACTTTGCAAGCACAACGTTTGCCGAACTGGCTTTCAAGTCACCTCTCATCACACATTGTTCAAGGTAGCTCCGTAGTGAAAAGCACAAGGGGCGTGTTATTTCTTTCAAGGGCAAGGGCTTGTCTCCATACCATTTCTTTAAGTGGTAAAGGGCCGTTCTCCACGCTTTTGCGGTGTTAGGTCTCTTACTTGCAATGAGTTGTTCAAAGAAATCAAAGAAGTTTGTGCTGCTTGCCGCAATAGTGCTTTCATTCACGATACCTTTGTCAAACTCAGCTACAATCTGCTTGAAAGCTTCTATTGCACGTCTCTTAGCTTGTGCGTCGCTTTCGTTTGCGGCGAACAAAGCCTTGCGCACACGCTTGCCCTCTTTGTAGAGCGTTACGCTGTATGATACACGACCTTTACCACTAGGGCGCGCATAGAGCGTAGCACCTCTCAACTTCTGAATCACACGATAGCTTGTGGCGTTTCTTGTGGCGTTTTTGTGGCGTTTTGCCTCGATTGTGGCGTTTTGTGGCGTTTTTTGTGGCGTTTCCAACATATTCAGTTAAGTTTCAGTTTTGTGTTAAGTTAAGCAAATTCAATGACTTACAAAGATATTCTGTTTCAGTCAAATTCCAAAGAAGTTATGTTATTATTTTAGGTTCGAATCCTAGCGGATGCACAAAACCCTCTTTGTAGTAGTGCTATTGCACCTGTCCGATTTTTTGCATGCTCAAAAGTCAAAATTGCCGTTGTGCATGCGCCTCCGTGAAGACGGCTAAAATTACCCGCAATACAGTTTGCTCTGTGCGCTATCAGAAACGAAAACTTGCTGTGATAATGAGATTGCTATTGCGCACCGTTTCCTCAACAAGGCGGGAACCGCTATACAATCTGCCTTGCACAGCCTGCGTGGAAAAGAGGTAAGCGACATCGAGCGAAAGCGTTTGCTGGAAAAGAACCCCCGCACCGAAGCTAAAAGTCTGACGCGCATCAGCCAGCGATGTGGAAATTCGCTCGTTTGGGGTGTCGCTCAAACGATACTGAAATGGAGATTGCTCAAGTCCGTAGCCAGCACGCAGTCGCATTGGCAGGAATGGAGAGCGCAATTCAAGTCCAAATGCGAAGCCGAATGCACCTTTAAGCTCTAAAGTAATGGTGCGATTGAGCTCTGCAAATGAAACTGCGTCGCTGCTGTAAGAAAGTTGAGTCCAATCGCGGTAGCTGACTTGGGCACCGAGAGTAAAAAACGATTCCTCAAACGATAAGCTGGCGCCAAAGACCCAAGGGGTTTGTAGCCGATATTCGAGTGTGCCTTTTGGAAGGGCATCGTTGAAGACGGCACGAGTGGCGCCATCTGGCGGACGCTCATAGCGTGTTTGCAGACTCGTGTTAAACTCATCTTTCAAGCTCAGCCATGATGGTGTCTGCAGAGTCAGTCCAAGCCGCCAATGCGAGTCAGGGCGGTAGAGCAAACCAACCATGAGATTTGCGCCAGAAGTCTGGGTCTCGAAGCTCTCCGATAGGGTCAGGGAAATAAAATTTGGATAAACATTGTTGTCATCGCGTTCAGAAAAATCGCGGCTGAATGTGTAAGAGGCAGATACCACATTGAGTGTTGCGCCGACAAACAGTGCGGGTGCAACTTCAATTGCTGCAGAGATGGAGAAGGCATTGCTCCCACCATCTTCAAGCAAATCAGAGCGCTGAAACACCTGCCCACGATTGATGAGTGGCTCGACATACTGCCCATTGCGGTCACTCATCAGGTAATGGTTGAAAGCCAGAGCACCGACATCGGTAAGCAAAATCCGCTGTTGAGCATCAAAGCGCGGTGTAAAGGTCAGAAACCAATCACTAATGCTGCCTGAAGGATTAAAAGCCGAGACATTTTGCACGGCACGAAAATTCTGCAAGCGATTGTAGCCTAGTGCGACCACAAAACTGCCCTGATAAGTTGGGAAAGGCAAAACAAGTCCAATGCTATTGAGCGTATTGCCCGATTTGGCAGCCGTGTTGCTAGTATTGAGATAAACCGCATTGGTACTGTAGTCGAAAAAGTCAAAACCTATGGTGGCTTCAAACCGCTTGATTTGTCCAAGCCCAGCGGGATTGAAAAACGCAGCAGCGTAGTCGTCAGAGATAGCACTATAAGCTGGACCGATAGCAAGGGCGCGTGCTCCAATCCCATTACCTCGTTGTGCCTGACGCAGGGCATCAACTTCATTTTGAGCATATAAGACTGGCACAAAAAGCAGAGTGAAGAAAAGCAAAATGCAAGTTTGAGGCATTGCAACAGGCATCAATTTAAGTCAAAACATGGTGCAATTTAAGAGAGCTACTCCCTTTGACGACCAGCGGAGCGCAACACAGAGTCGGGCTGAGATACGCCATATTGAGCAGAGCGTTGCGACGAGTTGAGTAGCGCATCGCTGTTGGAAGAAGAGCGTCGCTCGTCAGGTTGAGATGATGCAGATGAGCCAGTGACAGGTGTCGCAGCTGTTGAAACAGGCGAGGTAGACGATGATGCAGATGTACCGCTACTGGCTGCAGGAGCACCAGCTGTGGAGACATGACCAGACGGCAGGCGCCCAGATGAACGACGATAACTTTGACGAACTCGCTCAGTAGCTGACGTAGCAGAGAGTGCTGAAGATGAAGCATAAAACCCAGATTCCACGATAATAGGGTTAAACCACCATGCAGCATAGTAGTAACTGCCAAAATCAGAGTATAGATAATTCTCATAGCCGCGCAACTCGGGCATGGCACGCACCTGAAGCAAATCAATTTTCTCGAGACTCGATGAAGAAGAAGGCGTGCGCAGCAAGCGACGATAAACATCAAACTTATTTGCTACGTGCTGATGACAACTGCGACAATTTGAAGCCAGTGTAACCTCTTCGAAGACATATTTCCCAAGCTGTTCATCATAGACTTCTACTTCAGGGTGAGAAAGCACGGTGTAGCTCATGCAGCCCGAAAGTGAAATGAGTAGAAGCATGAAAACAGTCAGCAAAATCCGCATAAGCAAAACCTTTTATGGTTGACGGTTCCTGCCCGATGTGCGTGTGCCTGAAGTTGAACTTGGCGATGAACTGCCCGACGAGGAGCGGCTTGGTAGAGAGCCGCTACTTTGTTGAATCGTAGAGCCAGAAGAAGTAGATGGTCGCAATCCCGATGAAGAACTGGAAGAGCTATTGATGCTATTGATGTCTGTGCTGATACGAGGCAGCGTGTGGTAGCTACGAGACACCGAGCGCTGAATAGCACGTTTATCAGGTGCAACTTCAGAGGATGAGCGATTAGGGCTGACGGTTTCCATATCGCGAGGCGTCTGAACCGCATCAGGCAAAAGAGACCCTTGGCGAATCCGACCAAACTGACGCATGGTGCTGCTATAAGTGCTATAAGCCGAAGCAGGAAAAACAGGTAAAATCACAGCATTTGGACTGCCCCAAAAGAGAGGCTGAAACCACCCCCAGCTGTTCCAGCCCAAGTATCCATTCCAGTACCACGCACGATGTGGAGCCCAATATGGCAACCAGGCATACGACCATGTATAACCGACAGGCCACCACGGAGAAGCAAAAAATGGGTCAAACCATGGCTCATACCAAAACGGAGAGAACCCCCATGTGCGCCATGTCAGATATAGGTCAGGCACGATATACTCCTGAATCATCACGGTGGCTTCGCCTTCTGGCACGTCGGAGGAGTAAATTGGCTCAGCATAGGTGCGAGAGGTCGGACGAACATCGTCATCAGCGAAAAACTTGGTGTAGCAGCCACTAAGACCGAAGGCAAGCAGCAGAGCGGCAAGAATCGGGCGCACAAACTTCATACAACCTCCAAGGAAGGATTAACCTGCTGAACTAATCTACTTTACAAGGTCAAAATGAAAAAAGTTTCGGGCAAATGGAATACGCAAGTTTAGCCCGTGTTACGAATGCCTGCCGCAATCGAATTCACAGAGTCTCGCAAGACGGCAAGAAGCTGTTTGCGTTCATCTTCGTTTTCGGACTGGCGATATTTTTTCATGGCGATGACTTGGATATAACTCAGCGGGTCGATGTAGGGCTCTCTTGCACGTATTGAGCGACGCAGGGCAGGATTGTTCTCCAATAGCATGCGCTGATTGGTGATAGTGCAAAGAAGGTCAATAGTGTGGTGAAAGCGTGTTTCAATGGCGTGGAAAATCTCTTGTCTAATTGCGGTGTCACTAACCAGTTTGGCATATTCTGCCGCCACTCGAATATCGCACTTGGAAAGAGACATTTGCATGCTATCGATTAAGGTTCTGAAGAATCGCCATTCTGCATACATCTCTTGAAGTAGGCTCATAGGGGTGCCACTGGCAAGCACTGCATCGATTCCATCGCTTACACCAAACCAACTAGGTAGAGTAGCGCGACTTTGATGCCATGCAAACACCCAAGGAATGGCGCGAAGGTCTTCAATGCGTTGGGCATTGCGGCGACGAGAGGGGCGTGAGCCAATTTTCATGTCGCTAATAATTTCAATTGGCGTAGCTTCATAGAAATACTTGACAAAATGAGGGTTATCATAGACGAAGGCACGGTAGGCTTTGAAAGCGGCTTGAGACATTTCTGCCATCGTATTGAGCCATTCAGGTTTAGGGTCGGGGTCGTGCGTAGCGTTAAGAGAGGCAATCATCACAGCAGTGGTGGTCAGTTCCAAATTGCGTGTAGCAATGTGCGGGGTAGCGTATTTGGATGAGATGATTTCGCCTTGTTCGGTCAGTTTGATTCTGCCGTCAATAGTGCCTTTGGGTTGCGCCAGTATGGCTTGATGAACTGGTGCACCGCCGCCGCGCCCAACAGTGCCTCCACGTCCGTGAAAGAGTTTGAGTTTGACACCATAGCGCTCGGCACAGGCTTTGAGGCGAAGTTGTGCATTGTAAAGCTCCCAATTCGAGGTAAGCAATCCGCCATCTTTGCTTGAATCTGAATAACCAATCATGACTTCTTGGAGCATGCCGCGTGCGCGCAACTGCTTTTGATAGACGGGCAGTTCGAAAAGTTCGCTCATGAATTTGTCGGCTTTGCGAAGGTCTTCAATGGTTTCAAAAAGCGGCACGATATTGAGGTCGCTTTGCAGTTCATCATGGTCAGTGTGGCGAATCAGAGCAGCTTCTTTGGCAAAGAGCATCACTTCCAAAATGTGGCTGACTTCAGAAGTCATGCTGACGATGTAAGTATCGATGGCACGGCGACTGATGGACTCAAGGGAGCGGCGAATTTGGCGAAAAGTGCGTATCACTTCGTTGGTTTCTTCGGAAAAATCGAGCTTGTAGGGCACTAAAGGTCGGCGACTCTGAATTTCTTGGGACAACCAGCAGCGCTTTTGCATTTCATCCATCGCTGAATACGGTGTAGGAGAAAGCCGTAAGTGCGAGACAATTTCATCAAGTGCGCGAGTATGAACACTGCTATGCTGACGAATGTCGAGTGTAAAAAACGAAAAGCCGAAAACCTCCACGCAGCGAATGAGCTTGCGCACTTGTGCATTAGCAATGCGCTCACCTTTGTTGGCAATGAGGCTACGCTCAATCAGACGCAAATCTTCCAGAAACTCTTCCTCACTGTGGTAAGCGCCTACAAGCCAGTTTTCCGATTCCAAAGATGCTAAAGTTTGAGAAAGTCGATACGACACATAACGCAGCTTAATGCGATAGGGCTCATTGAAATTGCGTCCAGCCCAGCCAGCTTCAATAGCGTGGCGACCGTAGGCGGCTTCATCGCGCTGAATAGAAGCCAAGAGCTCTTCAGAGACTGCCACACGATTTATTGAACAGCTAAGCTCAATGACAGCGGCTTCAACGGCCTGAATGTATTTCTTCAAGATTTCAGACTTGAGAAAGCGCAGGGTCGAGCGTGTAACTTCGTGCGTAACAAATGGATGCCCATCACGGTCGCCGCCTGTCCATGAACGAATGCGTAAAAACGGCGGAATATGAAATGTGTAGTCGGGGTAAAACTGAGCTAAGGCTTTTTCAAGGTCAGCATAGAGTTTGGGCAAAGCATGCCAGAAGATATTTTCAAGATAATAGAGCTGATTGCGCACTTCTTCGAAGACGGTCAGGCTGCCTTTGCGAACATTATCGGTTTGCCACAGAGCAGTGATAATAGCTGCCAGTTCTTCGATGATAGCGTCGTGCTCGAGCGGGGGCAAGTTTGGCTGATTGAGTCGCTCTAGGAGTGTGGCGATATTACGGCGCTTGAGCAGCACGCTCTGACGAGCTGCCTCAGTAGGATGGGCTGTCAGCGTCGGCTCAATCGAGAGATTGGAAAACAGGTTTTGCAATTCTTCAGCTGTAAAACCATCTTGCTTGAAGCGGCGAATGACATCGTAAATGGAACCCTCAAGAAAAGGCGGTTGTCCAGTTTCAGAAAGTTGGCGCAGTGTGTCAAGGTCACGGCGGGCTTGATGGACTTGGTCGGCAACATTCGTTAGGTGAAAAAATGTACCAAAGGCACGCACCAACTTGCCAGCTTCCTCTATTGAGAGCGACTCCAAAAGTTGCATGAGTTCAGCGCGAAGTTCATCCTTTTTCCCGATGCGAATTTCCTTACAAAGAAGGCGCACTTTTTCCTCCAGCTGTAAAAAGGCTTCGCCTTCTTGCTCGACCAGTGTTTGACCTAGCAGGTTACCCAGCATTTTGACATCTCGCTGCAAGAGCTCATCGACTTTTGAGACTAGCTCTTCTTGCGCAAAAGAGACCTGAACAGCGTGATTCTTAGTCATGGTTGGCAAGTAGATTGAAGGTCAAGAGATACCTACTCTAACATCATGCTGCAGCGCGATGCATAAGCTGCAGAAAGCTTATGTTTTTGACGATACTGTGCTACTGACCGTTGGTGAGATGCGGAAAGCTCCAAAGAACGCTTCAAACAGGCTACCTTTTCGCTTCATTGAAGATTCATCTTCACCGACGGTTTCAAAGCCCACGGTGGCAAAGTAAATCGCCTTGTCGTAGAAATAATTCAGGCGCTGTGAAAATTCTAAAGCGCGATGCAGTTCCATGCTATCCTCAAAGAGACCTTGATTGCTGATATAGTTCCAGAGTTCTACGCGTGCAAGGATAATTGAGTAAATGACCTCACTGAGTTTGAACCCTTGCTTGGCGCGCTCGCGACCGAGCAAGATGAAAAACTCTGCAATGTCTTCAAGCGTCGACTCTTCCTTTTTGAGCCAATAGCTCAGGCGGCTGTAGATGTCATAGACAGAATCGTGCAGGACTGAGTCAGGAAAATTGCGGTAGCTTTTTGTCGCTTCGTTTGTCTTGACCTCACGAATCCAAGATTGGGTAAGAGACTCCGCATGATTTTCAATTATGCGGATGAGACGATTGTATAGCATACTTCGTGCAGATTTAGTGTTTGCCTGCAAAATCTAACGCATTTATTAGTTCGTTCAAAGCTCACAACCATAGGTTGAGTTGACAATTCCTCGCTCTGGCTCGGAATGGCACCTCACCCTGTCTGCTCTGCAGACATCTCTCTCCTACAAAATAGGAGAGGGACAAGAAGCAAATTCCTTCTCCCAAGGAGAGGGTTAGGGTGAGGTAAGCAAACCACAAAGCGCACCAAGATACTCACGAAGAATGCGAAGCTGGTCTGTCATGCTGAACGAAGTGAAGCATCCCATAATCGATTACTCGCTGTTGTTCAGAATGACAAAAGACAAGTAACAGAACAGTGCAAAAAACCTACACACTCATTTATCAACACAACTAAGAGTGAATGAGCATCTGAAGGGTTTGAAAGAAATTTGGAAAGGAGACACTAACTGAAGACTGTTCGGAGAGCGCAAGGTCGGCGCCAGAGAAATATGAGGCAATGTGAAAGCTCATGGCAATGCGGTGGTCATGGAAGGTGTCGATGCGAACCTTCGTGGTCGGAATTTTTTCGCGCCCGAGCACTCGAAAACCGTCGGCGTATTCTTCACAAGCAAAGCCAAGTGCGCGCAAGTTCAAGACCAGTGCGGCAATACGGTCTGACTCTTTTGTGCGCAGTTCTTTGGCATCGGAGAGCGAAAAGCGCTCGGTTGCAAGTGCAGAAAGCACAGCCAGCATAGGAATTTCATCAATGATGCATGCCACCAGTGGCTCGCCAGAGATGTTCAAAGGAGAGGAAAGAGAAGAATTGGAAAGCACAATATCGCCGATAGGCTCGCCGCCCGAGTAGTGCAGATTTTCAATCGTGAGCGCAGCGCCCGCAGCACGAAGCAAATCCAAGTAAGCCACACGCGTGGGATTGAGACAGACGTTTTTTAAGACCAACTCTGAACGAGAGGCAAGCAAAGCAAAGGCGATGATAAAGCAAGCTGCAGAAGGGTCGGCAGGAATTACATAGTCTTGTGCCAGTGGTTCCATTTGACCTTTGATTTTGACCTTGTAGCGACCGTCACTAAGGGTCTCCGTCTCCAAGCCAAGCATCAATTCGGTGTGGTTGCGTGAGCGGGCTGGTTCAATTACTTCGCTAATGCCATCGGCGTGCAAAGCGGCAAGGATAATAGCCGACTTGACTTGCGCCGAGGCAATTGGTGACGCATAAGAAATTGGTTGCAGCGTTTTTGAGCCATGAATGTGAATTGGGGCAGTGTCAGCGGCAGAAAGTTCAATTTTTGCGCCCATTTTTGAAAGCGGTTCGGCAATACGCCGCATCGGGCGCCGCATCAGAGAAGCATCGCCAAGCAGGGTTGAGGAAAAAGGCTGTGCCGCCAAAATGCCAGAAAGCATACGCATCGTCGAGCCAGAATTATTGCACTCAATCGGCGCAGATGGCGGTTTAAGACTCCAAAGACCGTTGGAACGAATGACCACACTGCGACGCCCATCGGGGTGAATAGTCTGCTCAAACTCGACGCCAACTTGGCGCAAAGCGTGGAGCGTAGTTTGGTTGTCAAACCCAGCCGAGAAGTTCTCAATGTGAGAAGTGCCCCGAGCAAGAGCAGCAATGAGCGCAGCACGGTGGGAAATGGATTTGTCGGGCGGTAAAGTATCCAGCACGCCGCGCACAGACAGTGTGGTTGCACTCATGGTGAAAGAATAGTTTCTAAGACGGCGTCAGTATCGGCGAGGTTGCTAAAGACATGGTCTGGTGAGTGGGCGCGCAGTTGCGCTTCGTTGTAAAAACCGGTGGCAACGGCAATAGACTTGGAGTCGAGAACTTTGGCGCAGGTAATGTCGTGCGGTGTGTCGCCAATGATGACCACATCTTTGCCTTCGAAGCGCCGACCAGTGTAGGCATACGCACGCTCGACAGCAATCGGTGGGAGTTCGTTGCGCGTCTGGGCATCGTCGGCAAAGGCACCAAACGGAAAGTAGTGGTTAAGATTGGGCAAGGCAACTTTATATCGACCAGACTCTTCAAAATTGCCGGTTAGCAGACCAAGTGTCACGTATTTGCACTGTGCCAAGCGTTCCAGCAACTCAACCACACCTACCATGACCTTGATATGTGCGGCAGTGACGCGTGCTTTGAAGAGCCGAATGTAAGTTTGTTTGACTTCTTGAAAGCCACGGGCAATTTGTTCATCATTGAATCCAGCGGCGCGCATGACTTCGGAGATGATGACACTGTCGAGCTTACCAGCAAAATCATGCGTATAGGCAGAGCCTGCTGTGCCATAGACGCTTTTGAGCGAATCAATCAGCGCATTGCGACTGACGCCTTCGACCTTGAGCAGCGTGCCATCAATGTCAAAGAGAACGAGCTTATGCCTCATCTGCACATATGAATTAATTTTTCTCTATGTCTTCGAGACGCACGGCGACAAGTTTCGAGACACCTTCTTCTTCCATAGTAACGCCGTAGAGTGTCTGGGCAGCTTCCATGGTGCGCTTGTTGTGTGTAACAATGATAAACTGCGTATCCGTTGCAAATTTTTTGAGCAGGCGGACAAAGCGGTCGATATTGGCATCGTCGAGCGGCGCATCAACTTCATCGAGAATGCAGAAGGGGCTGGGCTTGACAAGGTAAATGGCAAAAAGCAAAGCAGTTGCTGTCAGAGTTTTTTCACCGCCCGATAGCAGCGTGATAGATTGTGGACGCTTGCCCTTGGGTTTGGCAATAATCTGAATATCGGCTTCTAAGGGGTCGTCAGCATCTTGCAAAATAAGGTCAGCTTCATCGCCTTCGCTAAAGAGCTCACGGAAAATGTTGATGAAATTCTGGCGAATCTGTTGAAAAGTTTTGTTGAAAAGTTCAAGCGCCGTGCGATTGATTTCCTCAATGGTGTCGCGGAGCTGTTTTTCAGCTTGCAATAGGTCATCGCGCTGCGAGATAAGAAAATCAAGCCGCTTTTTTTCTTCCTCATACTCCTGAAGTGCAAGTTCATTGACAAGACCGAGCGACTTGAGTTTTTGTCGAAGTTGCACAGCGCGCTCTTGTGCGGCTTGCATCTCAAAGGTATCGTCGGCGGCGAAGGTTTTTTCCTCGAGCTCGACATCATACTCATTTTTTATCACGGTGCGAAGATGTTCGGCTTTGAGTGCATACTGGGAAAGCTGCTGCTGAAATTCCAAAATCATCTGAGAGACCACCTCGCGCTGGCGTGAAAGGTCACGCAGCTTGGCTTCGCTTTGGTTGATGTCTGCTCGGTGCGTGGAGACAAGTCCTTCAAGCTCATGGCAACGATGTTGCACGAGTGCACGCTCTTCGTAGAGCCGTTTGAGATTGTCGTTCATGGTTTCCAGCTCACTCTGCAGCCGGAAAATCTCATCTTTGCTTTGCTCACTTTCGGCATGCAATTTTTGCTGCTGGCGAATGATGCTATTGCGTTCATGCTCAAGGTTTTGCATCGTGGTGCGCAGTTTTTCGACACTAAACTCGCACTCTTTGAGTTGAAGGCTTTTTTCCTGAAGGGTGGCATTTTCGGCTTGAAGCGTTTGCTCAGAGTGCTGAAGGGTGCTTAAGCGTTCTTCAAGCTCATGCTGCAGAGTGTGCAAGCGCGACTGAAGCGCAGCAAGTTCAGGCTGAAGCGACGACAAAGACTGCTCAAATTGCTGACGCTCTTCGGCAAGCAAAGCAAGACGAGCATGCAAGTCGGTGATTTCTTTCTCAAACGAGTTGCATTCAAAGTCAGCTTGTGAAAGGCGTTTTTCAAGTTCAATAACGCTTTGTTCAGCACGGCGAATCTCTTGCTCTAAAGCCGTGATGTTGATGTCAGAAATTGCTTGTTGCAAGGCTTGAATGCGCTGTTCGGTTGAAAGAATGCTCTGACTGATGGCGTGTTGTTGCTCGAGCAGTTGAGCCAGTTCTTCTTGTTTGCCGATGCGTATACCTTCCGACTCCTTGATGCTCCCGCCACGAATGAAACCACGCGCACTGATTTTTTCGCCCGACCGCGTAACCACTTCAAGATGAGGATACGCCGATGCAATCTGCATTGCCTGCTCCAAATCTGAAGCAACAACGACATGACCAATTAGAATATCCAAGACAGGGCGAATCTCTGGTGCGGCACGCACGACATCGACGAGGCGCAGAAGGTTGCTTGGGAAAGCAGAAACAGGCTGTAGGTGTTGAGAAAGTCTATCCAGCAGGGCGAAAGTGAGTTTGCCTTTGCCAGCGGCTTGAAGTGCGGCGATAGCTTGCAGGGCATCTTCGAGCGTGCGGGAGATGTAGTAGCTTTGCGAATCACCAAGAGCGGCAGCAAGGGCAAGTTTGTAGTCATTGTCTGTTGAGACAAGGTCGGCAAGGCTGCCAAGTCCGAAGCGCTTGTGTTGTTCGAGGTCCAAAAACTTCACGCCTTCTGGCAGACCTTCATAGCTTTCCAAGAGCGATTGAAGAAAGGCAATGCGATTTTGTGTGGCATCGCGTGTGCTACGCAGGTGCAGAAGTTTTTCCTTTTCGACTTCCAGTTCGGCTTGCAGTTCGCTGCGGCGCGTTTTAGCACTCTCGAGAGTGGCAATGCGTTCGCTGAGTGCAGTGCGTGCCGTCTCGAGTTCTTGTGTGAGTGTCTGCATTTGTGAGCGCCGTTCAGCAATCTTTTGCTCAAGTTCACTGCGGCGCAGGTCGCTTTGCTGGCGCTGCGACTCCAAACTTTCAATGCGATTCAGAAGAGCTTGGCGCTCGAGAGTCAGCGTGCTGATGGTTTTGGAGAGTTCAGAAGAAGCGGCGCGTAGTGCTTCAATAGATTGGCGCTGCTCACGCAGATGCTGTTCGGCGGCGGCAAAGGCAGCGCGACAGGTCTCAAAAGCCTCTCGCTGCTGGGCAAGGTCTGATTCTTTGAGCCGCAGTTCTTCTTGGAGCGAGAGTTTGCGTTCGTTGAGTTCCGAGAGCTTGAGTCGGATGCTATCGAGTTCCTGCTGTGCGCGCGAAAGGTTTGCGGAGAGAAGTTTCTGGCGTTCTTCGTTTGAAAGAATTTGTTTTTCCGTAGCGGTGATAAGTTCAGTTTTTTGGTTGATGTCTTTCTGCACGCTGGCTAAAGATTTTTCAAGGTCGAGGAGCGATTTGGATTTTTCTTGGATTTCGGCATCGAGCATGTCGAGTTGAGCGGTCAGGGCGAGTTTTTCTTGCTCGTGCGCAGAGAGTTTTTCTGTAAGCGGCAGGCTCAATTGGCGAAGTGAAGCTAGCTCACGCTCAGCGATGGCGATTTCAAGCTGGCGAAGTTCTTCGCGCACTTGGCGGGCTTGTTCAGCTTTCTTGGCTTGGCGTTCGAGCGAGGCAACTTTCTTTTCGACCTCCAACACAATATCCTGAACACGAGATAAATCTTGCGCAGTGGTCTCTAATTTTTTGAAGGTTTGTTTGCGGCGCTGTTTGTATTTGGTGATGCCAGCCGCTTCTTCAAACAGGCGGCGACGTTCTTCAGCATTATCGGAGAGAATTTGCTCAATCATTTTGAGCTCGATAACGGAATAAGCATCGCTGCCCATGCCCGTGTCGGCAAAGAGGTCAGTGATGTCTTTGAGTCGGCAGGGCACTTTGTTGAGCAGGTATTCACTTTCGCCATTGCGGTAGAGCCGACGCGTGATGGTTACTTCGCTATACTCGGTAGGAAGAAGATTGCGCGTATTTTCAATCGTAATTGAGACCTCCGACATGCCCAGTGGCTTGCGAGTTTTGGTGCCGTTAAAGATGACATTTTCCATCTTGTCGGAGCGCAGCACGCTGGTTTTTTGTTCGCCCAATACCCAGCGAATGGCATCGACAATGTTTGTTTTGCCGCAGCCGTTTGGACCGACAATCGCCGTCAGCCCGCTATCAAATTTGAGCTGAACACGCTGCGCAAAACTTTTAAACCCAAAGACTTCTAAACGCGAAAGAAACATGGAAAAGACACGGCGTTTTTAGGGTTGAATGGAAAAGGTCTTAAGCCCGTCGTAATGATACTGTAAATACGCCAAAGTGTGATTAAAAGTATCTGACAGGTAAAACAGTGCAAGCAAGCCAAAAGAAAGAAGCAGAAAGCCTGTAAAAGAAACCGCAAACCGATTGAGCTCTGCCACAACTGAAATACCTCTCAGAAAGCGAGCAAACGAGAGCAGAAAAAGAATCAGTGATAGCACAAATGCTACAAAATTAAATGCACTGTTCTCCAAGCGGTCAATCAGTGCGGCAATGAAAACTAACACCACCCACTGCGCACATGCCCAAGTCCAGACATGGAACAGTTGCAAGTAACTAACCTGCGTGTGCCGAACAAGCACAATGAGGAACTTCACCAAAAGCGGTAGTAGCAAAGAGAGTATGAAAAAAGTAAGTCCGAAAGCCAATATCGCTACATGCGGGTTAAGCACAAGGTAGTTAATGCTCTCTTTCAGCAAGGGTATGCGAATGAAATGAGAAAGCCAAAAATCCAAATCTTCACTGAGGCGCAAGCTGTGCAGGAATGCAGACAGAATTGATGACCAAATAAACGATAGAATCAGAAGTAGAAGAAGCGGGTCAAAAATTGTGTAGAGGCGCTGGTCACGGATGTCCATGTAAAGATTGACGGGGCGAACAAGCGCACGCTGCAGATTTTCCTGAAACCGACGATTGCCATTGATAAGATAGACGAGTAGTGTGGTCAGAAATGTGCTTGCCAAAATCAGCGATGGAGAAAACTCCCGGCGCGGGCTACCGATGGGAGGATTTGTGACGCGCTCACCCAAGTAGAGCGATGAGAGCATCTGAAAGCTCATTTTCTTTTCTCGCTTGAGCGACAGCACACCAAAAGTAGCCAGATACTTGTTTTGTGCCTCATTAGGCAGAAGCGGCGCAATAGCAAAATGGTAGTCGCATAGCGTGTAGGCAAAACCGCCAGCAATAGGCTGTGCCTGATTGTAAGCCTCTTCAATGGTGCGGAAGCGATCGAGCAAAAACTTGGCTTGATATTCCAGTGAGCGCGTGTCGCCGTAGCCATTGTGGTTGTTGCTTTCGGCAAGTGTGCCATAGCTTGAGACTAAAATAGGTTTTTCTGCACTTGCAAGGGTTTGAGCAAGCACAAATTTTTTCTTGAACTCGTCAAACGAGCCGCCAAGGTCGGAGAAAGCAATGCAATCCGAATACTTCCAAAGTAAGCTGGGCTGTAAGACTTTCGGTGTAAAATACACCAGACTTGAAGTGTGAGTTTTGATAAGGGTCGAAAGGTGTTGCAAGTAAATTTCTGTGCGTCCATCTTCCAAATCCAAACCTTCGCCGAGACCGTAGCCGATGACCGATGGACTGAACTTTGAGAGCGCAAGAGTCTCTTGCAAGGCAGATTCAGCGTGCTGCGAAAAACTGGGCTTAATCAAAAGACTGGTGGGCACGTTGCGAACAGGGGGCTCAAGAAAAACCAAGAAGCCAAGGCTGTCAGAGAAGCGATACCAAAGAGGATGAGGAATTTCAGTAAAGCGAAGCGCATTAACCCCGGCGCTGCGAGCCAGTAAAAGGTCGCGCAAAATATCGTCAGGTGAAAGAACATTGGCACTTTGCTCAGTTTCTTCGCTGATGTGTAAGCCCTTGAGCAAAAAGGGCTTGCGATTGAGTTGAAATTTGCCCGAGGCAAAACCTACGGTTCTGAAGCCAAGAGAAAAGGATAAGTCATCCAGCGTATCGCCTCTTGCGCTGGTAAGAAGAAGATGTAATCGGTAGCGTGTCGGCGAGTCAGGTTGCCAGAGCTTGGCATTGAGTAGTAGTAGCGAAGTGCGGGTGCGAAGGACATAGTTGTTTTCAGCCTCAAAGCGGGCAAGAGCAAGTCTATCGCTAACGGCAAGGGTGTCAAGAAAAAGTTGTGCAGAGGCAAACAGAGTTTTCTGACCAAGTGAATCGGTAGGTAGCCTAACCCCGCGTAGGTCGAACTGCTTGATGCTGACCTCCAAATTGAGCCGCACACAAGGTTGAACTTCAGCGCGTGGTGCAGGCGTGCGCGATGCAGAAGCAATCAGGGTATCGAAGACTTGATAATCAAAGTCAACGTCGTTGAGCCGAATAGGTGAGGAGGCAACAAGGTAAAGATTTCGGAAAAGACCTGAGAAGCGGCGCTTATCGTGGGCTTGCGGCGCAAGTGGAAAGCTGTTTGGTGCGTCGAGGCGGCTATTACACACGATAGAAAGTTTATTTTCAGCTCCAATGAGTAGCATTTCGCTGGGAATATCCATGCTGAAAGGTGCCGCTGTGGTATGTGCACCGACAAATTGGTCGTTGAAAAAAATTTCGCAATACTGCCCCATCCCCTCGCTAACCAATGTAAGCACACGCGTCTCAAAGTCCTTAGAGAGAAAAATAGATTTTTCAAAAGTGACTTTGTTTGAAAAGCTGAATGCGCACGGCACTTCCACTTGGCTCTCAAGTCCGCTGGGCAAGATAACTTTCCACGGACCCACAAGTGGGATAATCTTGCGCGTGTGAGTGTGCGGATAGGCGCGTGGAGAAGTAGGCGTGATAGCACGGTTTTCAAAAAAGGTATAAACCTGCGCTGCGAGCGGACGAGCAAAAAGAACGCTGAAAAGAAACAGAAGAGTAAATGATTTCACAAGAAAGACTGGATGGATTTGAGTCAAATAATTGATGGTATCAAAGTTACTGTTCTTCATGGGCTCGAAGCCAGAATGTTTTCTCGGCGAGCGTTAAGTATGCCAATATTCTCTGTCGAGACTGCGATATTGGATTGCCTGAACAAGATGTTTCATTTGAATACGTTCGGAACCCTCTAAGTCAGCGATGGTGCGACTCACTTTCAAGATGCGGTCGTAAGCGCGTGCCGACAAATTCAGGCGTTTCATGCTCTCCAAAAGGCGTTGTTCACTAGCGGCATCGAGCTGGCAGAACTCTTTAATCAGCGCTGTATTCATTTGTGCATTGCAAAATATAGATTGAGCGCGATAGGCTTTGAAGCGTCGTTGCTGAATTTCTCGAGCTTTCATGACGCGCTCACGAATCGTGGCAGAGCATTCGCCAGAGTCTTTCGACAAAAGTGCATGGTGATCGACCTTCGGCACATCGATGTGAATATCAATTCTATCCAAAAGTGGTCCAGAAATTTTGGAAAGATAGCGCTGAATTTGTTGCGGTGTAGATGTCAGATTTCCCTCTTCATCGCGTAGCGCGCCAGCTGGACTGGGATTCATAGCGGCAACCAACATGAAACTGGCTGGATACTTGATTGACATGGCGGCACGAGCAACCGTTACTTCGCGGTCTTCCAGCGGCTGACGCAGCACTTCAAGTGTAGAGCGAGCAAATTCAGGCAGTTCATCCAAAAAAAGCACGCCGTGATGCGCAAGGCTGACTTCACCGGGTTTGGCATAGACACCACCGCCAATCAGCGCCACACTGCTACTGGTGTGGTGCGGGCTGCGAAAGGGTCGCTGTGTCAGAAGTGCTGTGCCCGGAGGCAAGAGCCCTGCCACCGAATAAATTTTCGTGGTCTCTAACGCCTCTTCAAACAGCATTGGTGGTAAAATACTCGGCAGTGCTTTGGCAAGCAGAGTTTTGCCGCTACCGGGCGGTCCAATCATGATGATGTTATGACCGCCAGCGGCAGCAATTTCCATAGCGCGTTTTGCATCTTGCTGACCTTTGATGTGAGCAAAGTCGACGGCGTAGGCAGGTGGCGAATTCAGGTAGTCCTGAAGGTCAATCGTTGTGGGCGGAATATCGGCAGAGTCATGCAGCACATCAATTGCTTCTTGAAGTGATGTAACGCCATAGACACGCAAGGGCGAGGAGAGCGCCGATGTGGCCACCGCCGCTTCATTAGCATTTTCTTTTGGCAAAATGATGCGTGAAAACTTCGAGCGTGCTGCCATGACCGCAATTGGCAATGCGCCAGAGATACGCCGCAAGGCGCCATCGAGGGCTAATTCGCCAAGCAGCATAACGCCTTTGAGCGCTTCAAGCGCCACAACGCCCATGCACGCCAAAATGCCAATCGCAATCGGTAAGTCAAACGCTGTGCCTTCCTTGCGCACATCGGCAGGCGCCAGATTGACCGTGATTTTTTTGGGAGGCGCAGCGTAGCCAGAATTTTTTAGCGCCGTCAGCACGCGCTCACGACTTTCTTTTATGGCGCTATCAGGCAACCCTACGACGATAAATGAAGGCAACCCACTATCCAAGTTGGTCTCGACATCAATTTGAAGTGCATCGACGCCCAGCACCGCTGCTGAAGAAAGTTGTGAGAGCATAGCACCAATGCATTGGATTGAAAAGTTATGCGTAACATCAGTTACAGCCCCATTTTGGTGGGCGCAAACACTCTGCATCGAGGTCAATCAACGGTTGGACGGCCAATGCTGTAATACTCAAAACCCATCTGCTTCATTTTTTGAGGGTCATAGACATTGCGTCCATCAAAGATAACCTTACCACGCAGATAAGAACGCATCTTATTGAAGTCTGGATTGCGAAATTCATTCCATTCTGTGGCAATAATGAGGGCATCGGCATCGACAAGGGCATCGTAATCTTTGGCGACAAATATAATTTTGCCTTCATAAAGTTTGCGAGCGTTATCCATAGCTTCTGGGTCATATGCTGCAATGCTGGCACCGCGCTTTAGAAGCTCATCAATGATGACTAATGCTGGAGCTTCACGAATGTCGTCCGTATTGGGCTTGAACGAAAGTCCCCAGAGTGCAAATTTTTTGCCCTTTACATTTGCACTGCCGCCGAAATGTTTTTCAATTTTTTCAATCAAAATCCGTTTTTGTGCTTCATTGACAAGCTCTACGGATTTCATGATTTTGAAATCGTAGCCGTAAGCCTCAGCGGTTTTAATAAGTGCCTTGACATCTTTGGGAAAGCAACTGCCACCATAGCCAATACCAGCGTAAAGAAATTGCTTGCCAATGCGTGAGTCGGTACCAATGCCACGGCGAATAGCATCAACATTAGCGCCGACACGGTCGCAGATGTTAGAGATTTCATTCATAAATGAAATCCTCAGCGCCAGCATTGCATTAGCAGCATATTTGGTTAGTTCAGCGCTGCGCTCGTCCATGACAAGAATTGGATTGCCTTGTCGGACAAAAGGTTCGTAGAGTTGCCTCATAATTTCAATAGCACGCGCTGAAGAGCTGCCAATGACAATGCGCTCTGGCTTGAGAAAATCCTCGACAGCAACCCCCTCGCGCAAAAATTCAGGGTTACTGACCACATCAAACTCACATTTGGCATGTGTGGCAATTGCAGAGCGCACCATCTCTGCAGTGCCCACCGGCACTGTAGATTTATTCACAATGATTTTATAGGAGTGGATAAGCTTGCCAAGCTCATGAGCAACATCGAGCACATGTTTCAAATCAGCAGAACCGTCTTCGCCCGGCGGTGTAGGTAAGGCAAGAAAGACAAGTTCAGCAGGGTGAACCGCTTCAGCAAGTTGGGTGGTAAATCTCAATCGCCCTTCACGCAAATTGCGCCGAAAGAGCACTTCCAAGCCAGGCTCAAAAATCGTAATCTTGCCCTCAGAAAGCTGTTTGACTTTTTCTTCATTGATGTCGACGCAAGTGACGTCGTTACCCGTTTCGGCAAAACATGTGCCGGCAACCAGCCCAACGTAGCCGGTGCCGATGACGGCGATTTTGAACATGTATGATGAGTCTAAGTTTAGGGCAACAAAAATACAAAAAACTTGTTTTTCAAGAGGGGCTTATTTTGGCGCAAGTTTGCGCTGTAATGCGCCAGCAAGGTAGGTGTTTTTGTCTTTGATGCGCTCATAGCACATCTGTGCAGAATCGCGTTCGCCCAGTTCGTAGTAGCAGACGCCAAGGCTATAGTAAGCTTCTACATTGAGCGAATCGAGCCCGATAACTTGCTTATAGGAAGGAATAGCTTCACGAAATTTTTTCATTTTGACATACACATTGCCCAGATTGCGATGTGCATCGATGCTATTGGGTTGAAGGGCAACAATTTTCTGAAATCCCCACAGCGCATCTTCGTATCGCTCAAGTTGAAACGCCATGATAGAAAGTCGAATAAGCGTAGCCGTATCGGTGGGGTTGAGCTCAATGGCTCTTCGAAAAGCATTGATGGCTTTATCATACTCACCTAGTGAAGCATGTGCCATGCCCAAGCGCACAAAGAGCTTGGGATTATTAGGCAAATACTTGACGGTCTCTTGAAGGTTCTGAATGTCCTCTCGGGCTTTGGCTTTAGGGTCGTTGCACGACACAGCGCATAGCGCCGCAAATATCGCAGAAAAAAACAGTGCTAACTTCATACAACAATGTGCTATAAAAGGTGAGAAAGTTGTGTTGCCAGCGGACTGCCTAAGGATTGAAGTTGCTGATACTGCTCGCGTACACCCTGCTGGTTACCAGTGCGAAAGTATAAGAACCCCAGAGCAAGATGAGCTTCTTCAAATTGCGGATAGAGAGCAAGTGCTTTTTGCAGGGCGGCGATAGCTTCTTGGTTTTTACCCGCATCATCGAGTGCATTACCCAAATAGAAGTGGATTTCAGGAGAGTTAGGATTGAGTGCAGCAGCTTGGGAAAGTGCGGCAATCGCTGATTCAAGTTCGCCGCGCTGAAGTTCGGCAATGCCTAAACCCACCCATGCATGTTCAAAATCGGACTTACAGGCAAGTGCAGCACGGTAAGCAGTAGCAGCTTCAGTGAAGCGACCGCGCGCAGCGTAGGCTTCGGCAAGCTTGTAATGTGCTTCGTAATCATCAGGATGCTGGGCACATTGCTGTTCAAGCTCGGCAAGTGCCTCGGCATCTTTAAGCGATTCGCTGACCAGATGCTTCAGAGTGTCATCAGACGACATATTCAATCAAAAATGTATGAATTACAAAACGCACAAGCGTTCGGCACAATATACAGAACACAAACGAACAAGTAACCCTGCGCGCATACTGCAAATCTCAAGCTGCACGGTAAGCGCTAATACAGGTCAGCACTGAAGAAGAGTTCCTTCAAATGTTTGCGTGCATTTTGCAAGTGCGTTTCCACTTCATGCCGGTCAAGATGGCATTCGATGGAAATTTCATCAATGCTTTTGCGCTTGATTTCATAGAGCGTGATAAGCTCTCGCTCGTGGCGTGGTAATTTTTCCAGACAAAGCAACAGACGCTCGTGGTCAGTTTTGGGTTTCAAAGGTGCTTGAGATGAAGCAGCGCTTGACACACGATAGCGTTTGGCTGCCATTGGTGGGAGTTTGGATGCAGGTGCTGATGACTTTGTAGGACGGATGAACTCGTCAGTTTGCGGCAGTGAGGCAGCATTGGAGCCAATGGCAACTGGGTCGCCAAGGCTGTTACGCGCAGGAGGCAGGTTCGATAAATCAATCGAAATAGGTTTCTCAGAATGGGTCTGGCCTGCGGTGGCGCATGCATGGACAAGCGCATGAGCATCGAGATTAAGATTTTCTGCCAGCCTAAGGTCCTCTATGTGGGCAGGTTCAGGTTTGCGCGTATCGACATCGCCAAAGAGCGCCATAAACTCGTGGTAAGAAAGCCCGCGTGCTTCGCAGTAGGGAATCGAGCGCTGCAGAATGCGCTGGCAGAGGTCAAAAAATTTCTCACGAATTTCAGGCAAGCGAATGGCGACATCGAACGAATCGGCAAGGTCACGTGCCGCAGAGCTGTAAGGCAGAGTCATGATGATGTTAATGCCCGCCGCTTTGGCGTAGCGCTCGGCAATGCCGCTCCCATCATCGCGGTTGACAATGAGCCCAAGCAGACGAGAACTGCCGCCAACGGTCTTGAAATAGTTATTCGCCATGCAGATGTTATTGGCGGCAAAAATGGATTGGCGGTCGTTGGAGACTACCAAAATCACTTCTTCGCACATGGAGCGCGCAAGCGGTGTAGCAAAGCCGCCACAGACCACATCGCCAAGAAAATCCATCAAAATCACATCTAAATCCCATTGGAAAAGACCGAGTCGCTCAAGGACATCGAAGCCAGAGATGATGCCACGACCGCCGCATCCGCGACCGACTTCAGGACCGCCGAGCTCAATGCCAAAAACAGGTTGCGGGAATCCTTCCAGCTGGCGTTTGAAGACAATATCTTCAACTTGAACTTTTTCGTGAGTTTGGGTTTTCTGACCGAACACTTCCGTGACCGTAGGCAAAGAAATTCCGCCAAAAAGTGAGGTAGTCGAGTCATGTTTGGGGTCGCAACCAATTTGTAGAACACGCTTATTCATCAAGGCAAATGTCGCTGTCAGGTTTGTGGTGATAAAGCTTTTGCCGATACCACCCTTCCCGTAAATGGCAATGGTGCGTGCTGCCATGTCGTCCTCCTTTCTTTGCGGTGTTAAATGTCATGAATTCATCTTTGCACATTCAGAAACGGTGCAAAGCCAGCGGCATATTTGGCTGGCACAAACTCAATAATCTGATAGGTAGCAACCCCATGAGCAATGTAGGGGTCTTGCTTCACAATTGACTCTAACTCTTGGCGTGAGTGCAGTTGCGAAATTAACACGCCCCCAACTGGTGGATTTTGCCGACCTGAAACCACAAAATGCCCTGCCGCATATTCTTTATCCAAAAACGCTAAGTGTGCGGCCCGCAAGGCATCGACTTCACTGAGTGGCTTAGTGTAGGTGTAGATTACGACAAACATGATATAGACAGTCTTATTCTGCTTTCCATGAAAGCACAAATTTCAGACAGTTGCTATCGTAGAACGCAGTCTCGTATGCTTGTACCAAGCCGTTCCATGCTGAACTATAGTGCGTAAAAATGCGCTTAAAATCAATTCTACCATCAGCCATAATAGCAAGGGTGCGTTCTAAATCGCCCAACGCCCACTGTTTGGCAGCTAAAATTTTCAGCTCTTTCATAAATGCAAAGTGATATGCCAAATCAATGCGCTCGTAGTAGCCACCGAGCACAAGTGTGCCATTCATGTTGAGAAACCTTAGGCTATCTTCAATAGCAGCCATAGAACCAGTGCAGTCGATGATGACATCGAAGAGCATGGTGCCTAAGGCTTCTTCAAGGGGGGTGTGTGCCACATTGATGCGCAGATGTGCAGTAGATTTGGACAGGCGAAAATCGCTTAGGTCTGTGGCGGCAATTAGGTCAGCATGGAATAGGCGTGCAAAGTCACAGACGAGCAAGCCTACTGCACCTTCGCCAAGCACAAGAATTCGCTTCCCAGCCACCGCCGCAAGGTCTACGATATGCAAAGCCGTTGCAGCAAGCGGCAAAGCAAGTCCTAAGGAAACATCATTCAAAATATCCAAGCGCGTGGTCTTGTGGTAGGGCGAGACGATATACTGCGAAGCGCCACCAAACGCCGCATTGACATCCGTATAGCCAAAAGAACCGGAGACATAGACGAACTTACCAAGGTAATCTTCTGAAACAGCACTACCAATTTGGATAACCTTTCCGACCGTTTCATACCCGGGAATGACGGGGTATTGCGTCATTTGCATTTTGGGTAGGCGACCTGTAAAGAGCATTTTTTCAGTTCCGGCGCTAATCGAGGTCCAGAAGGTCTCAACCAGCACATCATGGGCATCAAGCTCACGCAAGGTAACGTCGCGCAGTTCTAACTGCCCGGGCGCAGTGAATACAACTGCTTTTGACTTCATAGTTAATTCTCCTTTCAGCACTAAACTTCACCTAAAAGAACATATCGCCATGGCGGCTAAATTAGCCCTTGGGCTTTGAGACGCTTTTCGTTTCGCTTCTCCAGCCAGAGACGCAAAAGATATTGTAGCGCATTAATCACATAGCTCAAATATGCAGCAAAAGCAGACCAGACCAAAACCTCGGTCGAATAATTCAAATACGCCAGCACGAAGTATGAAAAGTGCACAATGATGGCAATGGTGCTACCGACATCTTCCCAAAAAAACTCAGGAGAATAGACCCACATGCCAAACACCTGCTTTTCCCAAATGGCGCCCGTCACAAAGAGGAGCACCAAAAACAGCGTCTTGAAAAAAACCCCTATCGTAACAAGCGAAAAATCATGAATAACCCCGTTGTAGTAGAGCAGCGTAATAACGAAGCCAACAAGGAAGACCACAAACTGGATGGGCGCTAAAACGAACTGAACTTTTGTCCAAATCGAAGAGTTACGAATACGCAATTGCTCTGGCGTGTAGCGAGGCATGGAAATGTTACTCCTTTCTAAACCAGTGTGAATAAATGTAACACAACATTAAGCAACTTGCAAGCAGTAGTGCATGCAAGTAAGCCAAAAGGTTCTGTAAGCAAGTGCTCAACATAGGTATGTCAGTCCTGCAGCGAAGGCATGAGTGTCTCCCAGCTTATTTAGTCGCACTCACACTATGCTCACTACATGCACATTCAGCTACGGTTTAGCTGCGCAGAGTCAGTAAGAAGTTGGAGGCGAGGTAATAAATTGGTGTGCAGGAGCCGATTTCTTCAAGCAAGTGCAGAAGAAAGTGATACCCAAACCGTAAAAGCTTGGGTATCACAAAACCATAAAGATGGCAAGCTATTGCTCTGACTTCTTCTTCTTCTTTTTGCTCTTCTTCTTTTCAGCTTTCTTTTCTCCTTCTGTAGAATCAGCGACCACCGATGCTTGGTTAGGCTTGAAAGAAATGGCTTTCGAGGGTGAAATGGCTGCAAAAAGCAGAATTGAGCCCATGAGTGTAGCAAAGAGAATGCGCTTCATGATATTCTCCTGAGTTTATTTTGTTTTTGTGAAAGGAAGTTTGCTTATGCTAAGATGTTTGAGAAATTAGCGAAAAAATGCGACCGATTCAACAGGTTCATGATTTTGTAATACGGCTGTCAGGAGTGCTGCTGGTGCTGCTCATCGTAGGCGTTCAATCAGCGTCAGTAGGCAATATGCTGACAGAGCAATCCGCCCCGCCGTTGGGATACTTGGCAAAACCGACGTCGGCAACTGCCGCCGCCGTGCTGGTCTTGCATGATAACCTCGGCTTAGACCACTGGATAAAATCGCTCTGCGACTCCTTAGCACGCGAAGGGTTCATGGCGTTTGCTGTGGATGTGTATGGAGGCAAGTTGCCAGAAGATATGATGGAAGCACACGAACTGGAACGAGCCCTGCCAGAAGACAAGGCACGTCAGAACATCATAAATGCAGCACAGTTTCTCAAAGAAACTTATAAGCTCAAGCACATCGGGCTGTTTGGTATAGCAATGGGAGGCATGCTGGCGCTCGATGCAATATCAAGCCATAGAGAAAAGTTTGAAGCCTGTGTTGTAAATTATGCGCCGCTTCCAACGACCGACAGCTTAATAGAGCGGTTGAATTGCCCAATCATGATTCACGTCGGTGAAAACGACTTCGGCATCGAGCGCAGCAGTGTAGAACAATTTACGAAAAACATGCATGCGCGTCAGAAACACATAGAAACACACTTTTATAAAGAAACCGGCTTCGGATTTTTGCGACCTAACCACGAAAATTTTTGTCCAGCATCTGCCCATGAGGCATGGCAACGCTCAATAAAGTTTCTCAAAACCTACCTTCTGAAGTCATCTCAATAACCAAACTGCACACTTAGCATGAAAATTATTGTGGCACTCGCATTGCTTCTAAGCATGGAAAGCGCCCTGCAAGCGAAGACCATTTCGAAAATGGTCACATACAAATCGGGTGAAGAAGAAGTCTCTGCCTACTTGGCTATGCCAGAAGAGAAAGGCAAATATCCTGCCATCATCATGATTCACGAATGGTGGGGACTCAACGACTGGATTAAGAGCATGGCAGATGCACTGGCAAGTGAAGGATATGTGGTCTTGGCAGTAGATTTGTATCGCGGAAAAGTCACGAACAAGCCCGATGAAGCCAGCGCGTTGATGAGCGGATTGCCCAAAGACCGAGCCATCAGAGACCTCAAAAGTGCTTATGCGTACTTGCAAAGCCTCAGCGAAGTCAATGCCGCAAAAATCGGCTCCATTGGTTGGTGCATGGGTGGTTCATACTCACTGACTGTAGCAAAAGAACTGGGCGAGAAACTGACAGCCTGCGTAATTAACTACGGTCGAGTCAGTGGCGATAAAACAGAGCTTGGTACAGTCAAGGCAAGTGTGCTGGGCATTTTCGGGGCTCAAGACCGAGGTATCCCTGTCGAGAGCGTCAGAGCTTTTGAGACTGCACTGAAGGAACTGGGGCGAATGTGTGAAATAAAAATCTACGAAGATTCTGGTCACGCCTTCATGAACCCGAACAACACAAGGGGCTATAACAAAGCCAATGCAGAAGATGCATGGCGACGCACGATTGAATTTTTCAAAAAAACCTTAAAAGGATAATGTCCAAAGAAGCCATGCTTACCGCAGAACTGGTTCAAAGAAAATTTGACCAAAAAACCAAGCCAGTAGGGTCGCTTGGAATGCTGGAAAAGCTGGGGGTGCAACTGGCTGTGGTGCAAAACACGCTGTCGCCGAGCGTGAGTCGCAAGCGGATTGGTGTGTTTGCAGGCAGTCATGGTGTGGCGCGTCGAGGTGTGAGTGCCTATCCGGCCGCAGTAACAGCGCAAATGGTGCAGAACTTTCTAAACGGTGGTGCGGCTATCAATGTGCTGGCGCGCCATGGTGGAATTGAGCTACGCATTATCAATGCTGGTGTAGAAGGTGAGCTGTCGGCACTCCATGCTCCGAACTTCCGAAATGAGCCAGTCCGACAAGGCACACGTGATTTCGTTGATGAACCTGCCATGACCGAAGCCGAGTGCGAAACTGCTATTGCTATCGGACGCAGCGAACTTGAAAAAGCAAAACAAGACGGCATTGAGCTATTCGGTATCGGCGAAATGGGCATAGGCAACACCACATCTGCTTCGGCGTTGTGTGCAGCACTCTTGCCTACCCCTGTCGAAGAGTTGGTCGGGCGTGGCACAGGAATTGACGATGAGCAACTGGCGCATAAAATCCAAGTGGTCAAAATGGCAATAGCATTACATCAGAAAAAGTGTCATTCGCCAAGAGCGTGGTTAGCTGCCGTCGGTGGCTTTGAAATTGCCGCCATGACTGGCGCCGTGCTTGCCGCATTTGAACACAGACTGCCTATCGTGATTGATGGCTTTATTGCCACCGCTGCAGCGCTGGTTGCCATCAAAGAAAATCCAAAGGTACAGTCGGTGTGCTTTTTTGCACATTGTTCTGATGAGACAGGGCATCGCGCCGTGTTGGAGCATCTTGGAGCAGAACCAATTCTCTCCCTAAAACTCCGCTTGGGCGAGGGAACAGGCGCTGCACTTGCCATGCCAATTATTGAAGCAGCCGCAAAATTGCTCTGCGAAATGGCAACCTTTGAATCGGCAGGAGTGTCGCAAAAAGAAGAGCGTAAGCAACGCGCCAGCTAAGCCAAATAGAGATTTTGAAGCAGTTGTATTTTCTTTTCGCACCGCTTGATGGAACTCGCATAGAGGTCTAAATCGCTGTCGCTCAGTGAATTTGCAATTGCCTTGTGGAAATACTCTATGGCAAGCGCGTATTGCTGCTGCAGTTCATACATGATGCCATACTGATAGTAAATCGTGGCATAGCAAGTGCCCGGAATGTGCAATGCTCTGGCAAGCAACTGTTCAAGGTCAGCAAATTTCCTCATGGTGAGAAGCAGATTCGCATAGTTGCTGTAGAGCGGCGTGTATTCAGGTGAGTAGACAAGTGCGGTTCGGTATAAAATTTCGGCTTTGGAATAGTGGCAGTATTTGTGCTCATAAATCCACGCCAAGTGATGATAGGCTTTGCCATAATCGGGCTGTTCACGAATGATAGAGTCCAAAATCTCCAGAGCGTGAACGATATGCCCATCAAGAATCAATCGGTCAGCGGTGAAAAAGAGCTCATCGAGCTGGTAGGTGGTCATACATCTAACTAAGTTACCAATATGTAATGAACCAGAGAGAGCGGTTTTGGGTTTTAAGGCGCGAAATGGTTAAATTTACATGCTTTTTACGAATGCTATAATTTGCGCAATTTTATATGGCAAAAAAAGAAGCAAGGACCGCAGCAAGCAAGAAAAAGGTAGAACTGCCATTCAAGGCGGTCAAGCTCGTGTACTCGACAAAATCACCGAAAACGGGGCAGTGGCGCTTTTCTGAAAAGATGGTCAAGATTCCGACTGGGCAGGACGATATAAAGTTCCTTGAGCAGGAAATCAAGAAAGCCTAAAAAACGTTTGCAGAAGGGGCTCTCAAATGTAGAGCCTAAATTTATGGATGGATAAGAAATGCAATTAACTTGCAGTTTCAAGTGATATGCAAAAGGTAAAGACAAAATTTGCGTCAATCAATTTGGATATGGTGGGGTTTTCAGCATCGACGCTGTGTGCAATTCACTGTGCGGCATTGCCGTTTGTGCTAACAGCATTGCCACTAGTGGGACTTGAGTTTTTGGCACATCCTGCCGTAGAGATGAGTATGATTGCAATTGGGTTAGTGGTGGGCGTGGCCGCGCTCTTGCATGGCTTCAAGCATCATCACAACATGAGCGCAGTGTATGTCTTGGCGATAGGCTTTGTTGCCATCTTTTTGGCGCATTCAGGCTTAATAGATGAAAGTGCAGAAAGTGTGATGACGCCTGTTGGCGCCTCGGTTGTAGCCATCGCTCACTTGATTAACTGGCGATTAAGCAGAGCCGCATGCCAAGGAGAATCTTGCACGCACCATGTCCCATGAATTTTTTTTGCGAGCTGTAAGAATGCAAATCATTTGCGAAAAAGGTGGTAAAGACATTAGCACTGAGACTTGTAGTGGTGCTGCTCACAAGTGTAAGTGCAGCGGCGCAAACTGTCACGATGCAAACCGTCACGATTTATGGCACGGTGCGCGATAGGGTCTCGGGAGAACCTTTGCCAAGCGCGACTGTAAGCGTGCTGTCCACAAAGATTGGCGCAGTAACCGATAAGCAAGGTAACTACCGCATTGAGGCGCTGCCAATCGGTGAATACCAAATCAGAGTAAGTGTGGTAGGCTATGAACCAGAAGTAAAACGACTGGTCATTAGCGCAACACAGCAGATTGATTTTGCACTTAAGCCCTTGAGTGTGGAGCGAAGTGAAATTGTGGTGCAGGCAGAGCGGGAGAAAGCTATCTTGCAGGAGTCGTCGCAAGCGATTGCGACGCTAAGCCAAGCAGAATTGGATAAGCACCGCGGGCAGACACTGGGCGAAACTCTGCGAGAATTGCCGGGTGTAACGATTCTGCAGACTGGTCCCTCCATTTCAAAGCCGGTGGTGCGCGGCATGCATAGCCAGCGCGTGTTGGTGCTCAATGCAGGGGTGCGTCAGGAAGGTCAGCAGTGGGGCGCTGAGCATGCACCAGAAATCGACCCATTTGCTGCTGCAAAAATTGAAGTGCTCAAAGGTGCGGCCAGTGTCGAGTATGGTGCCGATGCTATTGGCGGCGTAATTCGCGTTGAGCCGCGTCCGTTGCCCATAGACCCTCAACTCAAAGGTGAGCTGAACCTGAACCTGTTTAGCAACAATGCACAAGGCGCAGGCTCTGGCTTAGTAGAAGGCAAACTGGGAGAACATATCGGCTGGCGTGTTCAGGCAAGTTACCGACGCGCTGGGGATGCTGCCGCACCGCAGTATTTTCTCAACAACACTGGCTTTGCTGAACTGAACTTCTCCATCCTGACTGGCTATAAAGCTGACTGGGGAGAAATCTCGGTATACTACAGCCGCTTCTCAACCGAACTGGGCATACTCAAAAGCGCACATATTGGGAATGTTACTGACCTTGTAAATAGCATGCAGCGCTTACAGCCGTTTTTTACGGAGCCCTTCTCTTACGCCATTGACTTTCCGCGTCAGAGCATTTCGCACGACCTCATTTCTCTGCGCGCCAATGTGCAGACTGACGAACTTGGTAAAGTGCAAATAAACTACGGCTATCAGCAAAATGTGCGTCAAGAGTTTGATGCTCATGTGCCGCTGGGAACGGACCGCAGCCGCCGCAACATCCCTGCTTTTGACCTCACACTCTTTACACACACTGCCGACATACGCTGGAATCATCATCCAGTCGGAAACTTTCTGGGCACGGTCGGCGCAGCGCTGACTGTGCAATCAAATCATAATCTGGGGCGCACGGCACTCATTCCAAACTTTTCTGCTACAACAGCAGGCATCTTCTGGCGTGAAGAATGGGTCAGTGAAAACTGGACACTGAACGCTGGGATTCGCTACGACATACGCTGGCAGAGTGCATCACCATTTGGAAGTAGCCGCATAGCTCAACAGCTGGCGCGCGGCGAAATTCCAAATCGTCAGACTTTCCAGACCGTGACAGGCGCGCTGGGCGCAATTTGGCAATTTGCTTCCGAGTGGTCATTGGCGCTCAATGCCGCAACTGCATGGCGACCGCCCAGCATCAATGAACTCTACAGCGACGGTGTGCATCACGGCACTGCACAATATGAAATTGGCAACCCTGCTCTGGGTGTTGAGCGCAGTTTCGGGCTGGACGCCACCCTGCGGCACATCGGTCAGCGCACACGGCTGGAACTCTCGCTCTATCGAAATGCAATTGAAAACTTCATCTATCTCTTTCCGCAAGTTGAGCCCGTAATTACAATTCGCGGCGCCTTCCCAGCCTTTGCTTATCAGCAAGCCCCAGCAGTGCTTTATGGCGTTGATGGGTTCTTTGAGTGGAAAGTGACAGAAACTCTTCAGCTCTATAGCTCGCTGTCGCTAGTGCGAGCTTGGAATGAAGCGCGACATGAACCGCTCATCAACATGCCATCAGACCGACTGATTGCAGGCGTGCATCTGGATTTGCCAGAGTTCTTCGGCACAGAAAAATCATACCTTGAAATAAGCACCACCTTGGTTCGAAGGCAAGACCAATATCCGAGATTAGAAGTGCCATCTGTCTTGCCGCCAACGGTTTCAGACCCAGAAGCCTACCAGTTTTATGTGCAAAATCTCACGCTGCCGCCTGCAGGCTATGGGCTGTTGAACCTATCGTCTGGCACAGAATTCTCGCTCTTTGGACGGCGAGCCACGTTCGTGATTTCAATTTACAATGTTTTAGACCAGCGCTATCGTGACTACCTAAGCCGCTATCGCTACTTTGCCGATGATGCCGGCAGAAATGTCATCGTGCGCTGGCAAATGGACTTCTAAAAGCTGAGCCTGTTCTTCGTATCCGTTAACTAAACCTGAAATCAACTATGCAGACCACAAACATGCAACTTATTCGCAATGTCAAAGTCTCTGTTGTGCTGCTGCTCATGACTTCGGCAGTGCTCACAAGCTGTCGACGAACCGATAACCCTGCCGATGCAAATGAGCAAGAGAAAATCACCACCGTCAAACTCAAGCTGACGCCAACCACAGGCGGAGCACCCGTCGAAGCCACTTGGCGTGACCTTGGATGGACCGGGCGGCAATCCGCCACAAATTACACCGCTCAATTTACGTGCAGGTCTTACCTACAACGGAGAAATCGAGTTCAAAGATGAATCAAAAAATCCGCCAGAAGATAAGACCGAAGAAATTGAGGAAGAGGGTGATGAACACTTGATTGTCTACACTGTAGGTGGCAATGCCACAGGTCGCCTAACGATTACTCGAACCGATAGAGATAAAAACGGTCTGGAAGTTGGCTTGAAGTATCGTGCCACGGTCAGTGCAGGACCAGCAGCTAGTGGAACCCTGCGCGTCGTGCTCTATCACTACACAGCGCCGGCACGCAAAACAGCGGCACTTGCGCCAAGCAATGAAATCGATATTGACGCCACATTCCCCGTAAGCATTGCACCGTAGCTCTGCTCTATGAAAAGCCGAATAGCCCGATGCAACCCCTGCTCGGGCTTTTTCGTTTGGCTGGAACCGAGTGCCAAATTCACAGGTTTATCTGGAAAACTTTTCTGAAACCGTGGTATCAAACGGATGGAGCAGATGCTACAAAATACCTTAGATGAAACCTTATCAAACCCAATCATACCAGCCATAGAGGAAAATCAACATACCACACATCAGACTGAGCCGCAAGCAGAATCACTAACAACGCCAGCGGCATACGCCGACCCGATAAGCCACGACTGGTTCGTCTCGTGGTTCAACAGCCCGATTTATCTCAAGCTCTACGAGCATCGCAATTTTAAGGAAGCCGAAGAGACGATTGAGATGATTTGGCGCCATGCAGGCTTCGGACAAAAACAGGTTTCACCAAAAGTGTTGGATATTGCCTGCGGAGCTGGGCGGCATGCGGTTGCATTAGCGAAAAAAGGTTGTGCGGTCGTAGCAAATGATCTTTCTCCCTTGCTCTTGCAGGAAGCTCGCCGATTGGCGGAACAGCACAGTGTCCGCATCACATTCTCGCAAAAAGATATGCGAGAAATTTCTTGGTGCGAGGAATTTGATGTGGTGGTGCAACTCTTCACCAGCTTTGGCTACTTTGAAGACAGCGATGACGATATGCGTGTGCTGGAAAATGTCTACCGCGCGCTGAAAGGGGGCGGTCTGTATGTGCTGGATTTTTTCAATGCAACAGTGGTGCGAAACACTTACAAGCCCCTGACACGGCGCATGGTAGAAGGCATTCAGGTCAGTGAGGAGCGTAGCATTGTGGGAGACCGCATTCGCAAGGTCATTACACTGTCGGAAAATGGCAATATCCGACGCTTTGTGGAGTCTGTCAGGCTGTATAGCCATGAGGAGTTGGTGCAAAAGCTGTGTGCAGTCGGCTTTTGTGTTCAGGATGTACTGGGCGATTATGATGGTTCGAGCTTTGTGCCAGAGCAGTCGCCTCGCGTAATTGTCTTTGCTAAAAAATCAGCGGCGCTGTAAAAAAGAGTGGGCAGAGATTTGGCATAAATGCAGAAGTTTTATATATTTCTTAAGAAAGTTTAGGGAATTGCCTCGCCTAAACCTCATTCGCAGGGTAAAGCGAAAATCTGATCCGACCTCTCTACTTGCACACAAGTCCGAAGGAGGGACTTGACTTATAGGCGAGGCGTGTTTTATAAGGCAATACTGGGGTATAGCCAAGCGGTAAGGCATCGGCCTTTGGAGCCGACATTCCCAGGTTCGAATCCTGGTACCCCAACACACGATGCAACGCCTGTCTTTGTAGGCAGGCGTTTTTCATTTCAGTTTAATTGCAACACTGTTTGCTGCGTCAGCGACACAGAAGATTCAAATGCATTCAGGAGCATGTCGAAGCAAGATTTGAAAGCCTTAAGCACAAACGAGCTAAAAGCCGCGTTAGCGGCGCTAGGCGAGCCAGCCTACCGTGCAGAGCAGATTCGACATGCATTGTATTCGCAGGATGTCAGAGAAATTGACCAAATGACCACGCTGCCGAAAGCCTTGCGAGAGAAACTATCGGCAGCATTTTTTATTTCGCGCCTAAGTCCAGCACAAGGTGTTGGTTCAGCAGAAAAGGAAAATGCACAAACGGTCAAATTGCTATATGAGCTCTCAGATGGCGCACAAATTGAAACCGTGCTGATTCCAGATTGGCGCGAGGGGCGCAAAAGAATGACCGTGTGCGTCTCTTCACAAGTTGGGTGTGCTATGGCATGTAAGTTCTGTGCCACTGGCTACATGGGATTTTCACGCAACCTGACAATTGGAGAAATCATTGACCAAGTGTGGGGCGCCATGGAGGTAGCCGAAACCTACTACGCTCAGCGCATCTCCAACGTAGTATTCATGGGCATGGGAGAACCCATGCTAAATTTTGAGCGGGTAATAGAAGCAATAGAGATACTTTCGCATGACCGTTACTATTTCAAAATTGGTGAGCGGCACATTACGCTATCTACGGTAGGCATTGTGCCCGGTATTGAACGCCTGACTGAAAGCAAAGCAAAATGCCGGTTGGCACTGTCGCTGCATTCGGCAATTGAAGAAAAGCGGCAAGAGCTGATGCCGATTGCACAAGTGTACTCGCTTCAGGAGCTCAAGGCGGCGCTCCAGCGCTATACCACCATCAAGCGTAAGCCTGTATTTCTGGAGTATCTGCTACTAAGTGGGATAAACGACGGCGAAGAAGATGCCAAAGCACTCATCAAGTTTGCACGAGCATTTCCCTCAAAAATCAACTTGATAGATTACAATCCGATTGCTAACATTGATTATGAGCGCGTCACGGAAAGCAAAAAAGAAAAGTTTATGCGTAAGTTAGCCGATGCGAATCTTACTGTGACGTGCCGGCGCAGTAGAGGTGCAGACATCAATGCAGCATGTGGGCAACTTGCCACACAGACTCTATCCACAAAGAAAATCAAAAATGTGGCGCAGCAAGACATGAGAACTTCAACATCAATCCATAATTAGTATGCCGTTTCAACTTGATCTTCGACCGGAAGCACTGCTCAAAAAAGTGGTGTTGGCTTTCACTACTCGTGAATCGGAAACATCAGACAATCCTGAATTTTTGGAGCTGAAGACACGCCGATACCGTGCAACGGTCAGTGAAACATATGATGCGGCACTGGCAGTCATGAACCGTTGGTTTGGCTGGCAAGTCAAAACACGGCAAAAAAATTTAGGCGGAATGGCACTGCTCAAGTGTGAAATCACCTCTATTGCGTTGGGCGGCAACAAATTAGAGCTATCGGTGTGGTTTATTCAAGAAGATTTGCCAGACAGCACGCCACAGACAACGGTCAACTGCAAATGTATTTCTAACGCGCCGACCAAAGGGGACCTTGGCGAGACTCGACGCGCAATTGCATTTTTCCTCTCTGCGCTCGATGATGAAGTCATCCAAATCCCCGTAAGCCAGAATACTCCGTCGGAGCCAAAAAGTGAAACCCTGCAAACCCAAGATACACCCAAAGCAGACACACTGCCAGCGACGCCACCATCTGCACCTGAGCGCAAACCGCTTATCTTGCAAAGCAGCAAAGGCGGCAAAATTCAAATCAAGCAAATTCCAAGAAGTGATAAAACGACTAACACCGCCAAGCAATGAGGGTAATTTTGTTTGGAACACCGGGAGTCGGCAAAGGCACGCAAGCTAAAATTCTTGCCGAAAAGTATCATGTTGTGCATCTTTCAACTGGAGATATGCTCCGCGCTGCGCTGGAGGCACAGACGCCGCTGGGACTTCAAGCCAAAGCCTACATGGACAAAGGCGAACTGGTCCCCGATACTATCATTATCGGCATGATTGAACAGGAGCTCAAATCCGACAAAGCAAAAAATGGCTATCTGCTCGATGGATTTCCACGCACTGTGGCGCAAGCAGAAGCTTTGGATAAAATTTTGGAGCAGACGGCACAAAAACTGGACTGTGTCATCAACCTAACGGTTTTGGAAGAAGAAGTTGTGCGCCGACTATCGGGACGAATAACCTGTGCAAACTGTGGCGCGATTTACAATAAGTTTTATCAGCCCCCGAAAGTTGAGGGTAAATGCGACAAATGTGGCAGCACCGACCTGCGCCAGCGTGAGGACGATAAAGAAGAAACCGTGCGCCGCCGCCTCAAAGAGTATCACGCCAAAACAGAGCCAGTCTTGTCATATTATCGCGCCAAGAATTTGGTGGCAGATGTTGATGCAAATAAAACCATTGAGGAGGTTACAAAAGCCATCGAAACCCTAACCTTGAAGCAGCAAGCGACGTCCCATTCTCACGGCTGAAGGTGAGGCACAAGCAGACCCCCTACAAAAAGAAGAGCAACGGTTGAAACACACTTCAACACTTGCTTCTGAGCAGGCAATGCTGTAAATTCCCAAAACAACCTTATTCCAATATGTTCTACTACCGATTGGGACAGATTCCTGCAAAGCGGCATACACAATTTCGCAAGCCTGATGGTTCTTTGTATGCTGAAGAACTCATCAGCACAAAAGGCTTCTCTGGGATTTACTCAAATGTTTATCATCTCTCGCCGCCGACGAAAGTTCAACAGATTGGAGAGACAGAGTGGCGACCGCTTGTAAAGTGGGGCGAAAGGGAGTTGCGTCATCATCACTTGCGCACGAAGGCGATTGAACCGTCAGGCGATGGCATATCTGCTCGTATTCCAATTCTTTTCAACAACGATGTTACAATTTGGGTAGCGCGCCCGAAAGAAGAAATGACCTATTTCTACCGCAATGGAGCCGCTGACGAAGTTGTCTTCATTCACGAAGGGGAAGGCACACTGGCAACACAGCTGGGCAACATTCACTACAAGCAGGGCGATTACTTGGTGATTCCACGCGGACTGACACATCAATTCCGTTACACAGGTGCACAGCGCTGGTTTATCATTGAAGTCTATTCACCGGTGCAGACGCCCAAGCGCTACCGCAATGAGTTTGGACAGTTGCTGGAACACTCCCCTTATTGTGAGCGCGATTTGCATCCGCCAACGGAGTTAGAGACGCACGACGAAAAAGGCAGTTTTGAAATTCGTGTCAAGAAAGGTGAACTTTATGCACGCTATTGCTACAGCCACCATCCGTTCGATGTGGTCGGCTGGGATGGATACTACTATCCATTTGCATTTAGCATCTATGATTTTGAGCCGATTACAGGGCGCATCCATCAACCGCCACCAGTGCATCAAGTCTTTGAGGCCAACAATCTGGTGATTTGTAATTTTGTGCCACGGCTCTTTGACTATCATCCGCAAGCCATTCCTGCGCCATACAACCACAGTAACATTGATTCAGATGAGGTGCTCTACTATGTGGATGGTAACTTTATGAGCCGACGCGGCATTGAGGTGGCGTCGCTTACCATTCATCCGGGCGGAATTCCGCACGGACCGCATCCGGGCACTGTGGAAAAGAGCATTGGTGCAAAAGAAACCCACGAATATGCCATCATGATTGATACATTCCGACCACTGAACTTCACACAGCAAGCACAGGCATTTGATGATGCAACTTACCCAATGAGCTGGAGCGTGTAAGCGGAAACCAAAAAAACAGTAAAACAGGTTTGCAGGGTTTAAGAGCACCTCAAAGTCTCCGATAACCAACTCATGTGGTATGGATCGACTTAATCAAAAAGTATTAGTCTTAAATCAGAGCTATGAGCCGATGAGCATTTGCGATGTCAGAAAGGCAATTATCCTCATCTTCGGCGGCAAAGCAGAATTGGTGGCAGCATATCCAAATCAGTTTGTACACTCGGTCTCGCTGCACTTCCCAATGCCCAGCGTGGTGAGGTTAATGGTCTTCATCGCAGTGCCATACAAAAAAATCATGCTAACTCGACGCAACATCCTACGGCGCGACGGTAATCGCTGTCAATATTGCGGACGTGCAGACCTGCCGCTGACAATTGACCACATCATTCCAAAATCTCAGGGCGGTAGTGATACGTGGGAAAACTTGGTAACAGCGTGCATCAAGTGTAACAATAAGAAAGCAAACCGAACGCCCGAACAGGCTGGCATGCAACTTTTGCGACGACCAATTCGCCCAAGCCACATCATGTTCATGCAGCGCTTCATGGGCACAATTTCCGACACTTGGAAGCCGTATCTGTTCATGAGCTGAAAGAAGGCAACTGAACCAAGACAGTTGCCTTTCTTGTTTCTACGCAAGAGAGTGCTGACACCAGAGCAGCACAGGTATCGCCATCCCTTAAAGGTGACCCTTCATGCATCGGTTGAAAAACTGCACAAAGTTTGGAAGTTGCAAAGCAATGTCGTTTATTTTTTTAGTTAAAACCCTGTAAAAGGTAAAACACGATGAATCGAGTAAAGCTGAGCGAAACAGAAGTTGCTGTCGTTGGCGGAGGCATTATTGGATTAAGTGTGGCATGGCAATTAGCACGTGCAGGTGTAGAAGTAGCGGTGTTTGAGCGCAGCGAAGCTGGCAAGAGCGCAAGCTGGGCGGCGGCAGGAATGCTGGCACCACAAGCAGAAGTTGGCTTCGAGGAACTCAATTTTCTCAAATTAGGTCAGGAAAGTTTAGCGCTCTACCCAAAGTTTCTGGCAGAGCTAAGTGAAGATTCAGCGATGACGGTTGCGCTGGATACGCGCGGAACGCTGATGATTGCACTCGACCGAGACGATAGAGAAGCTCTGAGACGAGAGTTTGAATTCCGCAAAAAAATTGGACTGGCAGTAGAATGGCTCTCTGGTTCAGAAGCACGTGAGCTTGAGCCGCTGCTGTCAGCGAAAGTAACATCGGCAATTTGGCTACCTGATGATTGCCAAATCGACAATCAGGCATTGATTGTGGCTATACGCGAGGCTTTGGTGAGGCGTGGCGGCAAACTCTATGAACAAACCCCAGTAGAGCGAATTGAAATCGAGCAGGGAAAAGTAACTGGGGTGGTTGTCAGCTCGGGCAAAGTGAAAGCAAAGCAGGTTGTGCTAGCTGCAGGAGCATGGTCGCGTGAGATAGGAGGATTGCCTGAAGCCGTCTTGCCAGCAGTGCGTCCAGTGAAGGGACAAATTGTCACGCTCAAGATGAGTGAGCCACTGGTGCTCACCAAAGTCATCCGCTCCCCACGAGTCTATCTGGCGCCAAAATTTGATGGACGATTAATTGTCGGCGCAACCAGCGAAGAAAAAGGTTTTGATACTAAGCCCACTGCCGGTGGCGTGCTGACGCTCTTAGATGAAGCCTATGAAGCCGTGCCAGCTATCTACGAATTCCCCATGGAAGAAGTGCGCGTGGGCTTGCGCCCAAGCAGCCGCGACAATGAGCCCCTCATCGGCGAAAGTGCTGTCAAAAATCTGTTCATTGCCACTGGACACTATCGGCATGGGATTCTACTAGCGCCAGTCACTGCGTATGCTATTGCAGCGCAGATACTTGGCAAAGCCGTATCCGAAAATCTCTTACCATTTCATCCAACACGGTTCCAAAAGACTGTATCGCACTCTACACCATGAATCAGACCATTACTTTGAACGGCAAAGTGTTCCCTATTGAGAAGGAAATGACGATTGCCGAGTTTTTGAGCCAGCAAGGGATTTCTCCAGATGAAAAAGGGATTGCAGTGGCTATCAACGAAGCTGTGATTAACCGCCAAGCGTGGGGACGCGTGCGCATCAAGGCAAACGATACAGTGGAGATTGTGCGTGCCACGCAAGGCGGATAAATACACGAGAGGCAAGATGTGAAACCGTAAAAGCTTCCCATCTTACCTCTCGGGAAGAACCGACACTTATTTAACGAGTGTCATTTTCTTGGCTTCTAGAAATGGACCAGCTTGAAGTTGATAGAAGTAAGTGCCACTGGAGAGGTCACCAGCGTTAAAGCGCACTGTGTAGGTGCCTGCACTTTGGCGTTCATTAACAAGTGTGACGATAAGGCGACCGAGCGCATCATACAGGCGCAAGGTAACTTGCTGCGTCGAGGGCAAAGAATAGCGAATTGTGGTGGTTGGGTTAAATGGATTAGGATAGTTTTGCTCTAACCTAAATTCCTTAGGCTGTGTGTTTTCTCGCTCAATCACAGACGAGGCAGCTTGACCGTTAGCACGAAACAGGGCAGGAATAAGACCGGGACCCAAGCCGAGGTTGTCAGGGTCGTTGGTGACGAAAATTAAGGTATCAATGTTCAATCCTTGTGCATTGGGTCTGAAAGTAACAGGCAAGAGAGCAAGGCCACGCGGCGGAATCGCCACAGGGAAGGGCACTGGCGTGGTGCGGTTCAAGAGGGCAAAGGCAGCGGGCGTGGCGCGTGCACCAGTGGTGCGCGTATTGCGAACTTGTAAGACGGTAACCGTATCAATCCCAGTGTTAATCATCAGAACCCCAGCCACCGAGTCTCTACCAACCGTAACGTTGCCGTAATTGAACCCTTGTGGCGCAATAGTGATACTGCGTGTAGCCACACGGCTACCGCTAAGCTGAGTATAGCTGCCGATAAGCGTGCCACGGTCGTCAAAATAATCCACTCTAACAGAGTCATTGCCAAAGACGGTAACACGACCGTAGTGACTATTGAAGTTGTTGGTAGCACCAAATCCGGGGACTGCCGACTGACGGGCTCGGTTCCAGACAAAAATGCCAAACTGTTCAAAGAGATTAACAATCTGCGAGTTGTTTTGGTCCAAGCCTCCAGCCATAAATTCAGGGAAGAGCGAATTTGCACCGGTGTCCGTGCCAATTGTGTGAGAATCAGCACTTAGGACAATCACATTCTGAACCCCTGCTTGACTTATGGCGGAAACAAGTTGGCGCACACTTTCAGGAAATCCACACCATCCATCGGAAATGTCGATGGCAACTTGCGCTGCCGTAAAGACACCGTCAGGAATGGTCAGTGGGTCGATGCCGCGCACGCCCTGAAGCGTGAGCGCAAGTTCAAGACCGGCGCGGTGAGCAGGGTTGAAAGTCTCTGCAGAGACAATAAACTTCCAATGCGCCGTCGAGTTGCGAAGACCATTGATAAGCCAAGTCATCTGGTCGTCGCTGATGATTTTATGATTTGCAGGCGGATTGAAAACCAGTGCAACGCCATTCGGATTTGAAACGGACAGTGGATTTGCCGCCCACTGTGCGATGTTTGGGAAAGCGTTGGTATTGGGACTGCGCGTGGAGCGCGTATCGAGCAGGAAAAATTCGGCATTGCCGTAGCGAAAACTTTGCCACACGCCGCGACTGGAATCCACCAGCGGATAGTGCGGGAACATGGCGCGATAGCCGCGCAGCGAAAGATGCTGCGGACCATTGAAGGTGCTATCGGTATTGTTGTTAGCATGGTCGTGGTCACTCCACACGTAGGCGACGGGCATCACGCGAAAGAGCGAATCCATCGGATAGGTGCGGCTGTAGCGTGCAAGGAAGGCATTGCGAACATTTTCAAAATTGAGATTGAAAGTGTTTTCGCGAGGGTTACGAGGATTTTTATCTGTCGTATCTGGGTAGCCCCAGTCGCCCAAGTGGAGCATGAAGCGAATGGTGTTGTCGGCAGCGATGCGCGGAAAAACTCTGCCCACGTTAGAAGTTCCCGGAGGCGCATCCCCATCTTGCTGACACGAACCGAAGGCGAAAGCAAAAGGGGTGGTAGCGCCAACGGAAGGTGCAGTTCTGAAACGGCGCACTTCGCTGGCAGCCGTAACTGGCGTACCATTGATGACAGGACGATAGAAATACTCCGTATTTGGGCTAAGACCTGTCACAGAAATCGTGGCAAAGCGGTTGGTATCAACCGGTGAGGAAGAAGCGGTGCCAACGAGCGTGGAGAAAGTTGGCGAGATGCTTAGCTGAAACGATAAAGTTGCCGCAGCGCTGGTGCGTGCCGTAATGCGAGCTGAAGTCGGCGTGACGGCGCCCACAACTGGACCGTGCGTCACGCTTACTTGGCTGAACCCCGCAGCATGCAGCAAAAGTAACAGAAGAAGCAAAAAGGAAAGAAATTTCATAGGTGTTTCAGGGTTTGAGTTATGCCAATAAAGGATTTATTGCACTGTCACTCCGAGCCTTTTTGTTGGTATTCCGAACATTTCCTTTTCTGCCATTCCTAACGCCAGTAAGGAATCCAGCGTATGGATGCTTCACTTCGCTACGCTTCGTTCAGCATGACAGGGCGATGTTACTCCGAGTCCTTTTCTTGTCATTCCGAGCAGTAGCGAGGAATCCAGTATGGATGCTTCGCTGTGCTCAGTATGACAAGACCGAAATGTCATCACGAGCAATGGCTTTTGTAACAAGCGACAGCAAGTTATACATTGCTGAAATAGAGCGTGTTATGCAGAGGTTAATTTTGCTTTAATTTTTTGAGAAAGGTGTGAGTGAGGCGATGCAAATAGCAAAAGAAAAGCCCCGTCTTGACGGACGGGGCTGAAACTGCATAGTGTTGAACGCTGTGCTTACTTGAGAAGCATCATCTTTCTGGTTTGCTGGAAGCCCGGCGCGCGGAGCGTGTAGAAGTAAAGCCCTGAGCCCAAGTTATTGGCAACAAAACGGTATTGATTTTCCCCAGCGCGTGCCTGAATGGTTTCACTGAGAACCGTTCTGCCCAATATGTCGGTGATAATCAGTGTGGCCGTGCCCGCTTCTTTCATGGTGAAAGGAATCGTGGTAGTAGGGTTGAAAGGATTCGGATAGTTCTGCTCCAGCGCATACTCATAGACGCGGGCTTGAACAGGCTCACGCACTTCAACTCGAACGGTCGTCGGATAGTCATGAACCGTGCCATCAAAATCCACTGAGCGTAGGCGATAGAGGTAAGTCTTTCCAGCTTCTACCGTGTTATCGAGGAAACTGTAAGCGGTGCTGGAAGCAGTGGTGCCTTTGCCACGCAGTTCAGTGGCAGTTTCATATGAAGCGATAGCGGAAGCAGGAGAGATGGTTTCCCCATCTGCAGAGACCGCTGAGCGCATGATGATAAAGCCAGCGTTGTTGAGCTCCGATGCCGTTTGCCACTGGAGCCGGACACCTTGTGCGGTGGCATTGCCCGTAAAAGAGGTCAATTCAACAGGGAGGGGGTTGTCTAATGTTTCGCTGCCAATTGAGAACTCCGAGAAGGCATTAAAGAAGTTGGTGCTTTGAAGATTGCCTGAAATAACCGTGCCACCAAGGTCTGACCAAGGTTGAGAGCTATTGGGACGGCGCAGCCAGCGCAGCGTAGAAGGATTCACCACGCCCAAGAGGCGCGCAATGTTAGAGCGCACGCGTCCATTGGTGAAGACCGTGCCAACGTTGGTAACATCCCAGTAGTAGGAGCTGACGCGCACAATGTTTGTGGGCGGCGTGCTTGGCGCCGGCGGTCCGAGATAGTAATTGACGGTCAATGTGCCAGCGGTGGTGATGTCGGCAATGAAGGTGAAGTTCAGGTCAGGAAAATCAATCGTAGAGGGATTGCCAACGGGTGCTGGCGCAGTTTGGGTGACCGTTGTAAACGGCACGCCCGGTATAACTTGACCATAGACTTGGAAAGGCAAACCTTGTGGAAATCCATTGTCAAGAAGGTCAACCCAAGTGGTGCCATTAAACTGTCTGGCATTGCCTGTGGTGAGCTGTCCCTCAATGCTAATCGGTGGCACCCAAGGACCAGAGGTTAAACTTCCACCAGTTTGCCAATCCAGCCAGTAGGTGCCCGGACCCAAGACCAGTGTAGCAGAAGTGCTGGGCAGAACCCGCTGTGCCATAATTGGTCTTTGAACATCCGTAAGAGTGGAACTGGTGACACGATAAATACCCGAAAACCGTGTTTGATTTAAACGGTTAGTGGTTGTATTACCGAAAATAATTTCACTACCGGGAGCACCGGGCGTGCCACGCCAAATTCGCAAATTGACACTCGTTATCGTGGAAGTGGTCGTAGAACCTGTTTGGTAAGCAAAGAAAACTAAGGAGTCAATTCTCCAGCCCTGACCCGGCGGAACAGTAATCGGCATGGCAACCCGAAGCCCTGATGCAACAGAGTGTTGGAAACCAAAAATGCCGAGTCCATCTGTAATCACACTGGCATCGGCAAAATTAGCGCCTTCAGCAGGATTCGTGACCAAGGGACCGCTTTCGTAGAGCAACTCTGGTGGCACAGGTGAAACTGTAAAGGTTGCCGTGCCAGGCGTCAGCGAAAGCCCAGAGACACTGACTTGCACACCGGGTTGTGCAACACTATATTGAAGGTTTCTGAACACCACACGGCTTTGACCAGGGTTGAGTGTGGCGGTCAGGTTGCCAGTCAGCGTGCCTGTCCCACTTACCAGTGAGAGGGTCAAAGTCCCACCAGTAGTCGGCTGCGGAAGGTTAAAGGCATCTTGGGCTTCTGCGACAACTGCAAATTTTTTGCCAACCGTAGGCGCAAGCGGATTGAGAATCGCGAGCTTGACAGCAGGACGAAGGGGCACGAAGCGGAAGGTGCGCCCAGCATCAGGTCCAACAGTGCGACGCACGTTGAAGGTCGAAAGACTACTGCCTGCGTTCACAGCGCTCCAAGCCGTCATGGACCCTTTTGAAAAGGTTACCAACTGCGCGGAAGCAGGCGATAAGCCTTTGATACCCACGCCAAAAGTTCTAAAAGCATCGGTGCAGATGTATTAGGTGTAAAGGTACCATACACAAACTCAATCATCCCGTTTTCGTGCAACCGAATTTGAAAATTCATGTTGTCGAACTGAATACCGGGAGGGGTTTGCTTCTCACGCACATTTTTGAACTGAATGGTGCAAACCCGATTTGGTGCTGTGCCAGTGGTATGCACGCGGTATTCTGGCGTGGATGTACCTGCCTGCAAATCATGGTTGAAAATAGAGATAATGTCCACATCAGCAGGGTTTGTACTGGCAAGCGCCCCGCCAGCGCCAGTTTGGTCTTGGGGCGTAGAGATAAAGAGTGCGGCAGAGGAAGGAGGAGTATTACCCAGCTTGATAAACCCATTGGTGTTCAGGATAAATTGACTGTAGATTCTGCCGTTGTAGTTAAAATTAAATCCAATGTTGACCGGTGCAGAGTTGGCATCGTCAAAATTATCAGTGGTAATCACGCTGCCGTTTGTGCCAAGGTCTGTATAGGTTGTTGTGGTGTTAAAAGTCGAGCTGGGCGAATAAACAAATGTGCCGCCTGAAGTCGCAATCGTAAAAAATGGGCTGGTTTCTACAACCGTGCCAGAATTTGCCGTAAGACGAATGCGATAGTCATTGCCATCGGTAAGGGCAGCTGACGGAGTGCAGCTGAAGGTGCCCGTATTGGGAGCGCCCGTAGAAAGCGCAGCAATCAGGGTGCTACCTTTGTAGAGCTCAATTACAATGTTGGTGGTAATGGTCCCAGAACTGACGACCCAAGTGATGTTTACGGCTTGTCCTTTCTGCCAAGCGCTACCAGAGATAGGATTGGTCAGAGTCAGTGTGGCATTGCCTTGTGCAGCTTGGACGGCACGTCGAGCATTGACGCGCCCATATCCCATCTGGTTGGTCCATAGTCCAAGCGGTCGACCCGTCGCTGTGCCATATGCATAGTTGCCGACCTTGTCGCAGGTGCGCTGCAAAATTTCTTCCAGCTGTCCGCCCGACAGAGAAGGATTGGCAGAAGCAGCCAATCCGACAACACCAGCAGCAATAGGGCAGGCAGCAGAGGTGCCACCAAAGAAAGTCTCATTTCCGGGTCCATATCCAGCTGTGCCTTGGCGGTCAAGCGTAAGTGTATTTACGCCCGGGGCAACGACATCAAGCGCGTCGCCAAATTGAGAAAACCCAGCTCTGCGGTCCGAGTTATCGGTAGCGCCAACGGCAATAATGTTGGCGGCACGAGCAGGATAGCCCACGATACCTGTGCCAGCATTGCCGGCAGAGAAAAGCATCACAGCACCCAGACCGCCACGAGCGCCCGTTCTTACGCTGTTAAAGCTGGCTTCCCATGATGCATTGGCACTGCCGCCACCCCAGCTCTGGCTGACGGCGACGACACCCGACACACCAAGCGTATTCGTCGCAGCACGCGCAATCACTGCGTCAGTGGTGGAGAAACTGCCAGTTGCAGTAAAATTAAACCCAATCCTGACAAGATGCACACGCACATTGTAGCCGACACTGGCGACACTGGCATTGTTGTTGGTCAGAGCTGCAATCAGACCTGCACAAGGCGTTCCATGGTTTTCATTGGCAGCACCGGGATCGGTTGGAACGGCAGGTCCGCCAACGCCGTCCGTACCGTTGGTACCAGCTGCATTGTAGCTACTGACAATTTTACCAGCAAATTCAGGGTGATCGAGGTCATACCCTGAATCCCACACCGACACGACTACCGAAGTAGAGCCTGTCGTAATGTCCCAAGCCTCTGTGGCACTAATGTCGGCACCAATTACACCTATCTGGTTACTAATGTTCTGTCCAGTATTTTGCAAAAACCACTGATTGACGAAAGACGGGTCGTTGGGCGTAAGGTAAAGGCGAATGGGTCCAATTGGAAGTGCGGCACGCATCGGATTTTTAGCGGCTTGAATGGCTTTCAGAATCTGGCGAGCGTGCTCCTCATCGGGGTCAGAGACAGGTGCGCTGGAAGGCGTAAGGCGTTCAGCACTCTGATGCACGTGACAAATGGTCATGAAGTTAGGTTGAGCAAATTCCACGAGCCCGCTTTCCACCATTCTTTTTGCCGCTACAAGCGGGTCAACACCATCTGCCAGCTTGACCAACACTTGCTCCTTGTCTGGACCCATGGAGAAGGTCTCTATGACGGTTGCATTGTTATCGTTATGCATGCCCTGCAAGCGCGGGTCGCCTTTAACTTTGGGCATGTAAATCACTTCATTGGTCACATAGAGGGTATCGCCAAACTCGGTGATGTAGGCAGGGAAAGCCGCCTCAATGTCGGGTCGGGCTCTTAATGTAGCCAGAATGCGTTTCATACCGTCTTCACTGCGCTCACTGGCGGCAAGCTCGTAGCGTAGGGTGCGCAGCAAGGGCGATTGGTCCTTAGCCAGCGTCAGTTGCCGCATGCCTTTCAGTGCGTCAAGTTTGCGACTGGCAGAAACGCCTTCACGAACTTGACATAGACCTCCGAAGTGGAGGCTTTCAAGGCGATTTTGCGACCGTGGTAGTTAATAAAAGGGTTGTTCTTGCGCAAAAACTGAAAACAGTGGCAAGAAAAGAATAGACAGAAGCAATAGTGACTTTTTCATAGCCTCCTAGGTTGTTTTTGTTGATAGAGAAAATCCTTAGCACTTCAAAAGACACCGCAATGCGCGGTGCGTCTATGCCAATAGGGATAGCAAAAATCGGCAGAAGTTAGAAAAGTTGTTTCTTTTTGCAAAATCGAAAAATTTTTGCGCTGTCAAGACTTGAGAGCATAGTAAGCCAATGAGCCGAGCAGCAAGCCAACAAGAAAGCCGTAAGGCAAGCCCAATACTATCAACGCAGTGAGCGCCGTGATGCCTAAGTCGCGCTCACGGTCTAACGCTAAAGCCACACGAGAGAGGGCAACGGCTTCAAAGAGTAGCATCACGCCCAAAAGAGGCATAGGAAAGGCATGAAGCAGCACTTCAAAACTGCCAGAAAACAGCAGTCCTAAAAGCACATAAAACCCGCCGTAGATAATGACCGAGCCAGCTGTGCGTGCGCCAAAAGCATAGTGTCCAGCCAATCCGCCCACGCCGTGGCAGACCGGCACGCCAGAAAAAAGCGGCGCAAAAAGATTCATCGCCGCGTAACTCAATCCAATGCGACGAACATTCAAGGCGGCATCAGGGAAAAGGTCTTGAGCGGCACGCGCTGTGGCAAGAATGGAATTGCCTATCGAGAGGGCAATTTGAGGCAGCGCCAACAAAAGAAATCCTTGCGCAATATCATTGAGCGTCGGAGTGTAAGGTTTAGGCAAAGACAGCGAGGGCGTCAGGGCATCAAGCGTGAGGCGAGCAGAGTCAGGGGAGACAAAAATGGCATAGAGCACACCAAGTCCAAGTGCAAAGAGTGCGGCAGGATAGGCGCGCCGCTGAAGCAGAAGGATGAGCAAAAATGCCACAAGAGCAAGCGCGTAGCCCGTCAAGCCGTCGCGTGCAGTGTAATCTTTCAAGGCAAGCAGACTTAACTGCATGGCTAAGCCAAGCTGTAGCCCGCGCACTACAGGCAAAGCAATCCACTTCGCCAGCAGATTTAACGCGCCAGAAAAAGTCAAAATGCCCATGGTTAGTCCAATAGCAATGCCACCACCGAAGAGAATGTTGCTGCTCAAGTGCTGTGAAATTACCAGCGTTGCCATAGCTTTAAGAGGTTGAACGGGCATGGGAATGCGGTAGAGCAGTCCAGTCAGAATTTGCATTATGCCGAAGAGGATAAGCACGCTGGCGGCATCAAGTTTAGCTGTCAAAATCATGCCGGCAAGCAGAGGTAAATCGGTGCCAAGGTCACCGAAAGCGCCATTCCATTCTTGGCGTCCGAAGGCAATTGCCCGTTTGGATGGCGTATCCTGAAAAGGTGGCATGGAAGTTATCCGCCAATTTGGGACATGGATTCAGTAACGGGCACGCGCCCGATGCGATTGGCTTCTGCTTCAAAGCCATCGCGATAGCGCTCCGACACACAGCGGCGAATTAAGGCTTCAAGTTCGCGGTCGCTGGCACCACTGCGCAGAGGCGTCTTGATGTCGTAACCGCGATTGTCGTAAAGGCAAGTATGAATCTCACCTTTAGGCGTCAGCCGAATCCGATTGCATGTGCCGCAAAATGTGCGAGAGTAAGCCGCAATTACCCCCACTGTGCCAAGATGACCTTCAATCTTGTAGTTCATGGAGGTCGAAAATGGTGCATCGTCTAATTTGGTCATCGTGGGAAAAGCGGCTTTCAAAACGGCAAGAATTTGGGCGTAATTCCACTTGAGCACCGGTTTGCTCTGACCCGAGCCGTTGAAGGGCATTTCTTCAATGAAGCGAACCGAGACGGGATAGTCGCGCGAAAGCAAAGCCAGTGGCACAATATCATCTGTATTGACGCCTTCGGTGACAACAGCGTTGATTTTGGTAGGAATCTCATGCTCAATTAAGGCGTGGAAAGTTTTCATCACGGCAGGAAAGGCATCGCGGCGCGTCATCTGCTGAAAGCGTGTTCTATCCAAAGTGTCAAGGCTAAGATTGACTGAAGTAATACCGATGCGTTTGAGGTCTTTAACGAACGGTGCGGTCAGAACGCCGTTGGTGGTAATGCTAATTTCTTCAATGCCTTCAATGGTGCAAAGGCGCTCAAGAAAATAGATTAGGTCATTGCGCATGAAGGGCTCGCCGCCAGTGATGCGTAGCTTGGTGATGCCAAGCGAGGCAAAGAGTTTGGCCAGTCGCAAAAGCTCTTCAAATGAGAGAATATCGTGACGTGGGAGAAAATCTATGCCTTCGGCAGGCATGCAGTAGAGGCAGCGCAGATTGCAGCGGTCGGTAACCGAGAGCCGCACATATGTAATCGGGCGCCCATGATTATCAATCAGCTTTGACGAAGCCTTGCTCAAGGTCGAACGCTCAAGCGGTAAAGCAGCATTCTCATCCATGTCATCGTCGTTTGTTGCTTTGTAAAATCGCTAACCATTAATAAACTTAAAAGCCATGCAAACCGTTTTTGCAGAAAATGTTTAATTTCGGGTATTCAAACAATGACGCTGCACATTCATTTTTTTGCCATAGGTCGCGAGATTACAGGAAAAAGCTGCTTGGAGTGGGAAATGCCAGACGGTGCAACGGTGCAAGATTTGGTTCTATCTCTGAAAGCGGCATATCCGCGTCTTACTGAACTTAAAACGCTAAAGGTTGCAGTCAATGAAGACTATGCGCAGCCGACGCAAATCTTGCATGAAAGCGATGAAATTGCAATTATTCCGCCAGTGTGTGGCGGCTAAAAAAGCGCTGTAGCCCATCTCTGGGATGGCTCGACCTGCCAAGTTTTTTTTAATGCATGCTGATATTCCAGTAATGCCCTCTGGCATTGAAGAGAGTCTGAGATGGATACATTCAAAAGATTAGCCAAAGGACAAGCCTAAAAAATAGTGGTAGATTTATGAGGAGTCAGAACACTACAGAATTGGAGAGCTTGGTGCTATTGCGCCTGACAAATGAACCAATTGCTATCTATGAAGTTCTAAATGCTGTGCGTGCACCTGAGTGCGGTGGACTGTCGCTCTTTGTGGGAACGGTGAGAAATCATTCGGGTGGCAGGGGAAATGTGCTGTGGCTGGAGTATGAAGCCTATGAGAGCATGGCGCTCAAAAAAATGCGTGAAATTGCCGCTTCGGTCAAACAGCTTTATCCTGTCCGAAAAATTGCCATGGTGCACCGCGTGGGACGCTTGGAAATTGGTGATGATGCTGTAGCGATTGCAGTCAGCACACCGCATCGTAGAGAAGCATTTGCCGCTTGTAAGTTTGTCATCGATGCCGTAAAAGCCACCGTGCCGATTTGGAAAAAGGAGGTCTTTGCCGATGGAGAAGTGTGGGTAGATGCGTGTGCACGCTAAGCGTTGCAAACTTAAGAAGATTTCCTTACCTTTGCCGTCCGCAATTTTGCGGCGTTTTTATTTTGTGAAAAAAATTGTGGCAAGATGTTTGAAGCGCTAAGTGATAAAATTGATAGTGCCCTGCGCAAGCTTTCTGGGCAAGCTCGAATCAACGAGGTCAATATCGGCAATGCTATGCGCGATATTAAGCGCGCTTTGCTTGATGCCGATGTCAACTATGCTGTTGCCAAGCAGTTTGTAGAAGAGGTGCGCAAAAAGGCACTGGGGCAAGAAGTTATCAAGAGCGTGCAGCCAGCGCAGATGATTGTCAAAATCGTCTACGATGAGCTAACTGCGTTGATGGGTGGCACGCAAGCTGAACTGAATCTTAAGACCAACCGCATCCCTGCTGTAGTAATGGTGGCAGGATTGCAGGGCTCAGGAAAGACGACTTTCTGCGGCAAATTAGCTCTGATGCTGAAAAAGAAAGGGCGCAATCCACTTCTGATTGCAGCCGACGTTTACCGCCCAGCGGCAATTGAGCAGCTCAAAACCTTGGGTGCACAAATTGATGTGCCCGTATTTGCTCTCGAGGAAGAAAAAGACGTTGTCAAGCTCGCCAAAGAAGGTCTTGAATACGCTCGCAAAAATGCGCGTGATGTGGCAATTGTCGACACAGCAGGGCGACTGCAAATCGACGAGGAGATGATGCAGGAAGCAGAAAATCTCAAAAAAGCCTTGAACCCTGAAGAAATTCTCTTCGTCGTCGATGCCATGATTGGGCAGGAGGCAGTCAATACCGCCAAGGTCTTCAATGAACGCTTGGACTTTGATGGCGTGGTGCTGACCAAAATGGACGGCGATACCCGTGGTGGTGCTGCACTGTCAATCAAAGCCGTTGTTCAGAAGCCCATCAAGTTTATCAGTCAAGGGGAAAAGCTCGAAGACCTTGATGTGTTCTATCCTGACCGCATGGCGCAGCGTATCCTGGGCATGGGTGATATTGTCAGCCTCGTTGAAAAGGCGCAAGAAAAGCTCGATCTCAAGAAAAGTCAGGAACTGCAAAAGAAACTGCTGACAAACGACTTCAACTTGGAAGATTTCTATGCACAGATTCAGGAAATCAAGAAAATGGGGTCGTTGCAGAACTTGGTCTCCATGATTCCGGGCATGAGTAAGCTGATTCCAGTAAGTGAAATCAATGAAAAGGATTTGAAGAGAGTTGAAGCTATCATTTGCTCCATGACGAAGGAAGAGCGCCGAAATCCTGACATTATCAATGGTAGCCGACGAGCACGTATTGCACGCGGCAGCGGTACGACAGTCCAAGAAGTCAATGCACTGCTTAAGCAGTTTAATGAGATGAAAAAAATGATGAAGTCGTTCAACAAAATGGCAGCTTCAGGACGAAAGCCGTCACTGGAGAACTTACCGATAAGGCGAATGCTGCAACGATAACTTCAAACAAAGCATCTATCCTCAAAAGCAATGGTTAGAATTCGTTTGCGCAGAATTGGCAGAAAAAAGGTGCCAATCTATCAACTTGTGGCAGCAGATGCACGCGCACGCCGCGACGGTGCATTCCTTGAAGACTTAGGTCGATACGAGCCAAAGAAAAAGCCACATACCATTTCCATCAAGGAAGACCGCGTGGCATACTGGTTGAGTGTTGGCGCGCAGCCCACAGCTACAGCGCGTAGCATACTGCGCCAATCAGGCTTGCTGCTCAAACTTCATCTTCGAAGAAAGGGCAAAAGCGAAGAAGAAATTGCTGCAGAAATGGAAAAATGGCGTAAACAGCGTGACGAACGCTTGATGCGAAACCTGCAAAAGAAAGCCTTACGCCGCAAAAAGAAAAAAGAAGCTGAGGCAAAAGCTAAAGAAGGTGCGGCATCTTGAAGCCAACATGCTTACTGATGCGCAGTAAAATCAAGCTGATGAAAGCACACGATGGAGCTGTTCATCGTAGGACGGGTGTTAAAACCACATGGCGTAAGAGGTGAAGTCAAAATACAAGTCGAGACAAGTTTCCCTGAAAAATTCAAATCGCGCAAACGGCTCTATGTTGGCAAAACGGCAGCAGAAGCCACTCCAATTGAGGTGGTCAGCGCAAGACGTGCAAAATCTGCTTTTCTCTTAAAGTTCAAGGGCATTGACTCGCCAGAGACGGCTGAAAAACTAAGAAATCACTGGCTATTCATTGATGAAACTCAGCTGACCAAACTCGGCGAAAATGAAGCCTACATTCATGAACTTGTTGGATTGCAGGCTTTGGACACAAGTGGAAATGCAGTCGGAACAGTAACTGATGTAATTGAATTACCGACCTGTGATGCATATGAAATTTGCATCGGTAGCAAAAGCGTGCTGATACCTGCTATTGAGGAGTTTATCGAGGAGGTAAATTTGAGCAAAAAGTGTGTGGTGGTCAAACGTTTCGAGGAATTCTTGTAGAGCCAAAATTCTGATGAGTGAACCATGATACGATTTGATGTCATTAGCGTAATGCCGCGCTTTTTTACAAGTCCGCTAGAGTGCGGCGTACTGAAAATTGCGCAAGAAAAGCAAGCGGCAAGTATTCATATTCATAACCTGCATGATTATGGCAAAGGCAAGTATCAGCAAGTCGATGACCATCCGTTTGGCGGCGGAGCAGGCATGATTTTGATGCCAGAGCCGATTTTCAAAGTGGTGGAAATGCTGAAATCGCAACGGGAGTATGACGAGGTGATTTTTCTCACGCCAGACGGCGAAAAGCTAACACAAAGAATGGCAAATGCTCTGTCGCTCTGCAAAAATCTTATCTTGTTGTGTGGGCACTACAAAGGTGTCGATGAACGCGTCAGGCAGGCGTTGGTGACGAAAGAAATCTCAATCGGCGATGTGGTACTCTCTGGCGGTGAATTGCCAGCATTAATGCTCATGGATGCAGTGGTGCGACTTTTGCCCAACGTGCTGGGCGATGCTGAATCGGCACTTTCAGATTCGTTTCAGGACGGGAAATTAGACTGCGCATACTACACACGTCCAGCAAACTTTCGTGGTATGAAGGTACCAGAGGTGCTGCTGTCAGGTAACCACAAGGAAATTGCAAAATGGCGAGAAGAAAATGCATACGAACGAACAAGACAGCGGCGCCCTGACTTGCTGGCTGAATTTGAGAACTTAAACCTAAGAAAGGACTCAACCGACAATGACACAGAAGATTAAACTGGTGGAAGCTGGGTTTTTGAGAAATGACATCCCTGATTTTCGCTATGGCGACACTGTGCGCGTGCATGTACGCGTAGTCGAGGGCGACAAAGAGCGTATCCAGCTCTATGAGGGTGTCGTCATTAGCCGCAGAGGAGAGGGCATGTCAGAAACCATAACGGTGCGCAAAATTTCGCATGGCGTAGGCGTAGAGCGCATCTTTCCGCTACACACACCAACCATTGCGAAAATCGAGGTGGTCAAGCGTGGCAAAGCTCGCCGTGCTAAGCTTTTCTACCTGCGTAAGCGCACAGGCAAAGCCGCGCTGAAAGTCAAAGAGCTTGAAACGAAAGAAGAAACTCCGCAAGCGTAATAATGAGTGGTCATGCTGAACGCAGCGCAAACGTAGTGAGGCATCCACACTGGATTCCTCACTGCGTTCGGAATGAACTGGATTCCTCGCTATCGCTCGGAATGACATCAGTCTGTCGTGCTGACCTTACCCTGTCATGCTGAGCGAAGCGTATCGCAGTGAAGCATCCATACTGGATTCTGCGTAGGCGCTTGCAACGACAAAAAGATGATGCCATGACAGCGCAGCAAGCCTGTTTCTAACTTTCTATCGGTATCAATCCCCAGCCTTGCAGAGGCAAAAGCAGCCCAGCGAAAGTAACTTGCATGGGCTGCTTCCTTTTTGGAAAGAGAGTGCAGTAGCGGTTCAAAACAGCGAGACTTTTTTGAGCAGAATATCGATAAGCAAGCCTAAGAGAAAGAGTCCGCCAAATCGGCGATTGTGCATAAAAATCACCGCTGAAAACCATAGGGGCCAAATGTTGGCGTCGTAATCATCGGGCTTGGTGGCAGGTTTGGGCGCACGATAAAATTTCCAAACCAGCGGCAAGCTCGAGAAAGAAAGAAACACAATCAACAGGGCAGGTGAGAAAAATCCCGTGAGAACCAGATACAGAGTGGAAACATATTGCAGAATCGCCATCAGCAAGACGGCGTAGCGTGCGTTGCGCTCTCCCAGAATCACAGGCAGGGTATAGATGTGCTTGGCTTTGTCGCTATCTAACTTATCGATGTGCTTACCGAAAAGCACACAAGTTGGACCAAGCGCGTAAGGCAAGCCAGCAATCACCACATTCCAATCCCAAGTGCCAGTTACAACATAGTAACCGCCGCCAATCATCAACGGTCCCCAGACCACAATGACCGTAATTTCACCAAGCCCGATGTATTTCAGGGGCCATGTATAGAAGATGATGAACACAACGCCAACAAGCAGAAGTTGCAAGACAAGCTCGCCGCGCACGCTAACAAGATAGAGTCCCGGTAGCAGCGCAAGCACCAGCGTAACGGTGGCAAAGACAAATTGCTCGCGCACTGTCATCAAGCCGTGTTCAACAGGTTGCGGTCCATACTGCGCGCGGAAGTAATTGCCACGGTCGACGCCCTTGAGGTAATCAATAAGGTCGTTGAAGAGATTATTGGCGGCATGAGCAAGCAAGAGTCCGACAACCACACAGCCCCAAAGTAGCCAATCGAACTGACCAGCACGATAAGCCAATAAGCCACCAATGGCGGCTGAAGTAAAGGTCATCACCAATACCGCTGAGCGTGTAGCAATGAGCCAGCGAGAAATTAAATCCAACTCTTTCCACTCTTCCTTTGAGACACGTGGAATGCCTTTGAGAGCCTTAAGCCACATGCCAACATTCAGACGAGACGGCTTCTTGAGAGCCTCTGATGCAGTGTTCATATAACCAAAAAGTTATGCGTTATCAAGATTAAAAAATGAGTTAAAAACCGACTGGTCGGTCGGAGAAAATAATGAAGTAAATGCAAACAAAAAAGCACGGTAACCGCAGCACCGCAGCTTAAAAGCCGCGGTGGCAAAGAACAAGCGAGAGCAAAACTTTTCTTATACTAACACGTCTAAAAAATCAACCAGAACTTCTGGGAGTATGTCAAAAAAAATTACATCGCCAGTCCAGACCAGCGATGCACTTCAGAAAAAACTCAAGCTATTTAGCAAGCGCTTTGAAAGGAAAATCCGCACCGTGCCCGACTTCCCAAAACAGGGAATTATGTTCAAAGACATCACCACCGTCCTGAAAGAAAAAAAACTCTTTAGCGAGACAGTAGATATGCTGGCATCGCTCTACAAGAGCAAGCGTATCGACAAAGTGGTCTCGATTGAATCGCGCGGATTTATTTTCGGTGCAGCACTTGCCTACAAGCTTGGTGCAGGATTTGTGCCTGTGCGCAAGCCAAATAAACTGCCTGCAGAGAAAATCCGTGAAGAATACGTGCTCGAGTATGGCACCGATGCTTTAGAAATCCATACCGATGCCATTCGCAAAGGAGAGCGCGTGCTGGTGCATGACGACCTCTTAGCCACAGGGGGTACTGCAGGTGCAGCATGCCGTCTGGTCGAAAGAGTTGGTGGCAAAGTGGTAGGACTGTGTTTTCTTATTGAACTGACCTTTCTCAATGGGCGGGAGAAACTAAACGACTACGATGTGGTGTCTCTGCTCAAGGTCTGAAGGGCTAAGCAACATAGCTTTGCTCTTTTTGTTCATGATGATGGGTGGCAATCTGGCATGGGCGTCAGCCGATTCAGCACACTATGTCTTAGTTGGTTTTGCCGCACACCCCGATGATGAAGATGGTGCAACACTGGCGTATTACGCCAAATACTACCACAAGGTTAAAGCACCAGTCAAAGTCTATAGCGTATTTTTTACACGCGGTGAGGGCGGACAAAACGAAATCGGCTCTGCGCTCTACGAAGAACTGGGCAGCATTCGCACACGCGAGACGCTGCAAGCTGCAGAATTGCTTGGCGCCGAAGCAATTTTTCTGAATTTCAAGGATTTCGGGTTTTCAAAAACAGCCAAAGAAACTTTTGCAAAGTGGGGCGGCAAAGACGCTGTTTTGGAAAAAGTGGTCTATCTTATCCGAAAGCTCCAACCCGATGTGGTCATCACCAACCACGATACCATTACCACGCCACCGCAACGGCAACACGGACACCATCAAGCCGTTGGAATTTCGCTCTATGAAGCCTTCGAAAAAGCCGCTGATACAAGCTACTGTCCTGAACACTTCCTGCAAGGTGCAACCCCATGGCAAATCAAAAAACTCTTTGTAAGAGTATTCAGGCAAAATTTTTCAGACCAAGATTCTCTCTTCGTGCTTGATACAGCAGTGCAGGAACCAGGGAGTAGCAAAACCGTGCAAGAACTGGCAGCACTAGCACTGTCTCAACACCGCTCACAAGGCATGGATAAATTGGTGCAAAATCCAACCTCGTTTTTCTTCCAGCCACGGCGATACGCACTCTGGCGCATTGAAAAAGGTATCGTGCATGACGGTCGTGACATCTTTTCTGGCATCACGCCACAGCAGCGTAACCCGAATGCCGCTCGCGAATTTGCCGAACAGCCAAAATTCCTGCTCTTCGTTTCACCGCAAAGTGTTGCGGCAAGGCAAGCCACTGAGCAAGAATGGCAAGCGCGTCAAACCCCAGTCTATAACGCTCGCTTCGTCGTTGTAATGGAAAATCCAACGAAGAAAATTCTGCCTGTTACGCTAAGCATCACAAGAGGCAATCGCGTGATTTTTCGAAAAGAGTATGTGTTTAGCGCTTCGCAAAAGGAGCGTTTGGTAGATACGATTCAACTGGCATTGGAAAAAATTGCGCCCTACGAGCCACTTCGCATAGAGCAACTAACTTTCGAGGCAGTGCCCATCGGTGCAGAGGCACAGGAATCGCGTTTGAGTGCAGCAGTGCAAAACATCATGCTCAAACCCGTTGAAGCCAAAGTCGCTCGAGCAGTGCGCATTGGGCTCGTCTGCACTTACGACAATACGCTGGAAGAGACGCTTCAAACCCTCAATGTCGCATTCGACCGCTTGGATTCGGCACAACTGGCAAGCCAAGATTTAAGCCGATACACCACCATCTTGATAGATATGCGCGCTGGCGAATATCGGCGCGACCTTTTGGCACAATCGAAAAAGCTGTTTGAATTTATGGAGCAAGGCGGTCATGTTGTCGCCTTCTACAATAAGCCACAGGATTGGAATGCCAATCGAGATAAGCTGGCACCGTATCCAATTGAACTTACATCGGAGCGTGTGGCAGAAGAAGATGCAAAGGTAACGGTGCTCAATGCAAAACATCACTTTTTCAACAAGCCGAATAAAATCAAGCCAGATGATTGGCTCAATTGGGTTCAAGAACGAAGTTTATACTTGCCTTCAAATGACACGGCAAAAACATCTGCAAAGTATGAGCGCCTACTTGCAATGAGCGATGAAAACGAATCACAACCCCCAACATCCATGCTCACTGCAAAAGTAGGGAAAGGTTCATACACATATATTTCACTTGCACTCTATCGGCAACTGAGAGTGTTGCATAGCGGAGCGCTAAAGCTGTTTGCAAATCTCATCTCGCAACCGCGCATGAAGTAATGCGTATAAAAGCCGTTGTTTTTTGTAACTAATTCTTTTACAAGATGAAATCATACGTGTTGATTCTTGCGCTCCGAATAGCTTTCACACCAGAAAATGGTGAAGCAGCGGTGCTCAAGGAGCCAAAGTCTCCCACCTCTTTTGCCAAGACTGCCAGCGCAGCAAAAATCCCCAAATGGAAAATAGAGAAAATGCAGCTTGAGCGTCAGCGCAAGCAAGCCATGCCGTTTGTTGGCAGATACATGCGCAATGCCGATGGCGAATTCTTTGAATTCTATCTTTCAAAGCAGGGCAAACTCAAAGGTGTGGCGCAGGGCATCGGCGAATACAACTATCGCTTTGCACTCACCGATATTGAGCTACTCGATGACGAACAAATCCGCTTCAAGCTCAAAGGCAAACCCTACACAGCACGCCTGCTCGATGATGCCTTAGTGGTAACCTACCACAATGGAATCAAGAAATATCATCCGCGTGTGAAAGAACCGCTTATCAGCAAGCGTTGAAACTCATCAGTACAAGGCAGCTCGCCTGGTAAAAAACAGCGCAAAGCTTTTTAACTTTTGAAGTAGCATGGTGTCTTCAAATGTGATGCAGATTTGAAGGTTGCACCATAACTGAAGTTGAGGACAAATGCGCACCATCTACTTTACATCACTAGGCAAGATGCCATACGATGAGGCTTACTGCTTACAAAAGCAGCTATTTGAGCGCATAAGCAAGATGCAAATGCCAGATACGGTGTTGAGCGTAGAGCATCCGCATGTCTATACGCTTGGCAAGCAATCTAACCCTGCACATCTGCTCTGGAGCAAAGAGACCCTGCAAGCAAAAAACATCGCTGTCTTCGAAACCGATAGAGGCGGAGAAATCACTTACCACGGATACGGGCAGTTTGTAGCTTACCCGATTTTGAACCTCAATCATTTCTACAAAGATGCACATCGATATTTGCGCGACCTTGAAGAAGTCATCATTCGCTTACTTGGTGAGTTGGGCATTACGGCAGGAAGAAAACAACACCATGACCCGCGCAAAAACTACACAGGCGTATGGGTTGGGGAAGAAAAAATCTGTGCAATTGGCGTCAAGTTCTCAAATTGGACAACAATGCACGGGCTGGCGCTCAATGTCAATACTGACCTAAGTTACTTTGAAGGAATTGTGCCTTGCGGAATTACAGACAAAGGGGTAACTTCACTAGCGAAAATTCTGTCACGAGAAGTGCCGCTGACACAAATTGAGGAGCTCTTTACTAAGTATTTTGGTCAGGTGTTCGGCGTCAGGGTAGAGCGCATAGAGAAGTGGCAATTGCAGGAGCAAATCCGCCAGCATCATCAAACTTTTTCAACCTCTCTTTGAGCACAAAGCTATGATTGAATCCAAAGTTGCTGGAAAGAAAGCCGACAGCAAACCCGCCAAAGCAAAAAGGAAAAGACTTTCAGGTAGCGAACTGAGCAAAGAGCAGTTGCTTCGATACTACAAGCTGATGTTTACGGCGCGTAGCATAGATGATAAACTGCTCAAGATGCTCAAGCAAGGTAAATCTTTTTTCCACATTGGAACCTCAGGGCATGAGACGGCACAAGTTGCAGTGGCGGCTCATCTCAAAACGGGAGTGGATTGGTCATACCCATACTACCGCGATTTAGCATACTGCCTGACGATGGGCATGACGATTGAAGATGCGATGCTGGAATTTCTTGCCAAAGAAGAATCACCAAGCACCGCTGGGCGGCAGATGTATGGGCATTTTGGCAACGATAAACTGCGCATTGTGTCGCAGTCCTCACCGACAGGCACGCAGTATCTGCAAGCCGTAGGCACTGCCATGGGATGCAAGCGGCAAAATCGAGCTGAAGGCAAAAGTGAAATTGTCTATGTCTCCAGCGGCGAAGGCACAACTTCACAAGGCGATTTTCATGAAGCCCTCAACTGGGCGGCACGTGAAAAATTACCCGTTCTCTTTCTCATTGAAGATAACGGCTACGCAATTTCTGTTCCGATTAGTGAGCAAACCGCAGGAAAGTCAGTCTACAAACTGACGGCTGGCTATGAAGGATTGGTGCGCTACGATGTCGATGGAACAGATTTCTTCGAAGTCTATGAAGTTGCCAAAGAAGCCGTAGAAATTTGCCGAAAAGGCGAAGGGGCGGTGCTTATCAATGCCAAAGTGGTGCGGCTATTGCCGCATTCATCATCGGACGACCACTACAAATACCGCACAGAAGAAGAACTTGCCGAAGACCGCAAAAGAGATGGACTATTGAAGTATGAGCATCTCTTGCTGGAGGAAGGTGTCGTAACGCCAGAGGAATTAGAAGACATCCGCGCGCAGATTAAGCGTCAGATTGATGAAGCGGCAGTGTGGGCAGAGTCGAGACCTGACCCGAAGGCAGAAGATGTTGAAAAGCACATTTTCAGCAGTGAGCCTTTGCCCATTGAGTTTGAAGCCACAACGCCCAGCGGTCCGCCAATTGTGATGGTCGATGCCATCAACAAAGCGCTCGATGAAGAAATGGCACACAATCCCAAAATGCTCATCTATGGCGAAGATGTCGCAGGCGGCAAAGGTGGCGTGTTTACTGCCACACGCGGTCTGACTGCCAAATACGGCAAAGACCGATGCTTTAATTCACCGCTGGCGGAAAGTTCAATCGTTGGCACGGCAATTGGGCTGGCAGTGATGGGCTATAAGCCTGTGGTGGAAATTCAGTTTGGCGACTACATCTTCCCAGCCATGATGCAGATTCGAAATGAACTTGGCATGATGCGCTATCGCTCGGCAGGGAGATGGAAGTGCCCAGTGGTCATTCGCGTGCCGGTCGGCGGCTACATTCATGGTGCGCATTATCACTCGCAAAACATTGAAGGCATTTTTGCGCACTGCGTCGGTATCAAAATCGCTTATCCATCCAATGCCGCTGATGCCAAGGGCTTGCTCAAGACCGCTTGCCGAATGGATGACCCCGTGCTGTTCCTTGAACACAAATACCTCTATCGACAAGGCTTTGCAAAATCGCCCGAACCTGATGAGAATTATTTTCTGCCGTTTGGTAAAGCCAAAGTGGTGCGTGCTGGTGAGCATCTTAGCGTGATTACATATGGCGCATTGGTGCAGCAAGCGCTCAATGTGGCAAAAAAGCTCGAGCAAGAAAACATTAGCGTAGAAGTCATTGACCTACGCACCATTATTCCGTATGACAAAGAAGCAATTTTCAACACAGTCAAAAAGACAGGTAAAGTGTTAGTGGCGCACGAAGATACGCTCACACAAGGGTTTGGCGCAGAGATTGCCGCATTCATTGCCGAGCACTGTTTTACATATCTCGATGCACCAGTGATGCGAATCGGCGGACGCGATATTCCCGTGCCATACAATCCGATTCTTGAAGACGCCGCGCTGCCTAACGAGAAAAAAATTTTTGAGGCACTCAAACGCTTGGCGGCATTCTGAAGCAGTGTCGTTCATAGACCAGCTTCACTGTTGCGCCAAAGGCGGCAGGCTCTTTTTAGCATGAACATTTCACATCACACATTGAAAAAGGAGGACGTATGCAGATTCTCAATTCCTACAATGCCGTCAGCGAGACCGGCGAGAAAATTGACCTGCAAAAATTGCAAGCCGTCATGGCGCAATTTAAGCTCAAGCACAACGCTGTGGCAGTAACCTACTGTCGCCATGAGCCGCCGCCGAATTACGAGCCGATTCAAGATGTGCCATGCGCACTGATTTATCACGCCGATACAGGCAGGCGCGTCTATGTAGACCGAAATCATCACGATTGTTTGGTGGGCTTGTACCACTTGGGCATGCTGGAACATGCCAACGAGTATATTGCTGATGGCATTTACATGACCGATGTGCAGCAGTTCTACACGGTTGAAGCGGCTAAAGCCAACAAACACAACACACCCAATTTGCCGAAAGGAGAATTCAAAGCTATTGCAGCGGCGCCTATCTCCATGGTGGAAGATGAAAGTTTGGTGCACCTTGTCGTGGTCATTTGTGAGCCGCAGTATGCGATGATTTTAGCTGGTGCGGCATCGACACGCATTGGAAAATTTCCGATTGGTGAGCTGGGCAGAAGCGCTTGTTCATCGCTTTTTAGTGTGCCCTACCTCGAGAACAATAGTGTCTTCGTCATCGGCGATGGTGGTGGCAGAATACACAACCATCTTAACACCAGCGAAATGTTTGCCGTCATCCCGCGCGACCATATCAAGCATCTGTTTGAGGTTGCCGATAGCTTTAAGATTACGCCCGCAAAAATGCGCAAGCAGATTCGCCCATCGTATTTTGAAGAAAATGGATATGGCGGCGCAAAGAAAGCCTCATCATAAAACTTGCACTGCGAGCCAGCCACACTGGCGTAACTAAGCACGCGAAAAGCGCTGCGTGAAAGAAATGCTATAAGGCTTCTTGGTGAGCTCAATGTCAAAACACATGACCACCACAGAGCCTTGATAGACGCGCTCGAAGCCATCTTCTGAAAGCGAGATGGTTTCAATAGGGTAGCGCAAAACTGTGGCTGGCTCAGAAGCCTCAAGGCGAGCATGAATGTGTAGCCACTCATCTTTCAGACCAACCATCGCAGAGCGCACTTCGCCCATAGAGCGTAAGCGTTTGTCTTCGAGAGAGAGCCCATCAAAGTAGTAGTAGCGGTCAGGTGCATCACCAGCCAGCAAACCGTAGGCAAACTCTACGCCGAAACGAACCGAGAGTGGCTTGCCTGAGACAAGGCAAAGTGTGTAGTCAACTTTGAATTCAGACTTTCCTTTCGGTAGCGTAACGGTTTTAGACAGTTGCACAAGACACTCTTTTTTGCCAGAGTGCACTTGACCGACACACTCAAGCGATACGGTACGCTTGGATTTATTGCCACTAAGTTTAACCGAGTAGGTGCGATTGATGAAATCGCCGAGCTCAACGGCTTTGCTTTGGTAGAGGTCAAGAGCCGTTACAGTTGGTTCAAAGAAATGGTCAATCAAACTGCCGCGCCGATAGGCATCGTAGTGCAGATAGGTATCAAGATTGGCTTCTTTCATCTTTACAATGTCATGAATGCTAGCGACTTCTTCGCTGGAAGAGGTTGCAGTGTGTGCAGGCGCACTTTGCTTAGCGGCTTGACGAAGCTGTTCATGATAGCCTTCTTCGCGGCGCGTGAGAATATCCAAGATGTTTTTGCGGGCGGCTTTGTAATCCAACTCAACAAGTTTGCCACCTTCGGAAGGCTTGAAGTATAGACCAAGTTCGTTGGATTTGAGCACAACTTCATCGTAGCCATCGCGGTCAAAGTCGTAGAGCGAAGCTGAAACATCACCGTTTGGGTTTTCAATGGCGTCGAGCGCCACTTCGGCTTCGATGAGATTTTGATAAATCGGATGGCGCAAGTTGGGTAGGTAAGTGCCGCCAAACACGCCATGCCAGTATGGGCAATTGCATTGCGCCGCCCAAATTTTATCCAAAATTTTTTGACTAACTTTTTTGCCTTGCCTAAGCAGTGCTTGCGCACGCGCAGAGACTTCCAACATGCGCTTATGCATCTGATTGGATTCAGGATACTTCACCATGAAATTTCGCCAAAAGCCACCTCGAACGAAGACATCATTGCCATCGAGCAAGTGATGCGCTTTTAAGGCTCGCTCAAAAGCCTCGTAGGCATGATAAGCCTTTGGCGTGGGAAGTGACCAGTGCATCATTTCCGCATATGATGCATTGGAAAGATAGATTCTGCCAATGGGTGGCAATTCACGCAAGGCTTCGGAGAAGGTCAGGGTGCGAATCCAGCTGCGGTTGTCATCTAAGGCTTTGAAGAATTTTTCAAGCCATTGGTTGCGTGTATAGACATGTTCGTAGGTGTTGGGCCAAACGCCAAATTTTTCGCCATCGTCAGCAAAAACAACCAGCCGAGTACCATCTTCGCTGGCAAGGCTGTGCAGATAATCAAGGGTTTTCTCAATGGGTTGAAAAGGAATCGTGTATCGCAGTGTTTTAGAAATCGGGAAAAGATGTGTGGTATAGCCTTGCTCTTCGGTGATGTAGTAGCCCAAGAGCTGTTCGTCAGTAAGTCCAGCGTATTTGAAGTGTGTGTCATCGAGAATCACATAACGGATGCCGGCTTGGGAGAGAGGTTTGGTCAGATGCTGTTCCCAGATGCGCTCAGCAAGCCAGAGCCCTTGAGCAGTTGTGCCAAAATGTTTTTTGATAAACTTTGTGAGCTTCTCAATTTGCCCGATTTTATCTTCATCGGGAATGACAGCTAAAATAGGTTCGTAGAAACCGCCGCTGATGAGCTCAATGTTGCCACGCTTGACCAATCGGCGTAGCTGGTCGAAAAACTCGGGATGTTTGTTGAGTATCCACTCGAAAAGAATGCCTGTGTAGTGCTTGGAGATTTTTAGATGAGGAAATTTCTCGAAGACATCAAGGAACGGTTTGTATGCGCGCTGATAGGCATCTTCAAAGATGGAGTCAAAATTGCCGATGGGCTGGTGATTGTGCGTGCCAAAAATGAGGTTGATTTTTTTCATGACGAGTGTAGCGATGGATTTTTAGATGCAAAGGTAAAAAAAATGATGAGGCATAGACAAACACAGCTACCATAGGCATTGGATTAAGCGCCGTAGTAAAATCCCAATTCACGTTTGATGTGGTCAGGCAATTCGGGCAGAGCTGAACGCGGAATGAGAAATGTCGAGAGGTTAAAAAAGTCTAAGAACACGCGGTGGGCATCGACAGTGTGTTTGAGGTATTGGTGACCAGATGAGCCACCTGTGCCGATTTTTGTGCCAATCATTCTTTGCACCATCAAGGCATGTCGGTAGCGCCAAGTGGTCATGAGTTCATCAATGTCGATAAGTGCGGTAAGCAAGCGGAAGGGCTGATGCAAGATGGGTTGTTCGCGGTAGAGAAGAATCAAGAGGGCGGCTTGTGCGGCACGGTAAGAGAGTCGCCGCAGACCTTGCTCTTGCAGGCGTGCGTATTGTGCTTCGTCAAAAAGGGCAAGAAAATTGGTTTCGGTGTGCTGCAAGGTTTCAAGTTCGCGTGATTTTTCCGCAGGCGAAAGTGTGGGGTTGGAAAGAATGATGTCGCGGTCGCGGCGTAGCATGTCAAAGACAGCCTGCTTGTAACTGCGCCAGAAGTCGAAATCGCCAAAAGCCAGAAAAGGAGTGCGTTCTAACCAGCGCTCGACCAGCTCGAAGAGCGAAGGTTCAGTTTCTGACTGCAAAACCAAGCGCTGATGTTCTTCAGACAACCGATTTTCGTAAGAGACTTGACCGAAATGAAGGCGTGCTTGGCGCTTGAGTCCAAGTTTATTTTCAAGCAGACGGAACTGCACGCTCTGGAAGCCCGAAGCAGGCGAGAGCAAATCGCGAAATTCCAAAAAGTCAAGTGGTGTCATGGTCTCTAAAATCTGGAACTGGCTAATCATGACTTTCTGTATTTCCGTGATGCGCAGTAGTCGCGAGACAGCTACACCGATATTTTTTTCGTCAATTCGTTCCGCCTCAAACATGGCGCGCACAGAATCCAGCTCATACAAAATCTGCTTGAACCAGAGCTCAAAAGTTTGATGGACGATGATAAACAGCATTTCATCGTGAGCGGGCTTGCCATACTCGGCACTGCGCAAAGATTGAGCATTGAGAACCTTATCTAACTGCAAATAATCAGCGTAGTATGGAGTGGCAGAGGTTTTCATCATGGCTGAATTTTGGAACGATACGGGTTGCAATTTGACTTATGCACGAGACTACAACAGTTTTGCTGTATCTTTGCAAAATAACCATTCAACTTCTCAGATGAAGCGGCTTGCAACATACACTTTAGGCTGCAAGTTGAACTTCTCGGAGACGTCGGCGCTGGCAGAGAAGTTCTTAGAGCAGGGTTACGAGCTTGTGCCATTTGGGGAAAAGGCTGATGTGACTATTATCAATACATGCAGCGTAACGGAGCAGGCAGATGCAAAATGCCGAAATATCGTGCGGCGGGCATTGCGTGCAGCGCCGGAGAGTTTTATTGCCGTCATTGGCTGCTATGCTCAATTAGAGCCAGAGGCACTCGCTGCAATTGAAGGTGTCGATGTGGTGCTGGGCACGAAAGAAAAGTTTGAGCTGGAAAAGTATATCGGTGAAAAGAAAAATGAGTCGGCGCAAATCTTTGTCAGCGATATTGCATCAGTCGATACCTTTGGCTATGGACATTCGATTGCTATCAGCAGTGCACAAAGCCGTACGCGAGCATACTTAAAAGTGCAAGATGGGTGCAATTACAACTGCTCGTATTGCACAATTCCGCTGGCGCGCGGACACAGCCGCTCTGAATCGATTGAAAAAATCGTCGAGCAGGCAAAGATGCTCATTGATGCAGGCTACCAAGAAATTGTGCTCTCTGGCGTCAATATCGGTGACTACGGCTACCGACCAGATGGAACACCAAGCCAAGAAGACTTCCTGCAACTGCTGGAGGCACTGGAGAACTTACCAATTGCGCGTCTTCGCATCAGTTCCATTGAGCCTAACTTGCTGACCAGTCAAATCATTGATTTTATTGCCAGCTCAAAGCGCATTGTGCCGCATTTTCACCTGCCAATGCAGTCAGGGTCGGCGTATATCTTAAAGCTGATGCGTCGGCGTTACAACAAAGAGCTCTATGAGGCTCGCGTGCTGGAGGTGGTAGAAAAGATTCCTGATGCATGTATTGGTGCAGATGTCATCGTAGGATTTCCGAATGAGACAGATGAGCATTTTGAAGAGACCTACCGTTTCATTGAGTCGTTGCCCATAGCCTATTTGCATGTCTTTACATTTTCAAAACGACCTAATACATATGCTGCAGAGCTATTAGATAGGGGCGAGTGGCAGCCCGTTGCCGATAAAGTCAAGCAAGCGCGGAGCCGCAAACTGCATGAGCTATCATTTTTCAAAAAGCAGAAATTTTCTCAGCGCTTTTTGGGCAAGCAAATGCCAGTGCTCTTCGAAGGCGACTTTTCTGATGACGAAGAACTTTACAGCGGGAGTGATGCGACTTTGACACTCTACTGCTTTGGGCATACTGCAAACTATCTGCGTGTCGCTGTAGAAGTGCCTAGCAAAGACTGGGCAAATGAACATTTGGTTGGCAAACTTAAGCCCGTGGTGCTGCAAAGGTTAGACAGTGAGCTCAATGTCATTGGCACTGTGGTGGCGTAAAACCGTATAACATAGATGTCAAACTCGGTGAATGGAGTTTAGAAGCAGTTTTCACTTGTTTGAAGCACGACTTCAAAATTGTATCTTCGCTGAAGTCTGCACAAACAAAGTGAAAGGTAGTAGGCAGTAATGTGGTTGTCATATTTTCAACTAAACCGGGTATCTATGATTGGCGCAAGGAGGCCTTTCACTGAAGAGGCGGTAGCGACTGTGCCGCTGATGCGTTATGATGTATATTATCATCAAATGCCAGACGGGACTGTCAAGCAAATTAATCCGTTCAATGGGACGGAGGTATGGTCAGTTCCCGGACGGGCATATAGGCCTTTAGACTGCGAGGTGCCTGAGCATGCAGAGCCGCTGGAGCCGAAAGAAAAAGAAGATGTATGCTCATTTTGTGAGACACGCTATTTTGAGACCCCGCCCGAAAAGTTCCGCATCATTCTTCAAAATGGACGGTATCAGAAATTGCATCAATTACCGGCTTCGCAGTATTTCAACACCAAGGCAGAATTTCGTCGCGTCGCTAATCTCTTTGAAATTCTTTCGCTGGACTACTGGCGACTGAACTACAACTTTCGCCTAACCAAAGCACAGCTGGAGTGGCGCGAAAAATACCTCAGTGAGCCCGAGGGCATGCAGCATGTCTTGAATGTTATTGACTACAAGCTCTCCAAGATGTTCAAATCGCCTGATGAAATAAAATCCATTTCCATTGATGAAAAACTGGCTATGGCAGATGCCTTTTTCGGAGGCAGTCATGAACTCATTATTGCTGGTCGGCACTACAAGCGTGGCGCTACACATAGCAACCAGCTCTTTAGCTCAGGCGAGATGACACCTGAAGAGCACGAAGCATACTTTGTGGCGACTGTAGATGCCCTGCGCGACATTTACGCAAACAATCGATATGTGCGCTATGTCAGTGTGTTCCAAAACTGGCTAAAACCCGCTGGAGCATCATTCGACCATCTGCATAAACAACTGGTAGGCTTGGATAGTTGGTCAATCTCTATCGAAAACCAAGTGCAAATGGTGCGCGCCAACCCAAATGTCTTTAATGAGTATGGACCAAATCTTGCTATTCACTACAACTTGGTGTTTGCAGAAAACGACTATGCTATTGCTTACTCTGCTATAGGGCATCGCTTTCCAACTATCGCAATTTATTCCAAGGCTGCACATGCTCGTCCGCAAGATCACACAGCTGAAGAACTGCGTGGAGTAAGCGACTTGGTGCACGCTTGCCATGCTGCGATGGGCAGTGCTATTTCATGCAACGAGGAGTGGTACTATACGCCCATTGACTCAGTCTATAACATGCCATGGAAAATTTTGATTAAGTGGCGTATCAATATCCCAGCGGGGTTTGAAGGCAACACCAACATCTACATCAACCCAATTAGCCCAATCGAATTAAGAGATAGAATGGTCCCTCGGCTCTACGAGGCGCGCGACAAGGGCTTAGTAGCAAAAGGTATTGCTATTGCAGAAGAATGTCCATGCCGTCTAAATCCTCTCAAATACTACATGCGATAGAAAACTGCATGTGGTAGAAGAAAGATGTCTTCACTTAACCCGCTCAAGCAAGAGCGGGGTTTTTATTCACAAAAATTTGATTTTTTGACTTTTGTAGGCTAAAATTAGCCATTAAAAAATCTTGACTTAAGCGTGCATCAAAGAAAAGGAAAGAGAAGTGAAGGCAGCCAAAAGCGGCTGTAACAGTCTGCACGCTTGAGCAGGTTTTGCTCTATCACAATCAAAAACAGGAGACATCTCAAATGAGACTAAACGCTAAAGTTGTCGTTTTCTTCCTCTTCATCGCTGTGACAGGGGTGCAACCTGCAAGGGCACAGATTACCACGGGCGAAATTCGCGGTGTGGTAACAGATGCAGTATCCAAGGAACCATTGGTCGGGGCACAAGTGAGCCTGAAGGATTCAAAAATTGGTGCGGCAACTAACATCAACGGAGAGTATGTGATTCGGCGCCTACAGCCTGGTGAATACACTGTGGTCGCTCGCTATGTCGGATATAGAACAGCTACGAAGACAGTGACCGTGACGGCAGGCAGTAGTGTGAAAGTGGATTTGGAACTGTCGCCATCAGCAGTTCAAGCCGATGAGCTGGTGGTAACGGGTCAAGGTGTGGCGACAGAAAAACGCAAGCTTACAACAGCTGTGGAGTTTATCACTTCAGATAGAATCGATGGGGCTGTCAACAAATCGCTCGACAGGCTACTGCAAGGCAATGTACCGGGCTTGACGGCGTATCTGCCATCAGGGTTGCCGGGTGTTGGCGCACGAATTCAAACACGAGGAGTGAAAAGTGCGCTGAGCTCGACGAACCCCGTCATCTATGTCGATGGCGTGCGTGTCGACAACAGTGATAATTTTGCAGGTGCATTTGGACGTGGCGGACAGGTCAGTTCAGCGCTGGCCGACTTACTGGTTGGAGATAATATTGAGCGTATTGAAATCATCAAAGGTGGAGCGGCATCAACACTCTATGGCTCTGATGGTGCAAACGGTGTAATTCAAATCTTTACCAAGAAAGGAGCAGCAGGCGAAGCAAAGTGGACGATAGGGGTTAATCTAGGGTTAGATAGTCCTGAATTGCGCTGGCTATACGAACGCTATCTTGAGAAGAACTACTTCCAAACGCCGTTTTATCAGCAATATCGCCTTGGGGTAACGGGCGGCAGTGAAGCACTTAGCTACAATATCAATGCCAAGGCACAGGACTCACGTGGGTTGGTAATTGGCGATAGAGTTCCAGACCGCGCATTCAATGCAGCCGCAGGTCTTAAAGCAATCGCCTCAGAGAAAGCCGACGTGGAAGTTTCCGCAAGCATCACACGCACACAGTTTGGCAATCCGCTGTTGAATAATGCCTTCAATGCATATAACTCTATTGAAACCGAAGCGCGCCTGCATCCATATGTACTTGGGGTAGTGCGCGGATTGGATGTAAGCACTCCAGAACGCCTGCGCTTTGTGCAAGATAGTCTGTTTCAGCAGTGGCTGATTCCAGAAAATCCTGAACAGGTAACGCGACCGATTCTGACACTAAACTTAAACTATGCGCCGATTAAAGAGTTTACTAACCGATTCACCATCGGCATTGACTACCGCTACAATGAAGCGCGCGATATTATTCCTGTCAATCCAGGTGAAGCCTTTAACCCCCTAGGGTCTATCAACCGCAGTTCGCGAGATTTTACGCAAATCACCTTAGCCTACACAGGCAACTACAAACTGCCAGAGATTGGACCTCTGACGGCACAAATTGCCTTCGGATTTCAAGGCTTCCGTCAGGAGACAAGAGAGATCTTTGCCACAGGTTCACAAATTGCACCAGGTACACGCAATTTTGGCCAAGCTGCTGTGATTACGGCTAGCGAAATCAACTCGCAACTTTTTACTGGTGGGGCGTTCATCAACCCAGTTATTGGCATCAACGACCGTATCTTTCTGGATTTAGGCGTACGCCTCGATGGTAGCACGGCGTTTGGACAAGAGGTTAGCTACCTTTTCTATCCAAAAGCAGGTATTGCGTGGAACATTTCTGAAGAAGCATTTTATCCAGAAGCCCTAAAAGAGATTCTCTCAGGCGTTAAACTCAGGGCGGCAATTGGCAGCGCAGGTGAGTTCCCGCCGCCATTTCTGCGAGACCGTACCTTTGCCGTCAACCCATATTTGGGCGATGTGACCATTACCTATGCAAACTTCGGAAATCGCGAGCTCAAGCCTGCCATCACAACCTCAATAGACTTTGGTACAGATATGTCGCTATTTCAAGACCGCGTATCGATAGAGTTCAACTGGTATCGGCAGGAGACAACCAACTCTTTCTTCTCTGTGTTTCAAGACCCAGCATCAGGATTCATTGCAGCGCAGCAAACTAATGTTGGCAAAATTGAAAATGCAGGCATAGAGCTGGCACTGAAAGCTAATGTGATTCAGGACCCGAATTTTGATTTAAGTGTGCGTGCCTCATACACCACACTCTACAATCGTCTGACAGATTTGGGTGGCTCAGCACCATTTGCAGTAGGTGGTTTTGCCTATGCACAAACACGTGCGGAACAAGGTTATCCTATTGGTGTTCTGCGTGTTAATGTGCCAACGCCGGGTGCAGATGGTGTCTGGCGCGGTGGGTTTGTACAAGAGTTACGCGGGTCGCCGTTGCCCACATCATATGGCTCATTTGGTGTGGATATGACCATTTTCAGGGATTTAAGTGTGAGCGCGTTGCTGGAGTATAGCATCGGTGCACAACTTCTCAATCAATGGAGAGCTCGCCGACAAGTCAATGCCTTCGGTTTCCGCAACAGAGAAGCAGGTTCACTGGAGACCACCTATCCTGTCTATCCTGAAATCGGTGAATCCTTGATTCGCAATCCACTCAATAACGATGCAATCTATCCCAGAGACCCGCAATCGGTAAGCTTGCTAATTGATGGTAGCTGGGTGAAACTGCGTGAAATCAGCTTGCGCTATCGTGTGCCACGCTCGCTTTTCAACAACTTGTTTGCAGGCGTAACACTCTCTGCTTCCATTAGAAATCCAATCGTGTTGGTGGCGCATCCTGAAGTTGACCCTGAAACGCAGTTCATCCGTGAAGGTCGCGGCTTGAATGTAGGTGGAATTGTAGGAGGCACCATCAGTGCACCACGCCAAGTTCGCTTCGGTATTGATGTCAATCTCTAATTGTCTTTTTCAACAAGTACATGCAGGCATGCTTTATATGCCTGCATGAGAAAACTTGCAAAAACTCAAAAAGCTTGTCGCAAATGAAAACTTTATTTGGAACACTAAAGAAGATTCCGTGGTGGCTGCTGGCTTCGGCAGTCTTGGTCGCAAGTGCGGCAGCACTAAACTTGAGCTGCGCCCCGGGTAACCTCTTTGACCCAACACGCGTGCAAAACGACAACGTCACGGAAGAAAACCTCATTGCCAATCCAGACAACACCACGCGTAGCGTTCTGACGGGCATGCGCCGCACACTTGTCATCGGATATGGCGCTTTAGGCACGCTGACAGAACTGGCGTCTGACAATTACACTAATGCGACTTCGTTTGTGTCGCAACTCTTGGATACACCGAGCTTGATTACAGGCACAGACCTGACGCTGGCAGGCGGAGCGGCCTATTTTAACTTGCTTAGGGTAAACGCTGTGGCTGAGTTTGCCTTTTCAAGTATTGTGCCAAACGATAGGCAAGCCACAAACTTGCAGCGCGCTGAGATTCGATTCCTACAGGCGATGGCATTGATTCTGCTGGCAGAAAACTGGAGCCATTTTCCTATCGAAGATAAGGGGCAGCCGCGCTCAGCACGCGAAGTGCTTCAGATAGCTATACAACGCCTGCAGGAGGCACAGACGCTTGCAGCGACAGCACCAAGCGTAAATGCAGCAGATAATCTCGCAGATGGCTTGGGCGACATTCGCATGAACATCTTTCTGGCGCTGGCAAGAGCGCATCGTCTTTTGGGCAACAAAGCAGAAGCACGCCGAAACGCTGAAGCCGCTCTGGCACGGCGAGCTGCATACGTCTATTACGTGCGCCCCGACATCACCAACGGTCCAATACCCGATATTTACAACCACTCACTGATTCGGACCGACAACAATTTTCAGCCCTTGCCACGACTGGAGTTCTTAGACCCAAAATGTGCAAGCATTCAAGGGGCAACCCCGCTACCACTTTTGAAAACTGAGGAGTGCCATCTGATTTTGGCTGAAATAGCTCTCTCTGATAACAATCTGCCTGAAGCGCGAGCACAAATGCGCAGTGCCGTCACGCTGGCACGCAGCCGACCAACCGAACTCTTTTCAGATGCAAACGAACGCCGCATTGCAAGCCCTGCAGGACCAGCACTGACGGCAATTACTGTCGCAACAAATTTTCCCGGACCGGGCAATTTGCCATCAAGAATTCTGGTTCTTCCAAGCCCAACAGCACGCTTGACCACCAATGCAGATTCGGTGTATGCGGCATCGCTGGTGCGTCGTCGCGGACCAGGCTCACCGCCGTTTGCCCTGCCTATCGTTTCTGGTACAAGTTTAACGCCAGCTGATATTGATGCACTGCCTAACGACCGCACGACTTTGGTGCGAACGCTCTATCTTTTGCGCCAAGAAATTTTCTTCTTGGAGTCGCGCCGCATGAGTGACTTGGGCATTCGTTTCCCAGTGCCCGAGCGTCAGACGCAAACCAATCCAAACATGCCGCTCGGTTCGCCCGGCACTCTCGTCGTCGTGCCTGAATGGATTCCCGCTGGAAATGCGGCATTGAATACCTACACCGTCACAACATCAGGCGGTTTTACCATCATAACCATTCAAAACGACATGAATGACGTGATTGCAAGAAACATTTCTCGCATATCACCATTTGCTGGCTTCTAAAAGCCAAAATTCAATCTCACAAAACTTTGAATTCAAACAACCATGCCGAAATACAATAAAGCTCTTACTTTCACACTACTTTCAATGCTGGGCATCTGGATAAGTGCTTGCACCATCAGAGCCACAGAGTATGAGATGCCAGCATTGACCGCCGTGCGGTTCGTGCATGCCGCACCAAATGCCCCAGCAGTGAATGTGCTACTCAACGACAATCGATTCAACGACACTACATTTGCACTACTGGGAGCGACAACACCCACGAGCGCGCCAGCTACCATTGCCTTTCGAGGCACAACGGGATTTTTGCCCGTCAGCGCAGGTACAACACGCATTCGCGTGTTTCCAGCCACACCGCGCGCAACACCAACTAACAACGTTCAACCTGTCATTGATGTAACGGATGAGTTTCCAAAAGATGGTGCAAAAACTTACTTCGTTGTAGGGAATGCACCGCCACTATCGGTTGTCATCAGCGATGACAAAATTCTGACAGATATTCTCGATACCGTCAATTTTGCTAATGCCATTCGTGCGGGGCGAGCCGGCGTGCGAGTAGCTCATATGTCGCTTTCTGCTGCGCCTATTAACGTCAATGTGGTGGCGCAGCGTGTCGGCACAACAGCAGGCACAACACTCTTTTCGAACATTGCGCCTCGCACCGTATCTGACATTGCGCAAATCGACGCAGGAAGCTACAACATTTTCGTGCTACGAGCAGGGGGCACCGCCGATACACTGGGAAGACTCACAGGTGTAACAATCGGAAGTCGGCGCGTCTTTACCGTCATGGCACGCGGCACAGCCGATAGCACACGCGCGGGCTCACCAGCTGGATTCGGCTTGACACTACTCACCGATAGATAAACCTGCTCTGCAAATGCAACTAGCAACGCTGATGAGACCGAAGCAAAGTCTTGTCAGCGTTGCTTGTTTTTTAAGGGTGAATGAAGGAAGTTTGTATTTGTAGAATCCCAATCAAGAAAGCATGCAAAACACACACAGCACGGCTGTTCAAGAATTAGATGTAGCAATCGTCGGCGCCGGTCCAGCCGGTGCCTGCACGGCAATTGGGCTAAGACACTCTGGATTGCGTGTCGGCGTGTTCGACAAAGCCAAATTTCCACGCGATAAAATCTGCGGCGATGCCCTGAGCATCAAGGTTACGGAAGCAATGAAAATGCTCTCGCCGGAATTGACAGAAAAGTTTGAGAAATTTTCCAAAAAGCTCTGCACCACTGCAGTGAAAATTGTCTCGCCAAGTTACGATTGCTTGGAGCTGGTCTTCAAACCGAAGAAGCATTTTTCAGGAAGTGCGCTGGGCTATGTCAGCCGACGAATAGATTTTGATAACTTTTTAGTTGAGCAATTTTGCGGTGCGCCAAACATCTCGTTTTATGAAAATACGCCAGTCGAAGCCGTGGAGCAGCATCGCGAATATGTGGAGTTGCACGCTGGAAAACGCATCTTCCGAGCAAAGATGGTGATCGCCGCCGATGGCGCACATTCACTCGTTGCAAAGCGATTGGCAAATTTTAAGCTCGATGAGCATCACTACTCTGCCGCCGTGCGAGCTTACATCAAAGGCATCGCAGACCCACGCCCTGAAAATTATGTGGAGTTCTACTTGCTCAAAGAATTGCGACCGGGTTACCTATGGATTTTTCCGTTGCCAAACGGCATAGCAAACGTAGGACTCGGCGTGCTTTCAGCAGTGCTACACAGAAAACGCATCAACCTACGCGAAAAACTCATAGAAATACTTAGCTCTCATCCACAATTGGCAGCGCGTTTCCGACATGCAACCATCATCGATGGCGTCAAAGGGTTTGGGCTACCGCTGGGCTCCAAGCGCATGAACATCTCTGGTGAGCGCTTCTTGCTCACTGGCGATGCTGCCTCGCTTATCGACCCGCTCACCGGTGAAGGCATCGGCGAAGCGATGCTCTCTGGCGCATTTGCCGCAGAGCACATCCGCAAATGTTTTGACGCCCAAAATTTTTCAGCCGAGTTTAATAAACAGTATGATAAAGCTGTCTACAATAGGCTAAGCCCGTCGTTTCGATTGCACTACGTGTTGCAGAAAATAGCCGCAACGCCGTTCCTTGTCAATCTCTTGGTGCGGAAGGTTGGGCGAAGCGAATTTTTGAAAGATACCGTAGCCAGCATGGTAGAAAATTTCGAGCTACGTAAAAAGCTCAGTCAGCCAAGTTTTTACTTGCGCTTGCTCTTTGAGTGAAGGATGACGAGCTCATTGAGCGCAATCGTGCTAAACCCTTTTTGCCAATATCACGGCGATATATCGCCCCGTCAAAATGGATATGCGAGACTGCCTCGTAGGCGTCAGCGATAGCAAGTTCCAGCGTATCGGCAATAGCGGTGACGGAAAGCACACGACCGCCAGCAGTGTAGAGTTTGCCATGCTCAAAACGCGTGCCCGAGTGAAACACAATAATCTCGCTGCCTGAATCGGTGTGGCATGAGCCATCAAAATGACACTGTCCTGTAATCACCTTTCCTGTTTCATAGCGGTCAGGATAGCCTTGAGAAGCCATGACCACCGTGGCAGCAAACTTCGGTATTGTCTCAAGCGTGAAGGAGGCAAGCTGACCCTTGAGCAAGGCGTCTATGATGTCAAGCAGCGGCGTGCGTAGCAGGGGCAAGATAACTTGCGCTTCTGGGTCACCTAAGCGGGCGTTGAATTCGACCACTCGCGGCTCATCGTGCTCAATCATAAGCCCCACATAAAGAAAGCCTTGATAGAGCTGACCTTCTTGACGCATGCCGCGCAAAGTAGGCTGAATGATTTGCGTTTCCACTTTACGAAGAAGCTCTGGCGTGACGATTGGAGCGGGAGCGTAGGCGCCCATGCCGCCAGTGTTTTTGCCCGTGTCGTCATCGCCAACGCGTTTGTGGTCTTGTGCAGTTGGCAAAAGGACATAATTGGTGCCGTCGGTCATCAGAAAAATGCTTGCTTCTTCGCCGGGCATAAAATCTTCAATGATAACTTCGCGACCAGCTTCGCCAAAAATTTTCTTTTCAAAAATGGCGTGAAGTGCCTCGAGCGCATCCCCCTTGTGGTAAGCCACCGTCACCCCTTTGCCGCTGGCGAGACCGCTGGCTTTGATGACAATCGGGTAAGTGTTGCGCTCTAAGAGATAGGCACGGGCGGCATCGTGTTGAGTAAAGTGCTGAAACGGTGCGGTAGGAATGTGATGCCGCTGCATGAAGGCTTTAGCAAAAGCTTTGCTCGTTTCAAGTTGAGCCGCTTGCTGCGTCGGTGCAAAAATCTTCAAATTGGCTTGATGAAAACGGTCAGCAATGCCAAGTGCCAAAGGTTGCTCTGGACCAACAATAGTCAGATCAACACGCTGCGCTTGGGCAAATTCAACAAGTGCGTCAAGGTCAGTGGAGGCAATGTTTACGGTTTCAGCAATTGAGCCCAAGGAGCGAATTCCGCCATTGCCCGGAGCGACAAAAATTTTTTCAACTTCTGGAGATTTGGCAACAGCCCAAGCCAGTGCATGCTCGCGGCCGCCGCCACCAACAATCAGAACTTTCATTGAAGGTTATCTTGTGTTTAAGGCAAAGATACAAATTTGCAGGCAAAGAGAAGCATTAGAGTCCAGCACGCAGCGAGAGAATGAAGTTCCGTCCGGGGGCAACTAATCCAGAGCTATATGGGCGATAGCGCACATCGGTGAGGTTTTCTATTCCAGTGCTGATGGCAAGCACATCCGAAAGTTGATACATCGCCTTGAAGTTGAGCGTCAGCCACGCAGGCGAAAATGGATTGCCGATGTGTATCAGGAGTATGCTGTTTAGAGGGTCAATACACCGCCTAACTTACACTTCGGTCGTCATAAAGCTATTGGCTGGAAGTGCGTGTTAGGCATAGACTATTTCTTCTTTGCTGACTTTAGTTGTACGTTTGCTGTGGCATAAATTGCTTTTTTGGTCTGTGGGAGTATCTCTCTTCCTATTTCAAGTAAAAAGGCATCGATATCTGAGTTGGTCAAGCGGCTTAAGCCTTGCTCGCTTGCCCATGTTACGCATTGAGCCACAAGTTCAGTCAGTTCTGCCTTTTCTTTTTCTAACTGTGCTTTCAATTCTGCTTCTCGTTCACTCTCAATCTGTTGCTTAGCGAGACTTTCGGCTTTTTCAAGCTTAAGTCTAATGTCAGCGGGCATATCCCATTTTTCAATACCCTTTTTTTCCCAGAAAAACTCTGCGACCTCTGGAATCCATATCCTTTCTTCATGTGCAAATTCTCGCTTTGCAAAAGCCACTAACTCAGTGGCTAGTTCTTCAGGGGTAGCGGATTTTATATGTTCAGGAACTTTCCGCTGTTCTGAAAACTCTAATTCGTCGTCTTCTTCATCAGATTCACGATAAGGCAGAGCAACTAATGTCTCAAGGTATGAAAAAATGAGACACTTGTCATCTCTCCATGCCATACACTCTTCAGCTTTACATTGCTCTTTGATAATCGGACAAAAAGTGCTCATTGTTCAAGCTCCTTTCTGACAATGCGTCTAATTGTTCAGAACACGCTGCAATCCTTGCATAGCCACCTAAAACTGCAGATTGCT
>PHFL01000039.1:164814-169045 GCA_002794105.1 Candidatus Thermochlorobacter aerophilus | reverse complement strand
GCCGCAAAAATTTTGGATAGAAGCAAAACCATCATCCGATACAATTCCGAATGGCTCGGCAAAATGAGCTTTGAAGAGGTCATCCGTTTAGCAAGCCGGTACACTGTCGCTCGCATGCTGGAGCGAGACGACTTTGCCAAGCGATACAAAACTGGCGAGCCTATCGCCATTCACGAACTACTCTATCCACTGGCGCAGGCAATGGACTCTGTGGAGTTGAAAAATGATGTAGAACTCGGCGGCACTGACCAAAAATTCAACCTGCTGGTCGGGCGCGATATACAGCGCGAATATGGCATCGCTGATGCACAAGTCTGTATCACATTGCCGCTTCTTGAAGGCATTGATGGCGTGCAAAAAATGTCAAAATCGCTCGATAACTACATCGGCTTCAACGATTCGCCGCGTGAGATGTATCAGCGCATGCTCAAAGTGCCAGATGAACTCATGATGAAGTATGCACAATACACTGGTGTGCTAACAAAAGAAGAACTGCAAATGCTCGAGCAACTCATAAAAGAGTCGCCAAGAGAAGCCAAGCATTTCCTGAGTGAAAAAGTGGTTGCATTCTTCCATTCACCAGAACTTGGACGGCGCGAAAGACAAGCCGCCGAAAGCATCGCACAAGGCGAAGCGCCAGAAGATATTGAGGAAATAGCTGTAGCCGCCAACGAAATTGGTTTGCTCGACGCCATGGTCTTAGCCAAAGTGGCAAGCTCGAAAAGCGAGGCACGACGGCTAATTGAGCAGGGTGGCGTGATGGTAGACAACGTCCGAGCAAGTGATAGCAAACAAATGCTGTATCTTGATAGCGAAAAAATCATCAAGGTAGGGAAGCGCAAGTTCGTCCGCATCAAGAAGTCTGGAGCCAATAAAGAATGAGTGAGTTTTACTGCGCTGTCATGCCGAGCCCTCTTTTTTGTCATTCCGAGCCAGAGCAAGGAATCCACCGCTAATGAAGAGTGAGCAATGAAGAATGAAGAATAGAGCGCAACTTCGCTATTTATTACTCATTAGGTTTGGATTCTTTCACTTCGCTTTGCTGTGTTCAGAATAACTGTGCGTTCAAGTGTAATTTTGTCAACACAACCTAAGCCCGTTTTGGCAGAGATACACGAGGCGTGTATTTTACGTGACACCAAGTAGGCACACGCGGTCAAGAAAATTTGGGACCAGATGCCAGAGCCGAAGTGGTGCATTGCGGTGGGCGCGTGCAGTTCGTCGGGCGGAATGTTTCGCTCGTATCCTGTGGTGCAAGGGATTGACCAGTTCATTCCTGTTGATGTGTATGTGCCGGGCTGTCCGCCACGACCTGACGCCGTGACTCACGCCTTGATGGAAATTCAAGAGAAAATCAAGAAAGAGAAAAATACTTTCCGTGATGCGCTTTTGTCCGAAGAAGGACTGATTAGAGCTAAGGCGCAAACTCAAAAGGAAGAACTGATTCTTCAAAAATAATCGCCGCTCAATCGTGGTCGGCATAAATCACCTTGTTATGCTCGTGTCTGAAGACATAAAACTGAAATGCCCTGTTTGCGACAGTTCGTCTGGCTTTCGCACTGCATATCAATTTCCAGCCTTCAAACTAATTGATTGTCAGAATTGCGGATTTCGTTTTATTCCTCCCTCCGATTATCTGCCGTTGGATTACTATGCGCACTACAAAGATGATTCGGCGGCGATCGAGATTGCTAAAGCAAATGTCGACTTGAAAATTGGCATGAATCTCGATCGATATGGTTGGATTTCGAAGATTAAACCGTCAGGTCGTTTGCTTGATGTGGGTGCAGGTTGGGGGCATTTTGTATTCGCAGGACGTCAAACCGCCTTTCAAGCCGAAGGAATTGAACTCTCTGAACGAAACGTGGCTTTTGCTCGTCAGCATCTCGGTGTGCCTGTAACACACGGCAGTTTTTTGGATATGACCGCTGTTGATGCGTTTGATGTTGTAACGATGTGGGACGTGTTGGAGCATATTAACGAACCTTTTGCGTTTGTTCAGCAAGCATATCGCGTCTTGAAGCCGGGCGGAATCGTCGTCATTAAAGTTCCTGACGCAAGCAGTGGGATTGCACGATTCTTTGGAAAGTTTTGGCACAATATCGGTCATGAACACGTTAATCTTTTCGGTAAGCATACACTTCCGCTTTTGCTCGAGCGATGTGGTTTCAGGACTTGCAAAATTATTGTTACGCTTGAGCCAAAGAACATTTTGGTCTATGCGATTATTCCGTCGCTGAAGCGGCTCTTCGGTATCCGGTCGAAAGCGCACCAAACCGCCTACACCAATGCTGACGCTCAACGTGCCTTCAACCGTTTGACGCAAGGAAGCACGCTCAAAACAAACTTCATTTTGACAGCGCATCGCGTTGTTATCAAACTTTCAGAATGGCTTAAAATCGGCGATGAAATGGTTGTCATCGCACAAAAGCCCTAATTGCATGATTTCAAAGTATGAAAGATATCATCAACGCACTTCAAGCCAAGTTCAACAGCGCAATTCGAGAGGTTAGCGAATTTCGTGGTGAGACAACGCTCTTGGCAGAGACATCGGCGATTGTTGACCTCTGTTGCGCTCTCAAAGAAGAGCCCGGCTTCAATTACTGCGCTGATATTTGCGGAGCCGACCGATTCACCGAAGAAGACCGCTTCGAAGTCATTTACAATCTTACCAACCTTGATAAGCACTTGCGCCTTCGATTGAAGGTGCGCATGGGTGAGGCCCGAAATTGATGAACGCGCACAAAATAAAAACGCGGCAACGCGATTCAATAGCGGCGAACGAATCTGAATTGACGAATCTGAATTGATGATGGCAACAACAAACAAACTTTCTGCGCCAATCGCACGCCCCAAACTTCGCTCAAAGGCTTGGCTGGAACGACAGCGCAAGTTCTATGAGCAACTGCACTCTGACGAGGGAGGCTTCGAGTTCATTGAATTTCTCGACGGCGACATCATTGTGCGCGCCATGCCCGAAGATGCTCGCCTTCCCGAAGGCGCAACCATCATTTTTGATATGCCAACATCTATCCAGCATCAACGCATTCAGAGCCGACTGCTCGTTGCGCTCTCGAATTTTGTGAATCAACATCATCTTGGCGAAGTCTTCGGAACCCCTACCGATTTGAAACTCGGCAAAAATACCATGCAACCCGACGTTCTCTTTCTTTCCAAAGAACATGCTTCACGCGCCAAAGCCCTTGAAATCAACGGCTATGCCGATTTAGTCGTGGAAATTCTCTCAAAAAACAGTGTCAAGCGAGACCGACAAACAAAGTTCCGACTGTATCAAGAGGCAAAAATTCCATCGTATTGGATTGTCTCGCCCGAAGCCCAACAAATTGAACTCTATCGCTTAACCAAAGAAGGCTATGATATGATTGCCGTGTATTCAAAAGAGGATACGCTTCGCTATGAATTTGCAAACGGGAAAACACTCGAATTAAACTTACGCACCGTTTTTGAGTAACCTAAACAGTTTTGTTTTATACCATTCCGAGCACTCTCTTGTCATTTTGAGACCAGAGGCGCGTTGTCAGTTCGCACTTGAAATTTGGTTTTTTCATCACAGTTCATTCCGAGCCAGAGCAAGGAATCCATTCCAATGTGGACGCTTCACTTCGCTTATGCTCCGTTCAGCATGACAGGCGGCTGTGCTTCGAACAAACTTTCCGCAAAGGGCTCTTGTAAAAAATTCAGGCGAGTGTTGTACTCGTCTGACATGAGTGCCACTTAGAAATTGACTTGCAAGCCGCCCGTTACCCTGATTGGATGCTGCGGCGCACCTTCTGGGAACTCTACTGCCGCTGACCCTGCCAGTCCTTGAGGACCTGCACCTAAGTTCACCGTGCGGTAGTCTTGGTTAAGCGCATTGAGCACCCGTGTAAAGAGCGCAACGCCCGGCACGATTTCGTATCGCGCTGTGATGTTGAGCAAGGCATAACCGGGCAGCACTTGGCGAAAACGGCTATTCGTGGTTTGAACCTGATTAGGGTTATTTGGGTCAGGTTCTGGCTTAAAGGCTGACCCCTGTTGCGGGTGAGTGCGCTGTTCGCCAGCTACCACTAAGCGTGGTGAAATGGAGAACTTGCCAAATACCAAATCGCCTCCGAGTCGGAACATCACTGGCGAGACGCCACCAATCTGGCGATTCGTCAGTTTCCCTGACTGATATCGACACTTCGACTCGCATCTATCAGCTCAGTGCGCATAGAGTGCCCGCGTGTGC
>PHFL01000039.1:87305-164794 GCA_002794105.1 Candidatus Thermochlorobacter aerophilus | reverse complement strand
CGAACTACTTCTATCCACTGGCGCAGGCAATGGACTCTGTGGAGTTGAAAAATGATGTAGAACTCGGCGGCACTGACCAAAAATTCAACTGCTGGTCGGGCGCGATATACAGCGCGAATATGGCATCGCTGATGCACAAGTCTGTATCACATTGCCGCTTCTTGAAGGCATTGATGGCGTGCAAAAAATGTCAAAATCGCTCGATAACTACATCGGCTTCAACGATTCGCCGCGTGAGATGTATCAGCGCATGCTCAAAGTGCCAGATGAACTCATGATGAAGTATGCACAATACACTGGTGTGCTAACAAAAGAAGAACTGCAAATGCTCGAGCAACTCATAAAAGAGTCGCCAAGAGAAGCCAAGCATTTCCTGAGTGAAAAAGTGGTTGCATTCTTCCATTCACCAGAACTTGGACGGCGCGAAAGACAAGCCGCCGAAAGCATCGCACAAGGCGAAGCGCCAGAAGATATTGAGGAAATAGCTGTAGCCGCCAACGAAATTGGTTTGCTCGACGCCATGGTCTTAGCCAAAGTGGCAAGCTCGAAAAGCGAGGCACGACGGCTAATTGAGCAGGGTGGTGTGCTGGTAGATAATGTCCGAGCCAGCGATACCAAACAAATGCTCTATCTCGATAGTGAAAAAATCATCAGGGTCGGCAAACGCAAGTTCTTCCGCATCAAAAAGTCTGATACCAAAGAGTAAGTCAGTTTTGCCAAATAGCTACTATTTCAAGCGCCAGCGAAGAATCCAGTGTATGGATGCTTCACTTCGTTCAGCATGACAAATTGGGGAATGTGGATGCTTCGCTTCGCTCAGCATGACAAGGGCAGTGTCATTCCGAACGCCAGTGAGGAATCCAGTGTGTGGGATGCTTCACTACGCTTACGCTCCGTTCAGCATGACGGGGCGAGTCAGCATGATGAGACCGAAGATGTCATTGCGAACGCCTTTTTCTGTCATTCCGAGCGAAGCGAGGAATCCATTGTGGACGCTTCACTTCGCTTATGCTCCGTTCAGCATGACAGGCGGCTGTGCTTCGAACAAACTTTCCGCAAAGGGCTCTTGTAAAAAATTCAGGCGAGTGTTGTACTCGTCTGACATGAGTGCCACTTAGAAATTGACTTGCAAGCCGCCCGTTACCCTGATTGGATGCTGCGGCGCACCTTCTGGGAACTCTACTGCCGCTGACCCTGCCAGTCCTTGAGGACCTGCACCTAAGTTCACCGTGCGGTAGTCTTGGTTAAGCGCATTGAGCACCCGTGTAAAGAGCGCAACGCCCGGCACGATTTCGTATCGCGCTGTGATGTTGAGCAAGGCATAACCGGGCAGCACTTGGCGAAAACGGCTATTCGTGGTTTGAACCTGATTAGGGTTATTTGGGTCAGGTTCTGGCTTAAAGGCTGACCCCTGTTGCGGGTGAGTGCGCTGTTCGCCAGCTACCACTAAGCGTGGTGAAATGGAGAACTTGCCAAATACCAAATCGCCTCCGAGTCGGAACATCACTGGCGAGACGCCACCAATCTGGCGATTCGTCAGTTTCCCCTGACTGATATCGAACACTTCGACTTCGCCATCTATCAAGCTCAGTGCGGCATAGAGTGCCACGCGTGTGCCTTCGCCAAAATTGCGCACATAATCGACTTGCACCGTGCCGCCAAAGTTGGTTTGGTTGCCTTGATTGACAATGCTCTCAATGTAGCTAACAGGGAAGCGGAAGCCGGGCACTGGATAGAAGCCATCCACGGGACTTGGCGTGTTGGGGTTGCCCTCATAGAGCCCATTTGGCACAGCGGCAACTTGGCTAAATAGTCCATTCAAAAGATTGTAGTATCCATTCAGTGTCAGGCTCAAATCGCTGGTCAGGGCTAAGCGGGCATTGAGTTCAAAGGTCTGAATGCGCTGTGGTCCGAGGTTTGGATTAGCCAGACGGAAAAAGGCAGAAATGGTTTGTCCGCCTGCGTTGAAAAAGGTGCCAAACTCATCATATGCTGAAAGGGGTGAGGGCGCCAAAAAGGCTTGTCCATACAGGGCTTTGATGGTCAGCGTCTCGATTGGACGAATCACAGCGCCTGCACGCGGATTGACCAGCACGCCAAAACGTGAGTCCCTATCGACTCTCGTGCCCAGTGTAAGAATCAGCGCCGGAATCGGTGCGTACTGAATGTTGACAAATCCGCCGAAGTTCGTGTAGCTTAAGCGAAAAATTCGTGCTGGCACACCATTTGGCGCACCCGGCAGTCCAATGCTATTGACAATCACAGGCTGATTTTCAAGTTTGCCATCATACGGCGCCTGCAAATCATGTCCTCTCGGAATAGCAAAAAAATCTTCGAATGTGATGCCGCCCGATAAGGTAAGCTGGTTACTTGCCGTCCATGATAGCAGGTCTTCTACCTTGAACATTCTGCCATGCGAGAAAAGGTAAGCCGTGTTCATGCCAGTATAGGCATTGCGGAAATTAGAGCGGTTATCCAAATCATACTGGCTATAAATCAAAAATCCGGTGTTGACCAAGTTACTGGTAATGTAATCTGTCGAGATGCTACTTATCACGGTGAGATTATGCCCGAAGAATGAATCCCGATTATAGACGGCATTGTTCGGTCGATTGGCGGTCGTCGAGGGGTTAAATGAGCCGTTGCGGAAAAAATTTAGCCGCACATTATCCCTCGCCTCACCAAGTTCTAATGACGCATGCACCGCATATGCCGAGAGCGGAAATTCAATACTGGTTGAAACAGGTTGCGTTGAACTTTGCGGAAAGCCTAAGTCAGTTGGGAAGCGATTGTTGCGTAAAAAATCTTCAATGCCTTCATTGCCAACTCGAAAATCTTTTACAGCACTAAGCATTGGCTGCTGGTCGTAGAAATACTGTCCCGATACGGTGAGGCTTGCAAAGTCACTTATTTTTACACCTGCCGAGAGATTGCCGATGTACATGTTATACATTCCGCCTTGAGCCGAACCAGTGATAAAATTGCCTTCTGCTTTGCGTGTGACAATGTTGATGACTCCCGATAGGGCGTCTGCACCATAGACTGCCGAGGCTGGACCATAGACAATTTCTATTTGCTTAGCCAAATGCACGGGATAATTTTCCATCACAGGCAAGATGTCATTCGTTGGCGAAGAGATGCGCACGCCATCGAGCAGAATGATGAACTTATCCATGCCGAACACACCGCGTGTTTGCACATCATGTTGCCATCGTGGGTCGTTGTTGGTCTCGATTTTGTAGTCGGGCTGGTCTTGCAAGACTTCCAGCAGCGATTGATATGCACGCAAGCGAATCTGGTCGGCAGTAACAATGCGAACGGTCGCTGGCGCATCGTTGGATTTCTGTGCCGAACGCGTCACCGAGACAACTTGCAAATTTTGCAAATCTTCAAGGCTCAAGCCTTGAAACAGCGAAGAATCTACTTGTGCGTTGGCAGTGCGTGTCAGCAAGAGAAAGCAAAGTAAGGATAGAACGGTGAGTTGCAGTTTCTTTTCCATAGTGTGTTTTTTAGCTTTGTTGTTGGCATTTGCTGCAACTTACCCATTGATTGTAAAGTAAATGTTAAGTCCATGCTGCACTTCCTTTGCATTTTACCTGTCCGATTAACATCTCTTGTGGCATTTATTTTTGCACTTTCTTCGCTTAGCATCACTCCAATGCCTGATGCTTTTTGGCATCCGCCCAAGCCTTTTGAGAAAGTGCGCAAAACCATAGAGGCGGCTATCAAGGATAGCGCCTTTCCTTCAGCAGTGGTCGCAGTCATGCAGAACGGTCGTGTGCTTTTCCATGAAGCTTTTGGTCGCCTCACTTACGACACGCTCTCGGCACGCACCGACACGAGCACAATTTACGACCTCGCTTCTCTGACAAAAGTTCTATCCACTACGCTATGCATTATGCGCCTCTACGACGAAGGGAAAATTCGCTTGACCGATTCTGTCAAGACCTTCATTCCGGAATTTGGCAATCGTGGCAAAGAAAAAATTCTAGTTCGCAACTTGCTGATTCACGATTCAGGCTTGATTGCTTTTCGCCGCTACAGCCAATTTTGTCCGAATGCAGATTCTGCCTTGCAACACATCTACAACGATACCCTCATTAAACCTGTAGGCGATAGCACGATTTACAGCGACCTCAACTTTATTTTGCTTGGCGAAATTATTCGCCGCATTACAGGCAAGCCGCTCAACGAATACTTTGAGGAAACTTTTGTGCGACCGCTTGGCTTGCGGCATACTTTCTTTGCTCCACCTGATTCCCTGCGCTATCGCATTGCCCCTACTGAAGTCGATTGCACATGGAAGTTGCCCTTTGCTCGTCCATTAGTTCATGACCCGACAGCGGCTTTGTTTGGCGGCGTTTCGGGTCATGCAGGATTGTTTTCTACTGCCTCGGATATTCTCACGCTCATGCAAGTTGTGATGAATGGCGGGTCATTCGGCGGTCGCACATTCTTCAAAAAAGAAACGGTAGCACTTTTTACGCAGCGCGATAGTGTGCATCGAGTCCGTGCCTTAGGCTGGGATATGCGCGACAGTGGCGAAAAAGCCTCTACTGGCAAGTATTTCTCCATGCAAAGCTACGGACACTTAGGTTATACAGGCACCAGCGTATGGGTCGACCCCACTCGTCAGCTGTGCGTGGTGTTTCTGACAAACCGAGTGTATCCAACCTCTGCCAATAATAAAATTCGTGCGGTGCGCCGCTTGCTACACGATGCCGTGATTGAAAGTCTTGACGAGCTTACTTCGCGTCCTCGTGGAAAGTCAAAACAAAAGTTGTAAATTTAGACCGGTCTGTATCACCATCCAGAAGGAGTAATACTATGAGACTTATCGTTTTTCCGCTTTTTTTCTTGCTACTGTTTTCCAGTTGCGCTCAACGCTCTCAGAACGCAGTCACTTCAACGACTCAGAAAGTTAGTTTCTCAATTAGCGGCATGGTTTGCACCAGCTGTGAGCAATCGATTCAGACCAAGCTCGTGCAAATGGAGGGTGTCAAGTCTGTAGAAGCCAGCACAGCCAAGAAATGCGCCACGGTTGAATTCGATGCGTCAAAAGTTAGCGAAAAGGAGTTGATTGCAGCGATAGAATCTCTGGGGTATAAAGCAACAGTGCAAACTCAATCGGCAACTAACTAACATGACCAATTAACCCATTGTAAGACGCTATGCAAAAGGATAACTACTACAAGGGACTGTTTGTTGGCACGCTACTTGGTGCGGCAATTGGCACGGTATTGGGGATGCTCTTTGCGCCTCGTCGCGGTGAAGAGATGCGGCATGTACTTTTTCGCCGTTTGGACGAGAGCTTACAAGAAAGTGGAGTTTCCAGCACATTGCCTCTGCGAGAGATGCCTGTGCCCAACACGATTCCACCTAAGGAAGGGGCAGAGCCGCCTGCAGAACTTGAAAATCAAGCAAAGCGGCGCGCTGAAGAAATTGTCTTGGCAGCCCAACTTGAAGCCGACCGCCTGCTACGCGAAGCAAACTCTATTTTGCGCGATGTCAAAGCGCTCCGAAATAACAATCCAAGCTAAACCCTTTGCTGCAAAATGCTGTCATTTCTCGGTCATCACCTTGAAAAGCCCTCTCGGCAAAACGACCATGTGGTAGTGTTGCTACATGCTTTTCCACTTTCCAGCGAGATGTGGAAACCGCAGCTGGAGTGCCTCAGTCAAGCAGGTTATTCTGTGCTCGCGCCAAATGTCTACGGCATCGAAGGCTCTGAGCCACGTCAGGATTGGACTATGCGCCAATATGCTGAATCGGTGCATCAGCTTGTCGAACATTTTGGCTTTACTTCTGTCTCACTGGTTGGCGTCTCCATGGGCGGCTACCAAGCCTTTGCCTTTCAACGACGCTACCCACAGATGACTGTCTCAATGATTCTTTCCGACACTCGCGCAGAATCAGATACAGATGAAGCTCGCGAAAAACGCTTTGAGTTTATCGAGGCGCTCAAACAGCGCGGCATCTCTGAAGCTAAGGCACGCATGATTCCCAAACTGCTTGGTCAAACCACGCATGCCACCGAGCCTGAAATTGCAGGGCGATTGTCCGTCATGATTGAGCGGCATCGTGTAGAGGCTGTCATTGAGCAGCTTAAAGCCTTGGCTTCTCGCCCTGACTTTACCTCGCATCTTGCCTCTATTGAGTGCCCTGTGTTGGTTATTGTCGGTGAGGAAGATGTACTTACTCCGCCCAGCGTTGCAAAATCTATGGTAGAAAAATTGCCTCATGCGCACCTAGAAATCATCCCACGCGCTGGACATTTGCCTAATCTCGAGCAACCTGAAATTTTCAATACGCTAATGCTCAAACATTTGCAACAGCTTACACTGGCAAATGCTTGATTTCTTCATTCTCGAAGGCACATCCTATCCATTCACTTTCGAAGCATTCTTGCTTACTTTTATTCCGCTTTTTGTAGCCATTGATGCTCCGGGCACGCTGCCGCTTTTTATTGGTCTAACACAAAGTTTGCCCGAGAAAGTCAAGCGGCGCCTTACTGTACAAGCTGTCTTTACAGCTTTTACTATCGCCGTCGTGGTCATGATTGCAGGAAAAAATATCTTTGCATTTTTGGGCATCACCATCTCTGACTTCCGTATTGCAGGCGGACTCATTCTGCTTCTGTTAGCAATACGCGACCTTACCACTTCCGATGTAGATGAATCTAAAAAACCTGCTGACCCGACTAGCATCGGCATCGTCCCAATAGGCATTCCGCTCATTATTGGTCCCGGCTCCATGACGACTATCCTTATCTCTGAAGAAGCACACGGCTGGCTGATGACCACGCTGGCACTTATGCTCAATCTCTTGATTGCCTTCTTGCTGTTTTACTTCTCAGGCACAGTCGAGCGGCTCATCGGTCCTAATGGCGCGAAAGCAATTGCCAAAATAGCTTCTCTTCTTCTGGCTGCAATTGCCGTCATGATGATTCGCGTTGGCATTTTTGATGTGATTGCTAAGTCGCGACAACAGCCATAAGCCTACATTTGCCCGACAAGAGAACATTCGGATTTGCAAGAATGCGTCAGTTGGCATAATTTTGTACTTACTTATGGCGTGTTCGTCTAGAGGCCTAGGACGCCGCCCTCTCAAGGCGGAAATCATGGGTTCGAATCCCATACACGCTACACTCTGGGTTCTGTGCTCATCTCTCCTGACACAATGGTTATGAGCTGACGCACACGTTATGCCTATACCTGAGAAATATGTGCGACACATTTGGAAAAATCTGTATCTCCACTCTCATACCCTTGCCCTCACTGACGGACGCCCCTTGCAAATTCTCTCCACTGGCAAGCTCAATTCCAACGAAGGTGCAGATTTTCTTGATGCTCGTATTATCATTGATGGCGTAGAGCACTGTGGCGCTGTTGAGATTCACTCTCGCACATCAGATTGGCTCAAGCATCACCATCATCTCAACCCGCGCTATGCGTCAGTAATTTTGCATGTTGTCTTTGAGCATGACCTGCCCTTGCAAGACACTTTGCCTATCTTGGAACTGCGCCGCTTCCTAAACGATGATGTGCATAAGGTGCTTGCACAGTGCATCAAAGACGATGCTATGCTCAGCCGCCCATGCACCATTGCTTGCTTTCCTACCGTGCAGCATATTGACGACACTCTCAAACTCGAGTGGATTTACACCCTCTCCGAGCAACGCTTCCAAAGAAAAATGAATCGCTTTGCTTCTGCCCTTGCTCAGGAGCAGTATGACGAACTGATATACCGCGGTCTTATGCGTGCACTAGGCTATCGCGAAAACACTTCTGCATTTGAAGCATTGGCTCAGCTCGTGAGTTTTGCTGAACTACGCTTTCTTAGCGCCTATCACTTCACCGAACGGCGGCGCATGCTGGAAGCGATTTATTTTTCACTGTCTTCACTATTGCCCAATCAATCTGAAGACAAAGAGACGGCAGCGTATGTTGCTGACTTGGCGAAACGGTTTGCTAACACGCCATTTTACACGCGCTCTGCGTTGGATAGGTTAGCTTGGATTTTTTTCCGTCTGCGCCCACAGAATTTTCCTACGCTTCGGCTGGCTGGACTTGCAGAAATTCTTTCCAAAAATTTGGAGCACGGGTTTTTACATCATGCGCTTGAAATTGTTCGCACCTCACTCCCGAATCGGCGTAAAATTTTGCAGCTGGAACACCTGTTTCGTGCAGATGCTGCAGACTATTGGCAACATCACTATCGCTTCGGGGAACGAAGCCAGAAGCCAATTCGCACGCTGGTCGGAAAAACTCGTGCCGCTGAACTGGTCATCAACACGCTTCTGCCAGTGCTGGCTCTCTATGCTCAGCACCATCACGATGCTGCACTTTCCGCCTCAATTCTCTCACTTTATGCTGACTATCCGAAAGGACTCACTAGCAAAGTTTCTGAACGCATGCTGCATGATGTTTTAGGCGAGTCGTATCAAATTAAGTCGGCAGCAATGGAGCAAGGGCTTTTGGAGTTGAGGGAAATGTATTGCGATGCTCTTCGTTGTTTGGAGTGCCGAATCGGGCAAGCCATTTTTGCGCTGTGAGTGGAGCAAAAACGCTACAGCCTATCATGCTGAATGCAACGAAGCATCCACACACTGGATTCCTCGCTGGCGCTCGGAATGACAGAAAAAGGTGCTCGGAATGGCATCAGGTCTGCCGTGCTGGACAAAGCGTAAGTGAAGTGAAGCATTCCACACACTGGATTCCTCACTGCGTTCGGAATGACATCGCCTTGTCATGCTAAGCGAAGCGAAGCATCCACATTCCCCAATTTGTCATGCTGAACGAAGTGAAGCATCCATTGAGTGAATTCCTCGCTGGCGCTCGGAATGAGCAAGAAAAGGTATGTGGAATGATTTATGGCGGTAGCGGTTACTTTGGCGTTATTTGAGCTTAAACTCAACATAGATGACGGCAGTGGCGGCGACGGGCTTGCCATTCAGCATAGCTGGCTTGAAACGAACATCTTCACTAAGCACACGAAATACCTCCTCACTAAACGAGGCATCCGTAGAACGCAAAATGGTCACCTTCCTCACAAGACCAAGGGAATCCACACTCACTGTGGCAATCACCCCACCTTGAAGACCACGCTCCCGAGCAATAGCAGGATAAATGATTTTCTGATTGAGAGCCTCCATGCCACCAATCAGCTCAGGTTTGGTATCAGGCTTGATGGCATCACTGGCATTGGTAAGCTTAGCCTCTTCCACCGATTGACGCAGACCTTCATCTTTGTCAATATCGGCATCAGAAAGGGTCTCTGCTTTGGGTTCGGGCGGTGTAGGAGCAGTGGTGCGTTCGGGTTCTTTTTTCTCTTGTGCTGGTTTGGGTTCTTGTTCAGGTTTTGGGCGAGCGGGTCGGGCTTCGGCAAGGTCTCGTTCCTTGGGTTCTTTGGCAGTGACTTTGCTGGGGGTTTTGGCGTTAGCGGCGGCAAGCGTAGCGGATTTTTCTGCTAACTTCACATCCAAGCGAATGGTGGAGGGGCTGGAGAGGCTGATGTCTTTTTGCCACGTTGGGAGCCCACGCTTGTAGGCTTTGAGGAGGTAGTTGCCGATGGGCAAGTCTAAGAAGGTAAAATAGCCTGATGCGTTGGTCAGCGTTGCTTGCGTAAAATTTGGGCTGATAACATAGACAATAGCGGCGGCAAGCGGCTGATTTTCTTCATCTGTAACTCTACCGACGAGCCGAGCTTGCGAGAATGAATCAGGAACCAGCGCTATCGTTAGCGCAAGAAAAACTGTTAGGCTTGCAGCGAAGCGCCATGCCATAGTGTTCTGAGTGTAAAGGCAAGTCTTGCAAACTTAGGATTTTGGTGTGATTTTTACAAGTAACTAACTTTTACTGTGTGATAAGTTCCAAAAGTAACAAGAATATGAGACAGATAGTCTTACTCATACTTTGTCAAATGTTGCTGACCAGTTGGGGCATAGAGCAAGGGTTTGCCCAGAAGGTGTTGATACCGATGGATAAAACGCAATCTGACCACCTTAAGGCTTATGGCGTGGCTTATTGGTGTTTAGAGAAGGGTATTCCTGTAGATTGGTTGCTAAATTACCGAGGCGGGTCATTTCTCATTGATGCATTGCCGAGCGTGATGTCGGAGCTGGCAGTGCGGGGGGTGCGTGGTGAAGAAATCTCAAATGCTGAGGCACAGCGCATTACTGCAGAAATTGAGAGCGAAGACAATAATATGGCAGTCATGCGTCTTGAAAAAGCCCCAAAAATTGTCGTGTATGTGCCGCCGACCAATTTGCCATGGGATGACGCCGTAACGCTGGTACTCACCTATGCAGAAATTCCCTTTGCAAAAGTGTGGGATGAAGAAGTCTTACGTGGCGAGCTCAAAAAATATGACTGGCTGCATGTACACCATGAAGATTTTACAGGTCAGTATGGAAAGTTCTACGCTGGATTTCGTTATGCACCATGGTATATTAAGCAGGTCAGAGATGCTGAACAAGTTGCGCGAAAATTAGGATTTACGAAAGTAAGTGAAGAAAAAAAAGCTGTTGCTCGAGCCATACGCGATTTCGTTGCCGAAGGTGGATTTATGTTTGCCATGTGTTCTGCGCCCGATAGCTACGATATTGCTCTGGCAGCCGAAGGAATTGATATTGTCCCAGCTGAATTTGATGGTGATGGCGTAACCCCCGACGCAAATAAAAAGTTAGACTTTTCAAAAACTTTTGCCTTCGAAAATTTTACGGTCAGTCTCAACCCGTACGAATATTCGAAATCTAACATTGACATCAACCCACAGATGACAGGCAGCGCAACTGGTCCTGAAAATGATTACTTTACGCTTTTTGAATTTAGTGCAAAATACGACCCTGTGCCAACGATGCTGACGCAAAATCATACCTCAATTATTAAAGGTTTCTACGGGCAAACAACATCATTCAGAAAGTCTTTGATTAAGTCATCAGTAGTGATTATGGGAGAAAAAAAAGGAACAGAAGAAGTACGGTATTTACATGGCAATTTCGGGAAAGGACAGTTTTGCTTTTATGGCGGACATGACCCAGAAGATTACCAACATCATATTGGAGACCCTCCAACTAATTTGGCTCTGCACAAAAATTCAGCAGGTTACCGTTTAATTTTGAATAATGTTCTTTTCCCTGCAGCACAAAAGAAAAAGCAAAAAACCTAATCTTGCATCATGCGATATCTTCAAGATAGTCGCTTGATTTTTTGCTTCTATGCACTGCTGGCAATTGCAGTAAGCGTGCAGAAATATGTGCTCGATAGGGTGGAACATGACAAAAAATCACTGCGTCACTACAATAATTACCTCATTTTCAAATACTCCGCCAAACACCTACTTGAAGGGGAAAATCTCTACATCAGCTACCCAGATGAGCATGATGACCTATACAAATACAGTCCAACATTTGCAGTATTGATGCTGCCATTTTTGTATCTGCCTGATGCTATAGGACTCTGTCTGTGGAATCTTCTTAACGCAATTCCCTTATTTTTGGCGATATGGCGGCTACCCTTGCCACAAGAAAAAAAAGCACTTATCGCTTGGCTTGTTTTACCGGAACTTATAATTAACATGCAAAATGCTCAAAGTAATGGACTAGTCGCTGCATGCATGATAGCAACTTTTGTAGCAATTGAGCATAAAAAATGGGAACTTACAGCATTGCCAATTACACTTTCAGCGTTTATTAAAATTTTCGGAGCGCTCAGTGGTATACTGGCAGTATTTGGTAAAAACCGCTACAAGGTAATAACTTTCGGTGCTATATGGTTCGTGCTGTGGCTCTGTTTGCCACTGCTGGTGGTGCAACCCAGCAGTTTAATCGCACAATATGAAAACTGGTTAAATTTACTGAAAGAAGATTATGAGCCGCTCAGAAGTGCATCAATTTATGGCTGCTGGCTGGCTTGGCTTGAAAATGAACCACCAAGAATGTGGCTAACACTTGCAGGAGTAGTGGCATTACTTTTGCCCTTAGCCCAAACGAAGAAGTATGAAAACTTGAATTTTCGAATAACATACCTTGGATTTTTGATGATATGGGGAGTGATTTTTAATCATCGAGCGGAATCACCAACATTTATTATTGCAATTTGCGGAGTGATGCTATGGTTTTTTGCACAAAAGAAAACTGTCTTAAACGTAATCCTGCTAACCTTTGCGCTGTTTTGCACAGCAATTTTGCCCTCAGACCTCGTGCCAAAATCTTGGACAGAATACGGCTGGAAATATGAACTTAAGGCATTAAGCTGCATTTTAGTCTGGCTAAAAGCTGGCTACGACCTGATTTTGGAAAGCACACAAACAGAAGAACGCCTTGCCCCATCGGCTGCATAAGAATCAATAAGTGCACGGTAAGCTAGATTCCTCACTGGTGCTTGGAATGATCTTTTCCAGTTATTCTAAACGGAGCGTAGCGTAGTGAAGAATCCACTTTTGCCATAACAAACAGCAATATCATAGATTCCTCGCTATGCTCGGAATGACAAGGGAAAAGCGCTCAGAATAAACAAAAAGCATGCGAGGAATGACAGAAAGAGCATTTAGCATGGCAGAGAAGAGTGCTGGGAATGAGCAAATAGAAGGCGCCCACTACGACAGAAAGAACGAGCAATGGCAATGCAGAGCATGACGAAAAAGAAACAACCGCAGACACGCTGAAGTTAGCTGTTTCCTGTTTCTTCAGCAGGCAAATCAACGGCATGCAGCTTGAGAGCTTTAAGCGACACATAGTTCAAAGCATGCTCATGCGTGGCAGCCAAGACGACCTTGGGCGCAAGTCCAGCATCAAAGGCTTCTTTCCAGCGCAAGGCGCACAAACACCACTTATCGCCATGCTTAAGACCGGGGAAGCGATATTCAGGGCGAGGCGTAATGAGGTCGTTGCCCATGGCACGAGAAAAGCGCAAAAACTCATCAGTCACGATGGCGCAAACAACATGCCGACCGGTATCGTCGGCGCCAGTTCGGCAATAGCCATCACGATAGAATCCTGTAAGAGGATTTTTGCAGCAGCACTCGAGCTTGCCGCCTAACACATTGCGTGGTTCCGCCATATTGGTACTAAGGTAATGGTTTAGAAAATCATGGATATCAAACTCATTTTGTGCATAAGAAATTTCGCATAGCAAAAGGCATGCTGCCACGAAACAGGAGAGAAAGAGCAAAATGACACGAATTAGTGTTCGTGCAATAAGTGCGGCACTGAAGCAAAAAAGCTAAGAAATTTTCAGAAGCGATGCAGAGTTCAAAACATTTTTTGTGTATGAAGTGCATGAGTAGGAAAGCAAATGACAGAGCCAATAACCAGATGAGCATATTGTAACGGGGTTAATACTATCAAATATCAAGCATTAAACCAATTGCACTAACGGAGATGCGTTCACCAAAATACATGCCTCGCCAGCTCAACCCCGTATAGTAGTGGTAGGTCAGGCGCACGCCACGAGTGCCTGCATAGCCTGTCTTAATCCCAGCTTGAACACTTAGGGTGGCGCCATAGCCCTCGGTGCGCTCTAGTGCTGGTTGCCAAATTGGCGAAAGGCGCACATCACACGCAATAAACGGCATACAAGGCACTATCCAAGTTACTTGAGAAAAAAGCTCCAACCCAACTTGAGCACTATGGCGAGCAACATCAACTGGCACAGTGTTAAAGAGCCACTCATAAGCAAGATATACTCGGGCAAAAGAAGAAGAAAGCGCCACAGTCAAATGGATAAACTCACGACTGAAAGTAAAAGGCAAACGCGCATTGCGCCACTCTAAGCGGTCTAAGTCAAAGCTGCCATCAATGAGATGTGCAGAAATGTGCGAGAGACGCAGTCGAGCCAATAAGGTAAGCGGCACATCTGAAGTACGGAGCGGCTGACGCCAACTGACATTGATACCAAAAATGTAATCGGCTGCATCGACAGGAAACTTGAAGCCCTCGAGCCGACGTAGCAAAGAAAATGTGCCAAAGTCTGCGCCTAAGCCAAATGTTGCAGGGTAAAGTGAATCAGAGCCGACATCAAATTGTAGCAAGTCTAATGAGGCGCCAATATCGAGCAAGGTACCAGCATCATTAAGATGCACCAGCGCGGCAATGCGTGTTTCTTTTGGGTCGGCTAAGAGCGGCTCAAAATTAGACTTGAGAAAGGCAAAGCGAGGATTTTGGGCAGAAAGAGTTACACTGTAGAGCAGCAAAAAGAGAAGTGTACAGAAATAGCGCACCATGATTTATTCAAAAAACATAGAGCAATCGACAATCGTGCCGATTGCTCTGTTAAGGCATCACAAGATTATTTAGGTTGTTTAGGTAAGTTAGGCTTAGAGACCGTGATACTAAACGACTTGGTATCTTCTGCGCCGAAGTCATCTTTGACGCTGACTTGGACTGTGAATTTGCCAACCGTCTTTTCTGTGGGTGTAAAAGTAAGCTTGCCCTCGGGTGAGAGTGTGGCGCCATCAGGTAAGCCCGTTGCCGTAAAAGTCAGCTTGTCTTCTTTATCCTCATCGGTGGCAACCAACTGCAACTCAAACGGCTCGCCAACCTTGAGAGTGACATCACGCGGCTTTTCAAGTTTGGGCGGACGATTGAGCCGAACGACAACGATACCTACACTCATGGTGTCTTCGCCGCCAGAAGCATCTTTGACCGTAAATTTCATGGCGTAGGTTCCGCGCTGACCGTAGTCAGGTTGCCATGAGAAACGTTGGGTAGTGCGGTCGAACTGTGCGCCAGTTGGCAAGTTCTCTGCCAAGTAAATGAGCTTGCCCTTGTCTTCTTTATCGTCGTCCGTTGCCGAGACCTTGAAGGAAATTTTTTGTCGCTCAAGTACTTGAATAGGAGCAACAGGACTGAATTTTGGAGCGCGGTTGACATTGACAACCGTAATTGTCTGGGTTTTCTTGTCAGTCAAGCCCTCTGCGTCGGTTACAGTGTAAGTGACTTTGTATGAGCCTGACTGTTCAAAAGTCGGTGTCCAAGTGAAGGTTTTGCCATCGAACTTTGCGCCTTCGGGTAAGTTTTCGGCGGTGATTTTCAGTTTGCCCTCATCTTCAACATCAGGGTCTTGCGCCGAGACATCGAACTTGAGTTCTTCATTTTCATTGACCTTGACATCGGCAATGGGGTCGAACTTCGGCGGACGGTTGACGTTCTCAACAGTGATGGTGGCAACCGTTTCGCTAGAGAGCGGCGTGCCGTCTATGCCTGTATCAGTGACGCGGAAAATGACGCGATAGGTGCCAGACTGCGTGTAATCAGGTTTCCATGAAAAGGTGCGGGTTTTGGCATCGAATGTGGCGCCGCGTGGCAAGCTATCTGCCGAGAAAGAGAGTTTACCTTCATCTTCCTTGTCGGGGTCACTGGCACTGACTGTGAAGGTCAATAGCGTATTTTCGCGTGTTCGCTTTTCAGGAATAGCTGCCATGACAGGCGGGCGATTCTTTTGCTTGACAGAAATGGCAACTGCCATCGTATCGGACAGGCGCTTGTTGCTGGGGGTGAATTTCCCATCAAGCCCTTGGTCTTCGACTTTGAAGCGAGCGATGTATTCGCCGGCCTGTGTGAAATCAGGTTTCCACTTGAAGGTGCACGTGGCGGCATCGAAGGTTGCGCCTTTGGGCAGAAAAGTAGCCGTGTAGGTGAGCTTGCCGTCGTCTTCTTTGTCGGGGTCAATGGCTTCAATCGTGAAACTGCCTTCTGTATCTTCGGTGAAAATCTGCTTTTCCATGCGAGTAAATTTGGGCGGCAGATTTTCGTTATCGACGCGAATTTTGAGTTCTTTTGAGTCTGTCTTAGCGCCGCGCCCATCGGTGTTGGCGTCTTTGACGGTAAATTTCACCACATAGTCTCCGGCTTGAGTGAAGTCAGGTTTCCATGTAAAGGTCCGGGTTTGGGCATCGAAGTTAGCGCCCGGCGGCAGGTTTTCAGCAAAGTAGGTGAGCTTGCCTTCATCTTCCTTGTCAGGGTCTTTGCCTTCGGGAATTTGGTATTTAAGCTCTTTATTTTCCACCGTGAACTGAGCCTGCAAATCGGGCAGCACGGGCGGACGGTTGACATGCTTGACCGTAATACGAAGCGGCAATTCACTGGCTAAGGAATCAGGGTGGAGCTCAGTGATGCGAACCTTGAAGTCGTAGATGCCAGATTGTTCATAGGTCGGTTTCCAGCTTAGTGTGCGTGTATTGACATCGTAGGTAAGGTTATCAGGCATTTTACCTGATACAGGCACAAGAGAGATGCGCACAGGACTGCCGTCAGGGTCTTTTCCTTCAAAGGTGTAGGTCAGAAGCTGGTCTTCGTCAATGGAAAGGTCCTTGACATTGGTCAGAAGCGGCGTCAGGTTGAAGTTATAGACCAGCAAGCCATTGCGGTCAGTGGCAACATAGAGGGCGTGGTCGTAGGATAAGACTCGTCCAATCTCGCCAATGCCTCTGTCGGATTTATCAACTGGGTCGTCGAAGTCATCTGGGGAAAACATTTTTTTGAGGTCATAGACTGTGATGCCACCACGTCCTGCCCCAACAAAAAAGTAGCGCGGCTCGAGCTTGTAGTAGTCAAGACCGCCAACATATGTGCGGAAATTGTATGAGAAGACCCGCTTCGGCAGGTTTATATTAGCGATAGAGATGACCTCAATGCCATTGGCAGCATTGGCTAAGAAAACGAGCGTGTCTTGAGCAATAGCGTAGCGCAGAGTTTTGGCGCTGGGATAGTTGGAAAGCAGTGTCAGGTTGCTTGGGCGCGAGGCATCAAGAATGCGCAAGCCACCTTCGCGGTCGCTGACAAAAAGTTTGCCTTTGTGATAAGAAATGCCCCAAGCGTAGTTCCATTTCGTGAGGGTAGAGGTCTCTAAGATACGGCTGGGGCGTGCAGGGTCTTGCAAACTCCACACCTCAACACCGCCTTTGCCAGTGGCAACAAACAGATAGTCGCGATTGTCGTCGGTGCAAAGGTCGTAAGCTTCTTTGGAAAGGGTTTGAAAACTGCCAACAAATTTAATTTGGGTCGGGTCTGCTACATCGAAGACATCAATGCCTTTGGTGTTGTCGCTTAGGTAAAGGTAATTCTGCTTTTTGGCAAGACCATTAGTCGGCAATGAAATATCTTTTGTGAAGCCAAGTTGAGTAGGCTGCAGACGATTTTTGATGTCGTAAGTGTAGAGCCCAACAGTGTTGAAGGCAACATACAACACATCGCCTTCAGCGTAAATTGCCGCTACACCATCACGGGCAAAGAGCGGGTCGCCAACACGCTCTAACTTATTGAAGGTGCTGGCAATATCGGCGCTATACGGCGTAAATTGTGCACGTAGCACACGGTTGGGTATCAAAAGAGAAAAAAGAAAGAAAAGGTATAGAAGAAATCCAAAGCACTTCATTATTGGAATAGTAGATTTAAGTGGTACATTTTCGGGGCACTCGAGCAGAGTGCATGCTGGCGCACCAAAGTTTTTAGTCTCATCTGCGAGAATTACTGATATGCATTAGCGGTGCAAATTTACAAAATCCTTTGTGCTTTTCAAGGAAGGTATATGTCGGCTTTGTGCAAAGCTATCAAGCCTATCGTTGTGGCAAGCTGGATGTGGAGCCTGTGTTGGAGTGTGATGGCGATGCATCCGAACGAAAGCACTGCACAAATGCCACCTACCACCATGATACTGAAAAGCGTGCGACTGTATGGCGCAAAAGAGATAACGAATGCAGAACTCCAAACAGTGTTTCCCACGCCCGCACCATTTGATTCACTGACCTTTAAGGCACAGCTGGATGAACTTAAAAAGCGCTACATCCGCTCTGGCTATTACGACATGAGAATAGATAGCGTGCGCTGGAGAGTAGAGCCCGAAGCGTATCAGCACCTTCACGCCGAGATATTCATAAGCGAGGGACCGATAACAAAAATTAGCCAAATTCATTTCAGTGGCAACCGCCTGCTATCTGAAAATGAACTGCGACTGCTGATGCAAACCCATGAAGGCGACGCGCTCAATGGTCAAGTGCTTGAAAAAGATTTCAATGCTATTCTTTCGCGCTATGAAACACTGGGGCGACCGTTTGCCAAAATTTCCATCGCTGCCATTGAAAGGAACATAAACAGTGCAAGTGAGTCGGGCTTGAAACTGCGCATCGTCATCCATGAAGGCGCATCGGTAAAAATCGCCGGCTATAAGTTTTCCGATAGCCTCAACACGCAGCATGAAACCATTTTGCGCGAGTTGCCACTCAAAGTAGGCGAACTCTATAACGAAGAAAAGTTTGCACAAATCAAGCCGCGCTTGGAGCGACTGGGTTTCTTTGAGCATGTAAGCGAGCCGGAATTGCTGATATTGCAAAAATCTACACAAGACGACACGCTTCAAGCCATCATTAAGCTGGACTTGATAGAAGGCAATACAAATGTATTTGACGGCATTCTTGGCTATCAGCCGCCCGTGCCGCCTGAAGAGTCAGGCTTTTTGACAGGAATGATGAGCATCAGCTTGAAAAATTTATTTGGCTCAGGGCGACGACTGGGTATGCGCTGGCAGCGTCCGAACAATTTCACGCAAGAATTGCGCGTCGGCTATCATGAGCCATGGGTTCTGGGCTTGCCGCTCAATGCCTCGTTTGAAGCCATGCAACTGCAGCAAGATTCATCGTTTTCACAGTTGATGCTGGCAGGAAGTATTGCCTATCGTTTAAGTGAGAATTTGTCGGTGGGCGCACTGGCACAACTGGAGCGCATCAATCCGATTGTGCAGGGCATCAGACGAAAAGACCCAATCTTGCCAAGTGGCATTTTGCTGACTGGAGTGAGTCTCACTTACGACACACGCGACTATCCGCTCAATCCCACATCAGGCGTGCTGCTCCGCAATGAATATCGCATCGGCACCAAGACCCTCAATGCGCCCGATTCCATACTTGAGGCATTGCAAGTGCGCCGAAGTGTGGTGCAGCAGCGCCTCAGCGTAGAAGTGGAGTGGTATCAGCCCACCTTTCTGCGGCAGGTGCTGGCGCTGCGTGTGGCCGGCATAGCGCTCTTGGCAGAAGAGGTGCAGTTTAGCGACCTGTTCCGATTCGGCGGTGCACAAACCTTGCGCGGCTACCGCGAACAAGAATTTTTAGCATCACGATACGGCTTTGCCAACATTGAATATCGCTTGCAACTCTCACGCAAATCGTTTGCCTTCCTATTCTACGATGTGGGATACTTCTTCAAACCGCAAAATCCGCTCAATGCGCTGGATGGCGCACGCGAGGGCTGGCGACAAGGCGTGGGCATCGGCGCTCGCGTAGATACACCATTGGGCTTGCTTGGCATTAGCTACGCACTCGGCGAAGGAGATACCTTGCTACGCGGCAAAGTGCATATCAATCTTATCAACCTTTTTTGAGCAAAAGAAAAAAGCAAGCGCTAAACGCTTGCTTTTTCAGAGCAGGTGGAAAAATGGAGCTTACTGAGCTTGTGCCACGTTTTTGCTCTCTCTCGCACGCATCAAGCCGGCAATCCGACTTTTATCTTTATTGACCACATAGTCAAGATAATCGTTCAGAGCGGCAATTTCGTCAGGCTTGCCGACAAGTTGAGGCATGTATTTTTTGTAAGGCGAGTCGTCTTTGTATTCGCGCAGTGTTTGAAGAAAATTGCCAATAGACTGATGGTCGCGCCGCGAAAGTAACTTGGTTATGGCACGGTAGCCCGTCGTGGTGTGGCAGTTGAGGCACTGACCGCGGTACATGGCTTCACCTTTGGCAAGAATCACCTCTGGCTCATTGGTCTTATCTGCAACTGGACGCACCCAGAGCGACTTTTCTAAGTAACCTTTTTCATTCATTTGAGCAACTTCTGACTGACGAATGCCATTAGAATACATATGGCGGGCAATTACATAAGGCTTGCGAAGCATCTCGCGGGCATATTCGCCAGAAGCAGTGATGACAGCAGCAAGGAACAAGACCGCTAAGCCATGCCCAAAGGAAAAATCTTGCGGAGCTTTGCGCACAAAGAAATAGACCACACCGACAATGGTGGCAGAGGTCATCACCACCACAAGGGCAATGCGTGTAACTTGCGTAAATGCTCCAGACCCAATGGTCGAGATACCAAGTTGAAGCAAAGCGCGATTGACTTCAGGCACGCTGGCAAGATACCACAGAAAGGCAATAGGCGTGGCAACGAACGACGGAATCAGCCATTTTGAGCTCCATGTAATTAGCTCACCTTTTGCTTGCGCATCGTGGTCTAAGCGGCTGTATGAGACCAGCGCCCAAATTCCAGCCAGCGAAATGCAGACCAGAATACGCAGAAACAGACTTGGAAAATAAGTGGGATTAAAAAAGGCTGACCAGAATTGCGAGGCTTCTTGACCTGTGCCCGCAACGGCAATCCAAGCATCGCCCGGCGTGAGCATAAAGGTCAAAATGCCATTGATGATGACCAAAGTGCAGAACGAAGAAATCGCATAAAGCCAGCCGACACGCTGGTGCATCTCATGTGAAATTTTGTTCCATGAGTAGTAATACACTGCCGCCGAACTGAGCTCCACGACAAAGAACACCCATTCCATCGCCCATCCGAAGACAAAATTATGAATGAGCGTGCTGGTCGATTCAGGATGGGCTAAACCGATAGCAAACCAAATACCGACGCCAGAGGTTGCACCGAAAACATTGGTCATAATCAGGAAAAAGCGCGAGTGCTCTCTGAGTCGCGGCAGCCAATCTAAACGATTTTCACGCAAGGCTTTGCGTTCAGCCAGCACTAGATACAGACCGCCGCCAACCGCAAACTGCGAAACCAAAACATGGATAATAGAAATGATGCCGATAACCCAGCCACTGCCAATGATGGGGACATCCCAAAATGGATAGTTCATAGTTCGATTTCTCCTTTTTTAGTTCAAATTGAATGAAATCAAAGTGACATGTAACCCCAGATGGTGGTAACCACGATAATGCCCAGCGCGAGCAAGCCGAAATAGGTGGCATTGCGGGCGCGCCGACCATTTTCGTGCTTGCCATCATAGAGCGGAATGAGCGTCCAAAGAATAAGCCCTAAAGTAAAGAGCGTGATGCCTAAGCCTTCTCCAAAAGCGGCAAGTTCGCCAGAGAAGAGCTTGCCGATGAGTTTGAGCGTCTGGAAAGCGCTCATAAAATACCACTCTGGATGAATGCCTTCAGGAGCAGGCTTAAGCGGGTCAGCCTCTTCTCCAATGCCCCATGGATAAAGCGAGGCACAGAGCGCAAGCACATTCAGTGCAATGAGCCACATGGCTAAATCTTGCATCAGAAAATTGGGGAAGAAGGGAATGGACTTGCGTTCCGATTCAGGCTTGGCTTCTTCACTGGGCAAGGTGGCATTGCCATGCTTTTGCACCAGCCAAAGATGAAAGACCAAAATAGGCAAGAAAATTGCAGGCATCACCACCACGTGCAACGCAAAAAACCGCTGCACCGTAAGCTCGCTGACTTCCAAGCCGCCACGGAAAAGATTAGTCATCGGCTGACCGATAATAGGCAAAGCTTCTGGAATCGAGAGCCCCACTTTGGTGGCAAAATAAGCCAGCTCATCCATGGGCAAGAGATAGCCACTAAACCCAAAAAGCAAGGTGATAATCAACAGCAGCATACCGCTCCACCAACCAAATTCACGTGGCGAGCGATACGCTTTCATGAAATAGACAGAAAACATATGAACAAAGACCGCCACCACCATGAGGTTGGCAGACCATGAATGGGCAGAGCGAATGAGCCAGCCAAAATGAATCTCGTTGGTAATTTGCCGAACCGATTCATATGCTTCTGGACCGGGGCGGTAATAGACCAAAAGTAACACGCCAGTCACACATTGCACCAAAAAGAAAAACAGGGAAATGCCACCCCAGAAATACCAGAACGAATGCCGATGCACCGGCACCGTCTTTTTGGCGGCAAGCTTGGCAAGCTCACTTAAGCCTAAACGCTCATCCACCCAGTGATAGAGGGCTTTCATCATAGTTACAAACTCCTTTCAAAACTTAAACTTTTGAAATGATAACAGCGTCGTTTTCAACTGTGACCTTGAAGGTTTTCAAGGGCTTGGGCGGCGGACCGCTCACAGCCTGACCAGTTTTGACATCATAAACCCCATCATGGCAGGCACAAAAGAGCCGATTGGATTCAGGCTGATACTGCACTGTGCAAGCCATATGGGTGCAGACCGCTTCCATTGCCGTCCAAGTCTCATCTTGATGATGAATCAAAATGCCGGGCTTTGTGCCAAACTTGAAAAGAAGAGCTGAGCCGGGCGCAAGTTTCTGCGCCTCAGGCAAACGCACTTCGGAGACCTTCGCTGCCTCCATAGACTTTTGAATCGGCGAGGCTAAGTATTTGTAAATTGGATAGCCAATCGCACCGGCGTAGCATAACCCAATGCCCGTGAAAAGAACTTTGGTAAAGGCTCGCCGGCTCAAAGACTCTTCTTGAGAAGATGTAGCCCCAAGCGAATTGGAGATGGGTTGTTCAGCTGCGTTACTCATTGGCGTGTACCTCCGCTCTGGATTGAGATTCAAAAATGCTCTGGTCAACGCCCAGAATTACAGGCTTGGCTTTTAAGACAACCGTCAAAAGCCAGCCGATAATACCGAGCCCTAAGACAAACAGAATCAGGAAAATTGCGACCACCGACCAGTTCGTGACCACGACCCTATCCCACACATCAAAGCCTTTGGTAAGGAGCGTAATGTCGCGCAGTCCATCACGGAAGGCAGTCATGGCAAGCATGGCAAGGCAAGTGGCGGCAAACCCCGTCCAACCAATCACCCGTGAAGGATGTCGGCGGAGACTGCTGTAGAGTGCCAAAGCGAAAAGTAAAGCCGCGCAGCCAACCCACACGTAGCCAGAAAGAGTGGTGAAAAGAGTTTGACCAAGTGCATCCTGAACTGCAGGCGGTTGCGCACTAACGACCCAGTAAGCACAAGCGCCTTGTGCCAAAAGAGCAATACTGGCAAGTTTTCCGCCAAGTCCGCTCATGTAGGTTTGCACATCCAAGAAAAGTTTGTTGGATGGGGCAAGCCACAGAAGCCAAAACCCAGCGGTCGTAAAGCCACCGGCAAGAATGAACAGCCAGCGTGGCGTCGTGGTCGGGTCATCCATCGGCAATTGAACACCAAGCGGCGAATTGATGTAAAGCCCGTTCCACACTTCTGGACGCAGCATCAGCGTCATGTTCGTGGCGTAAATGCGCGCAATGACCACTGCCAGCACCCATGCCGCTAAGGCGACATGCCAATAAGGCTGGTTCGCACTGGCACGCGCCGAAGTGCGATACAGTAGCCAGTAACAGCCCGCCAAAAGAAAGATGACCGCCAGCCAAAAAAGACCGATAAGAATGCTGCTGGTGTAAATGGCGCGCCCATAAAGCACTTGCGTAAAGAGCAAGGGCGGAACACCCAAATTGATGACATAGGTCATCACAATCGGCATGCGATTGGCAAGCACTTGCCCAGTCTGCGCCCGACTGAGCGCAAGCGGATGCTTAGGCTGACGCAAAGCCAGTAGGTTCATGGCGGCAACCACCAGCAACCCACCAACTAACATCTCCATGGCAACAAAGTGCAAGCCAAGCGTGACGATGTGCAAAAGTTTGAAAAGCCAAACAGGGGCAGGAAGTGGAATTGGGTCCACTCTGGGAAATAATTCGTCCATACTACATTACTCCTTTCTCAATTGCTATAAAGGTAAAAGCCTTTCGGCAAACTACCAAATTTTTTTGCGCCGCGCAGTTGTTATTTCTGGATTTTTGCCCATTCAGGCAAAGTGCCAAACTGCGCCTCAAAGACAAGCGGTGCCAAGAAAAAGACGAGAAAAGTAAGGAGCACTGTAAAGAGTGCATTCAGCCAGAGTCCAGCACGCGCCATTTGCGGCATGTTGATATACCCGCTGGCATAGACAATTGCATTGGGCGGTGTGCCAACAGGAAGCATAAAAGCGCAACTGACGCCAAGCGTAGCAGGCAGCAAAAGAAAAATTGGATTCTCGCCCATAGCAAGGGCAATCGGTGCAACAATCGGCAGCATGGTCGCAGCAAGGGCAGTATTGCCAATAAGCTCAGTGGCAAAAATAGCCGCCAGTGCAACCAGAAATATCATCAAAAGCAGAGAAAAGTCGTTCAGGTGGGAAAGAGACTGACTGACAAATGTCGCCAACCCAGACTTCTGAATAGCCTGAGCTAAACTAATCCCGCCACCGAAAAGAATCAATACTTCGTAGGGCAGTTTCTTAGCTTGCTTGAGCTCTAAAGCAAACTGACCAGCCTTGAAATCAACTGGCAGAAGAAAAAGTAGCACGGCACCAAAAATGGCAATGCCTGCATCAGAGAGCTTAGCTTTAGGAAAAGCTGACGACAGAAGAGGCTCAAATATCCATAGAAGTGCCGTAATGATAAAAACCGTGCCAACAAGTTTTTCACCACGCGTCATTGGACCCAGCGCCTGAAGTTGAAGAGCAATTGCCTGACGGCTGGCTCGAAGCGGTGTGCGGGGAAGCGCAAAAGCAAAGCGAGTCATCACCAGCCAAGCAAGCGGCAGAGACAGCACAACGACTGGAACACCAAGCATAGCCCACCTCATAAAACTTATCTCGACCTTGTAAGTCTCATTCATAAATCCGGCAAAAAGCGCATTGGGCGGTGTGCCGACCAGCGTGCCAAGACCGCCAATGCTGGACGAATACGCAATGCTGAGCATCAATGATGCCGAGAAGTTTTTCCGCAGACTCTCGTCGTCTTCTTCTTGCATCAAGAGTTCGATAATTGATTGCCCAATCGGTAGCATCATTAAGGTTGTTGCGGAATTGCTGACCCACATAGAAATTAGAGCAGCAACTAACATAAATCCACCAACGATGTAAGGCGGTTGCGGTGAGATTTTGGTGAGAAGCCACAGCGCGATGCGGCGATGCAAACCATGTGCTTCAATCGCTAATGCAATGAAAAATCCACCCATGAAAAGAAAAATGATGGGATTGGCATATGGTGCCGTGGCATCCTTGATACTGGCAATATCAAGCACGGGCAAAAGCACGATGGGCAAAAGTGCCGTGACAAAAATGGGTACTGCTTCGCTCATCCACCAAATTGCCATGAGGGCGGTCAGGGCAGTGGTTTTCCAAGCTGGGGCGCTCATCTGAGCAGGCGCTGGCAAGGCAAGCATCACAAGAAAGACAGCCGCTCCCAAAATCAAACCAATACGGTGATGCAAAGCGTATTTTTCTAAAACTTCATTCATAAGCAAGCCTCCTGTTGCAGTAGAGTGGTAACGATAGAAGCGTAAGCTATAGAGTTCAAAGCACTTGTGCTAAAGTAGCTTATCAAAGCCTCTGCTCATGAAGCATCAACTCGAGATTCTGTTTTGCAAAGTTGCCCGCAAAATGCTACGTTTAAGAAAATGTTCATTCAAAGTCTGGTTCGGTGCCCCAAGAACGTTGGGGAGAATAGGGAATCCCGTGAAGCCAAAGTCGCGCTCGTGCCAGTGCCGAGCGTCGCAACTGGTGTAGTCGGGAACTGTGCCCGCAACTGTAACTTGCTACCATTTGAAGTGTGTCACTGAAAGCGCCCCAAAACGCTTTTGGGAAGGCCACTTCAACCGATGCGCAAGGAGTCAGGAGACCTGCCGAACCATGCTTGCCATAATGACGACGGGAACATCGTCTGGCAACGCGCCAAAAATGCAACAACCTTTGCGATGAACTTTCACGGAAGCACTGCAAAACCGCCTGTGCAAAGGTGCAAGTCATAAGCAACTCTGGCGGCAGGAGCTCATGAAAGTCATCGCTAAAAACTTCTTAGCAAAAATGCAGACCATGCATCTTGCCTTACGTGCCTGTTTCACGGCTGCTGTGGCAATCGGCTTGAGCGTGGCGCTCTCGACATGCCGACCTATGCCAACCGAGCCCGTAGAAGCCAATCCCGTGACAACACGCGGCATATACGTGCTCAACGAAGGGCTATTTCAGCGCAATAACTCCACGCTGACCTTCTACTCACTCGATTCAAGCAAAGCGATAACAGACTTCTTTGAATTGGTCAATCGCCGCACCTTAGGCGATACAGGCAACGACCTTCTGCTGGCAGGCGATAAGCTCTATGTGCTGGTCAATGTCTCAAGCAAAATTGAAGTCTTAGAGGCACGCACCGGTCGCGCAATAAGCACCATTCCACTCTTCAACGGCTCAATTGCACGCCAACCTCGACAAATGATACTGGTAAATGGACGGCTGTTTGTAACCTGCTTTGATGGCACCGTCTGCGTGATTGACACAGCACGGCGAGCGGTCATAGAGGTCATTCGCGTCGGGCGAAATCCAGAAGGCATTGCGCTGCAAAACGGAAAACTCTACGTCGCCAATTCAGGTGGGCTCGATTTCCCAAACTACGATAGCACCGTCTCGGTCATTGACCCCGTGACTATGCGAGAAATTAAACGAATCCCGCTGCGCATCAATCCGACGACAGTCGCTGCCGACAGGCAAGGCGATGTCTATGTCATCTCGCGTGGCAATTATCAAGATGTGCCCCCGCGTCTCATGATTATCGACAGCCGCACCGACCAAGTCAAAACCATGCTGCCATTCGATATTGACCATCTTTGCATCAAAGGCGATACCGCTTATCTCTCACGACGAAATGCCATTTCACTCTTTGATACACGCACTGAAACATTCATCCGAGAAAATTTCATAGAGGCAAGTCATTTCCGCTTGCTCTACAGCATTGAGGTCGATGAAACCAATGGAGACATCTACGGCATGGATGCCATCAACTATGTCGTGCGCGGCGAGGTCATCTGCTTTGACCGCAACGGGCGGCGCAAGTTTTCTTTTCAAGCCGGCTTGAATCCATCAAGCATGGCATTTCTACGCTAACCAAACTTTTTCAACATAGTCAAAAGGAGGAAAAATGAACAAACGCTTACTACTTGCCGCGTACCTGTGGCTGATAGCCGCCGTAAGCACAAGCTGGGGACAAGCACAACCGCAACGTCTGCTCTTTGCCATTCGTGGCTTTGGCAGTTCCACCAACCCAGCACCAACGCAGGCGCTTACTTTTATCAACCTGAGCACGGGCGAGGTTCGCGATAGCGTCGCCGCCATTGGACCAATTGCAAATGTGATTCGCGTGCGCAACAATCGGCTCTACATCGTCAACTCTGGCGCTAATTTCAACGGCACCGCCAATTCCTTGCAGATTATCAACATCGCCGACATTGTCAATAACGTGAATCCGCTGCCAATCACCACTGTGCGAATTCCAGACGGTCGGAACCCCTACGACCTGATATTTTTGAACGATAACAAAGCCTACATCACCAACTTTTTAGACTCTACCATAACGATTTTCAATGCGGCAAATAATACCCTCTCGGGCTCCATTCGCATTGTGCCGGGGCAGCAGAACGGGTTTATTGCAAATAACAAGCTCTATGTCTCGCGCTCGGTCAATCAGCGCACATTTGTGCCCGATAGCACCGTGTTTGTCATCAATACAGCTGTCGATACGGTGCTACGCCAGATTCGCGTGCGTCCCAATCCGCAGGAAATCAAGCCCGATTTACAAGGTCGGTTGCATGTTGTCTGCACAGGGTTCTTTAGCGCAAGAAGTCCCGATAGCTTAGGCTTTGTTAGCGTTATCAATCCAGCAACTGACCAAGTGGTCGGCACACTGGCAGTAGGCGGCAACCCGAGCGGCGTGGTAATCAATTCGCAAGGTATCGGCATTTTGAGCAATGGAACACGCTACAACACTTCAACGCTGGCTTTGGTAACACCACCAGCCGTGGGCGGAACGCTGGGCTTTGAAGATACGCTCTTTCTAGGCTTTGGAGATACGCTCTTTGTGGTGCGAACCACGCCCGGAGGCAATCGACGACTGGTGCTCTTCAACGCCCGCACACTTGACAGCCTAACGCAAATCCAGCTTGGAAGCACGCAACCCTACCTTTCGCTGACCCCAGTAACGCTGCGTCCAGATGGTGTGGCATCAACCGAGCGCAGCACAGAGCGCCCCACTCGATTTGAATTGGCGCAAAATTATCCGAACCCCTTCAACCCCTCGACAATCATTGCCTACACATTGCCTGTTGCCAGTGAAGTCAGTCTGAAGGTATTTGACATACTCGGCAGAGAAGTGGCTACACTGGTCAGCGGTCGGCAAGCTGCGGGGCGCTATCAGGTACCTTTTACGGCGACGGGCTTATCAAGCGGCATGTATTTCTACCGTCTGCAAGCTGGTTCGTTTGTGGAAACGAAGAAAATGATGTTGGTGAAGTGAGAAACGGAAGTGGCGTGCTGTGCCATGGCGGCAGGTCATGGTGCAGTGCGCCCTTTGGTGCAGGTGCGCCTTACTAAAAAATAAAATTCCGTTATTGCAATAAAAATACCTTTTGCACAGAAACTCGAGAACTCTTAAAACTCTCAAAGCCATGAATGCAAACCAAATTACAGATGCAGTCCGACGCAGCGTATCAAAAATCGTGCAGTGGGGAGTATGTTTGGGCGTGTGCGCGCTGATGGGCATTGCAGAAGCCGCTGGACAATTTGCCGATAGCGTGGTATCGGTGCGGTTTGGACCTAATTTCAATGTAGGCTTTGGACCAGATAACCCGCACTTTCCAAGATGCGTGCTGGGCAGACCAGATTCCACAGCACGACCCTGCGCACCTTCAGCTGACCCAAGAGAGTTGCTCTCGCTGGGCGATGGCGGAGAAATCACCCTGTATTTTCGCCGACCAATTATCGACCGAGAGGGACCAGACTTTATCGTCTTTGAAAATGCGTTCTACATCGGTTGTGATACCAACCGAGCATTCATGGAAACAGGTATTGTGAGTGTCAGCCGCGACGGACAGCGCTTCGTGGAGTTCCCCTTCAGCGTTATCGATACCTTGCCCATCAATTCGCCGCGCCGCTACCGTGGCTTGGCAGGTGTAACGCCAACCAATGGCACAGCCAATCCACAGCGCCACGGACCGCCCTTGATAAATGGACAGCTCTCGCCATTCAGTGGCGGAGATGCCTTCGACTTAGCAGTCGTAGGAATGGACTCTATTCACTATGTGCGAATTACAGATGCTGGCGACAGAGTAAATGATGGCGGCATCCTTGCCAATTCATTTGACCTTGATGCGGTGGTGGCAATTCATCAAGCAGGAGCAAGTCGTGCGCCAGAGATGCAGGTGCAAGTTCGGTCATTCAAACTGTGGCAAAACTATCCTAACCCATTCAATCCGACAACGACAATTGGCTACGAATTGAAGACGCCTTCGGATGTGAGCCTGAAAGTCTATGATGAATTGGGCAGGGAAGTGGCAACATTGGTCGAAGCAAAGCAAGCGGCAGGCGCATACCAAGTGCATTTCAATGCAGCAGGTTTAGCAAGTGGAATCTACATCTACCGCTTGCAAGTAGGGGCATTTGCAGAGTCAAGAAAGATGATGCTCATCAAGTAAGGTCGCAGACCTATTCGCCCGTGATAGCATCAATTTTTTGAGCAAGTTGAAAATCTTTCTCGGTCAGTCCGCCTGAATCGTGCGTGGTCAGTTGGACGGTTACCGCTGGATAGGTGAAGAGAATATCGGGATGATGGTCAGCCGCTTCTGCCAGTGCGGCAATGCGCTCAATGAGCAGTAAGCCTTTCATGAATGGACTGAGCTCGCCCTGCTTGTAGGGAAAAGAAAATTTTTTCTCGAGCTTGTTATCCTTTACGCTCCAACCTTTGAGCGTGGCAAGACGCGCCTGAATGTCAGCGTCAGAAAGAAGCGGTGTTTTCATGGTCATGTGTTTTTTGAAAAATGTAGGTGAAAAACTTCTGCAATGAAAAGCAAATTTGCGCCTAAAAAAGTTCGCCTGCAGCAGCGAGCTCAGCGCAAACCTGTGCCTTAAACCGTGCGTGCAAAGCGTGTGTCTAAAGCGTGGTTCAATAAATTGCACGCAGATGAGAAAAACGCTTTACTTTCGCCTGACTGCCGCACTGCTGCTGGTGCTGACGCTGACAAGCTTCGAGAGCAAACCCAATCAAACGGACGACCGCCAACCCACACTCAAGCTGCCTTACCGAGAAGCAGGTCTCTCTGAACGAGAAGCTGCGGTGCATCTTTTAGACCGTTTTGCTTTCGGGGCACGCCCCGGCGAAGTGGAGAAAGTCGTGAAAATGGGCTTAGAACGCTGGGTAGAAATGCAGCTCCACGCCAGCCTGCCAAACCCAAAACTGACCGAAAAACTTGCGTCGCTGAAGACACTGACCATGAGCAGTGCAGAAATGCTTTCCACTTACCCCAATCCGGGCGTGCTGCTAGCGCAAGCCTATCGCGATGGCATCATTTCGCGAGTGGATACTGCGAAAGAAAATCGTGCCGCACTGCGCCGAAAAATCATGGACTACTATCAAAAAGAAGGCATAAGACCGCAACGCGAGCTCATCAGCGAACTGCGCGCACAAAAAATTTTGCGTGCCGTCTATAGCGAAAATCAACTGGAAGAAGTGCTGACAGATTTTTGGTTCAATCACTTCAATGTGTCCATTACCAACAACAAGGCAAAAGGATACGTGCTGCTCTATGAACGCGATGCGATTCGCCCCAACGCATTAGGAAAATTCCGTGACCTACTGGGAGCAACGGCAAAACACCCTGCCATGCTGCTTTACCTCGACAATGCGCAATCTTCCGCCCCAGAAGGCGCTCCGACCACACTTACACAAAGCCTACAGCGCTATCAGCGAAATCCGCTCATCGCACAGCGCCTGGAGGCAGCAATCGCCGCACAGAAAATGGAAATGGAAACCCTGCAAAACGAACTACCTGACATCATCAAGCAATTGCGCCCAAAACGTGGAATTAACGAAAACTATGCTCGCGAACTTATGGAGCTACACACAATGGGCGTCGATGGCGGTTACACGCAAAAAGATGTGGTGGAAGTTGCGCGCGCGCTGACTGGTTGGAGCGTCTATCCGCGTGGCAAACGAGCGGAAAGACTGCGTGAGCGTCTTGAGCGCGGCAAACTTCTCGGCGTAATTCAAGAAGGAGATTTTCTTTTTCGTCCAGATATGCACGATGCGGGAGAAAAACACATTCTGGGCACGGTGTTCCCAGCAGGTGGTGGCAAAGAAGAAGGAGAAAAAGTGCTTGATATGCTTGCGACGCACCCTTCCACGGCAAAGTTTATTGCCACAAAGTTGGCACGTCGATTCGTTTGCGATATGCCGCCACCATCGCTGATTGAAAGACTGGCTACCACATTCTTGCAAACAAATGGCGATATCAAAGCTATGATGCGAGTCATGGTGCAATCGCCAGAGTTTTGGAGCAAAGAAGCACGGCGTGCAAAGATTAAATCACCGTTTGAATTGGTCGTCAGTGCGCTGCGCGCCTTAGATGCGGATGTAACAGACACGCGCGAACTCTCTCAATGGATTGAAAAACAAGGTCAGCCGCTCTACGCCTGCCAAGCCCCAACAGGCTACGCCGACCGCGCCGAATTTTGGGTGAACACTGGCGCACTCATCGCCCGCATGAACTTTGGCTTGCATCTTGCCCTCGGACATATCAAAGGCGTAAAGTTTGACCTCTTTGCACTCAATCAGTATCATGAACCCGAGTCCATTGAAGAGGCGCTAAAAACCTACGCTGCATTGCTCATGCCCGAGCGAGATTTGAGCGAGACACTGCGATTGCTCACGCCACTCGTTCAAAATCCAACCTTTGTGGAAAAAATCTCAACATCCTTGCCAGCGGCATCAGCAAAGCAAATGGACATGCAGGAGCATGTTGAAGGATTGCCGTTTGAGAGCGATTCCATCCGAGAATTCCTGCATGAAGAGCCAGTAGCAGGTCAAGAGGAGGTTGCACCTGTTTTGACGAGCAAAGAAGTAACACTGGCAAGTATTGTCGGTATCATTCTTGGCTCACCGGAATTCCAGCGCAAGTAAGCCAAACTCTTCAAACTAAACACATTCACGATGCTAACACGCAGAGCCTTTTTGAAATCGTCTGGCTTGGCACTGGTCGCCATTGGACTGGGAGGAACGCCAAAGTTTCTGCAGCGAGCCATAGGGGCAACGGTGCCACATCAGCGAAAAATTTTGGTAACCATTTTTCAGCGTGGGGGAATGGATGGCATGATGGCTGTTGCCCCATATACCGATAAGCACCTTCAAGCGTGGCGTCCGCGTCTGGCGTTGCCTGCGCCAAACACAGGCGCAGAAGCACTGCTCGAGCTTGATGGCTACTTTGGATTGCACCCAGCGTTTCAGCCGCTCCGGCCGCTGTTTGAGCAAAAATGCTTGGCAATCGTGCATGGCGTCGGCTCACCAGAACCGACACGCTCACACTTCGACCAGCAAGACTACATGGAAACAGGCACGCCGGGCAAAAAGGGCACACCCGACGGCTGGCTCAATCGCCTGTCCAAAAAATTAGGCAAACAGGCATCGCCGTTTCGCGCAGTGGCAATGACCAGTGTCTTACCTCGCTCACTCTACGGCGAAGCCCCAGCGCTGGCTATCCCAAATCTGGCTGACTTTGGCTTAAAGTCGTCTGGCGCAATGCCAATGGCAATTGCGGCAGGACAAGGCTTTGAAGCGCTCTATGAGCAAACTTCACAGCAGATGTTGCGCGAGGTTGGACAAGAAAGTTTTGAAGCCATCAAGCTGCTGCAGAAGCTGGATGTAAGAAACTATCGCCCTCAGCAAGGGGCAGAGTATCCGCGCTCGCCGTTGGGCAATAGTCTCAAGCAAATTGCGCAGCTCATCAAAGCTGATGTAGGCGTAGAAATTGCATTTGCCGAGTCTAATGGCTGGGATACGCACGTGCAACAAGGCACAACGCGCGGACTTTTTGCGCAGCGTGCTCGTGACCTTGCCCTTGCCATCGCCGCATTCTGGAAAGATGTTGAGCCCTATCAAGACCGCATTGTGCTCATGACCATGACCGAGTTTGGACGAACGCTGGCAGAAAACGGCTCTGGCGGCACAGACCATGGGCGAGCATCATGTCTCTTTGTGTTAGGCACAGCCGTCGATGGGGGCAAAGTGCATGGCAAGGTGCCGCCGCTGGCGGCAGAAAATCTCGAGGACGGACGAGATTTGCCCGTAACCACCGACTTCCGTGCCGTCTTTGCGGAAGTAGCAGGGAAACATTTCGGCATTGAGGATGATAGAGCGCTATTTCCGGGCTGGGTTGGCAAGCGTTTTCCGCTGCTGAAATAAGTGAAATCAATCGTTCAACGAGGGCAATTCACCAGATTGTTTTCGTAATCACGCTAAACTGATTGCTGTAGTAGGCGCATGATAAAATTTTAAGCTAAAAAAATGCAAGATGTTTCATTAAAATAAGTTAATTATCAAAAAATAACAGAACATCAAATCATGAAACGCATAATTTTTTTCTCTTGGCTTTGTCTGATTGCAGCCTTGCCAGTGCAGGCACAAGAAAGAACCCGCGAAGGCTTAGACTGGACAATTCAACAGCTAAGTGCCCGATTAAAGCTCACGCCTGAACAGGAAAAGAAAATCGAGGCAATTATCTATGACACCCAAGAGGCACTGAAAAAGGATAGAGAATCAGCAGAGGGCAATCGCTGGGCGCTTATGAGAGCCTGGCGCGAGCGTATTCAGGAAATGGATGCAAAAATCGAAAGCGAACTCCAAGATGAGCAAAAGGCACTCTACGAAGAGCTAAAGAAAGAACGCCGCGAAAGAATGATGCAGCGAATACGCGAACGACGAGGTGAATAGCCGCGTTTTAAAAAATTGTCAAATTTGCAAACACCAACTGAAAAATCGAAGCAGATGTTTTAGCTTACTGCCGCTATGTGTCATAAGCGATGTTGTGATGTTGTTCTTTCTGCTACGGCGCCTCGAGACTTGTTATGTCGGCTTTCAAGTCTTCGGGGCGTTTTTATTTAGAGCAAAGGCAAAGCACAACCGCATGGAGTGAATCGGGCGCAGGAGGTGCGGCAAAATTTGCGTATCTTTGCCTCCAAACTTCAAATCTTTGCAAACATTAAACTTGGAGGGAACATGTTCACCGTTCTGGAAAGGGAACAAATGATTCAAGCCATGCGCGATGAGCTAACGCGTGCGGGCGTCAAAGAATTGCGCACAGCAGAAGAAGTCGAGGAAGCGCTGAGTCAAGCCAAAGGCATTGCGCTGGTCTTTGTCAATTCCGTGTGCGGTTGTGCTGCAGGCAAGGCGCGTCCAGGATTGATAATGTCGCTGAGTAATGAAGTCTTGCCCGACCATCTTTTTACAGTTTTCGCTGGGCAGGATAAGGAAGCAACAGAAGCGGCACGCAAATTCTTTACCAATCAGCCCCCGTCCTCACCATCTATTGCATTTCTGAAAGATGGCAAGTTCATGGGCATGATTCATCGCCATCAAATTGAAGTCCGTTCAGCAGAGATGATTGCCGATGAACTAAGAAACATCTACAACAAATACTGCACGAGAAAAGCATCAGCCACCTAAAAGTAGAGAAGAAGTAAAGCATTCGTGTTAGGCAAGTTATGACAGGGCGGAGTCATTCCGAGCGCCAGCGAGGAATCCAGTATGGATACTTCACTGCGCTACGCTCCGTTCTGCATGACAGGGTGCGGGCATTTAGAAGCAGGGAAGCACATGCTGCACAGGAAAAAGCAGCATGTTGCCTTTTTGAAAATGTTATGACCGCTGTGTCCATTGATATGGAATCTCAATGCTAAAAGGTCTAGAGTACTTTGCCGCACGAATTGCCGAAGTAAAGCTTGGCGAAGTGTATATCAATATTAGTATTAGTTGACAGTATATGTGTAAATAATGCGCGATACAAATCCAGTTTTGATAGCTTAGATGAAACATATTTCGATGCAGGGGAAGAAGAGGTCATGTTATCAAATTGTTTCATAACCCCTTTTTGCTTGACATCAAAAAGTGATTTAAGTGCCCCACTAAACCTCCCTAAAAGAGTTTATATTCTTTTGCTTTTTTGTAAAATTCAACTAACTGCACGACAACTGGCAGCACATAATCAAATAATGCTTGCGATACCATTTCCAACATTTTAATATCAGGATTTTTACTTCGTGCTATTGCAAGACATTGGTTGTAAAGAGACATAAATTTGGGCTCCTGATATTTATGCAAAATTCTCATCATGTTGCTGATGAATTACATTTCCAATAGATTTTCACATCATACCACAAATGGTGGCGCAAGCCTTTGTTCCCCATAATAAAACTTCATAGCTTCATATACTTTGCCATATTCATAATCATTTTCCAAAATCTTCACCCCAAACCCCCCTGTCTTTGACCTTACCATGGTCTTACTGTAAGTCTCTATTTTACAACAACTTACGATTTCCACACTCAAAGCTAAAACCTTCGCATAACTCAAAAGCATCTCTTAGATTAGAACATGTTTAGAACACAAAAACTCTAAGAGAAAATGAGAACTGGAACGCTGCTTATAACTTTCCCGTGTATATTTTCCCTCAACTCACACGATGAAAAATGCTCAATCGTGATGAATCTACTACTACACTCACTTTGCGGAATATCTCATCCGTAACGCTACGGTAACTGGAAGGCTAAAGCGTGGAGAAAAATAATTTACCAACCGCCGACGGTAAATTAAAACAATTTCTTTTTTGAAACCCTTGCCCCACCTGTTTTGTTAAACTCCGTGATTTCAATAACTTAAATCTCTCTTTGTATATGGAAAAGACAAATTCATTTGTGGAACGCTACTTACCCCTAAAGCGCCTAAGTGAGATATACAACCTAAGCGTGCCCAGCCTAAAGATTCTGCTTCATGTAGCAAAACAGCGTGGTATTGAACTTCCAGTGCGCAAACGAGTCAAAAGGCAATATCTCTACGACCGAATTGCCTTTAACAACTGGCTGTGGGAACATGCTGAAAAACTAAAAGTGGATTTTCACTTCACACAAAAGGATAAGACGGAAAAATGATTGCGATGCTATTTCATGCGTGTGGTGAAAAGCACAAGGGCGCCCCGTTGGACGCCCTTGCTATGATACACTCGAAGAAGATTCAACCCGAAAACAACCTGCAGTCGAATTATGAAAGTGCTAAGACAAACCAAAACCCTGAGAAAAGGTTTCAAAAAAGTGACGATACTGTGACCATCTTACATTACCGAGTAATGCTCACGAAGCATATACGCTAAAGCGTGACAGCTACAATAACAGGCGAGGGGAAAGGAAAATAAAAAAGGAATTACTTGATTAGATGCGCTGGCACACCAAGAGGGTAGAGCTTGCGAATGGTTTCCTGAATTTTTTCAATACGGTTTTCAGGATTGGGGTGAGTGCTGAAAAATTCAGGCTGACGGGCACCGCCAGACGCTTTGGCTAAAATTTTCATAACCTCTATCATAGCGCGTGGGTCATAGCCTGCCTCGGACATAAAGCGCACACCTAACGCATCGGATTCTAATTCATCCTCGCGTCCATAACTCATATTGATAAGCTCACCGATGACTGCGGCAACCTGTGTGGCAGACGCATCACCTGTGGCAACCGCCACTGCACCAGTTAGCCCTTGCGTGAGCTTGCTTTTGGCTAAACGCTGCGAACTGTGCCGAGCAACAACATGCCCGATTTCATGCCCTAAGACGCCTGCCAGCTGTCCTTCAGTTTGCAAGAGATTGTATAAGCCCGTGGAAATGAAAATTTGTCCGCCCGGCAAAGCAAAAGCATTTATCGTTTTAGGGTCATTAAGCAAGTGAAATTCAAACTTCCACTTGGTGGCGCCAGCTGAACTTTTTCGCAAAATGCGGTGACCGACACTGTCAATCAAGGCTTGAATGCGTGCGTCAGGATGCAACCCACCATACTGACGAATCATCTGCGGCGTGGCTTTCAAGCCTAAGGCAATTTCTTGGTCTGGCGTAAGGTCGACAAACTGCGTTTTGCCCGTAATCGGATTGCGTTCGCAGGAAGAAAAGTAAGACACGAGCGAGATGATAACAATAGCCAAAGCTAAAATAAGACGCAGTGAGAAGAATGGGTGTTCGTCGTAACGCTGGTAACCAAACATGTCCGTCCTAAAAAATTTTTAAGTAAGTTAGGTTTTTGCCAAAAACTACTCTAAAGCGCATCAAAAGTTTCAACGTGAGAAGGCAAAAAAGAAGTTAAAAGCCCAAGACAGAAAATCCGCCGTCAACGGCAATACACTGCCCAGTGATGTATGATGAGGCAGGCATAGCAAGGAAAGCGGCAACACGCGCCACTTCTTCAGGCTGACCAATGCGACCCATAGGCGTGCGGGCAAGCACACGCTGTTTGTAATCCTCTTTTTTTAAGACCTCATCAGCCAGCGGCGTGTGAATATACCAAGGCGCAATGGCATTGACACGAATGCCATCAGCCGCCCACTCCACGGCAAGGTAGCGCGTCAGCTGTTCAATCGCAGCTTTGGTCATGGCATAGACGGCGCCAGTTTGAACCACACGAGAACCTGCAACTGAACTGATGTTGATGATGACCCCGCCTTCCGGAGAACGCAGCATAGGATGCATCAAACGGCACATTTCAAACGTGGTGTGCAGATTTGTTTGCATCAGCTGGCTGACTTCTTCATCCGTGTAGGCGAGGGTAGGTTTTCGAACATTGGTGCCGACATTGTTGACCAAGATATCGAAGCGTCCCCAAACCGTCTTGATGGTGTCGCTAAGTGCTGTGCGAGCCTCGGGCTGCTGGAGATTGAGCGCTAAGCCGTGAACTTTCCACTTGTATCGTCGCCATGCTTTCAGACGATTTTGAACATCGGCTTCTGTGCGTGCCACGATAAAGATTTCTGCGCCGTGCATCAGAAATTCTTCGGCAATGGCAAGTCCAATGCCTTTTGTGCCGCCTGTAATCAGCGCCTTTTTGCCAAGGAGCGACCAAGTTTTTTGCATGTTACGATTGGGCGATGATAGCGTATTGATGGTGTGCAAGTCAAGTGCATCCATGCTTTGTTGGAAAATGACCCTACAAAGGTTATACTCCAAGATCTCTTTTCAAAATTTAGGCCACACATTATCCAATTAACTGTGAGCATCAAATGAGCCAAACGCTTTTTTTGCAACCGCAAAATCAGAGCGAGACCATGCTGACAATTTTTCGCACCGTCCGCAAGCCGAAGTTTGCCGGGCAACTGTATCCGGAGCAGCCAGAGGAATTGGCGAGCGTCATTGATAAGGCGCTATCCGAATCGAGCAAGGAGCACTTCGGGGAAATCAAAGCCATGCTGTTGCCTTACGGCGCATATAGCGAGGTATTGCCGATTTTGGCAAAAGCCTACAAACAGGTCGAAACGATGTCGCCAGACTTGGTGGTGTTTATCGCTCCAGCGGTCGATACCTTCCATCGAATTGCCATGTCGGGCTATTCTGCTTTTGAAACCCCACTTGGAAAAGTAGAACTAAGCGACTATGTGCGCAATGAGTTATGCGATGAAGATGATGACTTCTTTATCTCGGAAGAAGGCTTGCCAAAAGGCTACTCTATTGAAACGCAACTGCCAATTTTGCAGCGCACGATTGGTAAAAATGCACCGTTCAAAATTTTGCCCGTGCTCATGGGCGAGCAATCGGTAGATTTGTGCGATGAAACCGCCGCCGCCCTAAGTGAAGTGCTCATGAGCAAAAATGTCTTGATTATCGGTCACTGCAATTTTAGTGCGACCGCTCAGAGTGAGATACAAAGCTATTTGAAGGCGTTAGAGAAGCTCGACTACGACGAACTGATGCGATATGCAGTGCTGCATGGCAAATCGTTTGGCACAGGGCTGGGGATTGCCGCAATTGTGGCAAGAGTAGCAAAGGAGCTGTCTGTAAAATGCGTAACAAAAATCGCCGAAGGTCTAAGCCCAAATAGAGAAAACTTGTATCTTGCGGTGGCGTTTTCAAAGTAGATGGCGCAGGTATGGTAACGCATCATTCCACGATTCGTGCAAGTCAGTTCAAGGTAACGCTGGTTGGCACCGGTGCGTTAGGGTCGGCAATTGCGAAGGGCTTGACGGCAAAAGGCTACAAATTCCTCTCACTTATCAATCGCACACGGTCGGATGCTGAATCGCTTGCCAAAGAGTTGAATATTCAACATGTATCGGACAGTGTAGAGCATATTCCAGAAGAGACAAACTTGCTTTTGCTTGCAGTAAACGACTCAGCAATTACGCCCGTCAGTCAGCGCGTGGCATCATTGCGATTAGGATTTAAGAACTTAGCGGCGGTGCATTTTTCAGGAGCCTTGACCGATGAAGCCCTAAAACCGCTTGCAGAAAAACAAGTTATTACGCTCTCACTGCATCCCTTTCAAACCTTTACTCGCACCTCGCATCAAAACATCAGCGAATGCTTCAAGTGCTACTTTGGCTTGCAAGCCACTGAGCTCGAGGGCATTGAGATTGGAAAAAAACTCGCTCACGACTTGGGCGGCAAGGTGATGATGGTGCCGAAAGAAGCCAAGACGCTCTATCACATTGCAGGGGCGATGGTGAGCAACTATCTTGTAACACTGACCAGTCTGGCAACCGAAGTCTTTGCTGGTTTAGGACTCAAGCCAAGTGAAGCCTTCAGCGTCTTTGAGCCAATCATGCAAAGCACGCTACACAACATGCGTCAAGCCAGCGACCTGCGCGAAGCGCTCTCTGGACCTATTGAACGAGGCGATGCCGCAACAGTTCAACGCCATTTGCGAGAGCTCTCGGAACAATTGCCGCATATTGTGCCTGTCTATGTTGCCCTTGCCATAGAAACCGTGCGCGTGGCAATTCACAAAGGCTCAATTGCACAAAACGAAGCCGCCGAAATTTTAGATGCGCTGGAAACCTTCGCAAAGCGAGAAGCCAGCGCGTGAGATGATGAGCATAATGTGATATACGTCACCCCAGCTTGCCTCTGCCTTGGGTAGCTTTGCACAATTAACAATTTGCAAGCGCCAAGTAACGACCAAATATGAACCCATCTTGTGAAGAAAAGTTAGAGCAAAACGCAACCGATGTGCTTATCTACGAGAGCATGGCACAAACCTGTATTGAAAAAGGCTTCGTGCAACATGGACTAAAGTGCCTTTACCGAGCGGCATTGCTGTGCCTGAAGACTGGGCAGTTTGAAAAAGTGACGCAACTGCTAAGGCAGATGTATGCAGTAGATGGCGGCAGCCACTTGGCACAGCAACTTGAAGCTGAAATGAGCGCAAGAATGCGCAAAGAAAGCAAGTAGCGCACAGATTTCCCCTCTCATTGGTTTCGCTCCAAGTTCTCTGTAAATTCCTCACAAGAGAAAAAGGAGAATAACATACTCAAAATGAAACGCGTACTTTTAGTCTTCGCCCGCTCCGATAGCGGCGTCGATGGACCCAGACCAGTGTTTGCATCGGCGCGTTCCTCACGACTTCAGCGCCTCAAGGAAGAAGTGTTGCAACATATCATTCAGCGTGCGCAGTTTGCTGTGCCGAATATGGCGTTGATGGTGCTCAGCTCAATTGAAGTCGAGGGCGTAGAGCAGCACATTTGCGACATGCGCTTCGATAAGTTGCCCTTAGACGAGCATTGGGATTTGGTGGGTATCACGGTGCATACAGGGGCTGCCAAAGCGGCTTTTGGCGTGGCACGTCAGTTTCGCGCAAGGGGCATGAAAGTGGTGTTGGGCGGACCGCATGTTACGCTTTTCCCTGAACACTGCGCCAAAGAAGCTGATGTGATTGTCATTGGAGAAGCTGATGACATTTGGCGCGAGGTGCTCGAGGACCTCAAGCACAATCGTCTCAAAGCGCGCTACCGAGCGGAAGTCTTGCCTGACTTGAGTGTGGAGCGACCGGTCAAAAAAGACGCACTGAAAATAAAGCGTTACTTTACAACGAACCTGATTCAGACCTCGCGAGGCTGCCCGTATCGCTGCGATTTTTGCAACGTGTATGTGATGAATGGCTCAAGGGTGCGACATCGACCAGTTGCGCATGTTGTCAGCGAAGTGGAGCGTTTTCTCAAAGACGATAAGCGCATCTTTTTCTTCGTAGATGATACGGTCAATGCTGACCCAAAATATGCCAAAGAGCTGTTTTCGCAATTGATTCCATATCGCATTCGCTGGGTAGGACAAGCGACCACGATGCTGGGGCAGCAAGATGAGCTGTTAAAAATCTTTGCGCAGTCAGGCTGTTCGGGATTGCTCATCGGCATTGAGAGCGTAACGGACGCAAGCAATCATCAGCATCGGAAGAAACAAAATAGTGAGCGCACGCTGGCACGCAATATCAAAGCCATTCGCTCGGCAGGCATTTGTGTCTATGGCAGCTTTATCTACGGTCTCGATGGCGACACGAAGGAGACTGCCGATGCGCTCTACGATTTTATTGAAGACACTCAAATTGATGTGCCTGGTGTCAATCTGTTGCGACCAATACCCGGAACAGCACTCTTTGAACGACTGGCTAACGAAGGAAGATTACTTTTTCCAAAAGACGATATTGAAGCTTTTCGCTACAGCTGGGGGCAAGAAATGCAGTGCAAGCCAAAGCGCATGGCGATTGATGAGTTTATTGAGGCATACACTGGGCTGACACGCAGGCTATACACATTTAGGAACGCTATTAAGCGCACGCTTCGAGCGCCATGCATCAAGCATGCAATCTTGATGTTCAACCTTGCCTACATCTACATGTATGGACTCTCGCGCAGAGACCTTGCAGTGCAGCAGCAAAGGTTAAGAACCCAATCTGCAAGTGCTACACTACATCAAAGAAGTGAAGCAATAGGAGAGATGGTGCCGTGATTATGGCTTTTGAACTTTACGAAAAATAGCTTTACTTGCGGAGTATCCCAGCATAAACTTGCAAACTGCACAAAAGTATGCCAAGCTTTTACCTCACGGATGCGGCACGAACAGGCGGAGAACTGCTGACGAGCTATCGAAAATACTTGGTGCAACTCCCAAATGACATTCAACTCGCACTGCAGACTGTAGGAGAGGAGTACAGTAGATTATTTCGACAGCTAAATCAGCAAGCCCAGACTGCAATTGACAATGTCGAAGGCAACAAGGCACGAGAGATTTATCAAGTAATGCAAACGGTAACCAGTTCTTTTCTGACAGGACTGGGCATGTATGCAGCAACGGTGAATTACTTGATGAACGCTGACCTTAGCGAGCTAGGAGAGTTAGGACCTGTATTAGACTGGCGGTTGTCTTTGCCAATCGACCAGCTACGCGTCAAGAAAATGCTTGCCGATGACTTGAGCTTGCTTTTGCGAACCTCGGCGCAGCAAGCACCGTGGGCAAAACAGTTAGAGCAAGCGCTAACAATTTACTGTCAGGCTTCCACAGCAGAAGATTTTCAGAAAACAATCGATGCACTCAATGAGCTGCTGGATTCAGGGCAGATTCCACATAGTGATTATCTGCTGTTGCATCGCATTGGTATAATTTACTTGTATGTGCCAGCGCTATTGGATTTGGCAAAAGCCGAAGCCTATTTCATCAAGTCGGCAGAATGTATCATGGAGGAAAGCGACCCGCAAGCCAAGCGCCTAATTAGCGCAATTGCCGACATGGGTAGCTTAGGGATGGCTGAGGAGCTGGCACTGTTGATGAAGCGAGCGGCAGCAGAGTCATACTTCCAAGCAGGAATAGCCTGCTTGATGCAAGCGGAGCTGCACGATGCAGTGGATATTTTTACAAAAAGCCAAGAACTTTATCCGCTACCTGAAGCAGGGTACCTGCAGGCAAAGGCAATGATATTGATTGGCAAAGATGCAGAAGCGGCTGCTGTGCTGGAGCAGGTCATTAAACAGCAACGCCTCTACGCCCTCAAAGCTGCAATGGACTTGGATATTTTTCAAAAGCCAGTGACGCAGGCAGTACTTGCAAAATTGCGTGACGAAGCATTTCGCAAGACCACGATACACATTCAAAAGTGCCGCGCCGAGATGGTTCCAAACAGTCAAGCTGCACCAGTTCTAGACGAGATTGAGCAGCGTATCAGGCAGCGCAACTACTATGCAATTTTGAGCGGCGCCGATGATCTCCAACGCGAGCGAAAATGGAAAGTCATGCCTACTGTCTTTGAAATCAAACGCATGATTGTAGCCCATACATTGCGAGTCAATGCGATGGTCTTTAGTGCGGATAGTAAGAAACTAGCATCAGCAAGTTGGAAAGTGATTATCTCGGATGCAGTGACGGCAGAGGAAATTCAGAGCTTTGCCGGGCAATCCATGAAAGAGTTTATTAATCATGTTGCCTTCAGTCCCGACGGCAGTAAGATAGCCACGGCAAGTAGTGATACGACTGCAAGAATATATGATGTCAAAACAGGGAAGGAAATCCATGTATTAGCAGGGCACCAACAGAGTGTCAATTGCGTGGCGTTCAGTGTGGATGGAAGCAAGATGGCAACTGCAAGCACCGATAAAACCATTAATGTGTGGGATGTAAAGACAGGTAGCAAGCTAAAAACACTCAAGGGACATGAGCGAAGCGTTACATACTTGGCATTCAGCCCTGATGGTGAGTTTCTTGTGTCCGCAGGTGCCGATGCCCTGATTAACTACTGGGAGACACAAAGCTGGAAAAAAACGAGAACGCTCAAAGCACACACGCACAATGTAACTGGCATAGCATTCTCGGCAGATGCAAAGCTGATGGCAACCACAAGTTGGGACAAAAGCATCAAGCTATGGCGATTCAAGGAGGGGACAGAAATCAAGACCATGACTGGGCATACCAGTGGCGTGGATAGTGTCTCATTTACGTTTGATGACACAAACTTGGTGACCACGAGCTACAACCGCGTCAGCAAAATTTGCGAAGTCAAACTCTGGGATGTACAAACAGGTGAGCAGATACAGGCGCTGGCAGGGCAGTTTTACGCCGTCGCCTGCAGTCCAGATAGTAGCACAATGGCTATAGCAAGCGGAGATAAAACCATCAAGATACTAAGTTCTCCAGAATTATCGGTCGATGAGTTCATTGCACTGGAGCGCAGGTCACGTCAAGAAATGGAAGCAGCACGTGCGGCATTGAGAGAAGGAAAAAATGGCAAAAGCCAATACCTCGGCGACCGAAGAAAAGTATCATCGTTTTGGATAGGCAGTCGTGACCGACGTAGTGGGCAAGACCAGCGAGTAAGTAGTTAATTATATTTTGTAGCGCAATTTTATTACATTACATTCGAGCAGTTTGGTAGTAACCCTATAACGCATTGAAAAAGGAGCAGTATGAACACCGCAGTCAATTCTCCAGCACAAGAGAGTGTTGCACCCGCCTCTCTGCATCACGCGCATAGTCATCCACCCTACTTAGCGCACCACTTTGCTGAGCCTGAGCAGCAACTTGAAGCTGCAAAAATGGGGATGTGGATTTTCTTGCTGACCGAGATTCTGCTCTTCGGCGGCATCTTTTGTGCCTATGTCGTCTACCGAGGGCAGAACCTTGAGATGTTCCATAGCGCGCATAAACTTCTTAGTGTGCCGCTGGGTGCCACAAATACCTTCATTCTCATGGCAAGCACTATCGCCATGACATTTGCGATAAGAGCTATGCAGCTGGGTAACCGTCAGCAAACGGTGATGCTATTGATTTTTACACTGGTGTGTGCCGCCGCATTTCTTGGCATAAAGTATGTTGAATACTCACACAAATTTCATCTGGGACTGCTTCCTGGAATCTACTACACCTACGATGGCTCCGAAGGCGCTATTGTGGGCAAAAACCCACACATTTTCTTTGGTATCTATTTTGCCATGACGGGTGTGCATGCCTTGCACGTAATTGCAGGCATGGCAGTAATTGCATGGATGCTGGTGCGCACTGCAAGAGGTGATTTTTCAGCCGAATACTACACGCCGCTGGAAATGAGTGGCTTGTATTGGCACTTGGTAGACATCATCTGGATTTTCGTCTTCACACTGCTGTATTTGATAGGCTGAGGGAACCGCAGCACAAATCTACTTACTTCGAAAGGAGCAAAACATGAACGCATCATCGCATAAAACTGCATCACATATTGTGCCGCTGAAGGTATATCTGACCGTGAGTCTTGCACTGGTTGTGCTAACGGTGCTGAGTATTATCATTTCGCAGCTGAACTGGGGAGGAGTTGGCACAGCATTAGTGTTAGGATGTGCAACCATCAATGCAATGCTAATTGCAGGGTTCTTCATGCACCTACGATACGATAACAAGTTCTTTACAAACATTTTCCTTGCCTCCATCATCATGATTGGCTTTCTTCTGGCTTTTGTGCTCATTGACATGAATAGCCGGCAAGGGCTTTACGAGAATACGATGCAGGAGATTAAACAAGGAGCAAATCTTAAGGAAGTAAAGCAACGCAATGAAGCCCGAGATAAACCCGCTCAACCTCAAGGAAAGTAATAGGTCGAACTTTGCACGCACCTTACGCCGCTTAGCTACCCTATCGGTGGTAGCAACTTACCTGCTGATTTTTGCAGGAGGGTTGGTACGAGTGTCTGGTGCTGGTATGGGTTGTCCTGATTGGCCAAAGTGCTATGGCATGTGGATTCCACCGACGCATGCCAGCGAACTTAAGCCGCCGTATGACCCTGTGGCTTTCAATGCCACGCTAACTTGGATTGAATACATCAATCGCTTGATAGGCGTATTGGTGGGACTGATTATCCTAATCACGTTTGCATATACGGCAGTACGGTTTCTGCGCACGCCAAAGCTTTTCTGGTCAGCTTTTGCAGCAACTGCGCTGGTTGCCTTTCAGGGTTGGCTGGGAAAAGTGGTGGTCAAAACGGATTTGAATCCCTTCGTTGTAACTCTGCATCTTTCGCTTGCGCTCATTATTGTTAGCGTGCTCATTTACCTGATGCTTCAGGCGTATGCAGAAGAGCGGGCACACACGGCAGAAAATCGCTCAAAGACGCCTCTAACAAAATATGCTGCTGGGCTATGGCTGTTTGCGATGATGCAACTAGTGCTGGGAACACAGGTGAGAGAAAAGTTGGAGTGGCTGTCGCGAAATTTCCCGCTTTTTACTGAAGCAGAGTGGCTGGCACAGGTCGGCTGGATAGGAAAACTGCATGGTTTGACAGGCATAATGCTTACAGCACTGACTTGGGTAGTGGGATACAAGATGCTTATGGAGCGCAAAGTTACATCTGGAATCGCACATAGCTGCATGCTGACCATGATGGGATTGTCGTTAGCCGAGGTGGTCGTAGGGCTGTCGTTGGTGTGGGTTGGCATTCCAGCTGTGATGCAAGTTTTCCATCAGTGGATAGCAAGCCTATACATCGGTGTGGCGTTTGCGCTGACGGTTCAAAGTCATGCACAGAGCGTAGCCGAAGAATCTCCAGCATACCTAACACATCAAGCAACAGTTTCTGGTTGAACAGTTCGCAAGAATAGAGTGCAAAGCTGCTGCTCCTGCCTATATTCCGTTATTGCACTATAAACCCTCCCTGACAAAAGAAAACAACTAATGAAACTTTATACGCTGAAAACAAAGTTTGCTAAGTAGCAAGTAGTTTAGTATGGAAACAAGCGTTAATCTAAAACTCAGCAAGTTCAAATGGATGCACAACTTTCAGAGTTTGGCAAAGTATTCGTATTTCTTCTTGTTGGTATCTTGTTTGTGGTGTTAGGGTTCCTGACCTCCCGCCTGATTCGACCTCATCGACCCAATCCAGAAAAGCTAACTTCTTACGAATGTGGTGAAGAGCCCGTAGGGACGGCGTGGATACAGTTCAACATCCGCTTCTATGTAGTGGCTCTGATATTTATCATCTTCGATGTAGAGCTGTTGTTTCTTTTTCCGTGGGCTACTGTCTTCAAGGATGTAGGTACTTTAGCACTCATTGAGGCACTTATCTTCGTAGGTATCTTGGCAGTTGGTTTGGCTTATGCATGGGTCAAAGGTGACCTTGAGTGGGTGGTGCCGCAACCGCATGTACCTCAAATGCCAACGAAGCGGTTTGAAATGCCACCAAAGAAAACGGCACCAAAGGCAGAGCCTACTGAAACGGTTTAATTTTTCAACCTTATCATAAACCCGAAAGGAGAAGAAGATGAGTTTATTGGACACAAGGTTCGAGAAAGGGGGCGTAATTATCAGCAAGGTGGAAGACCTGCTGAACTGGTCTCGTCTTTCCTCGATGTGGCCCATGTCTTTTGGCTTAGCATGCTGTGCAATTGAAATGATGGCAACTAATGCGTCAAACTATGACTTGGAGCGCTTTGGAATTTTCCCACGCTCGTCGCCGCGTCAGTCCGATGTGATGATTGTGGCTGGCACAGTCACCTTCAAGATGGCAGAGCGAGTCAAGCGCCTGTATGAGCAGATGACAGAACCGCGATATGTGCTTTCCATGGGCAGTTGTGCCAACTGCGGCGGACCTTATTGGGAACATGGCTACCATGTAGTAAAGGGCGTAGACCGAATCATTCCTGTGGATGTATATGTCCCCGGATGCCCGCCGCGTCCCGAAGCACTGATTGGCGGTCTGATGAAAATCCAAGAGCTTATTCGAGAAGAGAAACTGGGCGGTAAGCGTGAAGACGCAAAGAAACGACTTGCAGCAAAAGCGGCACCAGCTGAAGAAGTAATCGCCGCACAGCATCCTCAAGCAAATCTACCTAAGCCACAGGTAAAGAAAGAACACGAAGTAGCAGAAGCTGAAACCACAGAATCTGCATAAACACATTTAGAGAGAAAAATATGCAACCGAACCCTTTGACAATAGACGACATAGCAGCGCTTGTGCGTGAAAAATTCGGCGACGTGATTTCGGATCCTGAAAAAACTCCGACAGCAGAATTTTTCACCATAACTGATTTGGACTACCTGCAGGCAGTAATGTACTTTCTGAGAGAAGACGAGCGCACAAAGTTCAACTACCTCTACTGCCTTTCAGGAGTCGACAATAATGACGGGACATTCACCGTAGTCTACCACTTAGAGTCACTGGGAATTCATGGACATCGCCTAGAGGTAAAAGCAAACTGCTCTAAAGAAAAGCCAGAAATTCCATCCGTGTCAGAAATTTGGCGCACAGCAGACTGGCACGAGCGCGAAGTATATGACCTGTTCGGCATTAAGTTTATCGGACATCCCGACCTGCGGCGAATTCTCTGCCCAGAAGACTGGGAAGGTCATCCGCTACGCAAAGACTACAAAGTCGCAGAGTATTACCACGGCATTCGAATACCCTACTAAACTTAACTAAAAGTCTCATGGCAGAAGTTGTTGAAGGAAAGAAACTATCAAGTTATGCTGAGGTAGGTGCCACGCAGTATGTGTTGGAGCGTGGTCTAGATACCGATGTGATGGTGCTTAACATGGGACCTCAGCATCCAGCAACACACGGCGTGCTGCGTGTGGAGCTGATTACCGACGGCGAGATTGTCGTAAAAGCAACGCCTTACATTGGCTACTTGCATCGCTGTTTTGAAAAGCATGCGGAGTCGCTCGAGTACCAAATGGTGATTCCATACACCGACCGCATGGACTACCTGTCGGCGATGAACAATGAGTGGGTATACTGCATGGCTGTAGAGAAGCTACTCAAGATTGAAGTACCACGCCGCATTGAGTTCATGCGTGTAATTGTAGCAGAGTTGAATCGGATTGCATCGCACATCATCGCCATAGGAACATACGGTCTGGACATCGGGGCTTTCACGCCATTTTTGCACACTTTCCATGACCGAGAGCACATCATGAACTTATTGGAATGGTTGTGCGGTGCCCGCATGCTCTACAACTATATCTGGGTCGGCGGTGTATCGCACGATTTCCCTCCAAAGTTCAAGGAGCGTGTAGCAGAGTTTCTCAAGTATTACAAGCCGCGTGTGGATGAGATGAACAAACTGCTGACAGAAAATGAACTATTTGTGCAACGCACACGCGGTATAGGGGTGCTACCTGCCGATGTAGCCATCAACTACGGCTGTTCAGGTCCAATGCTACGAGGCTCTGGTGTCAAGTGGGATTTGCGACGCAATGTGCCATACTCCGTCTATCCAGAGCTGGAGTTCGATGTAGTGGTTCCAAAAGGAGATATAAGCGTCATTGGCGACTGCTTATCTCGGCACCTAGTGCGATGCTACGAAATTTATGAGAGCATCAAAATCATTGAGCAGTGCCTAGATAAGATGCCTGATGAGCCGGGATTTGACCCACACAAAGCAGTACCGAAGCGCATAAAACCACAAGCAGGTGAGGCTATTGCGCGTGGCGAAAATCCACGCGGCGAGCTTGCCTATTACATCATTTCAGATGGAAAAGGCGTCAAGCCGTATCGCGTTAAGGCACGAGCGCCATCATTCAGCAACCTTTCAGTGCTACCAGAACTGGCAAAAGGAGCACTTATTTCGGATGTCGTAGCAATTGTAGGAAGTATTGACATTGTATTGGGAGATGTAGATAGGTAAAAGCCGCAACTTCTTGAAAAACAATTACTTATGCTACCGAAGATAAACTTGCTCTTAGCTTCATCAGGCGTAGCGGCAGCGGTGCCAAGTGTTGAGCTCAATCAATGGAGCAACCAGCTAAGCGAATTAGGCATACCTGGTCTGTTGCTCATTTCGGCTATCCCGCTTGTGTTTATTGCTGTGTATGCGCTCTATGTGGGCGTCTATGGCGAGCGGAAAGTGTCAGCATTCGTTCAAGACCGCATTGGACCGAATGAGACAGGCAAGTGGGGACTGCTCCAGACCATTGCCGATATTTTGAAGCTCATTCAAAAAGAAGATGTGGTGCCTGCCGCTGCCGATAAAACACTCTATGTGCTCGGACCAATCATCATTTTTGTCGGAGCATTCGCCGCATATGCAGTGCTGCCATTCGGACCAGCCTTTATTGGTGCTGACTTGAATGTGGGCGTCTTTTACGCCACCTCTATTGTTTCCATTGAGGCAGTAGGGATTTTGATGGCAGGCTGGGGCTCAAACAACAAATGGTCGCTGTTTGGTGCAGTGCGCAGTGTGGCGCAAATTGTAAGCTACGAAATCCCAGCAGGTTTAGCCATTCTTTGCGGCGTAATGATGGCAGGCACGCTCTCAATGCATGGTATTACGCTGGCACAAAGCGGACTGCAAGCCGATGGCACAAACAATGGCTTAGGGATTCTAAACTTCTTCATTTTTCAATCTCCTGTAGCATGGCTAGCTTTTCTGATTTACTTCATTGCCTCGCTGGCAGAATGTAACCGCGCCCCATTTGATATTCCTGAAGCAGAGTCCGAATTGGTGTCAGGATACTTTACAGAATACGGCGGAATGAAATTTGCAATGATTTTCCTTGCCGAATATGCCAGCATGTTTATGGTAAGTGTGATTATCTCCACGCTCTTTCTGGGTGGCTGGAATTCACCGCTACCTAACCTCGGACCTCTGCGGCTAAATGAATGGACAAATGGACCTGTTTGGGGAGTGTTTTGGATTGTGATCAAAGGCTTCTTCTTCATCTTTGTACAAATGTGGGTGCGCTGGACATTGCCTCGCTTCCGAGTCGACCAGCTTATGTATCTGTGCTGGAAAGTCCTGACGCCGTTTGCGATGGTAGCACTCGTTATTACCGCGTTCTGGGAAATGTATGTGCGTAACCCGATGTAAGCAACAAGTGTAACTTCTTCAACTTTAACCTTAAACTTTCTATGAGTAGTTACTTTGGGACGATAAAAAGGGGAGCAGAAACTGTTTTAGGAGGTCTAAAAATCACCATTGAGCACTTTGCGCGTGCAACCAAGCGTCGCATGCCACTGTCGGTGCAAGATGATACCTACTTCAAACAGCCACTGGGTTTAGTTACGATTCAGTACCCTAGCGAAGCTATTCCAACACCGCCATTTTCGCGCTATCGGCTACATAACGATGCGGCAGATTGTATTGCATGTGACCAATGCGCACGCGCCTGCCCAGTGCAATGCATCACCATCAAATCTTTCAAAGCGACGCCAGATGACCTCGAAGAGCTGGGAACAACTTCGGATGGTAGCAAAAAGAAACTTTGGCTCGAGCAGTTTGACATTGATATGGCAAAGTGCATGTATTGCGGTTACTGCACCTATCCATGTCCGACAGAATGCCTAACGATGACCCCAGTGTACGACTTTTCCGAATTTGACCGCAGCAACTTCATTTATCACTTTGGCGTCCTGACAAAAGCGAAAGCAGAAGAAAAGCGCGCAAAACTGGCAAAGTACGAGGAAGAAGAAAAAGCCAAGAAAGCGGCGGCACCTAAACCTGCTGTGGGCGCTGCACGAACACCACTGGCTGCCAAAGCTGCTGCTGCAAGGGCAGAATCTGCTGCAACAACTGACACACCATCCGCACCAGCTGATGATGCATCAAAGCCAATGCCCAAACTTTCACCGATGATGGCAGCAAGAATGGCTGCAAAGAAAGCTGAAGCAGGTGAAAGTACCCCAGCTGGCGAAACTGCTGCAGCTACAAGCGGTACAACAACACCAGCTGACGATGCACCAAAGCCAACACCTAAGCTTTCACCAATGATGCAGAAGAAGTTGGCTGAAGCTGAAGCCAAGCGCAAAGCCGAAGGTAGTGACGAAACCAATGCATAGCACAAATGCTATGCACATCCCCCGATGTAAAGAAGTGGATAGGAGTAATTACTGAGAATGTGCAGTGACAATAACTAACACCTAAAAGAATAAGACGATGCAAGACCTAACATATCAAGTAATTTTCTATCTCTTTGCCATAATTATTGTGGTCTCTGGAGCGTTTGTGGTCTTTTCAAAGAACATCATCTACTCAGCATTTTCGCTGCTATTTACGCTCTTTGGTATAGCAGCAATGTATGTTTTTCTCAATGCAGATTTTATTGCCGTAACGCAAGTGGTGGTGTATGTGGGCGGGATTTTGGTGCTTCTGCTATTTGGCGTGATGCTCACAAACAAAATCACACAACAGACCTTGCGCACTGATGTGCTTAACATTGTGCCCGGGCTCATTGTGATGCTAGGGATTTTAGCGGCAATTCTCTATGCTTTTCTTTACCGTGCAAAGTGGGTAGAAGCTCCACAGCGCCAAGGTTCTGTAGTTGAACTCATTGGCTACGAGACTATGTCGAACTATGTTTTGCCATTTGAGATTGTCTCAATTCTTTTGCTAGTTGCACTGATGGGTGCAGCCTACATTGCCCGGCCTGACCGCAGCAAAATTTCAGAAGTGATTCGCCGTCTGGAGAATTAGCCTGAAAATCAACCTTGCAACCAAATCGCTGACGAAAATGCCTGAAATTGGATTGAACCATTACTTGGTGCTCTCAGCTGTGCTGTTTTCGCTGGGACTCTTTGGCGTGATGACACGCAAAAATGCCGTGGTAGCACTCATGGGTGTGGAGATGATTCTCAATGCTGCCAATCTTAACTTGGTAGCCTTTTCCAAATACACCGGCACGACGAATGGTATCATGTTCAGCATTTTTGTGATTGTGCTGGCTGCTGCAGAAGCGGCAATTGCCTTGGCAATTGTGCTCAACATCTATGCAACATTCCGAAGCGTAGACTTGAGCGAAATTGATACCATGCGTGAGTAGTTCCCCAAAACAATTCTAGAAGTACAATAGAAGTACAAAAAGAAGTATCGGAAGTAGAAACCGTCACGGAAAAAAGCACCGACGGTAAAGGTGTGATGACTTGATGTTACTAAAACGGTTTAACGAAAATTTCAATATCAAAAATTGAATGCTGATGGAACCGCTGATTCAACTTTGCATCCTTATCCTGCTTTTGCCGCTATTCTCCTTTGCATTGCAGATTTTCTTTTCAGGCAAGCTGCCACGCCAAGGTGATTTGATTGCGACAGGCATTGTGGGCATCGCTCTATTGCTCTCGCTCTATGTGGCCGCACAAGTGATTGGGCAGTGGAATCCAAACTATCTGCAGGAGTGGCATTTTACATGGGTGAATTTCGGCAATGTGCCAGGCTTAGGCGAGCTGAGTTTCAAAATGGGAATTCTGCTCGATAACCTCACGGCGATTATGCTCGTGGTGGTAACTGGCATCAGTTTCCTAGTGCATCTGTTCTCAACAGGCTACATGGAAGGAGAAGAGCGCTACGGACGCTATTTTGGCTATCTTGGCATCTTCACCTTCTCCATGCTTGGCATCGTGTTGGTCGATAACTTCTTTGCAATCTATTGTTTCTGGGAACTGGTTGGGCTGTCTTCATTTTTGCTAATTGGATTTTATTTTGAACGAGATTCTGCCACGAACGCACAAAACAAAGCTTTCTTCCTTAACCGTGTTGGCGATATTGGCTTTTGGCTAGGAATTCTAATCCTCTACTCCCAATTCAAGACCTTTACCTATACGGAGATTTACTCTGCTATTGAGGCAGGCAAGTGGACACTCTCCGAAGGCTGGCTTACGGTAGCAGGGATTTTGCTGTTCATGGGCTGTGTTGGCAAATCGGCACAATTTCCGCTGCATACATGGTTGCCAGACGCCATGGAAGGTCCAACTCCAGTCTCGGCACTCATTCATGCCGCAACCATGGTTGCCGCCGGCGTCTATCTCTTGGCACGTGTATTTGTGATACTGACGGTCGATGCACTACATGTTATTGCCATCATCGGAGCTGTGACGGCGTTTTTTGCAGCGACCATTGCTATTACACAAAATGACATCAAGCGTGTGCTGGCATACTCTACGCTCTCACAACTGGGCTACATGGTGATGGGAATGGGTGTAGGTGCTTATGCAGCGGCATTTTTCCATCTGGTAACACACGCCTTCTTCAAGGCAGGCTTGTTCTTAGGTGCAGGCTCGGTCATTCACGCCTTGCATCATGAGCAAGACATGCGCTACATGGGTGGCTTACGTCAGAAAATGCCTATCACATTCGCTACTTTCACTATCTGCTTGTTTGCGCTCTCAGGCTTGCCGCTCTTTACAGGATTTCTTAGCAAAGATGCCATTTTGGCTGGCGCCTTAGGTTTTGCCGCTGTTGAAGGCGGTTCATGGTCGATTGTGCCCATCTTAGGCTTTGGTGCAGCGTTGCTCACTCCGTTCTACATGGGGCGCCAGTGGTTCATGGTATTCTTCGGCGAAAACCGCGCGCATGAAAAGCCAGCGTCTGCGCACGAAGACGACCATCATCATGGGCATGGCAAAGCCCATGGCGAAATCCATGAATCTTCATGGGTAATGACTGCCCCACTGATTGTGCTGTCGGTGATGTCGTTCTGGTTTGTCTTCTCCCCTAACCCGCTCTCTGGAGAAAATGGCTGGTTTTTGAGCCTGATTAAGACGCCCGAGACTTTGGTCAAGTTCGAGGAAAAGAAAGCCGAGCCAGAAGCTATGCAACATGCAGCAATGCAAGTTCAAACCGTCAGCATGGATGCTGGGTCGCCGCAATCGCATAGCGGACACGATGCACATGCAGGTAATACGCATGCTGCAGTTCATGGTGAATCGCGACAGGCAAAACTGGAGCATGCTGCACACGAGGCGCATGGCACAGCCGTAACACTCTCCATTACTTTCGCCCTGATTGGATTGCTGCTATCCTACCTTGTGTATCAAAAGGGCATAAGTGCAGTCGGCATGCCGTTTGAATTTCTGAGCAAAGCTATGACTTGGTTCAATAACCTGATTCCTGAAGGCGTCATTGTAAGCGGCGGTGCCAGTTTTGGGAAGTCCTTCTCGAACCTCAATGGACTTTTGGACAAAAACTTGGTCGATGGGCTGGTGAATCTATCGGCAGCGCTGGTGCAAGTGTTTGGAATTGTGCTCCGAAAAGTGCAAACAGGCAGGGTACAAACTTACATCGCCATTCTCTTGCTGGCGATGCTGACCTACTTTGCATTTGCACTACGACTTTAAGGAACTTAGCAGTACGAAGAAATTTTGTAGAAACGACTTAACTGCTCTGAACTAACATGGAACTGACGCTGATTACATTCTTACCACTGGTGGCAGCAGCTATCATTCTCTTTGTGCCATCGACACAAAAACAGCTCATTCGCATCATCTCTTTATTAGCTGCGCTGGGGCAGGTTGGGCTTAGCCTGTGGATTTGGAAGGGCTATAACTACTCCTTAGCAGGAATCAACGACCCCAAATCGTTCCAGTTTGTCGAGAAAGTCAAATGGATTGATTTGCAGTTCGGCAGTTTTTCGTTCAATGTCGACTACTTCATGGGAGTCGATGGGCTCTCAATTACGATGGTTATCCTGACAGTAATAGTCTCAGCAATTGGTGTGATTTCAAGCTGGACGATTGAAAAATCCGTGAAGGGCTACTTCCTGCTCTACAATGTGCTCTCGACAGCGATGGTCGGTTGCTTTTTGGCATTAGACTTTTTCCTCTTCTACATTTTCTGGGAGCTCATGCTAGTGCCGATGTACTTTCTCATCGGCATTTGGGGTGGACCGGACCGCGAATATGCGGCTATGAAGTTTTTCCTCTTTACGCTCTTTGGCTCCGTCTTCATGTTGTTGGTTACCATCGGTCTCTACTTTAGCGTGGTTGACCCTGAGACAGGTAAAAATACTTTCAGCATTGTAGCCATGTCGGACCCGAATAACTTTTTGCCTGATAGCATTTTAGGCGGTTCGGGGACGGTGATGCGCTATCTTGCATTCATCGGGCTGTTCTTAGCATTTGCTATCAAAGTGCCAGTATTCCCATTTCACACATGGTTACCAGATGCACATGTGGAGGCGCCAACTCCGATGTCAGTCATTCTGGGCGGCGTGCTCCTAAAACTTGGTGGATATGGCTTTTTGCGCATCAACTTTCCCATCTTCCCAGAAGTCTTCGGTGCATTGGCTTACTTGCTGGCAGTGCTGGGTGCAATTAACATCATCTATGGTGCACTCTGTGCAATTGCACAAAAGGATTTGAAGAAAATGGTGGCATACTCATCTGTATCGCATATGGGATTTGTGTTGCTTGGCATTGCATCTGTGACTACCGAAGGCATGACAGGAGCGATGATGCAGATGTTTAGTCATGGCATTTTGACGCCACTCCTATTCTTGCTGGTCGGTGTGATTTACGACCGTGCCCATACCCGTGAAATTGAGCGCTTCGGTGGTCTTGCCAAGTATATGCCAGTCTATACAGGCTTTGTAATTACGACTTTCATGGCGTCGCTGGGGATGCCTGGTCTATCAGGTTTCATTGCTGAATCGTTCATTTTCTTAGGTGCTTTCCGTGCGGAGCTAACACGACCTGTAGCAGTTGTCTCTACACTGGGTATTTTGCTGAGCGCTGGCTACCTGCTGTGGGCGTTGCAGCGCGTCTATTTCGGAAAGCGCAAGCCAAATGCAGCATATGATGTCAAAGGCGAGCATGGTCATGAACATGCTCATTTTCACGACTGGAAGGGTAGCGTGGATTTAGATAGCAGAGAAGTGCTTATGCTGGCGCCGTTGACTGCAATTGTCATCATCTTGGGTGTGTATCCATCGCTGCTGACCGACCTAATGATGCCGAGCATGAATAAAATCGTGGAGATATTGGCGCCGGCTATGCAAGCCAGTACAGCCCTGTTGAAGTAGCAAAAGTGATACAAAACTTTAATTTCAAACATCGCTGAAGACCTATGCCATTTGACTTCAAAACAATTGGGGAAATCTTACAGAACAGCGTCTCTGCATTTATCCCAGAGCTAATACTCTCGGCGCTCTTTCTGGTAGTGGTCATTGCAGATATGCTCACAAAAGGAAACCGCACGCTGATTCCAGCCCTCACCATTGTAGGCATGCTGATAACAGGCATATTTGTCTACCAGCAGCATGAGTTATCAGCAGCGCAGAAGTTCTTTGGGATGATTGCAATTGACCCCTTTGCTATTTTCTTCAAGTATCTCTTCTTGGGTGCTGGCATTCTAGCGGTGCTGATTTCTATGGATTCCGAAGAGCTCAACGAGCCGAAATCGCGTAGCATGGGCGAATACTATGCCATCCTGATAGCCATGGTGCTGGGCATGTTCCTGATGGCATCTGCAACGGACATGCTAATGATGTTCCTCTCTCTCGAGCTGGTAAGCATTTCCTCTTACATCCTAACAGGTTATTTGAAGGGACAAGTGCGTTCCTCTGAAGCCTCGCTGAAATACATCATCTACGGCGCAGTCTCTTCTGGCTTGATGATTTATGGTATCTCCATTCTCTACGGCTTAACAGGGCATACCAACATTTTCAAAATCAACGAGTTTCTGGTCAGTCATCCTGTCGATGGCGTTACGCTGTTGCTTGCAGCTTTGCTCATCATGGCTGGGTTTGGTTACAAGATTGGTGCTGTGCCCTTTCATTTCTGGTCGCCAGATGTCTATGAAGGTGCGCCCACGCCAGTGACTGCATTTCTTTCCGTGGGTTCAAAGGCGGCAGGATTTGCTATGCTGATTCGCTTTTTCCGGGTAACTGTACCAACAGGCACAGGTGAGGGCATCATCGGAGTTGACTGGGTAACTATGCTCTCTGTATTTGCTTTGGTTTCCATGATTCTTGGCAATGTGGTTGCTATTTGGCAAAGCAGTGTCAAGCGCATGTTAGCATACTCCTCAGTAGCTCATGCTGGCTACTTGTTGCTCGGCGTCTTAGTCGCTGATGATTTAGGCACACAAGCTGTAATGTTCTACTTAGTTGCCTACACAGTGATGAATGTGGGAGCATTTTTCGTTGCTGTGCTCATCAGTAATAAAATCGGCAGTGATGATGTCAATGACTACAAAGGCTTGGGCAGGAGAATGCCACTGGCTGCTGCAGCACTGACAATTTTTCTGGTGTCCTTGACTGGCTTGCCGCCGACGGTTGGCTTTGTCGGCAAGTATATGATTTTTGCATCACTGCTAGAGAAGGGCACGCTGTATCTGGGGCTGGCATTGGTAGGTATTTTGACCAGCGTGATTTCGCTGTATTACTACTTCAAGATTCCGCTCAACATGTACCTGCGTGAGTCAGAAGATGGTAGTACATCCGAGCTTAGTGTCGGTGTGTGGTCCAATGCAATGGTTGGATTTTTGGCTGTATTGACAGTGGTGCTCGGGCTATTCTTTACACCGCTAGCGAACTTAACAAAGAATTCGGTTGGTATTCTAGGAACAATGCTTCTGCGCTAAGCGTGGGAAAGGCGCTATTTTCAAGGCAGTTGAAAAAACTGCCTTTTTTGTTAGGATAACAAATATCTGTTATTGTAAAAAGTTACACAAAAGAAAAGCAACAAGGACAGCAGGAAGAGCAGCGACAATAAGCAGGTACACCACACCCTAGCGCTATGCTTTTCTTTAACTGCAGCAGCGCAAGCTGAAAACTCGAAGGAGAAGGGGAAACCAAAAAGGCAAACACTCAATCAGCGCTATGCGTCAAGTGAAACAGTGAAACATTAACCTGAATATTTTCAGCTACCACTTACTTTTACCGACAACAAAATTACCTACACTCTAACGGAGGGAGCTATGACACGCATCATTATGCTGATATTGGCTGCGCACCTCAGCGTAGCGAGTGCATACTCACAGACAGCGGAGAGCTGGTCGCCGGAGTTGCATATGAAAGTTAAGACCGTAGGGTCGCCGCAAATTTCACCCGATGGCAAATCAGTGGTTTATACTATTACGGATGCCATCATGACCCCAGACAAAAGCGAATACCTCACGCAAATTTGGTTAGGCACAACGGATGGAAAAGAGAATGTACAGCTAACTTTCAGTGAAAAATCCTCCACTAACCCTAAATGGTCACCTGATGGTAAAGCAATTGCCTTTCTCTCCACTCGTAAAGACAACAAAAATAACCTCTACCTGCTGAGACTTTCAGGTGGAGAAGCTGAACCACTGACCGATGTCAAAAGTAGCATTACGGACTTTGAGTGGGCACCAAATGGTCGCTATATCGCTTTCACAATGACAGACCCAAAGACTGATGAAGAAGAAAAAAACGAGAAAGGTAAAAACGATTATCGGTGGGTAGATGAAAAGGTCAAGATGTCGCGACTGTATCTACTGCCAATTCAGAAAAATGAAAGCGGTACTCGGGAACCACGTCTTCTGACTAGCGGAAATTATTCGGTGGATAACTTCAATTGGTCGCCAGACAGCAAGCGTATTGTGTTTTCACATACGAAATCTCCAAGTCCTAACGACTGGGTCACCGCAGACCTTTCTGTTGTTGATATAGAGACTGGTAAAATAACCACGCTATTTAACACTGAGGCGTCGGAGACTTCCCCTAGATTTTCACCAGATGGGCGCTACATTGCTTTTCTATCAAGTGACACTCCGCCACGCTGGGCGCAAAGTCGCACGATTCAGGTAGCCCCTGCATCTGGTGGTAAGCCCGTAAGCCTTCCGCCATCGTACGATGGGCAACCGATTATCATTGGATGGTCTTCGGATAGTAAGCAGATTTACTTCAGTGAAGCCAAAGGCACTCTATCTCAAATTTACAGCGTAGAACTTGCTACGAACAAAATTAATGAGCTCAAGCTGACGCCTGCTGTCTACACGTCCGTCAGTATTGGTGCATCGGGACGCATGCTAGCATTCGTGCGCCAGACCTCGGATACCCCGCAAGAAATTTTTGTAGCTCCACTTTCTACACTCTCTGCAGTGCAGGTGTCTCGTGCTAATTCTGACTTGAAGCTACCACCTGTTGGCAAAACAGAGCTCATCCGCTGGAAAAGCAGTGACGGAAAAGAAATTGAAGGATTGCTGACCTACCCAGTCGGCTATGTGCAGGGAAGGAGAGTTCCACTTATCCTGAATATCCACGGTGGCCCAGCTGGAGTTTTTCAGCAGACCTTTATAGGTGGACGCAGTATCTACCCCATAGCCGCTTTCTCTGCAAAAGGTTATGCAGTGCTGCGTCCTAACCCGCGTGGGTCCTCTGGATACGGTGTGGAATTTCGTCGTGCAAACTTCAAGGATTGGGGTGGCATGGATTACCAAGATCTCATGACAGGCGTAGACAAAGTCATTGCGATGGGTGTAGCCGATAGCAATAGATTGGGAGTAATGGGCTGGAGCTACGGCGGATTCATGACTACATGGATTGTGACGCAAACCAACCGCTTTAAGGCTGCTTCCGCAGGCGCTCCTGTAACCAACCTAATCAGCTTCACGACAACAGCTGATATTCCAGCTTTCATTCCAGACTACTTTGGTGGGCAGTTTTGGGATATACCAGAAGTATATCGGGCACACTCACCGATTTCCTTTGTCAAGTCTGTTGTTACGCCAACAATGATTCAGCATGGCACCTCAGATGTGCGCGTACCGATTTCACAAGGCTTTGAGTTTTACAATGCTCTCAAGGCGCGTGGTGTTCCTACGCGCATGTTAGAGTTGCCACGCCAGCCACATGCACCCAACGAACCGAAAATGATGCTCGTTGTCATGCAATCGAACTTGGAGTGGTTTGAAAAATATCTTGGAGAAAAGAGCTCGGCCTCTAAAGCCTCGCCGTAGGGGAGTATGGAAGCAAAGTTTGATAACAAGAAAAATGCCCGCAGCATGCGGGCTTTATATTTCTCTGTGTGGCGGGGATAGGACTTGAACCTATAACCTTCGGGTTATGAGCCCGACGAGCTACCAATTGCTCCACCCCGCGGTGTCCTCTGCAGTAGACGCAAAAATACAACTTTTGTTTCAAACATGCAAGTCGAGCAGGGACCTGCTACTGAAACAAAGCACCGAAAATCAGATTGATTGATATTACATGAAATAGGTAAGTACGAGAATTGCGCAACAACTCGACGCCAGCAGGTAAGTAGTTGACAATGTATCGTACAGAGATACCTCGTAGCTCTAAGAAGTTGTTGCCGAAGTAGGTTCCTGCGCCTATGTAGCCGTTTACACCGAAAGTGACGCCCTGGGGATTAAATATAGAGCCAGAAATGTCGTAGTTCTGTGGTAAGTCTGGGAGTCCTTCAGGTAGGCGAGAGATCACATGGATGTAGCCCACTGTGGGACCGAGACCAGCCTCCAAGAAGGGGCGAAATGAGTTGACGATATCACGACGGAATAGCCTTTGCTGAAGCCCCACACTTGTAGTCAGCATGACTAACCCAGAGCGCTTAGGAAAATTATCCGGACCGCGAGTAAAGATCTGTCCCGTCCATGGGTCAGGCTTGTCGACTTCAGCAGGATCCCTACCAGTAGTTACACCGATGCTTAAGATACCAATCAAGTCTGGTGTGTATTGCCTAACAAAATTAAATGAGATGACGAAACTGTTTGTCGTTAGTCCAAACACACCAGCGATACCAGAGCGCGGTTTGAATGCTCCTCCGTAGAATGCCATCTCTTCATCTTCTGCGTCGTCATAGACCTTAGAACCACCATCTTTCCTGTAGTCGGCTGAAGTGTCTGCTGGTGTTCTTGCTGTTGCCAAGTCAGCACTTAAAGTTATAGCAATACTTAGCGTCACGCAGCGACACAGAAAAAAGCATTTCGGATACCACAGCCGCCGCATAGCCCTAAGAAAAGCGATGTTATGCATAGGTCTCTAAGTCTTTGGTTAAAAATAAGCAGATAAAGATAAAGAACTCACTGGAAATTAGTGGCGCCTTTGCAGCACTTTTTTGCTATTTGGACGGCGTTTGATTTTGTTTCATAATGAACATTATGTAAAGTAAAACACTCTTGCACGCACCACCGTGCTACGCCATACCATCAAGCTTTGGCTGCCACGCACGCCCAAAGAACTCCTCGTAGCAAAACTCAGAAACATCCTTGCGCTGCTTGCTAGTCCAGTCAATCCTCGGTCGTTTTGCATGAACATCAATATACCCCAAGCGAAATAAAGCAATCAGCTCATACTCTGGCGGCGGCTGCACCAACTCAATGCACTTCTGCCAGTATTCCCCTCCAGCCTCCATAGGCAAGGAGATAAACTGCATCCCGATACCTAATGCAGTAGCAGTAAGCCAAATATTTTCAATAGCCATACCAAGTGCAAGTAGGCAATACATGCCAGACTTTTCTTCAGGCTTGTACTCATCCTTTGAAAGCAGCATCCCCAAAATCAGTGGCGAGCTCATAACCAGTTTCTTAGAATCAATAGCAAGAATCCATGGCACACGCAGCTTATTCATCATCTCGCCACCCTTTTCAGAAAAGAGATAGCGAATAAACGGCTTAAGCGGAGCAGGTAGGTTATCAATGTATATGCCATCGCCAGATTTTTCTACCTCCTCCTGACTGAAACGGAAATACTTCAAGTACCTTCTCCAAAAATCCCCTTTTTCCATGACAACACGCATGGACTGACCGGCAATTTTACCTAGCGCCTTACGCCGCTCTGGGTCACGAATTAAGACAAACCGCCAAGGCTGCGAGTTGAAATGACTTGGCGCATAGCTTGCTGCTTCCATCAACATCTTAATATGATGCTCTGACAAGGGCTTATCTAAAAAGTACCCATTCGTTGTGCGCCTCTGCTTAATCACTTCGAAAATGTCTCGTGGTGTATTCTGCATTGCTTTTCTGAGTTTTTTCAAAGGTAATAAATCAATACTGCTGAATATACAAAGAAGCATACCAGTGCATACTGCCAGTGACGCCTCGTTTTCCCGCTAAACTGCGTCATGCCCAAAAGTAGCGCAGCCGTTATTAGCAGTAACACAGGAAATTTTCCATCCATATACTCCATTAGGAGTGCTATAATTAACGAAGCAATCACGCAAAAGTAGATTATATGATGAACTACTTTGAAACGCGCTGTATTAATCACTTTCGTTTTAGCCAAGATACCGTAGGCAAAATTTAAGACAAAACAGGCATAAGCTATTTTTATCCACATTTTCCAAAGGATACTTTTATTTCATAACTTTCAATGCTTGCTCTTCAGTTTTTATTCTCACCTGCAGCATGAAGTGATTCAGAATTGAAAACAAGATGGCAGTTATAAAAAGTCCAAAAATCATGGGTGCTACGAATATTTCTACCCTGACAATCCAATAATTTGGATGTTTCATATATCGATAAATTCCCTGCTCTACCTTAGGTGCATTAGGCAGTACAAAGATTCTTGTGTTCCAAAATTTTCCCAAAGTAGCTATAACCATGTAACGCCCAACCTGTGCCAACAAAAATAACCCAAGCCATATTGGCCACAGTGCTGGCAAATCAGGTCTCAGTAGCACATACTCTGCTACCATTGCTAAAAACCAGCTGATGTGCATCAGCACCATCCATTTGTAGTGCTCTGCACCGACTTCATAGCCGCCTTGCGACCGAATCCACATGGCATTACGCTTTGCTAGCCAAAGCTCACCTAAGCGCTGCAAAGCCAGCACAGCAATAAAAATGGCAAAATACATCGTCTCAATGACTTAATCCCAGTGCAGCAGAACTAGTTCAGCAGAAAATCCAGGACCTAGGGCAGTCACTAACCCAAAGGCGTTTTTTTCGTCAGGAAAAGCATCCAAATGCCTTTTGAGAATGAACAATACGGTTGCAGCTGACATGTTGCCACACTGCCGCAAAACAATGCGTGCATGCTCCAGTTGCGACGATGAAACTCCGATTGCTTCGTAGGCTTCAAGCACTTTTCTCCCGCCCGGATGAACGATAAAGTGCTTGATGTCACGCAGGCTTAAGTTCTTTTTTTGTAAGAACTTGCATATCACGTCCTTCAAAAACGTTTGAACAATTTCAGGCACATTTCTCGAGAGCAAAACCTTAAAGCCATAATCACCAAATTGCCAGCCCATGACATCCAAGGAGTCAGGCATTGTTTCCGTCACAGAATCCACCAGACGCGGGCGAGAAGTAGAATACGGCAGCATCACCTCGTCCCCTGTTACCAGTACAGCAGCTGCGCCATCAGCAAACAGTGCACTTGAAATCATGGCAGCCTTGGAGAGGTCATTGCGGACAAATGTTAAGCCACACAGCTCAAGTACCACAATCAAGATTTTGTATGTAGGCTGAGCTTTAGCTAACTCCATTGCCCATGCCAAAGATGCAGCACCACCAGCACACCCTACACCCCAAATCGGCAACCGCCTGACATCCTTACGAAATGGAAGGCGATGAATGAGTCTGGCATCCATGGTCGGGGTTGATAGCCCAGTACTTGAAACGAAGAGGATGCAATCCACGTCGCTACACTCCACCCCAGCTTCTTGGAGGGCATGCTCAATTGCATGTCCAGAAAGCTTTAGACCTTCCTCAATGTAGAGATTATTTTTTTCTTCAAACGAGTGTGGGGATGCAAACCATTCGGCAGGAACACAGAAATAGCGCGAGTCTATGTCCGTGTGGTCGACAATGTCAAGTAATCGGTCTTGCCCTTTGCTGTAGACTTCACCATACAAGTTTAGCATGAACGCTTTGCTTTCTGCCCGCGTAACCCTATAGCTGGGTAATGCTGTACCAACAGCCTGAATCTTTGGCATGATTAACTCAATGTTTGGTTCAGTGTCGCCTTCTCTATAACAAAAGTGCGGGTTGTAAGTTTCTTTTGAGCGCTAAGTCAAGCTTTTTTCAGCTATATGCGCTTAGCTTGTTTTCTGCACGAGAGATTTTTTCTATATTCGCTCTGCAAAACAGTAAATCCCCCTTTTATCAAATAACAAAAACTTTACTTATATGGCGAAAATTGATGTCGTCATGCCGAAAATGGGAGAGAGCCTGATGGAAGGCACCATCATAGAGTGGCTCAAGAAAGTCGGCGACCCAGTACAGAAAGATGAGAATTTGCTCAGGATTGCAACAGATAAGGTAGATACGGATGTTCCTGCACCAGAGAGCGGAATTGTCGTCGAGATTTTGTATCCAGAAAATACGACGGTAGCCGTTGGGCTGCCGATTGCGCGCATTGAGACCGATGTAAGCGCTGCCGTTGCGGCAAGTGCCCCGACACCGTCACCGGCTGCAAGCACCGCCTCGAGCCCTCACTCTCCGGCAGAGACATCAGTTTCTTCGCCTTCTGACGGTTCAGCCACATCCTCTGTACAGGGCAACGGTCAAACGGTATCGGCTCCAGTTACTGCTGCGCCTGCAGGTCGGCGCTTCTATTCGCCAGTGGTGATGCAGATTGCACAAGCGGAGGGGATTTCTATACAAGAGCTGGAACAGATTCCGGGCACAGGTATGGGCGGTCGCGTAACCAAAAGCGATGTGCTCAATTACCTGAAATCAAAGCGGGAGACTGCCAAAACAGCCGCACCGTCAGCACCAGCTGTTGAGCACCAGCCAGAACCTTCTACACTACCTGTTACTGCAGCATCGCCTACTGCACCAGCTGTTCAATCTAAGCCTATCTCAGTGTCTTATGATGCTAGCCGTTCGGAAGTAATCCAGATGGACAACATGCGCCGGCTCATTGCCGAGCACATGGTACGCTCCAAACAAACCTCTGCGCATGTCACATCTGTCTCTGAAGCTGATGTCACAGGACTTGTTAGACTGGTCAAGGCAAAAAAAGCATCTTTTGAGGCAGCAAATGGCATCAGGCTCACCTACACGCCATTCTTCATTGATGCTGTTGTGAAAACATTGAAACAATTTCCTATGCTCAATGCTTCTGTGGATGGAGATAAGATTATTCTCAAAAAGTACATCAACATCGGTATTGCTGTGGCTTTAGGCGAGCGTGGTGAAGGGGGATTAATTGTACCGGTTATCAAAGGTGCCGATGAAAAAAACATCGTTGGCTTAGCACGTGCTGTTCAAGACCTTGCTTCAAGGGCACGTGCTAAAAAACTCTTGCCCGACGAAATTCAAGGTGGTACATTTACCATCACCAACTATGGCACTACAGGCAATCTTTTTGGAGCACCGATTATCAATCAGCCACAAGTTGCTATTTTGGGCACAGGCGCTATTGTAAAACGTCCGGTTGTGAAAACTCTGCCCGACGACAGCGATGCTATTGTTGTTCGCTCAATGATGTATTTGTCACTCTCGTATGACCATCGCATTATTGATGGGGCACTGGCAGGATTCTTTTTACAGGCACTGGTTGCGCAATTAGAATCTTACAACGAACATACACCACTCTAACGAAAAAACACTATGGGCATTTGGGGACCAGATATTTTCGACAATGATGCCGCCGCTGCTGCAAAAGCTATCTTTGAGGACGCTATTGCCGAAGGTCTCTCGGTAGCTGATGCTTCAGCACGTGTTATGTCGGAACTTGGCGAGATTGCCAAAAACGAAGATGTTTTGGCAGTAATCCAGTTGGCTTTAGCAGCTATGCAATTGGAGCATAAAGCCTTAGACCCAAACCTGCGCGACGAGGTGTTGCATATCATTCGTTCTGGCAAAAGTCTCAAACCTTGGGCAGACTTGGGAGAAATTAACCTCGCCCAGCGCAAGCAAGCGTTGAGTGTACTCGGCGCAGCACTTTCTGCCTAAAAATTTCTTGAGCAATTTATGAGCTGTCTCGTAACTTATTGAAATAAAAAATGATTACCGTACCCGAACTTAAAGTGCTTGAAAGCCCTGCTGCGCCCAAGCCGTCGCCGCGCCCTGATTGGCTACGTGTCAAAGTGCCTTCTGGTGAAGGCTACGCACGTCTCAAAGCTCTCATTGACCAACATCGCCTGCATACGGTCTGCGAGGAGGCGCGCTGCCCTAACATTGCTGAATGCTGGGCAAGCGGCACTGCCACAATTATGATTTTAGGCGATACCTGCACGCGCTCCTGTGGATTTTGTGCAGTCAAAACAGGGCGCCCCAATGAACTTGACCTTGCTGAACCCAAGCGTGTTGCTGCAGCCGTCAAGCTCATGAACCTGCGCCACACGGTGATTACCAGCGTCAACCGTGATGAGCTCGACGATGGCGGCGCGTCGATTTGGGCAGAAACGATTCGCGAAATCCGAAAGGCTCACCCCACGACTCGCATTGAAGTCCTGATTCCCGACTTCCAAGGCAATGTGCACGCATGGGACACTGTAATGCAAGAGCGACCTGAAATTCTCAACCACAACACAGAAACTGTGCCGCGCCTATACCGCCTTGTACGCCCTCAAGCCAAATATCAACGCACACTTGAACTACTTAAATACGCAAAAGAAAAATACGGTCTTGTTACCAAGTCCGGTCTAATGGTCGGTCTGGGTGAAACACCAGATGAGGTGATTGCAGTCATGCACGACTTGCGCAAGGTCGGTTGCGATATCTTAAGCATCGGTCAATACCTGCAGCCCACGAAGGCACACTTGCCAGTGGCACGCTTTGTGCATCCAGAAGAATTCGAACACTACAAGCGTATTGGCTTAGAAATTGGATTTCACCATGTAGAGTCTGGACCACTGGTACGCAGTTCCTACCACGCTGCAGAACAGGCCAGCTCAATGACTGAACAAGGCTGATGGAATGGGCATCTGCTAAAGGCCACGTAGTGATTGACTTTTTAAGCCCCAGTCAAATTGTGTATCTTGTCTATTGCACGTTTTTTGAACTTTAACTGCTACTTCTATGGGTTGGTCGTTCCGCATTGCGAAAATCAGTGGCATTGACATCAAGATTCATGTCACGTTCTTTCTCATCCTGCTCTTAGCGGCTTTACAGTGGGCAAGCCACACGCCTGAAAGTCCACTTGATGGTGCTCTGTTTGGTGTAGCGTTAATGCTTTTGCTTTTTACCTGTGTAACATTGCATGAGCTGGGGCATAGCCTTGCGGCACAATACTTCGGCATTTCTGTGCGAGAGATTGTGCTCACCCCTTTAGGGGGAATCGCCATGATTACCAAGACTCCTGACAAGCCCGTGCATGAACTCGTTATTGCTGTTGCAGGTCCCGCTGTTAATGTGGCAATTGCAATTATACTTTTCATTGTAACTGGTGCCCACATGCACGCCACCCTGCTCGATGCACGTGGCTCTATTGGAGAACTTTTCTCTCGCCCATCATTTGATATGATGCTACTATGGCTGTTTGCCGCCAACATTTCTTTGGCTGTGTTCAACATGATACCAGCTTTCCCACTTGATGGCGGCAGGGTGCTGCGCGCGCTTTTGGCAATGTTCATGAGCTTCTCAACAGCAACCACAGTCGCCGCTACCATTGGACAAATCGCTGCTATTGGACTTGGCGTGATAGGATTTATCAACGGCAATTTTATCCTGATTCTGATAGCAGTTTTCGTCTTTTTTGGTGCTGGTCAAGAAACTGTGCAAGCCTCATCAAAGGCGATGCTCCGCACGCGGCGCGTGGGCGATACTTACAACCGTTATGCGCTTCGCCTCTATATTGGCGACCGAGTAAGTCAAGTCGTAGACTACTTGCTAACCAGCTATCAGCCTGACTTTGCGGTCATGCAAGGCAGCCAGATTATTGGCATTGTTACACGCCGCGACGTCTTTAACGCCTTAGCCACGCATGCACGTGACCCCTATGTTACAGAAATCATGCGTCGCGATTTTCTTAGCGTGCAAGCCGATAGCTCTCTCGATGAAGTGTATTCCTTGATGGCAGAACGTGGTGAACGCATCGTGGCAGTGTTCAACGGTTCAGATTACCTTGGATTGGTCAGTCTTGAAGACATCAATGAAGCATTAGCCATCCTTGCTTTCTTAGATAAGCAACAGCAGTTGCGAGCACAAGCAGAACCTTCTTCATTTGCTTGATGAGAGACACGCGCCGTGAATCGCACCAGAGTCTTTTGCGTTTTTTTAGCGAACATGTATTTTTGTGCAGTATTCATTAAGTCGCATTGACTTTTTCATAATTTGTTATCATGCAACTCAGATTTAGCAAGTGTCTTGCACTCTGTGTTTTTTTCTTTTTTACAGTTTCATTTCAAGTTCCACCATCAACTACTCACACAGTTTCTCACTCAGAGGCTGACTTTGACTCGCTCACGCTGCTTTACAAAGGCGAAGAGAGATTTTTAGCCAATGTGCGCCAGCTTACTTTTGGTGGGGAAAATGCAGAAGCTTACCTCTCATTTGATGAAAAGAAACTGATATTTCAGTCTCGTCCTTTGGGTCAGGACTGTGACCAAATATACATCATGGAGCTCAATGGTTCAGGCAAGCGGCTTGTTAGCACAGGTAAAGGGCGTACTACTTGCTCGTATTTTTTGCCCGATGGTAAGACGATTCTTTATGCCTCTACCCATGCTGCAAGCCCCGATTGTCCACCGCCCCCTGATTTTTCAAAGGGTTACACATGGGCGCTTTACAAAACCTATGACATTTTCTTTGCAGATACCAATGGTCGCTCTTTGCGTCAAATTACCACTACGCCCGGTTATGATGCAGAAGCAACCGTTTCTCCTATGGGCGACAAGATTGTCTTCACATCTGCACGTGATGGCGACCTTGAGCTCTACACCATGGATATTGATGGGAAAAATCAGAGACGTCTGACATATCACGTTGGCTATGATGGTGGAGCATTTTTCTCGTGGGATGGCAAAAAAATTGTTTTTCGGGCTTCTTCTCCTAAGGATAGCGCGGAAATTAAGTCCTACTTTGAATTGCTAAATCAAGGACTAATCCGTCCGAATAAGCTGGAAATTTTCGTCATAGACACCTCTGGTCAAAATCGGCGTCAGGTAACGAACAACGGTAAGGCAAATTTCGCGCCTTTCTTTCATCCAAACAATAAGCAAATTATCTTCTCCTCAAATCTCGGCGATACTGAACGTGGGCGCAATTTTGACTTATACCTTATCAATGAAGACGGCACTGGACTAACGCGCATTACATACTGCCCCGACTTTGATGGTTTCCCAGTTTTCACGCGAGATGGCAAAAAAATTATCTTTGCCTCTAACCGAAATGGCAAAGTGCGTGGTGAAACGAATGTCTTTATTGCGGACTGGATTTATACGCCGTAATCTCCTCTTAACTACTAGTTAAAAGAATACCGTAGCACTCTCCTTTTTATGAACATGACACTATTTATCCTTTTCTACTGGGCAGTTGGTATCATATGCGCCATACTTTTTCTTGGCGATGAACTTTTCCCTGAAAAAACCACATCTACTGACCGCAGCACCTCAATTAAGAGAAATTTCTTATTTCTTGTATCACTCTTAGTTGTGGCGGCAAATATCTATGTGTATTACAATTCCACAAGCAATGGCGGTCGCCCGTTTGATGTCATGAGCATGATTATTTTTGCTGTGCTGAATGGTTCTTGCGAAACTTTCGTTTTCCTCGCGATCTTTAAGCTCGGCGAAAATATGATGCGCAATTTTACTGACAAGTCCCCTTACTTATTTCTTGGCGGTATTTTGATGTTTATGGTTTTCAGTGGATTTATTCACGGTGTGCTCTGGATTAATGCTCTACCGCCGCATGTTATTCCTCTCTCCGAGATGCCACCTGACAAAGTCATTTTCAAGCAACTGTTTTTCCCACTACAAGTTGCGCTTGTTCTTTGCTGGTCGGCGCTGTATTTCTTTTTCAGAGATGTTTGGGGAATTGTTTTCCTGCATGCAATTGTTGACGCTGGTGTCGTATATTCCATACACTATTCACTTTGGCAGAATTCACCTCTTGCACTTTTGAAGTAACTGCTCAATCCTATGTCTACACTACCGTTCCAAGGCAAGGTTTTAGTTGCTGGTGCAACAGGTCGCACAGGTCTGTGGGTCGTTCGCCGTCTTTTGCATTACGGCATTTCCTTGCGTGCATTTGCGCGCAGAGCCGATAAGCTCGCCGAGTTCAATAATATCGAAGTCGAGCTCGGTCATATTCAAAATGCTGATGCCGTTAGGAGATGCGTGAGAACATGCAACGCTGTTATCTGCGCACTTGGCGCCACTGCACCAATTGGTGAAGACTCGCCAGTGCAAGTCGATGGAGACGGCACCATTCGTCTTATTGATGCTGCAGCCGATGCTGGGGTTCAGCATTTTGTGCTCATCAGCTCGATTGCGGTAACTAAGCCTTTTCATCCATTGAACCTCTTCGGCGGAGTGCTGTCCCAAAAGCGTCGTGCTGAAAAGCATCTCGAGAAAGTCTTCTCTACAGAAGGACGAACTTTTACCATCATCCGTCCTGGCGGCTTAAAAGATGGCGAACCGCTCCGACATAAGCTGCGATTGGATGTTGGCGATAAAATTTCTGGTGTGATTGACCGAAGCGATGTTGCTGAGCTGGCTGTGCTTTCACTTTGGCATCCAAAGGCTAAGAACAATACTTTTGAGGCGATTCGTCTCAACGAAGAAGCACAGACCTCACTATCACCATATCTCGATGCTTTGCCTGCGTCAACTCTTGCCACGAGCGCAGCAGCGCCAGTCAGCTAAATCATCATGACCATTCGACATGGCTATGCCACTAAATCCTAAGGCACTCAAAGCCATCATCTTTGATTTAGGTGGCACGCTGCTGCACTTAAGCTATCCTTTTTTTCGTGAGGCTTTTCAGCAGCAGTATCAGTTTGAACTGCAAGAGGATGATTTCTTCAAGGCTGTATCTGCTGCAACTGATGCCATCAGTCGCCTTGTGGAAGAAAACAAAAATACCAGCGATGCGTCTCGGCTACCGATTTTCTTTGAGCACTTGCTCTATGCGCTACCAATTCCAGAAGATTTGATTTCCGACCGCACGGCGTATGTTCGCGATTTTATCCTGCGTGAACATCATCGTGAAAATCTCTGGCGGTATCTTTTGCCAGATACATTAGATGTACTGCAATCGCTACAGGCACGCTATCGGCTCGCCATGATTTCCAACTCAGATGGTCGTGCCGAAGCCTTGACGATTCAGTATGGGTTGCGACCGTATCTCGAGTTTGTCATTGACTCACATGAAGTTGGTGTGGAAAAGCCCGACCCTGAAATTTTTGCTATTGCGCTTCAAAAACTTGACTTACCACCCAGTGCATGTGTCTATGTTGGCGATGTGTATTCCATTGATGTGAAAGGTGCTCGCTCGGCAGGTATGTCTGCTATTTTGCTTGACAGACGCAAGTCTTTGCGAGATGATTGTATAGTTATACGCTCACTATTAGAGCTAAAAGAGTTATTCTTAGAGCACGCATAACTCCTTCATGAAAAAGATCTTATGAGCAGTGAATTTTCAGCAGCTCTAATTGCGTGGTTCCATCAGCACAAGCGAGATTTGCCGTGGCGGCGCACGCGCAACCCGTATCACATCTGGATTTCAGAGGTCATGCTACAGCAAACGCAAGTGGCTACAGTGATTCCCTACTATCAGCGTTTCTTGGAAAAATTTCCTACGATTGAAGCACTGGCTCAAGCGGACACTCATGATTTGATGAAAGCATGGGAAGGATTGGGCTACTACGCACGCGCTCGTTACTTGCAGCATGCCGCGCAAGTCATTCTTCAAAAATACGGTGGCGCCATGCCACGCACCCGTGAGGAATTGCGCAAACTCAAAGGTTTTGGAGATTACACTTCTGCAAGTGTCGCCAGTATCGCTTTCGGTCAGGATTGCGTTGCTATTGATGGCAACGCCATGCGTGTCTTTGCTCGATACTTTGGCATCTACAGCGACTTGCGAGAGCCTTCAACGAAGGCGCAAATTGAAACAGTAGCTCTGCAGCATCTTCCCAAGGGGCAAGCAGGGCTTTTCAATGAGGCGGTGATGGAACTTGGTGCTACAGTCTGCCTACCTAAAAAGCCTGATTGCCTGCGCTGCCCAGTGCGTTCAAGCTGCTATGCCTTTCAGCATGGAGCTGAGCACCAATTGCCTATCAAGTCTCGCAGGCCGCCACCGCCGCACTACCATGTAGCTGTTGGTGTAGTGCACCGCCACAATACTGTTCTCATTGCCTTGCGCAAAGCTGAAGGTCTTTTGAGTAACCTGTGGGAATTTCCGGGCGGCAAGCAGCAACCCGGTGAATCACTTGAGGAATGCTGTCGCCGCGAGATTGCTGAAGAAACTAGCTTGCAGGTTGCAGTTGGCGAGAAATTTGCCGAAGTCAAGCACGCATATACGCATTTTAGAATTACGCTGCATGCGTTTCATTGTCAATATCTCTCTGGTGAAGCTGTGCCCAAATCCAGCCAAGAAGTGCGCTGGGTCCGCATCGAAGACCTGCCACAGTATGCTTTCCCCAAAGCTAATAAAACCATCATTGAAGCGATGCAGCATCAGCTACCTCTTTTCAATACCGCACATCCCGCATCACGGTAGTGGGCATGGCTAAGTGCGCCGAGCTATCTCGTCTTTATTGTTTCTCTGATGCTCGTTTTTTTTCTTTTGAGGGTTTTGCAAACTGCAATAACAGAATTTTCTTCTCTTGAAACTTGAACGAAACTTGAATCTTTGGTATATTCCTATCGTAAGCCTGCTTAAATGCAAAAGCCTTAACGAAAAATCGCCAATTAATATGCGGTACCCACTCTTAGCCCTGCTGCTCTTGAGTGCACATGTCGCGCACGCTCAACTGTTTGGACGCATGGGAGGATCATCTGAAAGCCCTGCATTTCATCCACAAGGGCTCCCAGTAACTACGGTTGCTCCCGCATATATTTCTCGTGATGATAAACCTTCGCCGGTGACTGGCTTTGAACCTGTCCGCCCCGAGCCATATCTCGATTTGTCTTCTATCACACCACCAGTCCCTGTTGTCAATACCTCTCTTCCACGCGTTACGCCACTTCCTTCTTCTGTTCGTAGGCCCGGCGTTTCAGTCATGAGCGGTTTCGGCTACGGTTTTAGTCAAGGTTATGGGTTTGGTTCTACTTCACGCCTTGGTTACACTTTTCCCTTCGGCCTCTACCTTGGTTTCATCGGTCTTCTTTCGCTCGGCACAGACTTTTCTTCAGGTGTAACTACGGTTGGAACCATCAACCGGCCTTGGCTTAGGAATAATATACTTGGCACTGAGCTGGGTTTTGAAGTGCCTATGAATCTCTTCGGCGGACAGTTTGCTAACCGTGCTTATGCTGGCATTGGCTGTCTGTGGTCTTCACTTAACTCTAATGCTACTATCACCTTTGAGATTCCTGGTCTGATTCCTCCCGTGGAACTTAACATGAACATAAACAGCATTTTCTACACAGCAGGGAACGTCTTCTACTATCGCATTCCAGAATTTTTCATCTTGCGGAACTTGCTTGTTGGCATTGATGTACGCTACGTGTTCGCTAATCAGCGTAGTGGGCTTCTTGCTGTACCCATGCTTGGCGTGTACTTCTAATTGCTTCAGGCAGCGCGCCAAAACCTACAACAAATGTTGCTAAATCAATTGTTGCTCAACTAAAAAGGTGGGCAGTAAAGCCTGCCTTTGATGTTTGCTTTCAAGCTATCTTTGGTAATTCCTCAATTTATTCCACCCAAGCATTTATATAAACTATCATCAATACTATCCCTAAAGTTATACCTAAATTCAAGCTCTTTTAGATAGTAGATAAAATTCGCCTTGCTTACACCATGAAATTTTAGTAACCTCTCCTTTGCATAACTCCAAAATCCTTCTATGCCATTTATATACACTTTACCATTTGCAAACTTTACACTTTTATCTACCCTCTCATGCTTAAATCCATACACTACAAGACTATCATAACTTTTGAATTTATCTGTATATATCAAGCTTCCTCTCTTTACTTTCCTTATGGTTTCTCTCAGTAGTGTTTCAGCAGATACATCTTTTACTATCTCAACTTTAACTTTTCCATTTCTCTCAAGAATTCCAAATACCGGAATTTTACTCTTTGCGCCTCTCCCTCTGCTACCTTTCCTTTTTCCTCCAAAATAGCTTTCATCCTTTTCTACTTCTCCTGATAAAGGACAGTCATCTTTTGAAACAAATTTGTATATACATTGCCTAAGTTTTGTGTAGATTTTGTGCGTAGTATTGTAAGCTAAACCAAGCTCTTTATGCGCTTTGTTAACTGAAACTTCAAGGATAAATAGCTTTACAGCCAATATGAATTTAGAAAATGGAACTTTTAAATCTTCAAGGATACTGTCTTTTCTAACGCTCCATTCCTTTTTACATTTATAGCATTTGTAGAAGTTTCTCCTAATTTTACCAATGTTTCTATCATGACAAAAAGGACAGCTATCAAATGTTTTAAGTATGCCTTTTTCTCTTAAACTATACTACTTTTTCCTCTGATGATGCTATTTGTAGTAATTCTACTAAATTCATGTTTTACCTCCTATACTACTTATTATAGCATAGGTGGATTATTTTGAGTAATTACCTTTTGTTTTTATTTAATATTTCTTTCTGCTAATATCATTTCTTTTTTATACAAATGGATGTTATCTGCTTGAAATTCATATTTTACATCTACTTCAAGTTTTTCTAAACATAAAATTTTCCATCCTTTGCATTTGAATATGCTGAGCCCATTTTTACTACCACTTTGATAAATTTCCATTGATATTGCAAAATGATGAGCGTCTTTGGTTATTTTAGATGTTCTGGAAGGTGATAAATAAAAACTTCTTAGTGAAGAATTTAATGATTCAGAATTAAATGTTTTACATTCTAGATAATTTGTTCTATTGAATCTATCTATGAATTCAATATCTGGATATCCTGTTGATTTCATTTTCCCTTCAGATGTGATAGGGGTGTTACATTCATAACCAATGGCTGCTAAGCTTTCTTTTACATATTTTTCAATATCATTACCAACTTCGTTTGCTCTTCTACGTAATATTCCTTTTTTATTTATATTTTTTGCACTTCTATCTGCAACAACAATCAAATCTTCTAATAACTTTTGGTCTCTTGTGTCATTAAAATCAAATGGGATAATAGTATGATTGTATAAACTTTCAATAACTAATTTTAAAGGAATACCTTTAAGCGGTTGTAACATTTGTTTAATAATACTTTCTAATTTTTTTGTATAATCATTGTTACACATAACTATAATTTTTTAAATACAACTATTCTGTTTGTATTTGTCCCTTTTTTATTGTTGCTAACCCCCCATATATTGGATGTTTTTGTGAAGATTTGTTTATTAACAATAATACATTCACATTTGAATCCAACTTCCATTCCAACGGGGGCAACAATTTCTTCTAACTTCACCTTACCATTTCTTACTTCTCCAACTTCAAATGCAACATAGCCGCCTGTTTTCGTTATTCTGAATAATTGTTTGAAAACATCTTTCATAACGTTTTTCCAATCTTCAACCTTTCCGGTAATGGTCATTTTTTTCCCGACTTCTTCAGCATCAATATGATTAAACCAGCATCGTAACCAGTTATCATCTGCATACTGAACAACATCCAGAAAAGGAGGAGATGTTATCGTTAAATCAACGAATTCATCAGGAATTTCATCTGTAAATCTGGCGTCTTTATTAAGAAACAAAGCATTATGGCCGATAGTTTTTAATTGACTAATTTGCTTAGAAGTAATATCTTTTAATAAATCGTATGTTTTCTTTAAAATAATAGACCTTGTATCCTTATATTCCGGTTTTTGATTTTTTAAAAGATTTATCTTTTTCTGTTTTTCAGGACTAATAGCTTGGTTCGGAGGAAGTGTATATACTGAAAAAAAATTAGCAGAATGTCCTGTCAGACGATTTGTTGCAACCATTTGTATCCAATAATCAATTTCATCTTTCTGCTGATTTATTTCCTTTTCTTTGAGATAATTTTTCAAACTGATAATTTCTGCTTCTGTTTTCGGATGATAAAACATAGATAAATCAATATCGGCTTTCAGTTCATAGTTAATGGGAATTTGCAACAATCTTTTTTTAAGCGATTCTACGTCTGGAATAAAAAGTCGTGGTTTTGAGAGAATGATGCTGAGAGGATTTATATCATTTGCTATTATGCTTCTGTTTAATAATGCTGCTTCCAAAACGGTAGTTCCTCTGCCGTTAAAGGGATCATAAACAACCGATTTTTCATTAGTTAACGCTTTGATAAAAAAATGCGGTAGTTGCGGTTTGAAGCAAGCACGATAGGAAATTTCGTGTAATGAATGTGCTTGTCTTTGTTTAGAAGTCCAGAATTCATCAATAAAAATGGGAATTTCTTCACCGTTTATTGTAATGATTTCTGTTTGAATATTACTATCTTGTTCAAATAAATTTTTTGTATTCTTTTTTTTAATTATATGTTCTATAATTGAATTTTTCAATATAACTTCCATTTTTTACCTTTTGATGTTTTTTTGAAAAAGTATATAAACTATCATCAATACTATCCCTAAAGTTATACCTAAATTCAAGCTCTTTTAGATAGTAGATAAAATTCGCCTTGCTTACACCATGAAATTTTAGTAACCTCTCCTTTGCATAACTCCAAAATCCTTCTATGCCATTTATATACACTTTACCATTTGCAAACTTTACACTTTTATCTATCCTCTCATGCTTAAATCCATACACTACAAGACTATCATAACTTTTGAATTTATCTGTATATATCAAGCTTCCTCTCTTTACTTTCCTTATGGTTTCTCTCAGTAGTGTTTCAGCAGATACATCTTTTACTATCTCAACTTTAACTTTTCCATTTCTCTCAAGAATTCCAAATACCGGAATTTTACTCTTTGCGCCTCTCCCTCTGCTACCTTTCCTTTTTCCTCCAAAATAGCTTTCATCCTTTTCTACTTCTCCTGATAAAGGACAGTCATCTTTTGAAACAAATTTGTATATACAT